>JBBDSC010000208.1:0-17686 GCA_040905145.1 Anditalea sp.
TAGGTCGCCGCCCGTCCCATTACTGGGCCTGTCCATAACGGACAGGCCTTTTTTTATGATATGGGCCTGAGAGATGTGAGTATTGAGCCGTGAGATCTGAGGCAATGGACCATCAGCTATGGGCTTTTTCTTGATCCTCCATGCTCCATATTCCCCCGTATTCATTATTGGATATGCAAAATATAATAATGGATTGTGATGGAATGGATTTACTTTGTATATTGGATTACATAATTTCCCAGTTTAAAATTTAGAATATGACCGCCAAAAAATCAGCTTTTGAGGAAATTGAAAGGCTCCTCAAAGATATAGGTACTAAGATAGATGAACTGATTGAAAAAGGCAAAGAAGCCTCAGGGGGTGCAAAAAAGGAATTTGAAGAAAAGATTGAGGAACTAAAAGAAAACAAAGAAAATCTTGAAAGGGATTTTCATAAAAAGAGAAGGAGATTTGATCAAAAGCTCAAAAACAAAAAAAAACAAGCTGAGCCCAAATTGAAAAAGTCTGGGGAACATTTAAAGGAAGCATTGAAGCAGGTGAGCAAAGCCATAAAGGTATTTTTTGGAAAGGGAAGCTATTGAACTATCCGCTTTCGTGCAACTACTCTTGGGAGCAATTGATTTCCTTAAATATTCAAGTTGGAAATTACAGTCCCAAAATAATTAAGCTTAAGAGGTAGACGATGGCAATCCTTTTCTTAAAGTGTTTTTTTGTTTAATTTTGCATATGAATTACCTATCAGTAGAAAACCTCTCTAAGTCTTTTGGAGAGAAGAAATTATTTAATAATATATCATTTGGAATTGATCAGGGTCAGAAAATAGCCTTGGTCGGAATCAACGGAGCCGGCAAGTCTACTTTAATGAAAATAATCATGGGCCTTGAAGTACCGGATTCAGGTGATTTGGCTATAAATCAAAATGTGAAAATAGCGTATGTGCATCAAAATCCTGTTTTTGAAAGTCAACTTTCCATTTTTCAGACCATTTTTTCTGACTCATCCAACGAAGTGTTCGATGTAATCCAACAATATCAAACAGCCATGCGGGATACTGCATCTGGGAAGCACAATGAAGGGGAACTGAATGGATTAATGGAAAGAATGGATGCTTTACAGGCCTGGGATTATGAATACCAAGTAGAAGAAGTGTCCAGTAAACTTGGATTGCATGATACAGATGTCCTTGTAGGAACTTTGTCAGGAGGGCAGCGAAAAAGGGTAGCCTTGGCTAAGGCCATATTGGAAAAGCCTGATCTACTGCTACTGGATGAACCCACCAATCATCTTGACCTGGAAACCATTGAATGGCTAGAAGAATATCTTTCCAAGGCTAATCTTTCCCTCTTCATGGTCACCCACGACAGATATTTCCTGGAGAAAGTTACCAATGAAATATTGGAATTGGATGAAGGTAAGATTTTCCGCTATCAGGGTAATTACAGTTATTTTTTGGAGAAGAAGGAGGAGCGTCGGCAAAGTGAAGCAACTGAACAGGAGAAAGCCAAAAGCCTTTATAAAAAAGAATTAGAGTGGATACGAAGACAGCCAAAGGCCAGGAGTACCAAAGCCAAATATCGTGTAGACGCTTTTGAAGCGACTAAGGAGAAGGCCTTTACCAAGAAAGAAGAAAGGGAGATCGAATTAACGGTATCGTCTCAACGATTAGGGAATTCTATTATTGAAATAGACAAGATCAACAAATCATTTGGAGAAAAGAAGATCATAGAAGACTTTTCCTATACTTTTAAAAAGGGGGATAAGATTGGAATTATAGGGCCCAATGGAGCGGGGAAGACTACTTTTTTGAATATGATAACCGGACAATTGGCCCCTGATAGCGGGAATATCAAGATTGGTCAGACAACGGCTTTTGGTTATTACAAGCAAGAAGAACTTTCTTTTGATGAGACAAAGCGACTTATTGATATCGTCAAAGACATAGCAGAGGTGGTCACTGTCGCTGGTGGAAGTACCATTACCGTCAGTCAATTCTTGAATAAGTTTGGTTTCCCGCCCAAACAGCAGCATACACCCGTTGCCAATTTGAGCGGTGGAGAACGACGAAGGCTTCAAATGCTCCTGGTGCTGATCAGAAATCCTAACTTTCTGATCTTGGATGAACCTACCAATGATCTGGACATTATGACCTTAAATACTTTAGAGGAATTTTTGGATAATTTCCCAGGATGCTTGATTATTGTTTCACACGACAGGTATTTTATGGATCGGCTGGTGGAACATTTGTTTGTTTTTCAAGGGGAAGGGCAAATCAAGGATTTCCCGGGCAATTATAGTGTATTTAGGGAATGGGAAAAGCAGCAAAAGTCTGAAGGGAAAGGAAAGGCTTTAGGTAATGAAACAAAAGCTAAAGGGAAGGAGGATGGATCAGAAAATAAAAACAAAGCTAATTTTAAGGAAAAGCAGGAATTTGAACAAATCCAATCCACTATTCATTTACTGGAAGGTGAAAAAGAGGAATTGGTTAAGACTATCAGTAAAGGAACAGATGATCATGCAGCATTACTGAAGTGGTCCACCAGGGTTCAGGAAATCGACCAGCAATTAGGAACATTGGAGTCAAGATGGCTGGAATTGAGCGAGCTTGAAGGAATAGAATAAGTTATGCATAAAGATATTTTGATAATAGGGGCGGGACAATGTGGTTTAGCTGCAGGCAGATTCCTTCAAAAAAAGAACAGAGATTTCCTGATACTGGAAAAGAATAAACAGGTGGGAGAAAACTGGAGAAAGAGATTTGGTTCGCTACAGCTATTTACGCCTGCAGGTTACAATTCTCTACCAGACCTTCCAATGGCGCTGTCCCCAAAAGCAAGGCCACATAAAAATCAAATTGCCGATTATTTTGATCGGTATGTAAATCATTTTGACCTTCCGGTCTCAGTGAATGAAGTGGTAAACTCTGTTACCAAAGAAGGGGATTTTTTTAAAGTAAAAACTTCTTTGGATGAAATTACTGCAGAGAAAGTAATCATTGCCAGTGGTTTTTGTGAAAAACCATATTTCCCTGATTGGTCAGCAAATTTAAATATTCCTTATATCCACAGTAATGAATATAACACCCCTACTTCCATCAAGGGCAAAAAGGTTCTGGTGGTTGGAAGCGGAAACAGTGCGGCTCAGATAGCCGCTGAATTGAGCAAGTATTTTGAGGTCCATTGGTCTACCAACAAAAACCTAAAATTCTCTCCCTTATATATGTTTGGGAAAAATGTTTTATGGTTTGCCGATAAATTCGGCAAGTTGAATAAGCCAATGTCAGAAAAGAAAATGAAAAGAGGAGAAGCCATTTATCTTTATAGTAATCTTAAGAAGCTTCTGAAGAAAACCAAAAGGAAGAAAGAAGTAATAGGGGCCAGCGACAATGAAATCACCTTTGAGGGTGGGGAAGATGAATGCTATGATTTTATTCTTTTTGCCACCGGATTTCAACCCAATTATGATTTTATCCGCTTACCCGAATTTGAAGATGACCTTGACCAACTGCGAAAACAAAAGGGAGTATCCCAAGTACCAGGTCTTTATTTTTTAGGAATTCCTCATCAAAGATCACGCAGTTCTCAATTAATTTACGGTTCAAAGAAGGATGCTTACTTTATAGTAGAGCAAATCACCCAATAAACAGAGGGGTGAAACCCCTCTGTTTATTGGGTGATTTTTATTAGAAATCAGCATCTTCATCAGGTTCCCTTGTATCTTCCCTGTCGCCCCCTCTTTCCTGAAAGCCTCCGAACCGATAGGTGAAAGAAAGGGCCCCAATCCTTGTTTCCCGATGTTTTCACCCTCTACTTTAGAGTAAAAGAAATTACACCACAGATTCCACAGACCTGCCTACCGGCCGGCAGGTTTTCACAGATGTTTTAATTCTTGTCTGTTCTGAGTTTAGGGCATGGAGAAATGAGATAAAAAAAGAAGCCTTCAATACCAAGGAAGGAATTCAAATATTTTCTAAAGTATGTGCAATAAGATTTTGCATAATTTGATCTGGATTGGAGGCAAATTCCCTGGTAATCCTGTTGGCCACGATTGCATTTAAGCTTAGGGCTTCATGGCCCAAAAGTCTTCCCATGGCATAGTAGCCAGCTGTTTCCATCTCAAAATTGGTGAGTGCAAAACCCCTGATTTGAACCTGGCTCAATCGTTCAATAATATCAGGAATAGCGGGCTTTAGTCTTACTTCTCTTCCCTGAGGACCGAAAAAACCGGGACAGGTTACGGTATTGCCATGAAACATGCCTTTACCAAGTTTTTCCAAAAGGGAAGAAGAGCCTTGTACACAGTATGGACGAAATGGGAGGGAAAGAGCTTTTTGAACTGCATTTCCTACTTCAAGTTCCAATTCGGAGCAGCTGACCGGGTAAAATGTCATCAGTGTATCCAGTCCAATGCCATATTTGGAAGCCAGAAGCGCACCAGCTTTAATGTCGGGGTGCAGACTTCCTGAGGTGCCCACTCGTACGATGTTGAGGCAGGTATGCTGTGTTTTGGGCCTCCTGCTTTGAAAATCCACATTGACCAAAGCATCAAGTTCGGTCATGAAAATCTCGATATTATCTGTTCCCATTCCAGTACTCATCACGCTGAGCCTTTTTCCTTTATAGGTGCCTGTGTGGGTGATGAATTCCCTTTTGGAAATTTTCACTTCGATTTGATCAAAGTAGCGTGATATCTGGGGCACCCTATCTGGATCGCCTACAGTAATAACAGAAGAAGCCAGGTGCTCTGGCTTCAAATTTAAATGGTAAATACTCCCATCAGCATTTATAATTAATTCTGAATCAGGTATGAATTTATCCATTTATCAGGGACTTTATCTTTTCTTTATCGGGACTTCTGTAGAGGCCCTTGTAAGGATTATATCCATTGCTGTTTTTTCGGTAATACCCCGTACCGTCATAAGGGCGCTTACTGGGGTGACCTTTACATACATCGGAACAGGCACCCTGCAGTTCCCATCCACATTTTTCACAGATGGGCACATGCAAGTTGCATACTGGATTGGCACAGTTGACCATCCTGTCCGATTTGGTCGCACAGACATGACAATGGGAAGCCACACTTGGATTGATCTTATTGACATCAACCGCTATGCGATTGTCAAACACATAGCATTTTCCTTCAAAATCTTCTCCCCCTGCTTGTAGGCCGTATTGAATGATTCCCCCATGGAGTTGATATACATCTTTGAACCCTTGCTCAAGGAGATATGCCGAAGCTTTTTCACATTTGATGCCACCGGTACAATAGGTAACCACTTTTTTGTTTTTAAGGTATTTCAAATCCTTGACCTTATCAGGGAAGTCCCTGAAATTATCAATATCCAAGGTAATGGCATTTTTAAATTTGCCCAATTCATGCTCATAATTTGACCTTACATCCAAAAGTACCACATCGGCCTGATCTTTCAGCTTTTTAAATTCTTCAGGCTTCAGATATTTACCGGTTCTTATATTCGGGTTGATATGGCGGAGGCTTGAATGAACGATCTCCTCCTTGGCACGCACATGGATTTTAGAAAAGGCATGTTGATGAAAATGATCAATTTTAAATTCTGTTTTGGAAAACCTGGAATCTGATTTCACATAATCAATGTATTTGATACAATCTTCCTTAAGCCCTGATACTGTCCCATTTAAGCCTTCTCCGGAGATGATGATTCTTCCCCTTATATTATTTTCTACACAGAACAAATGATGCTCCTCCCTGTAGGCTTCCGGATCTTCGATCTCGGCATAGCAGTAATAAAGTATTATTGAGTAATTTGAATCTTCCATAACACATGACCTGTTTTCAGACAGGATGTTTTGGCATTTATTTAATTTACTTTTTAACTGCAACCGCTGGGTTTCCAAATACTGTACCCTCAGCAGCTATATCTGAGATAACAACGGATCCTGCACCAATCCGGGCATTCTTGCCTATTTTGACACCCGACACTACTGTTACCCCTGAGCCTATAAATGCTCCTTGCTCGATTTTCACATTTGAATTGATCACTGAGCCAGCTCCTATCTGTACAAAGTCAGCTATCTCCACCTGGTGATCTATGGAACAAGCAGTGTGGAAAATCCCGTGATGTCCCAATTTGGTTCCGGCACCAATCACTACTTTTGCATTGATAAAGTTACCATGGCCCAGTTCTGCATCCGTAGAGATAAAGGCTGTTTGATGTATGGCATTGATAGGTTGTATTTTTCTTTGCTCATTGAGTAGTTTTACTAAAAACTGGTGGTAGGAATTATCATCTACTGCTACAAAAGCTTCACATTTTTTTCCGATAAGCTTGAGAAAGTCCTCATCTTCCGTATGGCCCAAGACCGGTACCTTATTGATTTCTGTACTGTGTAAGCTGATGTCTTCATCAAGAAAGCCATACACCACCACATTATTGCTGTTAAAGATTTCTAAAGCAGGATGAGCAATTCCCTTTGCACCTAATATAATCACTGGTTTCTCCATAGTCCTTATTTAATCTAGGCTGCAAAATTAAGCTAAATTACCCTGTTAAGCAAAAGTCATGCTTTTTGTGGCCGTAAAAGGTTTTGGCCTATTTTACAGTCCAGGCATTTCTTATTCATGCAATAATTATTGTGCAGACCTATCATACCTTGAGTGTCAAATGCGTTTTTTGCTTTCCAATTATGGGTTTCAAACTTATTGATGATCCGATTTTCTTCGGGAGCAATTTCCTGTAATAAGTCAAAGCACTTTTCCTGCCATTTATAATCAGCGGTAAATTGTCCATAAGCATACCATAAAGGCACCAAAAAATTTATAGCCAGTAAATTTAATATAACAGGGCTCAATTCCCTGCCTTGTTTTTTAGACGTTTCTTTGCCCAAATGATAATGATATTGCCAATAGCTGGAGATTTGAAAATCTAACTGTTGTTTAAAAGTATGAATACCCGTTACCTCATGGAGAATGCTGGAAAAAAGATTGGGGCTTTTATGTAGGATAGCTGCCAATTGGGCCAATCTGATGGTGGGGTAGTTGGAAGGCCTTACCCGCATAAATTTCCATTCCGTAGGAAAAATGTCATTTTTCAGGCCATACTTTTTTTGATGAAAATGATGTTCTTTTTGAAGAAACTTGGTGTAATCATCATGGGCAGCTGCCTTTAATAGACCAGCTTGGCCCAATACCAGTGCCTCCTGAATCAATGGCTGATTGGCTTGCTTTTTAAGTAGCCGATAAGGAAGACCTGTGGCCAGTTTCAACATGGTTTTATTATTAACTTTAAACCCAAAGCTGTAAAAAAGCCATCGATACGTAGTTTCCTCCCAATCGCCCATGGTGGCTTGTAAAATGCCCTGTACCAGCTTGCTTTTTTCTATGAACCTTTCCACTAAGGCTCTTTCCAACATGGAAAATTTAATGATATCTTCTATTTGATACAGATCCTCACTACAAAGAATGTCCGGCTTTCCGGAAATAAGTCTTTCGTAGTTCCTGACCACATCGAGGAAGATTTTTCCTTTTAATTCCAAGGTGGGGATGAAGGTGCCGTCGGTTCTTTCTACTTCCTCATCATGCTCCCATACTACGTGGAGTATGACACTGTTGTACCTTTCGTCGGAATGATGGGAGTGGGCCTTCCAATCGGAAGATTTAAGATGGAGTTCAATATGGCCAAAATGGTCCAATTCACCTAGTTTAACCTGGGATTCATTGAAATCCGGCCCTTCATGAAAGTTATGAAACCCTATTTTTTTTACAATCACAGGGGTGCCTCGGGTGGTCAAAAGTTGGTTTTTGTCAAAGTATTGATATTTCCAGACCAACTGCAAGAAGTTTTCTTGAAAATTTGCCATAAAAATGATTTTGAAAAGTAAAACCCTATGTGACTGATGATTGGCTACATAATTTAAGGAAAAAATCCTATTCATGAAATGTTTGTACTTAATATTTCTGAAAAACCCCGAATTTGGGTTCTTTGGAGGAAGTTTCCCATTGCTTGAAACCTTCCTCGTCTATACGGGAAAAGGGGGCAATGTAATGAAGTGTCAATTGAATGCAGGACGTGACACTGATTTTGGCGGCTGGAGGCCAAAGAAGGAAGCTGAACACCGTGTCACGCGGCGAGCGCAAAGAAGACGCAGCGAACGCAGCTTGTTTGCTTTTCAATTATTTCATTGCGGCCGCTGTGCTTTTCACCGCGATCCCTGCCTGCCCTCCGTGAGGCGGGCGTGAAACAAGTTGGAAAAATAGAATAGGGAAAGCTCACCATTTCCATTATTCCCCTTATTCCATCGTTCCATTTTTTTACTTACTTAAGGGTTTAATAACAATAAAGTTCAAGGAATTTTTCCATCTCTTTTTGAAGCTTTTGGGATTCCTGTCTGGCTGCTTTTCCGAAGTTTTCATCTGAAGAGGCATAAATAATCCCCCGGGAAGAGTTGACCAGCAACCCGCAGGAAGCATTCATGCCAAACCTTGCCACTTCTTCCAAACTACCCCCCTGGGCCCCAACACCGGGAACCAAAAAGAAATGATCGGGTGCCAGCTTCCGGGCAGTCTCAATTTTATCTCCTCTTGTCGCCCCAATTACATACATCAGGTTATCTTCTGTCCCCCAGCTTTGGCTTTTTGTGATCACTTCCTGATAAAGAGACTTTCCAGAAGCATTTTTGAACAACTGGAAATCCTTATTGCCATCATTTGAAGTCAGTGCCAACAAAATCACCCATTTATCTTTGAATTCCAGAAAAGGCATGATGCTGTCCATTCCCATGTAAGGTGTAATGGTGATGGCATCAAAATCCATCAGTTCAAAAAATGTTTTGGCATATAGATTAGAAGTATTGCCAATATCCCCTCTTTTAGCATCCGCAATGGTGAAAATATCATTTGGAATGTAATCTAAAGTTTTTTGTAAACTCTCCCAACCTTTAGGGCCCATGGACTCATAAAAAGCAATATTGGGCTTATAGGCTACTGCAAATTTAGCAGTATGGTCTATGATCTGTTTGTTAAATTCAAATATAGGATCCGTTTCTTTTAAAAGATGTCTTGGGATCTTATTTATCGCCGGATCCAATCCGACACAAAGGAATGATGATTTCTTCCGGATCTGTTGGAAAAGTGCCTGTTTGTTCATTAACTTATCTTAAATCAATGACTTCTACATCAGGATGCTTTTGGGTATCGAACACAAAATGATCCTCAGGGAGATTTACCTGCGTATTGATTTCTTTAAATTGATAGGTAAAGGTTCCGCCTATATCATCTTCGATTTCCCAACCTACCAAATCCATTTTAGCCTTGTCTACAAATAGTTTGATTTTTTGGAATTGGCTGTTGGCATTCTCAGCAATAAGTTCGATTTCTTGAATGATTTTACCATTGAGGTTCTTTTCTCCAGTCAGCCGATAATCATAACCTTTTTGGTAGATGTTGTAAATATTGGAAGGGGTCAATTCCTCCATTTCCTCGTCCACAGTATTGATCGTTACTTCCTTAAAATTATTGGATTTGATATAAGTCCAAACAGTTTTTCCGTTATTATAAATTTCCTGATCATCGAGGACCAATTTGTATTTGTTTCCCTTTACAGCTACCTCACCCGTATTTGTTTGATTCTCTCCATCCTGCGTATTAGCGTAGGTATATTCAAATGTTGCGGTTAGACCATTGAGAGACTGGTATTTTTCACTAACGCTGGTAAGCACCTCTTTGGCCCTAGGATCCTTTTGCGCATTTACTACAAAGTTTAGCCCGACTATCAGCATAGCCAGCATGGTTGTTCTTTTAAACATAATTTTAGTAATCCGATTTTTATAAGCTACCCAATAACTGTTCCAAACTATTCTCATCCTGAACCAATACTTCCCGCGCTTTACTTCCTTCAAAAGCGCCCACAATCCCTGCGGCTTCCAACTGATCGATGATTCTCCCCGCCCTGTTATAACCCAACTTTAATTTCCGTTGAATCAAAGAAGTGCTCCCCTGCTGGTGCATCACGATAAGCCTAGCGGCATCATCAAAAAGTGGATCCCTGTCTGAAAGGTCTATACTGTCCAGGTTGCTATCCCCATCTTCACCTACATATTCAGGTAAGATATAGGCATCACTATACCCTTTTTGACCTCCAATCCAATCACAAATGGCATCTACCTCCGGTGTGTCAAGGAAAGCACACTGAATACGTGTGACTTCAGATCCATGGGATAAAAGCATATCGCCCATTCCGATCAGTTGATCTGCACCACCTGCATCCAGGATGGTCCTGCTATCAATTTTGGAAGTTACCCTAAAGGAAAGGCGCGCCGGAAAGTTTGCTTTAATGATCCCTGTTATAACGTTTACCGATGGTCGCTGGGTAGCCACCACCAAATGGATACCAATGGCCCTGGCAAGCTGGGCCAATCGGGCAATGGGAGCCTCTATTTCCTTTCCAGCAGTCATCATCAGGTCCGCCAGCTCATCAATTACAAGGACAATATAGGGCATAAACCGATGTCCATGTTCAGGATTTAGCTTCCTTGCAACAAATTTTGCATTGTATTCCTTAAGGTTCCTACATCCACCGTCTTTAAGTAAATCGTACCTGTTGTCCATTTCAATGCAGAGTGAATTCAGGGTGTAGATCACTTTTTTGGTATCCGTAATAATGGCCTCTTCCGAATTGGGCAGTTTAGCAAGAAAATGCCGTTCTATCTTGTTGAACAGGGTCAATTCCACTTTTTTGGGATCCACCAACACAAACTTCAGTTGGGAAGGGTGCTTTTTATATACCAGGGAAGCCAAGATCATATTCAACCCTACGGATTTCCCCTGACCGGTAGCACCCGCCATTAAGAGGTGGGGCATTTTGGCCAGATCCATCACAAAAACTTCGTTGGATATGGTTTTCCCCAATGCCACAGGCAATTCCTTATCGCTTTTCATGAATTTTTCCGTGCCCAAAACCGATCTGGCCAATACCAATTCCCTGTTTTTGTTAGGCACTTCTATTCCTATGGTCCCTTTACCTGGAATAGGGGCAATAATCCTGATTCCCAAGGCGGCCAAACTCAAAGCAATATCATCTTCCAGGTTTTTGATCTTTGAAATCTTGACTCCTGGATCCGGAATGATTTCATATAAGGTAACCGTCGGGCCAATGGTGGCTTTGATTTCCTGAATACCTATTTTAAAGTTGACCAGGGTTTCTACGATCTTGTTTTTGTTTTCTTCAAGCTCCTGTCTGGAAACGGTCACCCTTTGTTGGTCGTATTCGTTCAGCAGGTCCAATGTAGGATATTGATAATGGGGCAAATCCAATGTAGGATCGTAGGGATCTAAATTTTCTACTTCGGTTACTGTTTTTTCTTCCGTGGCTTTGGCTATGGAGAACTTTTTTTCTCCCTTCTCTGGAAGGGCTGCGTCTTCAGAAAATAAGGTGGTGTCCTCGATGTTGAAAGCAGGTTCTGATGAATTAGGTTGATGCTTGACAGGTTCTGTTCTTATGGTCCAGTGGCTATCATCAGTGGGGACTGCTTCCCCTGACTCATCTTCTACTTCTGGTTCCAGTCGATCTGTTGTGTTTTTTGCTAAAGGATTGTCTTGATCTTCTTCATAGGTGTCCAATTGCCCGGATTTAGTAGAAGATGCAAAACCATTGAGTTGATCTATATTAAAATAGAAAATGATAAAGATGAGCAAAGAACCAAATATCAGAATAAATGTGCCCCAACCCAGGAAGTCATCTGATAAAAGGGCCAGTTCATATCCAAATCCGCCACTTAAGAAGCCCAAGTAGTTATAATTATCCAACATATGAACTACATAGCCCATAAGTAATCCCAGCCAGAATATAAAAAACAAAGTAAAGGCACTGTATCTCGATAAAGAAACCAAAGATTTCTTGAAAGCTAATCTAAAACCAAGGAAAAACAAGAATGGGGGAAAAAGAAAGGCAGCTAGGCCAAACCAGCGAAATATAAGATAATGTGAAACAGTAGCACCGGTATAGCCCAGCCAATTCCGTGCCTCAGCAGCATTTGCCCTGACCGGGTTTTCAGCATCACCCAAGACAACACTTTGATCGGATTGCCCGGTAAATAAATAGCCTAAGAAAGCCAATAATAAAAACATGGCGACCATCATTAGGAGAATTCCTATGGATACACCTATTCGCTTATCTTTAATAAAAGCTAAGGAAAAATTAGACCGGCCCTTTTTTATAGGTCCCTTTTTTGGGTCTTCTTTTTTTCTAAAAGTATTTGATTTGTAAGTGTTTGAAGCCATATTTCTTCCTCAGTGCTCATTAAAGGTTAAGATAACTTATATTTTGAAATATATAAAATCTCAACTTTTGTAATAACGTGCAAGTCCTTTTTTAATTTTCCTGATAATCCCCGGGCCTTCATAAATCATGCCCGTGTAAATTTGTATGAGTGCGGCTCCTGCCTCCAGCTTTTCAATGGCGTCTTCCACAGAAAATATACCTCCCACGCCGATAATAGGAAAACTTTTTCCTGATTTTTCACTCAAATACCTGATCACTTCCGTGCTTCTGGCTTTTAGTGGTTCTCCACTGATGCCACCCGTTCCGATTTTAGCTGCTTGCTCTTTTTCAAAATAGATTGTGGAGTGGTCGATGGTGGTGTTGGTGGCGATTACTCCGTCAATTCCGGTCTCCTGAACGATTCCTATAATATCATCCAGTTGGCCATTGGTCAGATCTGGGGCAATTTTTAAAAGAATGGGTTTTGGCTTTTCCTTTTTGTCATTAGCAACTTTGACAGATAATAAGAGCTTTTTCAATGGTTCTTTCTCTTGCAAATCGCGGAGATTGGGCGTATTGGGTGAGCTTACGTTGACCACAAAATAGTCCACATAAGGGTGTAAGGTTTCCAGGCAAATTATATAATCCTTTTCAGCATCTTCATTAGATGTCACTTTGTTTTTTCCGATATTTCCTCCAATAAGCACGTTGGACTTCCTTTTTTCCAGTCGTTTAACGGCCTTATCTATTCCCCCGTTATTAAATCCCATCCGGTTGACCAGGGCCTTGTCCCCAGGTAATCTGAATAGTCTGGGTATTGGATTCCCCCCCTGGGATATTGGGGTCAATGTACCAATTTCTATAAACCCAAAACCCAACATGGCCATTTCATCAATCAACTTTGCATCCTTGTCAAATCCTGCGGCTAAACCTATAGGATTTTTGAAGGTCAATCCAAACACCTTCCGTTCCAAAGACTTATCTTCAAAATGATATAACCTTTTAATTATATGTTTTAATCCTGGAACACTAAAAGTGGATTGTATCAATGAAAAGGTTAAACGGTGGGCATCTTCCGCTTGCTTTAAGAACAGAAGAGGTTTTAATAGAGATTTGTACACTTGGACGAAGAATTTATTCGAGCGCTAAATTATGAATTATTTTGATGCCGTTTATTTATCCACTGAATTTTCCATAGGCATAACCACATATTGGGATAAGATCAGTTATTTTCTGGGATGGAATTCTGTCAGCACTTGCCTGAGATAATCCCGATCCAAGTGGGTGTAAATTTCTGTGGTCGTGATACTTTCATGTCCTAACATCTCCTGCACCGCCCTTAAATCTGCCCCCCCCTCTATCAAATGGGTGGCAAAGCTGTGCCGAAAGGTATGTGGACTGATTTTTTTTTGGAGGCCAACCTGTTCTGCCAGTTTTTTGATCATGATAAAAACCATTACCCGGCTCAGTTTTTTTCCTCTGCGGTTTAAAAAAACATATTCCTCATGCCCATTCACGGTGATTTGATGCGTGCGAACTTCTTTTAGGTAAATTTGGAGATATTTTAATGCATCTTTTCCTATTGGGACCAGCCTTTCTTTATTGCCTTTTCCGATGATCCGGAGAAAACCAATTTCAGTATAGATATTCCCTTTTTTAAGATTGATGAGTTCAGAGACCCGGAGGCCGCTGCTGTAGAGTATCTCAAGCATGGCCCTGTTGCGATGCCCTTCCGGCTCGCCAAGTTGGATCCCTTCAAGGAGAAGGGTGATTTCCTGATAATTCAGCGTGTCCGGTAGCTTCCTGCCCAGTTTTGGGGCTTTGAGCAAAAATGCTGGGTCATCCTTGATTTTTTCTTCATACATCAGGTATTTAAAAAAAGCCTTGATGCCCGAAATAATCCTTGCTTGGGTAAATTCGGAAATTTCAAGGCCGACCAGGTCATTGATGAAGTCTCTCAAATGATCCAGTGTCACCTCTGTAGGGGAAATTTCAGGATATTCCTTCCTTAAGTAATTGTTGAGCTTCTCCAAATCCTGACAATAGGCCATAATGGAATTTGGGCTCAACGAACGTTCTATTTTCAGGTAATACTGAAATTGCTTGATCTGATTTTCCCAGGACATATTGAAAATTTATTTGTCCGAAAGATAAGGATAAACATCCTGACAAAAAGAATGAAAATAAATAGATGGGTTAAATTAGGATTGCTTAAATTTGATCTTGCTTTTGCAGGGAGATTTCACTGATATCAAATTCCGAAAGCATTCAGGTATTTGCAACATGGGGGTGACGGGCAAAGAGCATATACATTTATGGTATTACATCAAAAAACTGAAAAAAACAATAAGTGAAAATAATCATCATTAACGGGCCCAACCTGAACCTTTTGGGCAAAAGAGAGCCGGAAATATATGGCAGCCTTTCTTTTGAAGATTTTTTTATTGGCCTTAAGGATCAATACCCTGCACTAAATTTGGAATACTATCAAAGTAATTTGGAGGGGGAGTTGATCAACAAGATACATGAAGTGGGTTTTGAATATGACGGGGTCTTACTCAATGCAGGAGGTTTTACCCATACTTCTGTGGCCATCTCGGATGCCATTGCTTCTGTGGCCACCCCTGTACTGGAAGTGCATATTTCAAATATTTACAAGCGGGAAGAATTCAGGCACAAAAGTATCATTTCCAAGGAATGTATAGGCATGATTGCTGGTCTTGGCTTGATCGGCTATGATCTTGGTCTTCAATATTTCATTAAAAAACAACAGTAACATCCATGATTTCATTCTCACCTGGACCTTCAAAGGTTTATGACCAATTACCTGTATATTTCAAAGATGCTTTTGATCATGGGATTTTAAGTGCCAATCATAGGAGCGCAGCTTTCATGCACCTGTACCAGGAGACGGAAGAGCTGATAAAAGAAAAGCTTGAAATACCCGGGGATTATAAATTGTTATTTACTTCGAGCGCTACAGAAAATTGGGAAATAATCGCCCAGTCCTTGGTAGAGGAATCTTCCTTTCATATTTTTTCGGGGGATTTTGGCAAAAAATGGTTTGATTTTGCCCGGAATATTGATCCCTCTGCCCAAGCACATAAATTGGACAAGGACCGGGAGGTGGATGTAAATGCTTTGACCATAGGAGAATCATTTGATCTTATTGCGGTTACCCAAAACGAGACTTCCAATGCCACCCAAGTGAGCCCCAAAATCATTGATGCTATACGAGAGAGGTTTCCGAAAAAAATGATTGCCGTGGACGCCACCTCTTCCATGGCAGGAATTTACCTTGATTTCAAAATGGCGGATATTTGGTTTGCCTCTGTACAAAAATGCTTTGGGCTTCCCGCAGGCTTGGGCTTATTGATTCTGTCCCCAAAAGCCATAGAAAAAGTCAATAGAAAAGGAGAAAAAGGCAGATATAACAGCCTATCCTTTATGTTGGAAAATGCGGAAATTTATCAGACACATTATACCCCAAACGTTTTGGGCATTTATTTGCTCAATAGAAGCTTACAGGATACTTCCTTTATTACCACCACCAGTAAGATGGTGGAATCAAGAATGGCAAGAATGGAAGAAGTCATCGCCGATTCTGAATCATTGGATTTCTTGATCAAAAATTCACAGACCAGGAGCAGGACAGTCCTGGGGATTTCCGGGGAAGAAGGGTTCGTCTCTCAAGTAAAAAAGTCTGCTGAATCAGCCGGGATGCAAATGGGCAGTGGCTATGGGGTTCTGAAACCGACAAGTTTCAGAATTGCCAATTTCCCCGCAGTTACCGATGAAGAGTTTGATAAGTTGATCCGCTTCTTAAAAGGATTTTAACAGGGGAAGCTCTACAGAAAAAAATTGAGTCTAGATGATTCCCAGCATGTTTGATTTAAAAGAAATTCTTTCTGTCACACTTATTCTTTTTTCCGTCATTGATATTTTAGGTTCAATTCCTATTGTCATTAATTTAAGAAAAAAAGTGGGGCATATACAGTCAGGCAAAGCCACCATTGCCGCAGGATGTCTGATGGTGCTTTTCTTGTTGTTGGGAGAATCCATTTTGAATCTTTTTGGCATAGGGGTGGATGATTTTGCCATTGCTGGCGCATTGATCATTTTTGCCTTAGGGGCAGAGATGATTCTGGGAATCGAAATATTTAAACCTGATACCGAAGCTGGTGCCACAAGTACTTCCATTGTGCCCATTGCATTTCCTTTGGTTGCCGGAGCAGGAACCTTAACCACTATTTTGACCTTAAAATCTGAATTTACAGCAGTAAACTTGGCGGTGGGAATTGTGATCAACTTAATTATTGTCTATATCGTGTTGAAAAGCACCAACTGGTTAGAGAAAAAATTGGGTAGAACCGGATTAGATGTGTTAAGGCGGATATTTGGGATCATTTTGCTTTCGATTGCCATTAAAATCTTCAAATCTAATCTTGGTGGGTTTTAATTCTGGTAAGCCCAGCCACATAAGTCAGATGAAATCCTTTTACATTTTTGTTTACTTTACATTATGATTACAATATATACTGACGGGGCAGCAAAGGGAAATCCAGGTAACGGAGGTTATGGGACGGTTTTAATGTATGGAAAGCACCGCAAGGAACTTTCTGAAGGATTCAGGCTAACCACCAACAACCGAATGGAATTGCTGGCAGTAATTAAGGGTTTGGAAGAGTTGAAAGTGGAAGGGATTCCCGTTACCGTTTATTCTGACAGCAAATATGTGGTGGATGCGGTGCAAAAAGGGTGGATCTGGAACTGGCAAAAAAAAGGTTTCAAGGATAAAAAAAACGTGGATCTGTGGAAAAGGTATATCTCCCTTCACCTGAAATATAAGCCCAGGTTTGTGTGGGTAAAGGGCCATGCCGGCCATTTGGAAAATGAATGTTGTGACCGATTGGCAGTAAGGGCCGCCGAATCGCCATCCTTAAAGGTGGACCATGGGTATGAGGTGGAACTGAAGGGGGGTATTTTTTAAAAATGTTTAAAATGGCCAATAAAAAGATTCTGACTTATGATCAGTGTTAGTTTTGGTATTGATATAACTCACCAAATCATCCGTTGTGATGGTCTTGTACCTGAAATCCTGCTGAATGCCCAGCAGTATCTCCGACCAGAGTGCGTCATTGTCCAACACGTTCCTGAAAGTATGCAAAACCAGGGTCCCTTTGCTGTACATATCCCCAATATCTTAATGAATATGGTTGACATTATATACACCAACGATAGGTTCTCTCCCCAACACCTGCTCGGGTAAGCCTTCCATAAACCCAGCTTCTCCTTTCTCACCGAACAAAGCCATCATATATAGCCGTTCGGAATACGTAGCAAAAGCCTCATGGATCCATAAATCAGCCATATCATCGCAACTGACATTATTTCCCCACCATTCGTGTGCTACCTCGTGCCATATCAGGCCCATTGGGGCCTCCAATGCCTCTTTTA
>JBBDSC010000209.1:0-17617 GCA_040905145.1 Anditalea sp.
GTAAAAGGTCAGGTCGCAATTTTGTAATTCAGGACCAGGTCATTTCCGGGAAAATTCATCTGCTATTGAATTCTATGTTAGGCTGAAAGCCTGCTACACCACAATTTAGGCCTTGCCTTTTTATTTTGAATTTTTTCAGGTCAAGTCAGGAGTTCTGAAAACCCCCAGTTGGATTTTTAGTCGGATTGAGCCGAAATAGGCCGTAGCCCGCTAAAGAAGATTGTTACAGCCCACAAAAAAGGGAGGCAATAAATTGCCTCCCTTTTTTGATTCTTTCATGACTCAAGCCCAAAATTCAAAATTTTAATTCCTTAAAGCTTTTTAATCATAATATTACGAAACCAGACATCATCTCCATGGTCCTGAAGAGCAATTTTACCTTCTGTATATTTTGCAAAACCAGGCATATCTTTGAATTTGCTGTTTGCCACCATTTCATTCCATTCTTCTGTCCACATGGTAGTGGTTACGGTATTCACCCCATTGAGATAGAATTCCAATTTACCATTTTCCGAAATGATTTCGGTTTGGTTCCATTCCCCAACAGGGTTGACAGTTTCTTCAGAAGAAACGATTAAATCATAAAGATCCCCGGTCCTATGGGAAGTGATCTTTCCATCAGGATGGTCGTCGTTGTCCAATAATTGATATTCGGGGCCGGTATGATAAGGAGCGCTGTACTCCCCATTATCTATCACATAAAACATGATGCCGCTGTTTCCACTTTCCGATATTTTCCACTCCAGCTTTAAGTGGAAATCCTGAAAGGAATCCTGAGTAACTAAATCACCCCCTGACAATCCTTCATTTTTCTTGCTGGCGGCATCAAAATAAATTACCCCATCCTCCACTTTCCAGGCATCACCTACCGTGCTTTTTCCATAACTTGTCCAGCCTTCAAGGTTCTCACCGTTAAAAAGACTTATCCATTCATTTTCCTCCATAACTTCTACTTCTTGTTCTATCGCCGTATTGTCCCCTTCGTTTGTAGAAGAAGTACCGCAAGCGGAAGCAAGGAGCAACAAGGCTGATAATGATACCATAGATTTTTTCATAGAATATTTTTAAGTATTGATACATACTTCACCATGTGCTCTGCATGTGCATACAGTGATGTACTTAATCATTGGTTATTGATTATACTGAGTTATTTAATCCCTAATATTTTTTTGTTCAGTTCTTCATCCATACCCGTGGAGGCAAAATCATCAAAGGACTTCTCCGTTACTCTTATAATTTTGTCCTGGATAAATTTGGCTCCTTCAATGGCCCCATTTTCAGGGTGCTTTATGGCGCATTCCCACTCCAGGATCGCCCATCCATCAAAGCCATACTGGGAAAGTTTCGTAAAAATAGCATTAAAGTCAACTTGTCCATCACCTAATGACCGGAATCTGCCGGCGCGGTTGATCCAGCTGGAATATCCCCCATAGACACCTTGTTTGCCAGTAGGGTTAAATTCGGCATCTTTGACATGGAACATTCTAATCCTCTCATGATAGAAATCAATGAATTGTACATAGTCGAGGCATTGAAGGAGAAAATGGCTGGGGTCATACAGGATATTGGCCCTTTGATGGTTATTGACCTGTTCGAGAAACATTTCATAAGTAACACCATCGTGAAGGTCTTCCCCAGGGTGTAACTCGTAACATAAATCTACTCCGTTTTCCTCAAAGACATCCAAAATAGGAAGCCATCTTTTTGCCAGTTCCTTGAAACCCATGTCTACCAACCCCGCTGGTCGCTGGGGCCAGGGATATACCGTATGCCACATGAGAGATCCGCTAAAAGTAGCATGAGCAGTAAGGCCCATGTTTTTGGAAGCTTTTGCCCCGTATTTCAATTGTTGGATAGCCCAGTCTGTTTTCGCTTTCAGATCGCCTTTTAGCTCTGGTGGTGCAAAGCCATCAAAAAGTTCGTTGTAAGCTGGATGGACGGCAACAAGCTGGCCCTGAAGGTGGGTGGATAGTTCTGAGATCTCCAGACCTGCCTCTGAGACAGTTCCTTTGATTTCATCTGCATAGGTTTGGCTTTCTGCTGCTTTTTTTAAGTCAATGAGCCGGCTGTCCCAGGCGGGGATCTGAATGGCTCTATAGCCTATGCTTTTTGCCCATGTACTTATTTCTTTTAAGGAGTTGAACGGTGGTTTGTCATCTGCAAACTGTGCCAGAAAAAGACCTGGTCCTTTAATAGTTTTCATAGTTTATTGAGTTAATTAGTTGATAATACTTTTTATTTTGATTCTGTTGATTTTTGGCTGAAAATGGAATGATGGAAAGTAGGAGCCTGACTGAAGCTCGAAGCAGTGTCATGCACTGAATTTAGTTGACATTTTTCCAATCGTATCTTCAATGATCCTGGCTTTTGCGAAACAGATCCTTCGTTTCGCTTGATGATTGGTTTTGAGTCAAAGACTCTAAGTTAGGGATACCAAATCAAAGACTTGGTATAATTATGCCACTTTTTGGATCTTCCCTTGTTTGCAACCCATAGTCGGGAACTTCTTGTCTTCCGTCTCCGGTCTTCTGTCGTCCATTCTTCGGACATCTGACACAAGACTTCCGACCTCTCCGGCTTCCCGTTTAAGTCTCTCCACTTAGCTCACAGTAGGGCTAAACCCTAAATTCAGTCCATTTTAAATCTGACTTGCTGCTTTCCACAGCATGCTGCACAAAGGCCATACCCCTGAGTCCATCTTCAGCACCTGGGAAATCCAGCCATTCTTCTTTAGGTCTGGCCCCTTCATTGATGGCCTGAAGGCTTCTGGCAAAATTCCGGTAAAGGTTAGCAAAAGCTTCTATATAGCCTTCAGGATGCCCCCCTGGGGTGCGGATATTTTCGTAGGCAAAAGAGGATAAATAAGGTACATTTCCTCCGGCCCTATAAATTTGGTCAGGCTGGTCAGGATGTCTTATAATCAGGGAGTTGGCATCTTCCTGTTGCCATTCCAATCCTGCTTTGTCCCCATACACCCTTATTTTAAGATTGTTTTCTGCCCCGGTAGCTATTTGGGAAGCGGTAAGCACGCCAGATGCCCCATTATTGAATTTTAACAGGATATTGCCATCATCATCCAGTTGTCTGTTTTCGATCATAATATTAAGATCTGCACAAAGCTTGGTCAGTTTAAGTCCGCTCACATATTCGGCTAAGTTAAAAGCATGCGTTCCTATATCCCCCATACAGCCTGCAATTCCACTCTTGGAGGGATCTGTTCTCCATGCGGCCTGCTTGTTGTTCTCATCTTCGAATTTTCTCCATAGCCATCCTTGAGGATATTCCACATAGATTTTTCTAATCTCCCCCAGAAGTCCTTTTGATATAAGATGCCGGGCCTCTTTGACCATGGGATAGCCCGTATAGGTGTGGGTGAGGCAAAAAAGCAAACCTGTTTTCTTGATGACCGCATAAAGCTCCTTTGCTTCTTCATAGTTCAGCGTCATTGGTTTATCCAAAACTACATGAAAACCGTTTTTTAAGGCTTTGATGGTGGGATCAAAATGTAAATGATTGGGTGTAACTATACTTACAAAGTCAATCCTTTCCTCTTGGGGCAAAAGAGCTTCCTTCTCAAATAATTCATCATAAGAGGAATAAACCCTTTCGCTGGGCAGAAACAATTCTTTGCCCAACAGATTGGATTTTTCGGGTTTACTGCTAAAGGAACCGGCTGCAAGCGTTATGAGGCCATCAATGGCGGCTGCATTTCTGTGAATGCCACCTATAAAGGATCCTGGACCACCTCCGATCATTCCCATCTTAAGTTTTTGGTTACTCATTCTTTTCTTTAAATTAAAGTTTTAAAAGTTTGGTAATTTTGTCTAAATTTCCTTCCAAGTTAATTTCTTTACCCTCAAATTCTAAAAGCCAAAGAAAATTGTAGATGAGCAGTACTAGGTTAGAATTAATGTTGTGTTCCTAGATAATTAATTTTACTTACTTGCCCAAATATTTCGGAAATGATAAATTTAAGTTAAAATGGCTTAAAATTAAATTATTATTTGATTAGTTTGCTCCCTCTTATTCAATTATTACAAAACATCAAAATCATTTACACTACATGAATTCCACCACAAAGGTTAAATTGTCGATCATGATGTTTCTTGAATTCTTTGTGTGGGGGGCATGGTATGTGACATTAGGTACCTTCCTTGGAAATAACCTTGACGCTGCAGGAACACAAATTGCTGCCGCTTTTTCAACTCAGTCGTTTGGTGCCATTATCGCCCCTTTTATTATAGGCCTTATCGCCGATAAATATTTCAATGCAGAAAGGATTCTTGGATTTCTTCACCTGATGGGCGCTGTCCTGATGTACCTGATGTTTCAATCCGAAGATTTTGCCACCTTCTATCCTTATGTCTTTGGCTACATGATTATTTTTATGCCCACGCTTGCTTTGGTCAATTCCGTTTCTTTTGAGCAAATGAAGGATCCGGCCAAAGAATTTAGCCCAATAAGGGTATGGGGGACCATTGGTTGGATTGTAGCCGGACTTTTGATCAGTTTCGTTTTTCATTGGGATAATGCCCAAGGCTTGGCGGAAGGTCTATTAAGAAATACATTTTTGATGGCCAGTGTAAGTTCCTTGGTACTGGGCATTTTGAGTTTTTTCCTCCCCGCAACTCCTCCAAAAGTCGTTAAGGGAGAAAAGATGGACCTTTCCGAAATACTGGGGCTTGATGCCCTAAAGTTACTGAAGGATAGGAATTATGTTATCTTTTTTCTTTCCTCCATTTTGATCTGTATCCCCTTGGCTTTTTATTATCAAAACGCCAACCCCTTTCTTTCTGAGATAGGTGTAGATAACCCCACAGGAAAGATGACCATAGGACAGATTTCGGAGGCTTTGTTTTTGTTGTTGCTTCCGGTGTTCTTTAGAAAATATGGGTTCAAGAAAACCATATTGGTAGGGATGATCGCCTGGGTGGTCCGATATGCTCTGTTTGCATTTGGAGATGCTGGGACCGGCACTTATATGTTGATTATAGGTATAGCCCTTCATGGGATTTGTTATGATTTTTTCTTTGTCTCAGGTCAGATATATACAGATGCCAAAGCAGGACCGAAATATAAAAGTGCTGCACAGGGATTGATTACTTTAGCTACTTATGGTATTGGTATGTTAATAGGATTTTGGGTGGCAGGAATAGTCATGGATTATTATTTGGAAAATGGCACTCATGACTGGAAATCCATTTGGATGATCCCTTCTGGTATAGCCGCGCTGGTGAGTCTTCTCTTCCTGTTTATATTCAATGAAAAGGAACTGGAAAAATCAGAAAAAGTAAAAGAAATAGAAGAAGCAATTTAATGAAAAAGCACCGTGCAGAAATTATCCTTTCAATCTGCCTCTAAGGGGTTTGTTCCAGATAGAAAAAATAAAAGAAAAGCAGTATATTTAAAAATCAAAGCTAAAAAGAATCCTACAGTAAAGTAATTATGGCAAATCAGAATTATGATGCAATTGTGGTCGGATCCGGTATCAGTGGAGGCTGGGCGGCAAAAGAGTTGACGGAAAAAGGCTTAAAGGTACTTCTTCTGGAAAGGGGGCCAAACGTCGAGCATATCAAGGATTACCACAATGCCACTACGCCACCTTGGGAGATACCCCATCGTGGACGTAGAAGCATTGAATTGATAGAAAACCATCCCAATTTAAGCAGGGATTACGTACTCAATCCATTGAATATAGACTGGTGGGCCCATGAATCTGATTCCCCTTATATAGAGGAGAAGCCATTTACCTGGTTCAGGGGATATCAGGTGGGGGGCCGCTCACTCTTATGGGGAAGGCAAAGCTATAGATGGTCTGACATGGATTTTGAGGGCAATGCAAAAGAGGGAATAGCAGTGGATTGGCCCATAAGATACCAGGACCTGGCTCCTTGGTATAGCCATGTGGAAAAATTTGCGGGCATCGCCGGCAATAAAGATGGTATTGAACATTTTCCTGATGGAGAATATATGCCGCCCATGCCAATGAATTGTGTGGAGACGGATGTTGCTGCCCGGATCAAGGAACGTTATGGCGATTCCAGATACATGATTCATGCCAGGGTAGCAAACATTACTCAACCTTTGCCAGGAAGGCCTGGCTGTATGTATAGGAATAAATGTTCTTTAGGCTGCCCATTTGGAGGATATTTCAGTACGCAGGCCTCCACCTTACCTGCCGCTGTGGCAACGGGTAATTTAACCCTTAGGCCTTGGTCAATAGCCACCAGGGTAATTTATGATCAGGATACAAAGAAAGCTACCGGGGTGGAGGTATTGGATGCTGAAACCAACGAAACCATCGAGTATAATTCCAAGGTGGTTTTTCTTTGTGCTTCAACCTTTAATTCTACAGCGGTTTTGATGAGGTCTGCCACGGACATCTGGCCAGAAGGCTTGGGAAGCAGCTCAGGGGAACTTGGACATAATGTGATGGATCACCACTTCCGCTTAGGGGCCAATGGTACGATTGACGGATATGAAGACAAGTATTATTATGGAAGAAGACCAGGAGGTATATATGTGCCCAGATACAGGAATGTCAACGGAGATAAGCGTGACTATCTGAGGGGATTTGGCTATCAGGGATCTGCCAGTAGAAGCGGTTGGAGTAGAAATGTTGCTGAACTTAATTTTGGCGCTCCTTTAAAAGAGGCTTTATCTGAGCCAGGACCATGGAGTATGGGAATGACTGCCTTTGGGGAAATCTTGCCCTATCATGAGAATACTATCAGGCTTAGCAGCGAGGAGAAAGACAAGTGGGGAATGGATGTCTTGGTGATGAATGCCGAGATCATGGAGAACGAAATGAAAATGCGAAAAGACATGATGGAAGATGCCGCGGAAATGCTGGAAGCAGGAGGGATTAAAGACGTAAAAACCTATGATTCCGGTTATACCATGGGGCAGGGAATCCATGAAATGGGAACAGCGAGAATGGGCCGGGATCCCAAAACTTCCGTGTTAAATGGAAACAACCAGGTTTGGGATGCTAAAAACGTTTTTGTAACCGATGGGGCCGCAATGACTTCGGCAGGATCTCAAAATCCTTCCCTTACCTATATGGCGATGACTGCGAGAGCCGCTGACTTCGCTTTCAATGAATTAAAAAAGGGTAATTTATAAGCTTTAAGAAATCGAATTATGGCAATGAATAGAAGAGATGCATTAAAAAGCATGGTCCTTATGATGGGAGGGACCATGGTAGGAGCCAACGTGATCTTGACAGGATGTGCACCAGAAGATAGGATTGAGGGCCTGGAATTTTCAGAGAGAGACATCGCATTCCTTGATGAAATTGGGGAAACAATCATTCCGGCTACAGACACTCCAGGTGCAAAAGCAGTAGAAATTGGTTCTTTTATGGTGTTGATGGTAAAAGACACCTATCGTAAAGAGGAACAGGAAATTTTTGTGAAAGGCCTTAATACTTTAAGAAAAGATTTTAAAGATCAGGTAGGGAGCGACTTTATAGAGGCGAGTCAGGAAGAAAGATTGACCTACTTAAATGAAGTCAATGAAAAAGCCAGAGCTGAAGCAGAAGAGCGCGAAGGGCCGCACTATATCAATATGCTTAAAGATCTTACCGTTCTGGGCTATTTTACTTCCGAAATAGGCGCTACAAAGACGTTGAGATATATCGAAACCCCTGGAAGATATGACAGTTGTGTGGATTACAATAAAGAAAGTAAAGCTTTTGCTCTTTAATTTGAATAAAACATAGACTTAAATATGCTAGCACATTGATGTACATTATGGCAGCTAAAAGCTGCCATTTTTTATTTAGTCTGGAATAAAAAGGAACTATGTTGGTACGTTTTGGC
Source organism: Anditalea sp. (assembly GCA_040905145.1). Taxonomy (GTDB): domain Bacteria; phylum Bacteroidota; class Bacteroidia; order Cytophagales; family Cyclobacteriaceae; genus DATGMS01. The sequence continues at coordinate 7,824 of JBBDSC010000209.1, forward strand.
TTTTTATTCTTATACTGTACTATCATCAATATTGATAAACCCTATAGTATGATAAAATTAACCTTGATTATATTGTTATTATTTAATTTTCTTTTCACCTCCTCTCCTGCCTCAGATCAAAATATAGATTCAATAGAAAATATAGATCCATTGATAAATTCAAATGATGATGATCTGGAAAAATTTGCAATCAATAAAGTTATCCCCGAGGAAATTAAGAATATTACCCTGGAAGCACTGTCCTATTATCCTGAATTAATGGAGGTTGATATTGATTTTCAATTTCAGAAAAAGATAAGGGGTTCTGTGATGCAGGCCCAGCCTAAGATTGGTTCATTGATATTTAATAATAAAGAAAACCGGGCCTACAGAATTAAGATAAGCCGGTATTTGGAGTTGTATGATGAACTTTTGCCCATAGAGGAGCTCCCTGCTGAAGTGCTTTTGGGCTGGTTGGGTCATGAATTGGGACACATTAAGGACTACATAGATAGGAGTGCGGCAAATTTGATATCCTTTGGGGTGAAGTATTATTTGTCCAAGTCCTTTATGACAAAAGCGGAGGTTCAAGCAGATAGTTATACAGTATCCAATGGATTGGCAAACGAAATTATTGCTACAAAAAACTTTGTGCTTAATCATGAAAAGCTTCCTGAAAAGTATAAAAATAAGATCAAGGCACTTTACATGTCCCCCGGCGAGATTTTATCCCTGGTTGATGTGGAGGATGGGGATGAAGAGAATTAAAAAGGCGTATTGATGCCCTTAGACTTCCAATGTGCTCTTTACTTTCCATTAAGGAGAAATGATCATCATTAACATAATCAATTTTATTTTTTTACCTTAAATTTTTGAAATATGATCCTTTTTCACAAAAGCTTCTTGATCCTCCCATTCTATTTGATACCAAATATCTATGGGAGATTTAATGATTACACGATGGCCTGGGCCAACCTTTTTGATCAAATTCCCTCCAGCTGAAGGCTGTGTCATAATTAATGAAGGATTTCCGGTAATGATACCTGTATCGGGCTTCTTAAGGAAATTGTTGCTTATAAATACGAGGAATACCAATAATACGCTTGTAATAAAAAACCCTAACCTAAAGCCTTTCAATACCAGGGAAATTAAAGAGAGGATCAGTAGAACCGCTAAAGAGGAGGTAATTTCCTGGCTATGATCAGTCAATATATTAAAAAACCGCTCTCTATCCGATACATTATATCCCGTTAATGTGGCTTGATTGGTCAATTCTTTGATTTTATTGGGGATTTGTGGAGTGGGGTTATGGTCGTAATATTTGGACAGGTAGAGGGTGGTCTTGGGATAGTCCCCTATTCCTTCTGATATAAAGGCCATTTTCAGAAGCATGGCGGGAGAGTATGCCTGGCCATCCTGGAGAATTCCCTCATAAAGCACTAAAGCTTCTTGGTAATTTTTGGAATTGAACAAAGAATCTGCTTTTTGGAGGACTTGGGTATTGGCTTGACAGTTAAAGCTTTGCATAAATGCAAGAAAGAATATAGCAAGTTTTGTAATAAAGATCTGCTGTAAGTTTGGCATTTTCAAATGGGTCGCTTAAATTTGCAGTCCAATTACGGCAAAGATCGCTCAAAAAGCAAGATCATGGCAGCAAAAATGATTTGATAGCTGAGTTTTGGTAGCGATCCCGGTTTTATCGGGAGAATCCTGGGTTCAAGTCTTTCGAGTATTTAATTATATTATGATTCCGTAGCTCAGTTGGTAGAGCAATACACTTTTAATGTATGGGTCCTGGGTTCGAGCCCCAGCGGGATCACCAAGGCCTCCGGGAAACCGGAGGCTTTTGCGTTACATTTTTACAAAACTATTCAGGCTGTCCATGCCCATTCCTGAACCGGGCAAGTTCTATAATCTCTTCTTCCTGATGATCTATGATCATTTGAGCTTCCTCAAGTGCCATTTCTGCTGTTCCATATTTTAATTCTACTCTGGACATATCTATCGCACCCTGGTGATGATGGATCATCATTTCCATAAAATCATAATCGGGGTCACTGGTATAATGCATTGCCTTCATGGCTTCATCCATTAACATGCCACGCCAAAGCCAAATTCGCTATCGTAATTGATGGATAGGACCGAATGTTTTTGTTACAATATAGAAAGTGTAGACCGTGTATTGCCAGTCATCTTTAAAGGTCATATAATAAAGACAATCGGCACCAGATAAATAATTGTTCAAGTCTGTTGCCGATTGCCTTCAGGAAAGGATTCTTTCGGGTCTTTTAACCTATTTATTTTATAACATCTTTTACTTCTCCGCAGGTGCGCATTTCTTCCCCCATAAAGGGGTTACGGATCTCTTTTACCTCACTGAGCCAATAAGCCCCTTTGTTATCATTGGCCATGGGGCAGAAATCCACATACAAAGTTTGTTCAGCGCCAAAAGCCTCTACAATTTTCACGAGCGGTTGGGAAAGGAAAGTAAAATTCTCCCGCTTCCCTTCCATAGAATCTGCCTCCTTACAAAGCTTGGTATGCTCAAATAAGAAACTTCTCTTTTCATCCCAAAAGGCTTTGGCGTTCCCGCTCAATGAATTCCCATCCAGCTTTTCCAGGGCTGCCAACAAATCAGCACCATATCTGGCTGTTTCCTCCTCGTCGCCGTCCACCAGTCCGTTTTTTAGTTCAAGGAATGCATCAACAACATCTTTAAGCTGCTCTTTAAAAGCTTCAGGTATTTCGCTACTCAGATCAACTGCTTCTTCCTCTACAAAATCCGAGGTTTCCATTTGATCCCCCGGCATATCCATTCCAGGCATGGAACCACCTCCGCCACCACCCTCGGGGTTCATCATACTTGGCCTGCCCGATAACTGTACGGCGGCATCTACGGTAAAGGTGCCGTTGGTCACAATTTCCTCACCCGGTTCTAATCCCTCCTGTACCACATAGGAATCACCAAGCGATGGCCCTAATATGATTTCACGCAATTGAAATGCCACTCTTCCATTTATCTCATTTCTTACATATACAATGGATCTTTCCCCCGTCCACAAGACAGCCGATTTGGGTATGACCAGCTCCTGGGTTCCTGTTTGCCCAATGTTGTTTTGCACAACTCCCGAAGCAAACATCCCCGGTTTTAACCGCCCATCTTTATTATCCACCTCAACACGGGCCGTTGCCACCCGGGTTTGGGAATCAAGCAAAGGATCTACAAAACTTATGGTACCTTCAAATGTTTCCCCCGGAAAAGAATTTATGGTAAAATCTACTTCACTGCCTTCATTGATCCAGGAAAGCTGACCTTCATAAAGATCAAATAGCACCCACACTTTTGAAAGATCGGAAATTTCATAAATAGGCATTCCCCGTTCTACATAATCCCCAAGGTCCACCATTTTTTCGGTAACGATTCCGTTTACATCTGCTCTTATTGAAAATCGCTCTAATGCCTGACCGCCTGCCACGATCTGCTCGATTTGTGCTTCACCAATTTTCCAGTTTCTCAGTTTTTGCTTGGCGGCTTCAAACAATTCCGGCTGGTTTTCCCTTATGCTGGCTGCCTGTAACAATTCTTCCTGGGCTGTAACCAGTTCAGGAGAGTACAAAGTTGCGAGGGTTTGCCCCCGGTTTACGCTCTCGCCCGTAAAGTTGATTGTCAATTGTTCTATCCTTCCCGGGATGTGTGTAGATTGAGAATAGGAATTCCTTTCATCGACCTGCACTTTTCCATTTAACCTTATTTTCCGGGATGCATCTCCCCGTCCTACAACCATCGTTTGTACATTGGCGAGTTTCATTGCGTTCTCGCTCATTTGATAACTACCCGGGTCATCTCCCGATTCTGTTGTTTCCAGCGGAATAAGGTCCATTCCGCAAATAGGGCAATCCCCGGGTTCATTTTGGCGAATTTGGGGGTGCATGGAGCAGGTCCAAATTTGGTCTTCTGATGATGCTGTTTCTGTATGTTCGTGCTCATCTTCTTCAGAAGTTCCACCTCCACCAAAAAGCAACCAGCCCAATAACATTCCTATTACCAGAATACCAAGTGCCTTAACTAAGTTTTTATTTTTTGTTTTCATCTTTTTACTCTGTTTTAGAGGATAAATATTCCATTTTTGCCTGTGCTGTTATTCCATTTTTCACTGCTTGCAGTTGTTGGGTTTTCAGCATTAAAATATCCTGGTTCATTTGCAAAACCTCTTCAAAATCGCCCGTGGCATTGCTGAAGGCTGAAATCAACAACTCATTTGCCTGTTGGGAACTTCTTATTTGTTTGTCGTATAGGTCAAGCAATTTTTTCGATTTATTAAGCTCATAAAGGGTCATTTCGTAGGTGGAACGCAATTCGTTTTTTTGCATTTGTTGTTCCTGGTCCATAGCGGTGGCCATAAATTCGGCTTCTTTTCTCATAGCTTTGTATTTTTTCCTGAAAATGGGCAAACTCACAGAAACCATGGGCATTAGCATATCCTGGCCGTTCATGCCTTGCATCGCCATAGGGCTTTTAGACAGGATGGTATAATCCAGTCCCAAGCCGAGCATGGGCAAACCTTCTTTTCTTGCCACTTCTTCCTGGGTTTGGTAAGATTCCTGTTGTTTTTCAAATTGCCTCACAGTTGGGTGGTCATCAAAAAAGATTTCCTCATCCACCAAAGCTTCATTTTCAGCAAAAATCAAGGTATCCTGAATTTCAACAATTTCTTCAGGCTCCCGGTTGAGCATCGCATTAAATTCAGCCTTTAAAGGCCTTAATTGGTCTTTGAGCAATTCAATTTCGGTAGATGCCCCATCACGTTCAATATCAATCCTCACCACATTGACCATTGCTGAATTTCCACTTCGGAAACCACTTAGCGTCAATTCCCGGTAAGAATTGAGGATTTCCAGGTTTTCTTCCTGAAGCTCAATGGTTTTACCGACTTCGTATAATTCCGCATACATTGATTTTACCCTGAACAACACATCGTTCCGTGCGTCCAAATACTGCTGAAATTTAGCTTCGGCCGTTAAATTGGCTGCATCTTCCTTTTTGCCCAATGTCCCGAACCAGGGAAACATTTGCATCAGCTGGAAATTTGCTTCCTCAGTGCCCATCAGTGTTTCCATACCTCCAAAGGCACTAGCCGTTAACGTGGGATCGGGCAAATTCGAGACCTGTGGCGATTTTTGCAATGCGGCTTCAAATTCGGCATAAGCCGCCTTTACCTTTGGGTTGTTTTCCGCGGCGATTTGCAGATAGGTGTCCAAATCCTGCTGGGCGGAAGCTTGACTTCCCAAGAACCTTAATATAAGAGCTATAAACAGGCATTTTATGTTTGTTTTCATCGTTCTGTTATTTTCTGCAATCCCGGTAGCTATCGGTATTGTAGGTATTATTTTTTATTACTTAAGACCTACAAGGTTTTTAAAAACTTGCAGGACGGGAGTTATTTTCCTCCCTCCCCCTCGGGGAGGGCTGGGGTGGGGCCTGTATTCCTTCTCACCACCGTCTCTCTCCAATACGCCTGCAGCACCGGAACCACAAAAATTGTCATAATCTGGATGATCATTCCACCTACAATAGGGATCGCCATAGGTACCATGATATCAGCTCCTTTTCCTGTGGATGTTAATACCGGGAACAATGCGATTATAGTTACTGCTGTGGTCATCATCGCCGGGCGCACCCGTTTTAATCCGGCTTCCATCACGGCACTGCGCACTTCCGGGCCGGTTTGTGGATCCCGTTTTTCAAATACCTGATGAATGTAAGTTCCCATAAGTACCCCATCATCCGTGGCAATTCCGAAGAGAGCAATAAACCCTACCCATACCGCTACACTTAAATTGATGGTGCCCATTTGAAACAGGTCCCGCATATTCATTCCGGAAACTGAAAAATCCATAAACCACGGCTGCCCGTAAAACCAGATCATAATAAACCCACCCGAAAAGGCCACAAATACTCCCGAAAAATGGATCGTAGAAGCAATAATGGTCTTGAACTGAAAGTACAGAAGCAGGAATATGATGATCAAACTTATGGGGATTACAATTGCAAGGCGTTTCACCGCCCTGATCTGATTTTCATAATTTCCTGAAAATCTATAGCTCACTCCTGCAGGCACGGTCAATTCCCCGGAATCGATTTTTTCCTGGATAAAATCCTGAGCGTCATTCACTACATTCACTTCAGCATAATCGGCACGTTTATCAAAAAGTACATAACCTACCAAAAAGGTTTCTTCACTTTTTATCATCTGGGGGCCGCGGGTATATTTCAATTCGGCCAGTTGCCCTAATGGGATCTGCCCTCCGGCCGGTGTAGGCACAAGGATCTTTTCAATACTTGAAGGATCATCCCGAAGTTCCCGGGGATAACGAACCCTTACCGGGTAACGCTCCCGGCCTTCAACCGTGGTGGTAATTTCCATTCCCCCTACTGCGGTTTCCAGCGTTTGCTGTACATCTTCGATGCTAAGGCCGTAGCGCGCAATAGCATTCCGGTCAATATCTATTTCCAAATAAGGTTTCCCCACGGTCCTGTCGGCAAAAACTGCTTCGGACTTAACCGAAGGAACCTGTTTTAAAAGCTTTTCCAGTTCAATTCCAAAATCCTGGATTGTTTGTAGATCGGGCCCATAAACTTTAATTCCCATAGGTGCCCGCATCCCTGATTGAAGCATCACCAGCCGGGTTTCAATTGGCTGTAATTTAGGCGCCGAAGTTACTCCGGGTAGGTTGGAACGGCTAATAATTTCATTCCAGATATCATCGGGCTTTTTGATATGTTCGCGCCAGTTTCGATAATAATCGCCATCTTCATCTTCAATCAGATCCTCTTTCGAAACTCCTTGATTGACTGCTTGCTCATTAGTTAAACTATCACCCGATTTCAAAATGAACCGATCTTCCTTATCTACTTTAAAGGCTATTGGATCTCCATCTTCTGAAAGCAGGTACTCCGATTTATAATTGATTATGTTTTCATACATAGAAATAGGCGCCGGATCCAGGGCACTTTCAATCCTGCCCAATTTCCCTACCGCTACTTCCACTTCGGGAATAGCTGTAATGGCAATGTCCAGGCGTTGCAGCGTTTCTTTGGAAGCTTCTATTCCTGCGTGTGGCATGGAGCTGGGCATCAGTAAAAAGCTGCCTTCATTTAAGGACGGCATAAATTCCTTTCCAACCCCCGGAAAAGTATGTGACATCCCGCTCCACTCTGAGGTAGTGCGTATATTCCATCCTATTTTGTCAAACCCGTTGGCCACAGGCCCAAAAATCTTGGGAAATCCCAGCCAGATCATTATTCCGAAAAAAATGGTGATCAACGGCACTAATAAAAATGCTCCTTTGTTCTCCAGGCACCAATTTAAAATTGGCCGATAATATTTCACGATCCCCATTAATACGAGCAGGGTTATTGCCAAAAGGATGATCACGAAAATGTAATTGGAGAACAAAGAATTCTGATGCCCCAGCGGCACCCACTCTTCGGTAAGGAAAAACAAGGTTACGCCCAGAATGATGAACAAGGTAATTTGCGTGGAATACTTCCCAAGGAACTCCGGGTTACGGTCTTCCAGTAATCTTAAAACCCCTATCACCACCAGGGCCAGTGGCACCCAAAAGCTGAAGTAAATTGCCAGGAACAGCCCGGCAACTATTAAAATGACATTCCAAATTCTTATCATCCTGGCTTTTTGAAGCCGAATATTAAAGGCAAAATAAGAAAACATCGGCAGGATCATGATCCCGACAAAAAATGCTGCTCCCAGCGCAAAGGTTTTGGTAAAAGCAAGGGGACGGAATAATTTTCCTTCGGCATTTTCCATAAAGAAGATTGGGAGAAAACTAACGATAGTAGTCGCCAAAGCTGTGGTTACCGCAGGTGCAACTTCCAGGGTGGCTTTTTGAATAACGGCCAGTAATTTCCCTCCTTTTATTCCGGCATTCTTCTTCATTTCCAAATGCCTGATGGTATTTTCTACGAAAACGATCCCTACATCTACCATCACCCCAATAGAAATTGCAATTCCGGAGAGGGCCACCACATTGGCATCCACCCCAAAATAGCGCATCGCAATAAAGGTGACCAGCACCCCAATAGGCAATAAACTGGAAATAATAAGGGAAGCCCTTAAATTAAGGACCAGCACAATTATAACAATTATACTTATTAATATCTCGTGGGACAATGCATTTTCCAGGGTGCCAATGGTCTCATTTATGAGCTGTGTCCGGTCGTAAAACGGTACAATAGTAAGTTTGCTCACCGTTCCATCTGCCAGCGTCTTTTGTGGCAGCCCGGCAGAGATTTCCCTGATCTTTTCCTTGGTATTTTCTATTACCTGCAACGGATTGGAGCCATAGCGGGCTACCACCACGCCCCCAACAACCTCGGCACCGCCTTTATCTAAAATCCCGCGACGTTCAGCAGGTCCCAGACTTACTTCCCCGATATCCCTTATGAGAACAGGAGTGTTATCTACAGCCGTAATCACAGAATTTTCTATATCCTCAATAGATTCGATATAGCCAAGACCGCGAACCAGATATTCCACCTGATTGATTTCGAGGGTTTTTGCCCCTATATCCCTATTGGAATTCTGCACCGCCATCATTACCTGATCAATTCCGATATTATAAGCTCTTAAAGCATCGGGATTCACGTCTATTTGGTATTCCTGTATAAACCCACCTACTGAAGCAACTTCAGAAACCCCCGAAGTACCACTAAGACCCAGTTTTACATAGTAATCCTGAATGGACCTCAGTTCATGCAGGTCCCAGCCGCCGGTGACATTTCCCTCGGGATCACGGCCTTCAAGGGTGTACCAGTATACCTGCCCTAAACCGGTGGCATCTGGCCCCAAAGTAGGTTGCACCCCCTGCGGAAGCAGTTCTGAAGGAAGAGAATTGAGCTTTTCCAGTACCCGGGTGCGGGACCAGTAGAATTCCACATCTTCTTCAAAAATGATGTAGGCAATGGAAAACCCGAACATTGAAGTGCTTCGGATAGATTTCACCCCCGAAATCCCCAATAATGCAGTGGTCATTGGGTAAGTAATCTGGTCTTCAATATCCTGTGGGGAACGACCCGGCCAGTCGGTAAAAACAATTTGCTGGTTTTCACCAATATCAGGAATACCGTCTACCGGTACAGGATCCTGAGGAAGGAATCCTATATCCCAGTTAAAAGGTGCAGTTACCAATCCCCAGGCAACCAAAAACACCAGCAAAAGAACGGTGACCAGCCGGTTGTATAGGAAGTAATTTATAATTTTATTGAACATGAATTCATTTCGATATTGTTAAAAGTATTAACAAAGCAGCTAAAAGCAGCTTTATCGCACGGGCCATGCCCATGCCATTAGAACAACTATTCGAATGAATGCTTATAAAAGGAAGGATTGAACGAACACGGTTATATTGCGCTCAATCAAGGGAGGGATATAAGTAAAATATTTGGAAGTATTTAAATCCTTTACCGGAAGTAATTGATTAACCTGATACTGTACCCAGGCAACAAAAAAATGAGTATCAAGATTTACCTGGAGTTTTGAAACACTGGTCTCAACATCTAATTGTACAAATTCGGCCTCCTCATCACAGCACCTATCAGCACTATCTGTATCCTGGCAACAGCAATGATTTTCAATAGCAGAACTGTAACTTTCTCCGGTCATTTGGCAGAAGACAGTGTACATGCTAAACCCTGTACTGGTGATAAGTAACACCAATAATAAAATAAAGCTCGCTATTTTTTTTACAGTGTTCATTAGTTATTAAAATGCAAAGATAGTTAATATAATCTAATG
>JBBDSC010000210.1:0-2885 GCA_040905145.1 Anditalea sp.
TTGATTTATTGAAAACTTTTTGTAGCTCGAGACACACTATTCTGGACACTACCGAAATCGTGCCCGCCCTGGCTTCCAATCCATCTGAAATGATGGTAAAGGCATTGTAGGTAAACAGGCTCGGAATGGTGGCTTTATAGGTTTCTATTTGCCTGAAAGCCGATTTGATGGTCGCGTTTTCATCTGCTGCATTTTTCAATTCGATGACCACCAAAGGAATGCCATTGACAAACAAAACCACATCAGGGCGTTTGTTGACGCCATCTTCCACTACGGTAAACTGATTGGCAACAATAAAATCGTTGTTTTCGGGTGTGTTAAAGTCAATGAGCCAAACCAAATCCCCTCTTTGCTGTCCGTCTTTTTGGTAGCTGACTTTGATGCCTTCTGTCAACAGGCGGTGAAAACTTTCATTATTTGTAAGTAATTCGGGCGAATTGAGACGCTGTATTTCTTTGATGGCTTCTTCCTGTGCTTCCGTTGGAACGGTGGGGTTGATTCTCCTTACGGCTTCTGCTAGACGGCCGGTGAGCAGGATTTCTTCATAGGAATGACGCATGTCTTGCCCACCCCGGTTTTCGGGTGCTCCTTCACCAGAGGGAAATGACCCACCCCGCCCTGCGGGCACCCCTCCAGAGGAGGATGACCCACCCCGGTCTTCGACCACCCCTCCAGAGGAGGGGAATGGGGCAATGCTGGGGGCGTAGATGTAAGAATAACCCAAATGCTCCAACAATTTGATGGCGAAATCTTCTATGGCATTTTCGGTTATTCGGTGCATTTATACAGTTCTTTAATTTAAACTGGCCAAATTATGGCCAATCCGGCCAAAACTTTTTGTCCGCTTTTTAGATAGCCTGACTTATCCGGCCAATCCGGCCAAAACCAAATGGCCGGAAAATTATTCATCCTTAATTTTATATTCAGTTGAGGGCCCATCACCTTCTTTTACCGCCTTACCGGCTTTTACCAAATCGTTCAAATGCCTACGGGCGGTACGTTCTGAAACCCCTGTCAATTCTACATATTTCCCTGATGTTAGCACTCGATGTTCAGTTAGTTCCTTTAAGCCTTTAAGATTTCCTTCTTTCTTCTTTTCAGTACCACCACGATAGATGGTCGTTTTTAAAATTTGTCCATCCAGCTCAAATTGTGGTTTAGGGTATCCCTGCTTTTCAAGTTTCGACAGTTGTTCCATTCCAAAACCCCTTTCTTCTACTAAGCCCATTTCAAATAATATAAAAGCGATTTTTGGATTGCGACTATTCGATGCTACGCTAAATGTTTTAAATTTTTCAAGTGGATCCAGTGGGATTCCCGGACTTGAAACAACTACTTTGGTTTTATCCACATCCACCATAATTCGGGCAGTTTCGATAGTGTAATCGCGGTGTACAATAGCGTTCATTATTACTTCCAGGAGTGCTCTGTAGGGTATATCATGCTTTTCATCTCTTTGAAAGCCCGTTCTGGAAATCTCCTTTGGAAAAATCAATTCTAAGTATTCTTCAATCTTAGATGGAAGTAGCACCAAAGGGCCATCAAAATCTTTAATTATCGGGTCTTGGTCCTCCCTACGAATGGTGAATTTTACCCTTGCTTGTGGAAATTTCAGTTCTGGCTGTTTACCAAGCAACAGAATGCCCAAGCCTGTTGGTTTGGCTGTTTTGGACTTTGGTTTTGCCTTGATGAGATCGAGTTTGAGTAAATAATTTTTATAAGCACCCGATCCCATTTTAAACTTTAACCCCATTTTATCGATCATTTCTCTTTGTGCTTCTTCAGAGAAATCGTTTAATGTGAAGTTGGCAAGTTCACTTTCAAAAGGCGTTAACTCAGGAGTGATCTCTTTTCCATCCGCCTCTTTTGCTCTTTTCCTGGCTTCTTCAAAAAACTTCGCGTTTTCTTTGGCTATTATTTCGTTATACTTTTTGTCGTAATACCCAACATCAATGGTGGCATCCTCCAGCAATTTTATACCGTCACCTGCCACACTGGGGTCAGGGTCTTTATGGCCAATAAAGACTTTTGCAATGCGGGCATCAATGGTGTGAAAACTACAGCCCATTTTTGGCTCATTGCGTTCTAAGCACGGCTCAAGCGTAGTGTAAAGGAAATATCCGGTAACATCAGTGGCTCTGAGTTTTTTGCTGAAAATGGTGTACTCGGCATGGTCGCCTTTTCTAAATTCTCCACGATGAGCCGTTTCCACCAACTTACCTTCAGGATCAACTAAAACCGCACCTATTTTAGGATCCGTTTTGTGAGTGTGTTCGGACTTACTTTTACGCATTTCTTCAATGGAAAGCTGTATGTATTCTTCGTGCGTGTATTTTTTTCCTTTGATGAATTCCTTTGCCATAGCTAAAACTCTTTATTCCATGGTGGCAGGCAGCCGTACAATTCAAAATAGCGCTGCATGATCTGTCCTTCTACCGAACCGGGAAGGTCTTGATGCTTCTCGTCAAATGTAACAAACCAGTAAATATCCAGGCCATCAATATTTTCCTGCTCCATTTTATGTTCAAAATATTCCTGACGTTTTACGCCTTCCTGCTTGTTATTCAGTCTTTTTTTGAGCAATTGGCTCTTAAAACGGCCATTTTGCAGCACGGTTCCTGATTTACCGATGTACACCAGATCTATTTTTCCATGGGCGAGCCTAAGGATATAATACACCCCCGGCAAATCCGGCACCTCTTTACTTTGTGCGCTTAGCGCATCTCCTTTCTGAAAGAAGAAGTGGCCGTGGTTCTTGTATTTGTTCAGTTCGTCAAACATGTGCTTTCGCTTTTTGGATTTTTACTCTAATCTCCCTACAGTTCGACAGGCTATTAGATTAGCATTATTAAATTTACAGGTAATTATTATTTAATTAGAACTGA
>JBBDSC010000211.1:0-2830 GCA_040905145.1 Anditalea sp.
TTTGCTTTTCTACGGACAATACTTTTTCTCCAAAATAAAATGCAACACCCGCTTCTTGCAAAAGTGATTTTAGCTTTTGCGCCATGCCTTTGTAATCTGCAATACCGGCCTGAGGCACCCAGATACCGGCAATGCCCGCACAGTGTGGTTCTTTTTCCAGAATTTCTGCTCGATCGATTTTCCGAATGCCTTCCAGCCCATTGGCTTTGCCCTTTTTCAGGATTTCATCCAATATGGCTACTTCACTTTTTTCAGTGGCCACAATGATCTTTCCGCAGATTTCATAATCCACTTCGTATTTATCGCAAAAATCCAGCAGGTAACGATAGCCGCGAATGCAATTTTCTGCCCGCAGACTTCCGGGTTTGTAGTAAATGCCCGAATGGATTACGCCACTATTGCGTCCTGTCTGGTGTTGGGCAACATCTGCTTCTTTCTCGATAATGGTAATTTTCAAATCGGGTTTTTGCTGCAGCAATTGATAGGCAGTAGATAATCCGACTATTCCCGCTCCAGAGATAATAATTTTTGGCATGGAGCGAAATTACTAAAGTTACTAGTTGTAAATTTCTACATCAGGATAAAAAGCTGGCCAGGAAAACCAGAACCCAATAAAAGCATTTGTGGCTTTTAACTTTTCACCTGCTCTGGGTCCATTGATAGCCTTGCCAAAAATATCCCACTCGTTGCCCTCATTGTCTTGCAATATAATTGGTAGGGAATTTTGAACAGCTTGGAATTGCAGCTCTGTTCCATCATCGAGGATCCTTTCAAAGGAAACGATCAAATTTTCACTTTTGCTTCCAGCTAAGACTATGCGCTTGCCTTGAAAATTATCTTCAAGAGCACCGATGTCATTTCCAAAGCTATTAATACTGTAAACTTTTGCTTTTCCTTCGATGATCACACCCAACACTCTTTCTTTCCCGGGCAATCTATTGTCTTCATTTTCTACCGGAAATAAGAGCTTGTCGTTGTTTATTTTATAATCCCCATAGGGATATCTGCTGTAATTTCTATTAAATCCAGTGTTTTGCGAAACCACATCTGTATTGGGATACATTTCCTTCCATGTTTTCCATGTGGTTTCCACCAGTTGGTACATTTCTATATTGTTTCCAGCCAGTTCGCCATGTACGCAATCTAGGCGCATTTGTGACCAGTAGCTGTCAGTTGCTCGATCGTAGGGGATTACATTACTGTTATACAATAGTCCTGAAACTCCAAATGTAGTGGGTTGACCATTGATGCTTCTGTCCCAGCCCATGCCTGTGCCGGTTAGCGGACAATAGATCACGGCAATGGATTTTCCTTCAAAATCATCATTGATAATTTCGTGCCAGTCTAAGATAGGATGTGGATAGGCTCGTGCTTTTCCATTAGTAGCGTATCCAAAAACCAGATCATTATCATTTAAGTACGAAGCCGATGCAGCATCTGTAAATTTAGGATTGTCAATTGAGGGAATTCCATCCTTGCCAGGGCCGCCATCTCTAACTTCATCTTTCGGAATTAGCCAATCTTCGCTATTACTCGAATTGATATTATTGTCGTCTTTATTGCACGCTATAATTAAAGTGGGAATCAGCGCTAGCAAAAGGAAATATCTTTTTAGGTAAATCATAATATTGAGTTTTAATTAATGTTTATTTTATCTTTTCTTTTAATTCTCCAAAATACTGAGCTGATCAATTTATATGAAGTAGCCAATTGAGTGCCCCCAACATTTCTATATAGAGGTAATTGACTGGAAAAACTAATAGACCAATTGGGGTTGAAATTGTAGCTTAAGCCCGGAAGGATATAAATAAAATTTCCTCCAGAATTGGGAAATTCCCTTCCATCTATCTGATCGATTGCCTGATTTCTGTACCTAAAGGAAAGTATGGCATCAAAAATTTTAGTGCCGAGAAAAAAGCGATAGGTGTTTTGAAGGGTAAAGCTAAATTCATTGCCAAATTGATATTCTTGGCTGCCAAAATAATCTTTGTTGATTCCCGTGTATCGGTAGGTCAAGGCGGTGGCAATATTGAAATTTCTAACAAATAAGTGGTAGCGTTCAAAACTGGTCCACAGCATTAAATCCCAAGCACCTGTTCCTGGCTGCATATCAGCAGGAAGTGCCAAGCCTTGGTTGCTGGTAAAGTTCGTTCTTCCAATGGGAAACTTAGGCCCTGCACCTATTGTCCATCTGTAATTCTCAAACTTAGTGGGATTGATTGCCGTGTATTTGACCAACAAAATAGCATCGCCCAGTCCGGTGGTGGCGGTAAAGGTGCTTTCATCAAAAACGGTTTGTATTTCCCTTCCCTGTCTCACAAATGAAAATACGCCTGTCAGAGCAAGATTTTTATAGATGCCATAATTCACTTCCAGAAGTAAAGAATGGGTCGTCCTTTTGCGCAAATTATCATTCAAGGAACGATCGGATTCAAATAAATCCTGCATTACATTGTAATCATGTGTAAGCAAAAAACTCCAGGTATTTCTTTCGGTAGAAGCTATTCCTAAAGAACCCGACATAGGTACTCCACCGGAGCAACATTGTGCATTTATTCCATTCACTATTGTCAAATTCAACAATAAAAACAGAAGGGCTATTTTAGAATTTATATACATACTCTACTGGAATAAACCAATTTATCGAATAGACGCTTAAATATTCCCAACCTTACAATAAGTAAGGGCTTTATGATGGGATACCCAATTTTAAAATCATGTACTTGTCCTTGGTAAAGTGAATATAACGAGCCTTTGCTGTATGAGCTATCAGGGAGTAGATAATCCGACTATTCCCGCTCCAGAGATGGTGATATGGTAGGGCATGTTG
>JBBDSC010000212.1:0-2820 GCA_040905145.1 Anditalea sp.
GCTGCGCAACAGCAACATCGGCAAGGCCCTCAATAGGTTTAATTCCCTCCTCAATACTTTTACCCACTTCATACAGACGTTGCAGATCAGGACCAAATATCTTGATAGCAATATTGGCCCGTGTCCCTGAAAGCATGTGATCGATCCGGTGAGCTATGGGTTGACCCAGGGTAATATTTACACCCGGAACAATACTGAGTTTTTTTCTTACTTCCTCAAAAAACGCCTCTTTGCTTTTATCCTCAAGGGTAAAAGGCACATCAATCTCGGCCGCATTTACGCCCTGGGCATGTTCATCCAATTCAGATCTTCCCGTCCTGCGCGTCACAACCTCTACTTCCGGCATTTCTAGCATTTGCTGTTCAATCAACTTGCCCACTTTGTTGCTTTCTTCCAGCGACATGCCCGGAGGGCCAACAGCACTGATCACGAGCGAGCCTTCATTAAATTCGGGTAAAAAGCTCCTACCCAATTGGGTAAACAGACCAATGCTTAGCAAAAAAGCAATGACCGTAACCGCAATAATGGCTTTTGGAAACTTCATGGCACGGCCCAATACACCTGAATACTGCTTTCGAAGCCATCTTTCGACCTTTGTGCCTTCGGCACTTTTGCTCAGCACCTTTTCGCTTTTCAATAAATAAGAGCAGAGTACCGGTGTCACCGTAACAGCTACCACTAAAGAGGTAAGCACGGAGGTTACAAAAGCAATCCCCAACGGTTGCAACAGACGACCTTCCATACCACTTAGGAAAAATAAAGGCACAAAGGATACTATGATGATCAGCGTAGCGATAATGATAGAACTCCTGATTTCTATAGAAGCATCTTTTACCACTGTTAACACAGGGAGTCGTTCACTTTTTGGCTTCTTTATATTTTCACGCAGGCGTTTATAAACGTTTTCTACGTCTATAATCGCATCATCCACCAAAGCACCAATGGCAATGGCCATTCCTCCCAGACTCATGGTATTGATGGTGTAGCCTAATAATTTTAGCACTATGATAGATACCAGCAGGGATATTGGAATAGCCAGCAAAGAAATCAGCGTGGTACGCCAATTCATCAAGAAAATAAACAAGACAATGACCACAAAAAACGCACCTTCCAGCAGGGTTTGATTGAGGTTGCTGATGGAGGCTTCTATAAAATCGGATTGCCTGAAAATATGGCTTTTAATCTCAACCCCTTCCGGTAAGGTTTTTCCTAATTCAGCAATGGCTTCATCTAATCGTCCGGTCAAATCCAATGTGTTCACATCCGGTTGCTTGGAAATCGTCAGGATGACTGCAGGTGATGCATTCAGGGAGCCATCCCCGATCTTATCGGCCGCACCAATTTGTACAGTGGCCACATCTTTAATTTTAATGCTTTGGCCGTTAACTTGCTTTACAATAGCTTCCTGCAATTCTTCCACTGCATAAGCCCTGCCGCTGCCCTTGATTATGTATTGGTTTCCGTGTTCATTGAAAAATCCTCCAGGGGCATTTACGTTGGCATCTTTCACTTTTTCCACCAACTCACTAAGACTTACATTATAGTGTTTGAGCTTTTCCGGATGGGCAAACACCTGGTATTGTTTATAATCCCCACCAATAACAATTACGTTGGAAATTCCTCCTATAGCCTTCAGCCGAGGTCTGATTGTCCAGTCAGAAAGTGTTCGCAATTCCATGGGAGACAGACTATCTGATGTAACTCCTAAAAGCATAATCTCACCCATTATGGATGAAATAGGAGCCATTGTGGGTGCCCCGATACCGCTCGGAAGGTTCTCCCTTACCATAGGTATGCGTTCACTTACAATTTGCCGGGCACGGTAAATATCCGTTCCCCAATCAAACTCTACCCAAACGATGGAAATCCCTGCTGCTGACGAAGAACGGATCCTTCTCACCTTTGGAGAGCCATTCAGGGCTGTTTCCAACTGATAGGTCACCAGTTTCTCCACTTCTTCTGACTCCAATCCATGCGCTTCTGTTAAGATGGTTACGGTGGGTGCCGTAAGGTCCGGAAAGACATCCACGTTCATTGTTCGCGTCATGTAAAGGCCTGCCACACTCAACACGACTGCACCTAATAAGACCAGAAGCCTGTTTTGAAGTGAAATTGATAATATTTTATTTAGCATATCATTTCCATTTTAATGTTCATGACCATGAGCCGGTGTTGTTCCTGACATGGAGGCCATTTTTACTTGGTAAGCACCCTTTGTCACGACCACTTCTCCCGCTTCAAGTCCCTCCTTCACTTCTACATACTCACCATTTCTTCTCCCAATCTTTACCGGTCGCCTTTCAAAAGTTTCTCCGGAAAGCTGTACAATTACTGAGTAGCTACCATAATCTTCTAAAAGGGCTGTCTCGGGGATCAAAACGACTTGTTTTGGTAGACCATAGGCAATCTCCACTTCCGTAAAACTGCCTTCGGGCATAGCAATTTCCTCTGTAACCTCAACATAAATCGGAAGCATCGGCTTTGTACGCTCTACTTCTTTTCCAATTGAAAGAACTGAGCCCCCAGAGGCTTTAATACTCGACCATAGATCATTTTCTTTCTGATAAAAAACGTTTTGAATCGACTGCAGGGAGGAAGCATGAGATGCACTGACTTGTGCTTCCAATAAACCCGGAGGACGCGTTACCATGGTCAGTAATGGAGTGCCTTGATTTACAAAATCACCGTTCCCCACATCGATTGATTTAATATAGCCTTCAAAAGGAGCTGTAATCTGTTTACCATTTAAGGAATAGCCTGATTTCAAAGTTTCATAATTTGATTTGGCCACTTTGTATTTGCTTTCCACTTGTTCCATTT
>JBBDSC010000213.1:0-17094 GCA_040905145.1 Anditalea sp.
TTTTTTAATGAAAGGCAGTGATGCCGGTAATATTCGTTTGCAGGACAATGATGTGATCATCGTCCAGCCGCTGAGAACAAGGGTGGAAATAGAAGGGCCGGTAAGAAGGCCCGGTTTGTTTGAAGTCAAACCTGGGGAAACTATAGAAGATCTTCTTGCTTTTGCCGGAGGCTTTTCAGATAGTGCCTTCACCCAGCGGCTTACTGTAAAAAGGGCGACAGGAGAGCAGAGGAGAGTTGAAGACGTAGAAGAGGAGGATTACGATAATTTCAACCCTCAGGATGGGGATCTTTATACTGTAGGGAAAATCCTTCAACGCTATGAAAACCGTGTGCAGGTATCCGGAGCCGTATTAAGGCCCGGAGATTTTGCCTTGTCCGAAGGGGTGACGGTAAAATCACTGTTAGAAAAGGCCGGCGGGTTAAGGGGCGATGCTTTTTTAAACAGGGCCACTTTATACAGGACCAATGAAAATTTCACACAGGAAGTGTTGACCCTCGACCTTGGGGACATCCTGGATGGTTCGGTCCCTGACGTGGCCCTGCGAAGGGAAGATGTGTTGAATGTGGCCAGCATCCATGATATCAAAGAAGAATACTACCTTCAGATTTCGGGAGAAGTCAACCAGACCGGTATTTTTCCCTACAAGAACAATATGACGGTGGGGGACCTGGTGGTTAAGGCTAGGGGGTTTAAAGAATCGGCCACCAATTCCTTTATAGAAATTGCCCGCCGGATAAAAGATGATCCAAGTGGAAAGATTGCTGAAATCATCACCTTGGCGATTGATCCTGAACTGGAATTGACACCCGGGGATGAACAGATTATCTTACAACCCTTTGATCATGTCTTTGTGAGAAAGAGTCCAGGCTTTCAAAGGGAAAGATTGGTGAAGGTGGAAGGAGAGGTGTTTTATCCTGGGGAATTTGCCTTAGAGGACAATGATGAAAGGATATCAG
This sequence comes from Anditalea sp., assembly GCA_040905145.1. Lineage (GTDB taxonomy): Bacteria > Bacteroidota > Bacteroidia > Cytophagales > Cyclobacteriaceae > DATGMS01. Next base: position 960 of record JBBDSC010000213.1, read on the forward strand.
ACCTACTGGAAAGATCTGGAGGCCTGAATCAATTTGCCTATGCAGAAGGGGCTAAGCTGACCAGGCGCACTGAATTTTATAAGGAGTTGGAAGAAGAAGAAAGAAAACTAAAACAATTACAATCCCTTTTATCGCAGGTGGATCAGGAAGAAGAGGGAAAAAAAGTTGAAAACACGGAGGCGGAATTGGCACTCATTGAAAGGGTCGAAAAAAGGATTGAAATATTAAGAGAGGAAGAAAAGAAGCGTAGGGAAATGATCCGCAGGGACAGGGAAGAAGAAAACATGCCGGATGATCGCTATGCCTTGTTGGATGGGGCAGATACAGCTTCGACAAGATTGGAACTCAGGGAGACTGAAATGGTGGGTATAGAATTGAAAAGAATTCTGGAAAATCCCGGCTCCAAGTACGATTTGATCCTACAGGAGGGTGATGTGATCAGCATTCCAAAGGAATTACAAACTGTCAGGATGAGGGGCGAAGTATTGTTCCCAACGACAGCCAGGTATGATATCAAGCGGAGCTTTAAAAACTATATTTCCAGGGCGGGTGGATTTTCCGAAGAGGCCAGAAAAAGCAGATCGTATGTTATCTATGCCAATGGTGATGTGCAGAGGACCAAAAAGTTTCTGTTCTTCAATAATTATCCGCATATAGAGCCTGGGGCGGAAATTATTGTACCTGAAAAGCCGGAACGGCAACCTATGTCCCCCCAGGCTTGGGTAACGATTGGTTCAGGGCTGGCTACTATGGCTTTGGTGGTTACACAGATTTTGAACAATGTGTATTAGATAATAAAAGCTAATAGCATTAGCTTGGGAAGCAATGGGAAATCCATTTTTCCTATATTTTACGTTCCTTAATTCTAATTAAGACAAAAAGTGGCTAACTATTGTTAAAGAGAATTTAAGATAGAAGTACCGTTATAAAAGTAGTAATCATCGAGATCTAATGCGAATGAGCGAGAAAGCAAGCATATTTTACCTATTAAATATATTACAACGTAATTTAAAGTTTGTATTAACTGGTGGAGCAATAGGGCTTGCTTTAGGTGTATTGTTTTCAGTTTTTACCCCATCAGAGTATAAAAGTCATATAGGGTTTATTTCTGAAAAAAGTAGTTCGGGTCTTCCTAATTTTGGAGGAATTCCAGGATTGTCAAGTCTGAATATTGGTAGTTCCAATGATAATATAGATCCAGATTTATATGTGAATATAATTCAAAGTCCTCTATTTATAAGGAAAGTTACCAAGGTTACCTTTAGAAGCGAAAAGTTTGGTGATATTAGCCTTTCCGAGTTCATTTTAACCCATGAGAGACAGTCTTTGTTTAGCTCAATCCTAAACATTCCTGGTACAATAGGGAAAAGCATTTCATCTTTTTCAAAAAAAGAAATAGAAGAAGCCGAGAGGGATACGATAAGTACAAATAATTCAGCAATAGAAGTTAGTGAATTATCTGAAGAGGAAATGTTAGTTTTAAAATATATTAAAGATAATGTTGAGTTATCAGTGGATAAAAATACTGAATTAATTGCTTTAACAGTTTTTCATGAAGACAGAAAAATTTCCGCAGATCTCACTTATTCTATTTTTGAGAATTTAAAAGATTTTTTAAAAGAGATGCAAATTGAAAAAGAAAAAAGAAAATATGATTTTATTTCTGAGCAATTTGACCAATCCTTAGAAAGATTTAACGAATCACAACTTAAATTAGCTTCATTTAGAGATAAGAACAGAAATGTTTCAACAGCATTGGCAAGAACTCAAGAAGAAAGGCTCAATATAGAATTCAATATTGCCTCTAATGTATTAAACACTTTGGCTGTTAAAAAGGAAGAGGCAAAAATTTCTTACGAGGAAGTTATTCCGGTTTTTACAGTAATTGAACCAGCGGTATTAGCTAATAAACCTATTAAAAGACCGGGTTCGTTGGTTTTAGTTATTGCATTTGTATTTCTGGGAATTGCTGTTGCCTATGCTTTAGTATTTTACAAGATACATCTACAAGGATATTTTGAAAATATTTAATGTTGGTTTCAATAATTATTCCACATTATAACAATGGACAGCGACTTCAAGAGGTCCTTGAGGCCATTTCTTATCAGAATTTTGATAAAGACTCGTTTGAAGTGCTTGTAGTAGATAATCAAAGTAGTGAAAGTCTTGATTTTATTGATGAATATCCATTTGTAAAATTATTGCATGAAAATCAATTTTTAAATAGTCCCTATTCTGCTAGAAATAGGGGAATTGAGAATGCCAGAGGCTCCATATTAGCCTTCCTGGATTCTACTTGTAAGCCTAGTGAAAATTGGTTAAAAGAGGGGGTGAAGGAAATTTTAGATGGTGCAGATATTACTTCTGGAAATATTCAGTTTACATTTACTTTAAAACCTGGAATCACGGAATTATATGATTCAATATTTCATGTAAATGCCCAATCCTCCGCCCGGAATGGGTTTGTATTAGGGGGGAATTTTTTCATAAGATCAAGTCTTTTTCAAGATCTGGGCATATATCCTGAGGGACAACGGACATCAGGCGATTATTTATTTTCGAATAAGGTGGTAAGGAAAGGGTACAAATTAACTTTTTGCCCAACGGCTATAGTTTATTATCCTGCAAGGGGAGGAAAATTCATTTTGAAGAAAACATGGAGAATATCAAAGGGCCAACCTTTTATTTGGGAATTAAAGAATAGGTTTACGCTTCAATTTATTAAAAGTTTTTTTAAGTTAATTCCACCCAATCCCTTTAGAATTTATAAGCTCTCTAAAGACAGGCTATCTAGAAAAGTTGGCGTTCGGGAGTTTATTCAGCTCTATTTTTTAAGATATTCCATGCTAAGTGTATCGCTTTTCGGTAATTTAGAGGTGATTATACGGAAGAAGTTGAAGAAATGATATTTTATGTAATTGCTTTTTTCTCTGTTATTGTATTTAGTTCAAGAATTGAATTTAAGAATAGCTCTGCTTCTAATTATGTAGATTTACTTTTCTTGGCATTTTTTATTCTTTTAATAATTTTTGGGTTTAGATATGGATTTGGCATTGATTATCACTCTTATATAGGGATCTTTGACAGATTAGGGAATAATTGGTCCAAAGAAAATTTAGAACCAGGATTTTATTATCTAAATGTAATTATTAAAGCATTAGGAGGAGGTCCTTATGTGTTAATATTTGTTTCCTTTTTTTTATGTTTATTATTTCTGCATAAAGCAATTAAGGATAATTCTGATTTTCCAGAAATATCCTATCTTGTTTTTTTTTCGTCAGGTTTAATTTTTTTTTATACGAGTGGGATTAGGCAAGCTATAGCATTGTCGATGTGTTTTTTCTCGTATAAATATATTGTTGAAAAAAGTTTTTGGAAATTTTTAGCCATGGTTTTATTGGCATCCTCTTTTCATATTACCGCTCTTTTATTCATACCCGTATATTTTTTTGCAAACTTAAGATATGGGAGATTATTTTTTATTCCTTTATTTTTGGTTTCTATAGTTTTTATTTTTATTCCCAACTTGATACTCACTGTTATAGAGCCAATGATTACCCAGATCTACGGCGACAGATTTGGGAATATAATATCAGGTGCCCTTGAGATTGAGACGCAAAATACCGGCCTTGGTTTGCGAATAATATTTTTTAATTTTTTATGTGTACTTGTAATTTATTTTTATAAAGAATTGACCTTCAGTCAAAAAGGATTGTTGCTCACAAATTTTTTTATTATTGGACAATTATTTTCGAATGTCTTTGGAGGAATCCCTGATATTAATCGTATAACATTATATTTTTCTATTTTTGAAATTCTTTTTATACCCTACACAATTTCTTTGGTAAAAGAACCCAATATTAGAGCGACCTTATATTTGTTCTTTTTTGGAACTTTATCTTTGTTTTTAATTAGAAATTTACAATCTGATGTATACAGTGTAATCCCCTACAGATCAATATTTAATTAAATGAAAACCTCTGTTATAATTACGACCTTCAATAGACCCGAGTCTTTGGTTGGAGCGGTAAATAGCGTATTGGATCAAAACTCATTGCCTTTAGAAATTATAATAGTGAATGATGGTTTTGAAAATGAAGTGATTAATGATCTAAAAAAAACACCCCTTGTTGCTGTATATACAAACAAGGTTTCTTCTGGTGCCAATTATTCGAGAAATAAAGGAGCCAAATTGGCAAAGGGAGATGTTCTGATGTTTTTAGATGATGATGATACCTGGGAAAGGAATAAAATTAAGGACCAAATTGAAATCTTCCAAAATGATATCAACATTGGTTTAGTTTATTCTGGAAAAATCATGGTGTATGATACGGATCGGTCCAAAGAAATCTATAGAGTTCCTGCAAATAAATCGGGATTTCTTTATCCTGAAATACTAGAGAGAAATATTATAGGCACTACTTCTTCTGTGGCCATAAAAAGGGAGGTGTTTTTTAAGGCCGGAGGTTTTGACGAAGAATTTCCTGCCATGCAAGACTATGACTTATGGGTTAGGGTTTGCCAGCAGGTACCCGTAGAAGGGGACGGTAAATTTAACGTAAGGTATACGCTCAATAAAAATCCAAAAAAAGCTCAAATAAGTAATTCAGGAAATAACCAGGAAATTGCCAGCAGGTTATTTTTGGAAAAATATTCACCTCTTTACATGAAGGAGGGTGTTTCTCTCAGAAAGAGAAAATCAAGATTATACTTTTACATAGCAAAATCCCTCCGGAACAAGGATTTTAAAAAATCTTTTAATTTTGCCATGAAATCTTTTTGGGCCTTTCCTAATTTACCTTCCCTGGCTATTTTGCTTTTAAAGGATTTAAGGAAATTTTGAGTGGTTTCCTTCAACAGAACCAGGAGTGGATTAGAACAATTCTTATAAAAAAAGTATAAAATAAATATTCATGCTCTTGCCTTGGAGTACATCAAGAATATTGGACACGCAATAGATGAAATACCAAAGAATTTTAAAAAACTTGTTGATAAAGTTGTTGGCACCGGTTTCGGATGTTTGGTTTACCAGAATTATATATTTTCTGCGGCAGAAAAGTTTGCTGAAGTTAAAGAATCCCCAGACATTCAATGAAAAAATAACTTACATCAAACTGAATCACAAAAATGATTTACGACATCAGATTGCTGATCGATTGAAAGTGAGGGAGTATGTGCAAAACAGGTCCCCGGAACTAAAATTAATAAAGGTTTTTTGGACAGGAAAGGAATTCACAGAAGAGGTTTATAAGCGTTTGCCCCAGGAATTTGTGATCAAAGGCAACCATGGATCCAGGATGGTGAAGATAGTGAACAAGTCAGAGACAGATTACGAAAAGCTTTTCCAGTCCATTAAAGGGTGGATGGATTTTGATTATTCACACAAAGGCAGGGAAAGGATATACCAAATGTTGGACCGGTATTATCTGGTAGAGGAAAAGCTCCCATGGGGGGAGGGTATCCCCCCGGATTTTAAATTTTTTTGCTTTAATGGGAGAATGGAGCTGGTTCAGGTTGATTTTGACAGGTTTGAAAAGCACACCCGAAATTTATATGACAGAAGTTTTAATAAATTAAAGGAAAGACTTTACCTACAAAATGGTCCTGAGATTGAAAAGCCAAAGGCATTTGAAAAAGCAGTCAAAATTGCGGAAGATCTTTCTCCTGAATTCTCTTTTATTAGAGTGGATTTATATTTAATCGGCGATGAAGTATACTTTGGGGAATTGACCAATTTCCCAGGAAATGGATTTGAAGATTTTAAGCCCAGATCCTTTGATTATTATTTAGGGGAAAAAGTCACCCACTTACATTAAGTCTTGATCTTGAAAAACCTTTCCTGCCTTATCTCATTTTATGAAAAAGATGACCCCGTTTTTTTGGATGAGGCATTTCAGAGCATCCTGGGCCAAACCCACAGGGCATCAGAAGTGGTTTTGGTACAAGATGGGCCCGTGACCGACGAACTCCATGAAGTGGTATCCAAGTGGAAAAATCAATTGCCGATAAGGCATTTCATTAACAAAACGAATTTGGGTCTGGGCAGGTCTTTAACCTTGGGGATAAAAAAATGTAAGGGAGAGATTGTGGCCAGAATGGACGCAGATGACATTTGTCATCCGGAAAGGTTCGAAAAGCAGATGAAGTTCCTTATGGAACATCCGGATATATCGGTAGTCGGATCCTGGATAGCGGAATTTGAAGGCTCTATTTCCAATATCAGATCCTATAGAGAACTGCCGGCCTCCCATAAAGAGCTTTTTTCTTTTGCAAGGAAAAGATGTCCCCTCAATCACCCGACAGTCATGTACAGAAAAGCGCATATTCTCCAGGTAGGGAATTATGATAAATTTAAAAACCAGCAAGATTACCATTTATGGGTCAGGTTGTTGAACGAGGGGTATAAAATTTCCAATATTCAGGAATCATTGCTCTATATGAGAATATCATCAGATTTGTTTAAAAGAAGGGGAGGCTGGAAATATTTTATGATAGAATGGGAGGTGCAACGGGACTTTTTGAAGATGAGCTTTATTGGTCCAGTAGAATTCATCAGGAATATTTTTGTTCGGGGAGTGGTAAGGATGTTGCCAAATTTTGTCAGGGAAAAAATATATATGAAGGGACTGAGATGAGAATCTTCTGCTTTCCCTTAGTGAAAAAACCGGTATGGACCTTGGGTAAGTAGCAGTCAACCCTTTCTTATAAGCTAGGATATTGATCACGAATTAAATCTTTGGTAATGACAAAAATTTCAGTCCTGTTGGTTTGGGCACTTATTTCTTTGGTAAAAACATGTCCGCATCATTTAGACGAATCATACGGAACCTTTCTAATAAGCTATGATAGTTTGATCAAGAATAAAGCGCTCATAAATGAGAATGACGATTTTTTAGTAAAAGCCCAGGAAATTTTGCTTCAGAAAGCGGATGAAATTTTAGAGGGGGAACCTTATTCGGTCACCTATAAGGAAAAAATCCCTGAGGGTGCCACCATTCATGATTATGTTAGTTTGGCTCCTTATATGTGGCCTGATCCTACAAAGGAGGATGGATTGCCCTTTATCCAAAAGGATGGAAAAAGGAATCCCTTTGTGACGACGTTTAGGGATGCAAAGATGCTTAATGGTGTAAGCAATGATGTTCAAATCTTGGGCTTGGCCTATTTCTTTTCGGAAGATGAAAAATATGCCAAGCGTGCCCAATATTTGTTAGAAGTGTTTTTTATGGATAATTCAACAAAAATGAATCCGAATTTTGATTTTTCACAACTGGTAATGGGTAAAAAAGCATCAGGGGGAAATATAATAGGGGCCAATGCTTTATTGAAGGTTATAGATGGTATTCAGCTGATAAAAATGTCGGATTCCTGGACCACCAAGGACCAAAGGGAGATGGAAAGTTGGTTTAAATCTTTCTTGGATTGGATGAGGAATAGTAGAAAAGGGAAAGTTGAAGCGAGAAGACAGAATAATATAGCAACTTTTTATACGATTCAGGCAACTACATTTTCTTTGTTTATTAATAATAGAGATTTGGCAAAAGAAATAATTGAATCAAGGGCATATAAAAATATTAAAGAACAGATTGCCAAAGACGGCAGTATGCCAAGAGAATTGAAACGGGCACAGCCTTGGAATTATGTTAGTTATAATTTAGGAGCCTTCCATGACCTCATAAAGGTTGGCAGACATGTGGACATAGATCTTTGGGAGTACTCAACGGAAAATAGCGGGAGTATAAGGCAAGCCTATGATTGGGTGGAATCGTATAATAGTAACAGTGATAGGAACAGTTTCAATTTTCATGGTCAATTCATTGAAAAAAATAATATAAGAAGGTTTATAACAAACAATCCAAGACCTGATAATAGAAAAGGGCAAAGGAATTTGTCAGATATCCGGGCCAAGTATGGGGTGAATGGGGAAGTGACTAGGGACAATTACATTAATATTTTAACAAAATAGGCTCTGCTCAACATCCCATGGTTTTTCAAGCCAGGCTATTTACAGGTGACCATTTTCCAATCTTTCTCTAATCTATTGTCCGGTTTCTGGATTTCTCAAATTATTTTCAGAAGGATAAGCCCTAGAGTTGTGATATTTTAAAATTGGAATTTGGGAAACAATAAATATTATCCCTATTTTTGCGTAAATAAAAACTTATGGAAATTTTTCTGTCAACGGTCACCTCATTTTTCTTCGGTTTTCTGATTACTCCAGTTTTAATTTTTTTATTAAAAAAAGGAAACATTATAGATGCACCGGGTGGCAGAAAGATCCATGTAGGCTTTGTGCCGTCCATGGGGGGCATTGCGATCATCATGGCCACTTTTGGAGGAGTGCTTAGCTGGTTTTCTTTTGAACAGCTCATAGAGACCAGGTATTTTCTTGTAGCCTTGGGGATTATGTTTTCAGTGGGCTTGAGGGATGATTTAATTGAATTGTCAGCTGTTCAAAAATTGATCGGGCAGTGTATACCCGCTTTTTTTGTGATCATCATGGCCGATATTAGGTTTACCAGTCTTTATGGTTTTCTGGGCATATATGACCTTCCTTACCTTATAAGTGTCCCGCTCTCCTTTTTAGTAATAATAGTGCTTACTAATTCCTTTAATTTAATAGATGGATTGGATGGACTCGCTGGCACTTTGAGTGTGATCGCCTTATCATTCTTGGGTTGGTGGTTTTACTATGCGGATATGATGGCCTATAGCTTGCTCTCATTTACCTTGGTAGGAGGAGTGCTTTCGTTCCTGGTTTTCAACTGGCATCCGGCAAAAATATTTATGGGGGATACAGGATCTTTGAGTTTGGGCTTTGCACTGACTACTTTGATGATGTTATTTGTGGACACAAACGGAACGATGCTGGCTTCTGAAGGATGGAAGATCAATGCCCCACTGGCTGCGGGGATAGCCCTAATGATTGTCCCGATATATGATACGATTCGCATCTTTACCAAAAGATCCTTGAAAGGGAAGTCACCACTTAAGCCGGACAAAAGCCATATCCACCACTTTTTGCTAAGAATGGGTCTCCAACATAATGAAGTGGCTATTCTTTTAGGAGTGGTTAAAATGGCTTTTCTAGGAATGGTGTTTTTTGGATCGGCATTCAATGATCATGTGATGATCCCTATGGTAATTGTCTTGGCAGTAGTTTTAGGGATTTGGCTGGACGAAAGAACGCTGAAGAAAATAAAAATCAGCAGCAAAAGAGCTCCCGCCCGATTTGAAGTGGAAGCTTCTAGAAGGTCCCATAGAAGGCCGAAAATTGCCCAAAAAGTCTTTGACCACAATAAGATCAACATGAATTGAAAAAGGGGATTGTAGAGACTGGAGAGACTGTAGGGAGGGGGAGACCGAAGGGACCATAGAGACGAAGAGACCATAGAGACGAAGAGACTGTAGGGATGGGGAGACCGAAGAGACGGAGCCTCATCTCTTAGTCCCTTAGTCTCTACTGTCCCTCAGTCCCTACGGTCCTTTAGTCTAAAAAGTGGGCCCCTATGATCGTCTTTTAAGCATCCTTTTCCACCAGCCATTGCCTTTCACCTCATCTTCATGATATCCATGGCTTCCCCTGCCATAACTTCCATAGCCATAGCTGCCGTAAGTACCGTAGCTTCCATAGCCATTATCCACTTCCACACCGTTCATGATGGCATACAGCTTTTTGACACTCCCTTTAAGGTGAAGATTATTGATAAAATCAATAGACTGCTTATAGGAATAATCTTGACGGACAATCATCATATTCAAGTCAGCATATTTGAATATTTCCAAAGTTTCGGATACTAAACCTATGGGAGGACAATCCAGGATCACTACATCATAGGTCTCCCTTAATTCATCCATTAATGATACAAACTTGTCCTGTAACAGAAGTTCTGCCGGGTTAGGCGGTGGGGGCCCCGAAAGGAGCACGTCCAGATTTTCATCCGCCGTCGTTTTTATCATGGACCTCCAGTCCTGTTCGGTACTTAAATACGTACTGACCCCTCTATCATTGATCATGTTAAAGTCATCAGCTATCCGTGGCTTTCTTAAGTCTAATCCTACCAGCACGCATTTTTTATCACTGATAGCGTAAATAGAGGCCATATTAATCGAGCAGAAGGTCTTGCCTTCCCCGGAGATAGAAGAAGATATGGCTACCACCAATCTACTCTGACGTGGTGACAGGAAACTCATGTTGGCACGGAGGTTTCGGAAAGATTCCGTAATCATGGATTTTGGATTGGAAAAAATAACCAGGTTGGTGTCCAGCTTGCTTACGCCCACCAGGCCTATAAGTGGGACTTTCAGTGCTTTCTCCACTTCTTTTGGATCCCGGATCTTCCTGTTGAAAAAATCCCGGACGGTAATAAAACCAATGGGAACGGCCAGGCCCAGGATCAATCCGATCAGATAATTCAAACTTCTTTTTGGAGATACCGGGATACTGCCGGAGCGCCCCACATCCAGAATGCCATTGGTGGGGGAATTGGAAGCCCGGGTGATTTCCGCCTCGGCCCTTTTCTCCAAAAGGTAGACATAAATGTTTTCGTTGATGGAAAATTGTCTTTGAATGCTCAACAAATTTCTTTCAGTGGACGGTAACCGATTGATTTCCCTTTCTGCTGCCTGTAATCTATTGTTGATTTCCACAAGGGCGTTTTCTGAATTGGTGATTGCGCTACGGAGATTTTCCAACAAGGTGTTTTTGGTGTTTCTTATCTTGGAAACCACTTCCTGAACTGCCGGCGTCTGATCGGAAAATGTTGCCGTTAGCCTAACCCTTTCGCTTTGTAATTCTGCCATACTGATTACCAAGGCATTGAGCAAAGGATCCTGTATCCCAATGACAGAGGGGGCTACCAAATCATCCAACTGTTCCTCTTTCAGGTATTCCGTCAAGGTCCGGTAATATCTTAAGGACAAATTGATCTGTGCCTTTTCTTTTTCCAATTCTTCAAGCCTTTGGAAAATGGCCGTACCCTCCTCGGTCAGATTAAATACATTGTTATTGCTTCTATAGGTTTCTAACCGATCTTCTATATAAGATAGGGAATCGGTGATACCCGACAGTTGCTGGTCGATAAAATAAACTGTATTGGCCGCCGATTTGTTTTTTTCCAACAGCTCCCGCTCCAAGTAAACCTCCATCAATTTATTCAGGTAATCTTCCCCTTTTCTTCTGTTGTTCAATTCCAGGCTAAGGGTCAAGATAGTGGAATTTTTATTTAAGGGATTTACCTCTAAGTCGCTCCTGTAGGCATTTGCCAGGGAGGGGGTATCGGTTAAATGAAAATAAATCTCTTCCCCGGGTTCCGCAGATAAATCAGATACTTTGAATTTAAAGTGTTCATCCTGAATCCAGGAACCAAAAGCATATTCTCCGGCAATGTTTTCCAATAAACTGGCCCTGGTCTTGTAATGCGGATCACTAGGGGAAAACACAAAAAAATCATTCTCTACTATTTCTAGATTGAATTTTTGTTCATTTATCTTCTTAATGCTGAACATGCCCCCCACCAATTGGGGATGATTCCAGTCTGCCTCTACCAAAAAAGAGGAATTGCCATAAATTTCCGTTTTTTTTACAAATCCATCTTTATAATAGAATATATTGAAATTCAATGCGCTTAAAGCCTCATGAGCCAGGGTATAGCTTTTAAGAATGCCCATTTCATTTTCCACATTACTTTTTGGTACGGATAAACCGGCATTTTCAAAAAGATCTGCGCCCAAAGCACCGGAAGGTTCATCGTTCACCAAAACAGTTGATTCTATTTTGTAAATAGGTGTGGCATACCGGTTGGCCAAAAGGGCACAAAAAATGCCCAAAAAAGTACAACCTATTATATAAGGCCAATATTTTAGATATTTAAATAAAACCTCCTTAAGGTCTATTTGCTCTTCATCTTGTTCCAAACCAGGATTGGTAGATTGAGGGGTACTTGTCATTACTAATTTAAAATTAAATTTAACACCAAAGCGGCTGCGGTGATTGAGGTAACAATGAGTTGCAGGGACTGGGATATGTTTTCCCCTGCCCCTAATTCCCTCACCCGCATGGGTTCGACATAAAGCTGGTCATTGGGTTGGATAAAATAGTAGGGAGTGTGGATGATGTTTCGGTCATTTAAATTGATCCGGTGAAGTTTGGTCCCTTCCGGATATTGCCGCATCAGCAAAACTTCATCCCTTTTGGCCAATACCGTCAGGTCTCCCGCATTGGCAATGGCTTCAAAAATGGTCATTCTGTCCTGTAGCACCACATATTTTCCGGGCCTTCTCACTTCTCCCAACGCACTGTACCGGATCCCCCCCAATTTCACCCGAATAAAATAATCGTTGTTGGTAAAATATTTATCCAGTTCCCTGGCAATTTCATTTTTTGCTTCCGTCAGGGTTTTGTTTGTGAGGTTCACCTTTCCTACTAAGGGGAGTTCGATAAATCCTTCTTTATCCAATGAAAAACCTGTCATGTAATAAATATCCCCTCCTGAAGAAGTAACCCCTTGGCTCATGTTGGTATTGCCGCGTGGCCTGACATTGAAAAGCTCATTCATGTCTGCGTCCGAGGTCTGTATCTGGACGTCTACAATATCGTTGTATTGCAGGCGGTATTCAGCAAAGGCATAAGTGATCAGGGAATCCTCCGGGATAGGATTCTTTCCTTCCAGGTTTTGCAAATAAATAATTTTTTCATTGGATACACAGGAACTAGCAAAGGCTGCCATCAGGCAAACAATTAAAATCTTTAATTTCATTGGTGGATTTTCATGAATCATCGAAAGTACAAAGGTAGGAGTTCCATTCCATAGATTTGGTTAAAAATTTAAAAATATGAACAAAGGTTTTAAAAACACAAAAGATCATGCTTTTGTTATAGTTGCTTGTTCACAAGGATTGTATTGTTCAATATATTCCAAATTCGGCAGAACTCCGGTTCGGCAATAAGCAATTCGTCAATCACCAATTGCCAATCACCCGTCAATTTAAATAAGAATCATTTTGAATATAAAAATCCATCGAGTACTTTTGTTGCTCATTTAGGAAGAATGCCACTATGCTTGATTCTTTGATTACTTCCAAAACAAGACTGAAACTTTTGGTGAAGTTTTTTATAAATGCCAACAACCATAGCCATCTCCGGGGCTTGGCAGAGGAATTTGGAGAATCTACCAATGCCATCCGTAAAGAATTAAACCACCTCACAGAAGCAGGCTATTTGCAAAAAGAAGCCATTAAAAATAAAATCAGCTACAGCGCCAACACCCAACATCCTTTGTTTGGAAATTTGCAGGTGATCGTGAGAAAATACGTCGGCTTTGACACCTTGGTGGATCAGGTGCTGGAAAGAATGGGAGCAGTGGAAAGGGTGGTGGTGACAGGAGACTATGCTAATGGGGTGGATTCCGGGACTATCTCCGTTAATATCATTGGTCGCAAGATCAATAAATCCTATATCAGGCAATTAAGCAGAAAAGTGGAAGGGCTGATCGAAAGAAAAGTGAATTTTAAAATAAAAGAAACAGAGGATGTCTCCGAAGGATTGATCCTCTACGAGAGAAAAACCAACAAATAGACCGGACTACTTTGGTTTATTTTAACTTAATTTGCTCCTTAGGCCATTCTTGGAATGGGACCGACAGGGCGAAGCTGGGCAAAATGTCTACTATTTTAGGTACATCTCGAAAGCGCTGAAAAAGAGTTTGGAGAAAGCCGGTGGGAATAAAAGTAACTGAATTTTTGCATGAAAAGGCAGCCATTGTTTTTCACCAAGATCGCAGAAAAAAGGTTGGAATAGAGATTGCATAGGCGGTATGGATAAGGTCAAAGATATATCCAGGATAAAAAACAAGAGCAGTGTATTCCATTAAAGAGGCAATTTCCATGTATAAAGAAGCATTTACATATAAAATAATTACAAATATCCGGCAATTTTAACGTCGGAAGCTTATCAATAAATTTACACTTTTTCTAAATTAAATAGCACTATGAAAATTACCGTAGTAGGAACCGGCTATGTCGGTTTAGTATCCGGAGCTTGTTTCTCCGATGTAGGCATAGAAGTGGTCTGTGTAGATGTGGACCAGAATAAAATTAAAAATTTGAAAAACGGCGTCATGCCTATCTATGAGCCGGGTCTGGAAGAGCTGGTGGTTAGAAATTATCAAAGTGGCCGGCTGCATTTTTCAACCAACTTAGCAGAGGCCATCCAAGGCTCGGAAGTTGCTTTTATAGCAGTTGGGACGCCTCCGGGGGAAAATGGATCTGCAGACCTCAAGTATGTATTGGCCGTTGCCGAAGAGATTGGACGTGCCATGAATGATTTTATTGTTGTCGCCACTAAAAGCACGGTGCCGGTAAGTACCGGCAAAAAAGTGGAATCCATGATACAGGCAGCCTTGGATAAAAGAGGAAGCGATTTGACTTTCGCCGTGGCTTCAAATCCTGAGTTTTTAAAAGAAGGTACGGCAGTAGAGGATTTTTTGAGGCCGGACAGGATAGTTATTGGGGTGGAAAATGAGGAGGCCGAGCAGATCATGAGAAGGTTGTATAAACCCTTTCAGTTAAGTGGGGACAGAATGATTTATATGGATATCTGTTCCGCTGAAATGACCAAATATGCGGCCAATGCCATGCTGGCCACCAAGATCAGTTTTATGAATGATATCGCCAACTTATGTGAGCTGGTGGGGGCCAACGCCAATATGGTGCGCAAAGGGATTGGTTCTGATGGAAGGATAGGCACTAAATTTATTTATCCGGGCATTGGATATGGAGGCTCCTGCTTCCCCAAAGATGTCAAGGCCATTATCAATACGGCGAAGGAATATGGTTATAATCTTCGTGTACTGCAATCTGTGGAAGAGGTCAACGAAGCCCAAAAGGAGGTTCTTTTCAAAAAGGTCAAGGATCATTTTGGAGGGGATCTCAAAGGAAAGACCTTTGCCATGTGGGGACTGAGCTTTAAGCCCAATACCGATGACATGCGGGAAGCACCTTCCATCGTTATCATCGATCAATTGTTGGCGGCAGGGGCCCAGGTAAAAGCTTATGATCCCATAGCCATGAAGGAAGCCAAGGCCCATTATATAGGGGATAAAGTCACCTATTGTGAAGATGCCTACGAAGCTACCGTGGATGCTGATGCTTTGCTTTTGGTTACTGAGTGGTCTGAGTTCAGGATCCCAAGCTGGGATGTGCTTTCAAAATTACTGAAGAACAAGCTTATTTTTGATGGGAGGAATATTTATGATCCGATCTATCTTAAGGAATTAGGCTACAAGCATTATGGGATAGGGATGTAAACTCAACCCTAAAGGGCCGGAATATGTCCGGGCCTTCCATTTTTCCTCTTCATTAGCCCCAAAATTTGCCATGCAGGAAAACATATATCCTTCGGATTTTAAGATCAAGCAAAAAGACAGGTTGAAGATTATGAACCAAAAACCCGTCTTACTTTGGTTTACCGGCCTTTCGGGATCCGGAAAATCTACCCTGGCCAATGGAACGGAAGTGGCTTTACATCAGTTAGGCTATAAAACCTATCTACTGGATGGGGATAATATCCGTTGCGGCTTGAACAACGATCTGAAATTCACGGATGAAGACCGGATGGAAAATATCCGCAGGATTGCCGAAGTGAGCAAATTGATGATGGATGCGGGATTGGTGGTCATTGCTGCGTTTATAACCCCATTTATTAAAGAAAGGGAGCTGATAAAAGACTTGGTGGGAGAAGTAAACTTTTTGGAAGTGTTTGTGGATTGCCCCTTGTCTGTTTGTGAAAAAAGGGATGTAAAAGGCTTATATGAAAAAGCAAGAAAGGGTTTGATTGCTAATTTTACGGGAATCAATTCGCCCTATGAATTACCGATAGATCCTTTTATGAGGATTAAAAGCGGTGAAGAAAAGACGGCTGAATCTATTGCAGCTATACTAAAGCGTTTAGAAAATAAAATTAAATTTTAGAATGGGAAAATATTATTTGACACATTTAAAAGAGCTGGAAGCAGAAGCGATATTTGTCATTAGGGAAGTGGTGGCTCAATTCGAAAAACCTGCCCTGCTTTTTTCAGGTGGTAAGGACAGCATTATTTTATCTCATTTAGCGAAAAAAGCTTTTTATCCCAGTAAA
>JBBDSC010000214.1:0-2771 GCA_040905145.1 Anditalea sp.
AGATGCAGGAGTTTGGTGATTATATCGCCGTTTCAATCTTTATTCTCCCCATTCCCTTCGAATTCTTCCCATGACTTCTCAAGAGTTTCCAAAAACGTTTCCGTTGATTGTGCGCCGGAAACAGCATATTTATCATTAAACACAAAAAAGGGAACTCCCCTTACGCCTATGTTCTGTGCCATGGACTCATCCTCCCTAACTTCTTCCGCATAAGCATTGGAAGAAAGCACCTCGCTGACTTCTTCTTCATTCAGGCCAATGGAAATACCTAATTGAGTGAGAATTTCCTTATCATCAATATTTTTGCCCTCGGTAAAATGGGCTTTGAATAATTGCTCTTCTGCCTCTGCACCTAAATCTTTTGACTTTGCCAACTGAAGAAGCCGGTGGCCATTAAATGAATTGGCAACAACCGCTTTATCAATATTGAAATTCAGCCCAACTTCCTTTGCAATTTGAACTACCTGATCGTTCATCTTTTCCGCATGTTCACGGCTCATTCCTTTGAGATCAGCAAAATAATCGTACATGTTGAGGTCCGTCCTGGTTTTCAGATGGGGATCAAGCTCAAAGCTGCGCCAGATGACTTCCACCTTATCTTTTTGAGAAAATTTCTCTAAGGCTGCCTCAAATTTATGCTTTCCGATGTAGCAAAAGGGACATCTTATGTCCGACCAAATGTTGACTTTTATACTCATAGGTATTTTTATTTTTCAGTAAGTCCTTTAATTCCTCCATCCACTATGACGGGATGAAAATCTACTTGTGTCCTGAAGAAGATATTGTCTTTTCCTCAATTTTTTGGAAAGGAAAAGACCTTTGCAATTTAAACCTCAAAACCCCTGTCAATATTTAAAGCAGGATAAAACAGTTCTTCTTTGGTTCCTGTTTCTGGGATCCCCGTAAAGAAAGGAATAGCGGATGGAGATCTCATGGGCCCCTGCACTACTTCCTATTCCAAGATTGGAAACGGTGAAATCATAACTGTAGCCAATATCCATACCGTTCTCCAGGGAAAGCCCCATTAAGGCTATTACGGCTTCATAATTGGGCAAAGTGTATTGCACTGGCACTCCCCTATACCATAAACCCAACACCAATGGCTCCAACAGCAACTGCGCCCCTATGTCCACCTGATGGAAGGGACTTTGTTGTTTGTAGTTGAAGGCCAGAGAAATGGCCCTCTCCTGATGGCTGTTATTAAAATAATTATTGATCTCTCCGGGAGCAAGGTCAAATTTAATCCCTCCATGAAGTGAAAATTTAACAGGCAAAGCACTGATCCCATCTTCCAGGAAAGATTGGTTGGGTTGGCTTAAATGGTGGGCAGAGGCCCCCAGCCAGATCTTCTCATTATAGTACAGCATGCCAAAGTTATAATCGGCAAACCGGAGGCGGGTATCCATCATGGGCAGTTCATCTGTAATGTCCCCGACGGTGCCCCGATTGATGTCCAGCTGTGTGCCGAACACCAGATCAGAAAAGTAGGCATCCCTGGAAACAAAACTCGCCTGTCCACCGACATGCAAAAACGACTCCATCCCCAACTGAAGCCGGTAGGAATAGAGGGCACCTACTTCCATGGTGCTTAGTCCGGCCATGCTTTCCTTGTCCCCGTTAATAATCAAGCCTATACCACTGTTAATATCATACATATAATGATCTATATAAGCCGAGTAAGAATTGAACGAATGGTTCAGGCCGGGCCATTGTTTACGGTAATTCACCCCCACCCGGGTCAATTCCGTTGCCCCTGTAAACGCAGGGTTCAGGTAGAGAGGGGCGGCATAAAACTGGCTATATTGCACATCCTGGGCATAGCTGCCCCCAATGAAAATCAAAGCCAAAAACATAAATAGGGTATATTTCATAGTTTATCGAATCAATAAGAAAACGCCTGCTTTATCAATGATTCTTCCATCAGTGGTTTCAAACCTCACCTTATACACGTAATTGCCGTTCGGGCTCATCACCCCATTGACTGTTCCGTCCCATCCGGAATCCTCCAGTTTAGTGGTGGAATATAACAAGTTGCCCCAGGTATTGAATACCTCCAATTTAATGGCACTGATCCCCCTATGTTTAGGAACAAAGGTGGTGTTTTTGCTTCCTTCCGGAGTGAAGGCGTTGGGAATCATTATCCTATAGGAGTCATGGATTTCTATCACCATATTCATTTCAGAAGTACAGCCATATTCATTTTGGACGGAAAGCATCACTTCATACATTCCCTTTTGGTCATACCTATGGGTCGGGTTCTGGAGCTGACTCGTGGTTCCGTCCCCAAAATCCCAATGCCATTCTGAGACTTCCTCAATGGAAAAATCCTTGAACTCAATCACGGAATTGGCCAAGACATCGGCATCCGGTAGATGGATTCCATCCTCACTCACCTGGTAATCAAACAGGGCCTGTACTGTCTTCTCAGAAACATCCACTTTCAGTTTTTCAGTAGGGGACCAACAGTCTCCCCTTTTATCTTTGGCCCTAACGGTATAAACCCCCGGGGTATCTGCATGCTCCATCTCTTCAATTTTCATTTTTCTTCCCCGTGGATCCTCCACTTCATAATCCAGTGAGGCAGGATCATATCCTTCAATAAATCGTGTCAAATTAACCGCTTCCCCTTCACAGACTACTGCAGGATTGGCCAACCTAAAGGTGGGAATGGCTATCACTTCCACCAAAACCCCGTCCGACATTACCGAGGAACAGTTTTTATCATTGACAGACAACACCCGGTAAAGACCGGGTTCACTGACCGTGATGCT
>JBBDSC010000215.1:0-2760 GCA_040905145.1 Anditalea sp.
AAAATCATTTTTCGGGTGGATACTTAAAAGACTTCATCGGACCTGAATTTCATGCTAACCACATATCCATATAACCCCGACTTGATGCAGTAGGTCCCAGCTGTGAGCGGGCGGAGCTGTAGTAAATACCGTAAATAAAGTCAAAGAATTTAACCCATGATGAATTTTTAATGGCTTCCATCCAAAGAACACTGGGATCCGGAATAGCCTTTACAGCAGTAGCAAAATATTCCAATATATTTTTTTCCATCTTTATCGGAGCGATTCTGGCCCGGTTATTAACACCGGCTGAATTTGGAATTGTAGCCATCGTCACCGTATTCGTTTCCTTCTTCAATCTGCTTACCAACTTTGGCATTGGGCCGGCGGTGGTTCAGAACCGTGACCTTAGCAAGGAGGATATCAGATCCATTTTCTCCCTTTCGATACTGTTGGGGATCTTTTTTGCCGGATGTTTTTTTCTTTCCTCCTCGATTATTGCCGGGTTTTATAATGAGCCGGATTTAGTCAATGTAGTCAGGTTACTTTCCGTGGCCATTTTGTTTTATTCCATGCAGATCGTACCGCATGCCTTAAACCAAAAGAAGCTCCGTTTCAAGCAGCTGGGAATAATCAGTGTAACCGTTCAGCTGTTTTCAGGCTCACTGGCCATTATATTGGCTTACCAGGGGTTTAGTTATTATGCCTTGGTATTCAAAAGCATCTTTGATGGGCTGGCTACCCTTATTGCTTTTTATTGGCTGGCCCCGGTGAAAATTACCTTTAACATCAGAATGGAAGCCTTCCGTAAAATTGCACGTTTTTCTTCCTTTCAGTTTATGTTCAATTTTATCAACTATTTTTCCAGAAATGCGGACAGTCTGCTCATTGGTAAATTTTTCAGCGCTGCCGCTTTAGGGTATTATGACAAATCCTACCGATTAATGACCCTGCCGGTGTCGAACCTGACGCATGTCATTACGCCCGTATTAATGCCGGTTCTTTCAGAATTCCAGCATGACAAACAGAGGATTTACCTCATCTATATAAAGGTGGTCAGGATTTTGGCCACCATTGGGTTTCCCTTATCCATCTTTTTGTATTTTTCAGCTCCTGAGATCATTTATATCATATATGGGCCACAATGGGACCAAAGTATTCCGGTTTTTAAATTGCTTGCCCTTACGGTCGGCATCCAGATGGTTTTGTCCAGCTCGGGTTCCATATACCAGGCCGTAAACCGGACCGACCTGCTTTTCTACGCGGGTTTTTTAGGTGCGATTTTGATGGTGGGAGGTATTTCATATGGGGTATTTATCGGCGAAAGTTTAGAATCCATTGGGTATGGATTGATTTTCGCTTTCACCACAAATTTCTTTGTGGGATTTTATATGTTGATTAAATTATCCTTAAAATCCTCGTATTCTTTTTTTTTAAAGACCTTTTTATTCCCATTGGCCATCAGCCTGGGCATGGCTTTAACCCTGGGCCTGTCCACCTTTTTATATCATCCCGATAACCTGTTCCTTTCCTTATTATTAAAAATAGTGGTGGCAGGCATTACCTTTGGGCTGATGTTCATTATTCCACGGGAAAACAGGGAACTGTTAAACCGCTATGTGGGGAAATATTTAAAGCGGTCAAAATAAGATTTTCGCAATGACGGATTTACCCCCTAAATCCCATTTATAAAAATCTCTGCGCCCGTCGCGTGAACCTTTGTTTTGTTTCACGCCCGCCTCCCGGGCAGGCAGCGGTGCAACGGAAAAAACGCAACGACCGCCGCGAAATTTAATAAAACCTCTGCGCCCGCCGCGTGAAATAGTTAACTCCTACTTGGAGCGTACCGAAAATTCATTGAAATGGCTAAGAGAGAAACTATAAGGATCTTAAATAATAAATTCGAGGATAGAACCCTATCTGATAGGTATTAATAGGTTTTCCGCACCATCTTCATCACCTTTGATCGAAGAAATAAAAAAGATAGGTTTGGAAATATCATAATGAATAGGTGGAATTTTTAGGAAGCCGGACTACTGTCTTGTTGTCGAACAGGTGAACTGAAGGACTGTACGGTGCAACCTTCGATTCGACAGTTAAACAATTCGAACGATTCAATACCATGGGAAAACTGTTGATTTTAACTCATTATATTTTTCTGATTTACGGTTCAGATATAGATGAGACACGAAGGCATATACATGTTACCTATTCGCATAAGGGGTTCAAAAAATCCTGCAAGTTTTGGCTAGAGCCAGAGGTTGAATTGGATAAAAATAAAAAAGGAGACTTTAGGGGAAAGGAATTGCGGGAAATAGAAAAGTTGGTTGAAGAACATAAAACAACTTTGCTGAACCAATTATCGTTATTTTATCAAAACAAAGAAGTTAAAGCAATTAGATTATGAGTATAATTACAACTTCCCCCGCTATCAAAAACATTGATTTCATGAACGAATATTTAATGATTATTCATTTGGATAATGAAAGAGCGTTTATTGTTCCGCTGGACAAGTTTTCATCTATCAAAAAACTTGCTAAAAAGGATAGGGAGAATTTCGAAGTTATCGATGGCTCAAACCTTTCTTTCTTAGCATTGGATGAAATTTTCACCCTTAAGGAACTTATTGGCATTTAATAGGGTGTGTTGATAAAGGGACCGGAGGGAGGGGGAGACCGAAGTGATGGAAGAGACCGGAGAGAGGGGGAGACCGAAGAGACGGAAGGGACCGGAGAGAGGGGGAGACCAATGTCATTAAGTTAGTGTAAATATTTGGTTTAC
>JBBDSC010000216.1:0-2756 GCA_040905145.1 Anditalea sp.
TCTTCTTACTGAGTGATGCCATTCCATCTATTAGTACCGCAGTCGGGGATCAATTGGTTAATGACGGAATTGGACACTGGTCTACCCGAAGCTTTTTTGGAAGATTTAATTATATTTTTGACGAAAAGTACCTGCTTGAAGTAAACATGAGGACGGACGGATCATCCAGGTTTGAAGAAGCTGAAAGATGGGGATTATTTCCATCGGTATCGGCTGGATGGATTATTTCGGAAGAGAACTTCTTATCATCATCTAATTTAATAGACCTGTTAAAAATAAGAGGTTCTTTCGGAACATTGGGTAATCAGGATGTGGCCAATTATTTATTTATCCCTACAATGCCGATTCGTCAAACCAATAACTGGTTATTTGGCAATGAGCGCGCCTGGACAGTTGGTGCACCCAATCTAAATAGTGTGAATTTATCATGGGAAACAGTATCCACATTAGATCTGGGCATTGATACCTACTTGCTAAATAATCGATTAGGGGTTTCTTTTGGTGTATATGAAACAAGGACATCCGACCTGGTTGGACCGGGACAACCCCTTCCAGCGGTATTGGGGTCAACAGTGCCAAAAAGGAATGAGGGAGAAATAAAAACACGTGGATGGGAGCTTGAGCTTTCCTGGAAAAATCAGGTAAACCCGGATTTCCGTTATGAAATCAGGGGCCAATTGGCTGATTACAGAAGCACCGTGGTGGATTATAATAATCCGACCGGATTGTTGAATACCTTTTACCCTGGACAGGACCTAAATGAGATCTGGGGATATCGGTACGACGGACATTTTCAAACAGAGGCTGAAATTAACGAAGGAGTAGATCAAAGCTTTATTTATTCCGGGTTGTGGAGAACGGGTGATTTCAGGTATAAAGATCTGAATGGAGATGGTAAAATTGATATAGGAAACAATACAGTTAATGATCCTGGAGACCTTGAAATAGTGGGAAATACCACGCCACGATACACTTATGGTCTTAACCTGAGCGCACAATGGAGGAATTTTGATCTTTCTGTGTTTTTCCAGGGAGTGGCCAAAAGGGATTGGACATTTGGAAGCAGTTCCGTATTTAGGGGGCCTGCAGCAGGACCCATGCACAATAATGTCTTAGAGGATCATATGGACTACTGGCGTGACGAGACAAGTGCTTTAGGTCCTAATACAAATGCTTATTTCCCGAGGCCTTATGCGCAGTTTTTTGGCGAAAATGCCAAAAACTACGGACGTCCCACCGATCACCTTATACAAAATGCGGCCTATTTAAGGCTTAAAAATTTGCAGATTGGGTATTCGATTCCTAAAAAAATTGCTGAAAAAGTGTTATTGACGAATGCCAGGATCTATGTATCGGGTGAGAATCTTTTAACCTTTACCGATTTGATGTTTTTTGACCCAGAGGCACTTGCCGGAAGATGGTATGGGGCTGGCGATGCTTATCCATTGAGCACGACAATGTCTGCGGGCCTAAACCTTAATTTCTAAAAAACAACGCCATGAAAAAAATATTTTATATACTTATACTGGTAATGGGAACATTTATGTATTCCTGCCAAGAGGATTTCCTGGATAGATCACCGCTCGATCAGATATCAGATCCGGAATTCTGGAACAGTCAATCCGATCTGGAATTATTTCTTAATTCATTTTATGATTCATTTCAGGGTTGGCCAGCCTCCGGTGGTGGAAAGGCACCAACTAAGGACGAGGGAACAGACTTTGCGTTAGAAGGGCTCAACGCATTTGGGGGCACTTTTACGCAACGTATGGATGGTGTAGTAAATGTCCCGGGTTCTGGTGGCGGCTGGAATTGGGGAAATATTCGAAACATAAATTATTTCCTTGCCAATGTTGATCGTGTTGAAGAGGGCGGTAATATGAGAGACCATTATATTGGTGAGGGACATTTTTTCCGGGCATGGTTTTACTTTGACATGTTTAAGGACTTTGGAGCTTTACCAATTATTACAGTACCCGTTACGGCAGAAGATGAGGACATTTTGTATGGCAGCCGTGCCAACAGAACGGAGGTTTTTGATTTTATTCTCAGTGATATTGATATGGCCATCTCCAAGATGGATCATAGCTACCAACTGGCAACACCCGGAACCCGGTTGAGTAAAGATATTGCTTTATTGTTTAAAGCAAGAGCAGCTTTATACGCAGGTACATGGGAGAAATATCATCAGGGATCTGTTTTTGAAGGACAAACCAATGGCTCCGCATATTTACAGCAAGCGGCTGATGCTGCAAAACAGATCATGGATGATGGAAATTTTTCTCTCGTAACAGGAGATAGCAGCAGCGTCTATTTTGAACTCTTTAACCAAGTAGACTATGCAGGTAATCCGGAAGTGATTTTTTACCAACATTTTGATAGAGCAATTGGAGACAGCTTTAGCAATCAATTATGGAACTGGCCAAACGGTTACGGATATACCTACGATGCATCAAAATTTTATCTGAGCAATGATGGGTTGCCCATAGCCGTTAGCCCAAATTTTGTTGGAGATGAAACCTTAGATATCCTTGAAGAGAATCGTGATCCACGGCTTGCGCAAACATTTATGGTTCCGGGAGATATCAGAAGGATAGAAGGAACAGATACCCTTTTGTATATAAATCC
Organism: Anditalea sp.; assembly: GCA_040905145.1. Classification (GTDB taxonomy): domain Bacteria; phylum Bacteroidota; class Bacteroidia; order Cytophagales; family Cyclobacteriaceae; genus DATGMS01. Next base: position 2,629 of record JBBDSC010000216.1, read on the forward strand.
AGATGTGGATAATAGTGGTACCGGTATGGAATCGCAAAAATTCCGGCACATTGTAGTAGACCCTGCAGTAGGGATTAACAATGGAAATGTGGATTATATTTTCATGCGTTATGCCGAAGCTTTGTTGA
>JBBDSC010000217.1:0-74475 GCA_040905145.1 Anditalea sp.
CGGTCTCCAGACTTCCAGCTTGTCCAACTTCCAACTTCGTTCTCCGGTCTTCCGGCTTCTCTCTTCCTTCCATTGGAATTAAACCAATACCTTTCTTTTTATCCCTAATTATGTCCTATACTGCAGCCACAACCACCGCGCATAAAGCTGTTTGTCTCTTCATGCCATGGGAAAGCGGCATTATAGCGGTTGTTTTCCCAATAAAACTTTTTACGTTTCTTAGGCTCGTTGCCTATTTCGTTCATCGTTTCTGTATTGTACAGCCTCCCATTGACCATGGTGTATAGTATGGTTTCAGAATTGCGGATATCTTCCAATGGGTTTTTGTCCAACACGATGAGATCGGCCAATTTACCCACTTTAAGCGACCCGATATCGTTTCCAGCTCCTATATAGTTGGCGCCGTTTATGGTAGCTGTCTGAAGGGTTTGCATATTGCTCATTCCCCCTTGTTGTAGGCTCCACAGTTCCCAATGAGCACCAAGCCCCTGCAGTTGGCCATGTGCCCCCAAGTTAATTTTTACTCCCGCATTGGCCAAAGCAGTTACAGCTTTGGAAGTGAGGATATGGCTGTTTTCATATTCTTCGTCCGGCACCATGGTTCGGTGTCTGGAGCGGGCATCTATTATTCCCCTGGGAGTATATTGTAGCAATTTTTCATTTTCCCATACCTTGGTTTTTTGGTACCAGTAATACTCTGCATTCAATCCCCCATAATTCACAATGAGTGTAGGGGTATAGCCCACATCGCTGGCGCTCCACAATTCTATAATGTCCTTATACAAAGGGGCAACAGGAATGTTATGTTCAATGCCCGTATGGCCATCCATGATCATGCTCATATTGTGAAAAAAGGTGGACCCTCCTTCCGGCACCACATTAATGCCTTCCTCACGTGCAGCCTGAAGGATTTGTTGGCGTTGGTCGCGTCTTGGCTGGTTGTAACTTTTGACCGAAAGTGCACCAAAAGCCTTTGTTCGCCTGATCGAAGAACGGGCATCCTCCAACGTATTAACTACCGCTTTGATGTCGCCTTCAGCACCATACAGGATAAATCCAGTGGAATAAAGTCTTGGACCTACCAGTGCACCGTTTTTCACCATCTCTGAAAGTGTGAAGACGGTTTCGGTATTGGCCGAAGGATCATGGGCAGTAGTGACCCCAAAGGCAAGATTTGCATAAAACTGCCAATTCTGTTGGGTAACCAAACCCTGTCGGAAAGCTCCCACATGAGCATGTGCATCTACAAGACCGGGCATGATGGTTTTACCTGTCAAATCATAAACTTTTGCATCTTTAGGCACATTAATTTCTGTATTGGCACCTATTGCTTCTATTCGGTTTTGATGGATTACCAGGGTACCATTTTCGATAACCTCGTCGCCTTCCATTGTAATGATGTGGGCATTGGTAAAGGCGATGCGTCCTTCCGGTTTATCCATCTTGGCTTTCAAACCAATTTTGACTCCTTCAGCGGTGGGTTCACCTACTTTTTCAGGAGACCCGGGTAAAAAAGTGAACCTTTGTGTAATGTCGTTGGTAAAATACTCCTCACCCAGCGTCCAGTGAACCTGCTTGCTGTCTTGGGACCAATGCAGGTTAATCCCTGCATCATCGGCCAATGTTGAAACAGGTACCGAGGTGGATTTGTTGTCCAAATCTATTTCCTGTCCATTTAAGACCAGTGGGGCTACATAAGCTTTATGCAAGTGGGTAAAGGCAATCCACTTATTGTCCGGACTGGGTACTAAGCGGTTGGCGTATTTTGATTTGATATGGGTTCGTTGGTCCTTGCCTTGAAGATCTACACTTTTTAATTCCTTCGTCAGGTTTCCAAAGAAGGCGCCTCCTGTCTGATAAAATATCCGCTTTCCATCTTTGGTAAACCTGGGATATTCCCCTTCATTAACAATAAACTGAAGATTTCCACCGCCTGCATCCATAGTGTGTATTCCAGGATTCTTTGAAAAAGCCTTTCCTTGATCATTATTGCCCTCTTCTTTTCTGAAAACAATATTTTTTGCGTCAGGGGAAAAAGAAGGGGTCCTAAAAATGCCTTTTTCTGAAGTTAATTTTATAGGGGTTCCCCCGGAAACCAGGGCTTTATAAATAGCTCCAAATTCCAGGTCATTCCAAGTGACGTAGGCAATTTCCTTTCCATCTGGGGAAAAGGAAGGTTCTGCTTCAAAATCAGTTCCGCTGGTCAAGCGCTTTGGTGTGCCGTTTGGCAAATTTTTGGTCCAAACATAGCCCAATGCGCCAAACGCAAGGGTTTGGCCATCGGGAGAAGTAACTGCATCACGGATCATTTTAGCGGTAAACTCTCCATCCGCAATAGGAGTTTGAAAATGAACATGCTCGGCCATTTTAACGGTGGCGTCTACCGTAAATGGAATGTTTTTAACGGCTAAGGAATGAATGTTTACCGAATTGATTTTACCTCCGGACCAGAAAACAATGTTTTCGTTATCAGGCATCCAGCTGAAATTGGGGTAAACGCCAAAAATTGCCCAAGCCGTCTGTTGATCCTTGTTCAGTTGATCATATACAGGCCATTCTTCTCCAGTTTCCAAGTCATGGAGATAGAGCACCGTTTTGGTGCGGACCCGTTTTATAAATGCCAATAACTTTCCGTCAGGGGAAATTTGTGGCCTTGCTGCCCCGCCTGGACCACCGGTCACTGTGATGGTTTCTCCTGTGTTAAAGTTGTAACGTTTAATGACATAGATCTGCTTGTTCGGGTCCCTGTTATATTCAAAAGCCCCGCCAGGAGCTACATCTTCACTGTAATACAGGTATTTTCCGTCTGGAGAGATTACCGGCTCGTTCACATCCTGTTGGTCATTTTTTCTTTGGGTCAGTTGCAGCCCATTGCCTCCTGTAATATGATATTGCCACATTTCGCCTGCTCCTAATGACCTTCCCGAAGTAAAATGTTTTCTGGCTATTAAATAATTGCCATCGGGCATCCAGGCAGCATTATTGAGCAGCCTGAAATCTTCTTTGGTAATTTGCCGGGCCCCGCTTCCATCTTCCTTCATTACCCATATATTATCCCCACCACCTGCATCACTGGTGAAGGAAATGAATTTTCCATCTGGGCTAAACCGTGGCTGGACTTCAAAAGGCAATCCTGAACGCAGGGCAGTGGCCTCCCCTCCTTTAGCAGGAATGCTGTACAGGTCGCCCAATAAATCAAAAACAATGGTTTTACCATCGGGACTTACGTCCAGGTTCATCCAAGTACCCTCAGAAGTATTAAACCGGTGTTCCTTGAAGTTCCAATCGCCTGCTGGGTCAGCTACATTCCATTCCGTGGTGTCTTTTTTGTCTTGGGCTTGAAGTGTGAAAAACAAGAATATTCCGAAGAAGGTCAAAAACAGTTTCTTATCCATCATTGTTTTATTGCTTGATTTATGAAATTAAAGCTTTGTTTCGAATTGTTAAGGCCTTCGGTATTTTTACCATTGCGATATGGCCAAGATACAACATGGGCTGGAAGCCTTAGGTTGCGCAATATCGCACCATTCCATTAACCACCCAAACTAATTTTTAAGATTGGAAATTTTGTATTGATTTTGAGTCACATGAAGAGATGCGCTTAGAATCTTTTTCTATAATCTACGCCTTTTGCTTTTCCTTTTTCATCTCTAATGAGGGGTTCCGTCCCTGAGATAATTTCCGTATTATGGGCAGAGACACAAATCCAGCTTTGGGAATGCTTTGGCATGACAAAAGAAAAAATGTTCTGTCTTAAACTGGGCATCCTCAGCAAACAGCGAAGCAATGTCTGTGGCATCATTTTCGTTCCAGGCTTTGACAAACAATTTGGCGACATCTTCAGGATCGGTGATCATGTTTTAATTTTTTTACCACAGAAGGCCACGGAGAGGTTAATTTTTTCTTTTCACTACAGAGAAAACAGGGTTGCGATTGGAGGCATAGGATAATGTTATCAGCTTATTCATCCGCAGGATCCTTACCCCCAAATATCTCCTTCCCTTCGTCTCTAAAGCCTAAGCCACTCCAAATCCCTCTGTCTTATTTTGATCCAAACTTCACCTTGTAATATAAATATCCCAGGGTAAGCGTGCTCAAGAAAAAGATAAAAGTGGTCCACTCATAGGTCCTTTTGTTGGATTTTTGCTCAGCGATTTGTTGGTCTTTTTCGACCAAGGCCCTTTTAAGCTTTCCAATATCCTGTTCTTGTTTTTGGGCTATAAATTTGAAGTCGTCCTTTTCGTAGCCTATCTCAGTGGTTTCAATATTTTTGAGCATTTCCAGCTCTTCCATTATCTGGTTGTCTTTTTGGACTATGCGCTCCAACCATTCATTGGTGGCAACCATGTCTTTTTTGGTGCGGTTGTTAAAAATACCCGATTTTTCGCTTTCAGAATCCCTCCATTGTTGGTGAAGTGTTTGACGTTCTGTCATCAATCTGTTCAGTTTTTCCTGCCCAAATGTGGCCAAGGGCAGTAACAAGTAGAAAAAAAGGATAAACTTCCTCATAATTTAACTAATCATTAAAATAGTGCCTGCTCAAATGATGTGCCGATCGTCTCCCATCTATAGAAGTAGAACCGCACATTTATCCCTTTTTTACCGCCAGTTGAATGCTCAACTCCTCCAGCTGTTCGGCAGCAATGGCACTGGGGGAATCAATCATAACATCCCTTCCGGAATTGTTTTTTGGGAAGGCAATGTAATCGCGGATAGAATCCGATCCACCAAAAATAGCACAAAGCCGATCAAACCCAAAAGCAATTCCACCGTGTGGGGGAGCGCCATATTCAAAAGCTTCAAGCAAAAACCCAAACTGCTTTTGTGCCTCTTCATGGGTAAACCCCAAGTGCTGGAACATCTTCTGTTGGTTTGCTTTATCATGGATACGGATGGATCCGCCGCCGATTTCCACCCCATTGATTACCAAGTCGTAGGCATTGGCCCTGACCGCTCCAGGATCGGATTCCAACAAAGGGATATCGGCAGGATTGGGTGAGGTAAAAGGATGATGCATGGCATGGTATCTTTGACTTTCATCATCCCATTCCAGTAGGGGGAAATCCACGACCCAAAGTGGTTTAAATATATTCCTGTCCCTTAGGTTAAGTTCTTCACCCATTCTTAACCGTAGCTCAGCCATCTGTTTACGGATAGTATTGGCCTCACCGGAAAGCAGCAACAACAAATCGCCGGCTTTGGCGCCCATTTTATCAGCCCATGCTTTTAGGTCTTCCTGGTTATAAAACTTATCCACAGAAGATTTGAAAGTGCCATCTAGGTGGCACTTAACATACACCAGCCCTTTGGCACCAATTTGCGGACGCTTTATCCAATTGGTCAATTCATCCAGTTGCTTGCGGGTATATTCCGCTGCCCCCGGAGCACAGATTCCCAATATGAGCCCTGCAGAGTCAAAAACATTGAAGTTCCGATGTTGGGCGAGAGAGGTCAGCTCTGTGAATGTCATTCCAAACCGTATATCCGGCTTGTCACTCCCGTATAACTTTATCGCATCCGAAAAGGTTATACGGGGAACCTCTCCCAACTCTACTTTTTTCACCGTAGAGAAAAGATGCTTGATCAACCCTTCAAAAGTCTGGAGTATATCCTCCTGCTCTACAAAAGCCATTTCACAGTCAATTTGTGTAAATTCCGGTTGCCTGTCCGCCCTTAGGTCTTCATCCCTAAAGCATTTTACAATTTGGAAATAGCGGTCAAAGCCACTTACCATCAGCAATTGCTTAAAGGTCTGTGGGGACTGGGGAAGTGCATAAAATTCTCCCGGATTGATGCGGCTCGGCACTACAAAATCCCTGGCCCCTTCAGGAGTACTCTTGATCAATACCGGGGTCTCCACTTCTATAAATTCAAGGGAATCCATGAATTTACGGGTTTCCTGCATCATGTGATGTCTTAATTGAAGCTTTTCCCGCACCGTTTTCCTTCTCAAATCCAGGTACCTGTATTTCATCCTTAAGTCTTCTCCCCCATCTGTTTCATCTTCAATGATAAAAGGTGGTACCTTGGCCTTATTCAGTATTTCAAGTTGAGCTACTTTAACCTCAATAGCGCCTGTGGGAATTTTATCATTTTTGGCTGTCCTTTCTATCACCTTTCCGGTGGCTTTGACCACAAACTCACGGCCCAGTCCAGCTGCTTTTTTCAATAAAAATTCATCAGAAGACCCCTCCTCAAAAATCAATTGGGTTAAACCATATCGGTCCCTTAAATCCACCCAGATCAGCCCGCCTTTATTTCTAACCCGTTGCACCCATCCAGAAAGCGTAACCTCATTATCCACATCCACCAGCCGTAATTCTCCACAAGTATGTGATCTTAACATATTGATTTTAAATTTTAAAAGACAATCGCCAAATATAATGATTATGGTTGAAACATAAAGTTTATAAAAATAACCTTTATGATCTTTTTAAGGTCTGTGCCAAATAAAAGATCGGCTTGAAATTTTGAATACCGAACATACAAAAGCTGCTATTTCATCGTTGCAATAGTCAGTAAAGGTTCAATTTTCATAAATATCATAAAAACAATGGCAATCCATCTTATTCTTAATGAAATTTAGGTTAATTTTATCTCTTCATAAGATATTTAAAAAATTTGAAATGAAAAGAAATTTGATTATAGCTGGCTTGTTCTTTTTTTCAGCTGGAGGTTATGGCTTTTATACCTATAATAATATTCCTTACCAAAACGACGAAGAAATAATTGCCCAAGTTATTGAAGAAGAAAAAGAAGAACCAATTGAGGAGAAGCTGCTTTTTGGCATTAATGTAAATGAGCTGGACATTGTAGAGGGGGTAGTTGAAAGAAACCAAACCCTGTCCACCATTCTTGGTCCCTTCAATGTCCCCTATAAAATCATTGACGAAATTGCCAAGAAATCAAAGGATATATTTGATGTCAAGAGAATAGCCTCCAATAAAAAATACACTGTTTTAACCCCTAGGGATTCTTCTCAAGCCCAGTTTTTCATTTATGAACCTAACAAAGTGGAATATGTGGTTTTTAAGCTCGATGAACCGGATGTTTACAAAGAAGCAAAACCTGTGGAATTGAGAAGGAAGGAAGTAGGGGGTACTATCACACGTTCTCTGTATGTCAATATGGTGGAGCAGGGGGTTGGTCCTGATTTGATAGATCAGTTTGCAGATTTGTACGGCTGGACAGTAGACTTTCAAAGGCTTCAGAAAGGGGATAAATTTAAAGTGGTCTACAATGAAAAACTGGTAGATGGGATGGTAGTAGGTGTAGAAGAAATCCAGACGGCATATTTCGAGCATTTGGGGGAACCTACCCATGCGATCCCTTTTGAGCAGAATGGTCATGTTTCGTTTTTTGATCAGGAAGGGAATAGCCTAAAAAAGGCCTTCTTGAGGGATCCCTTGAAATTTACCCGAATTAGTTCCAGATATAACCTAAACAGGTTTCACCCTGTTCAGAAAAGGTATAAAGCACATCTGGGAACAGATTATGCGGCCCCAAGGGGTACGGAAATCCGATCAGTGGGTGACGGAACCGTGGTAGCAGCCAGTTATACGAGAGGGAACGGTAACTATGTCAAAATTAGGCACAACGGAACCTATAGTACCCAATATTTGCATATGTCCAAAATAGGAAAAGGCATTAAAACAGGGAAGAGGGTAAAGCAAGGCCAGGTGATAGGATATGTAGGTAGTACTGGTTTGGCTACGGGCCCTCATCTTTGTTTCCGGTTTTGGAAACGTGGAAAGCAAGTGGATTGGTTAAGGGAAGAAATCCCACCTTCCGAACCCATCGCCCCTGAAAACAAATTGGCTTATGAGCGTGTGATGATGGAAAAATTGGATCAACTTGCGGCCATCCCTTATGTTGAGGCTCCTGATGAAACACAAGAGTTATTGACCAGTAAATAACATTCTTTCGATAGCAGGCAAAGGCATGGACATGATGGCCACACCCGATCTATAAAACTACGAAAACAAAAATATAGCTTACCGTTGTCGCGCGTTTGCAACGAGTAACGGCTAAAGTTGAGTCTGTGACTCATTACATGAGCCGGTTTGATAAGAGGCTCCATGGTTAAGGGTCCAACCCAGAATGGGTTGGATAAATATTTCTGCGAGACTCACCCGATAAAGAATCGGACCAAAAAAGCTAACCATAAGGATCACAAAGGTTTGCCCTAAGTTCCACAAAGCCTTCGTGTTACTACTTTTTGCGGCCATTGTGCACTTAGTGGTTTAAAAACTAGGCACTATATGTTTAACAAGATTGTAAAACAGACCGCCAATCTTATCATTTGACCATCAGTAGAATTAAAGAGGAAGAAGCAAACTTTGTCAACCTTTGCTTTTGAATTTTGGCCAACAAAACATATTTTTAACGTTTTATTATTTATAAACCCGATTAATAATGCCCAAAAGTGGAAAAAAGAACACCAAAAGATCACTTAAAACTTTTGGTATAATATTGATGGCTTTATGTGCATTTCAATGTACCCAACCTGATTCCAATGCACTAAAAATTGAAAAAGGCTCTCACATTGTCTTAATTGGGAACAACCTTGGATCAAGGATGATGAATTATGGTTATTTTGAAACCGAAATGCATCTCCGTTATCCAGACAGTTTGCTGTATATCAGAAATATGAGTGATGGGGGAAATACTCCGGGTTTCCGGCCCCATTCAGGCCGAAACTCCCCCTGGGCTTTTCCAGGTGCGGAAAATTTTCAGACGGAACTTGCTACAAATTCAGGCAGTATAGGTCATTTTGAAACCCCCGACGAATGGCTTACCCGACTTGAGGCTGATGTTATCATCGCTTTTTTTGGATATAATGAATCTTTTCAAGGACCAGAGGGGCTCAAAAACTACAAGGGAGAGCTTGATGCTTTTATCCAACATACTTTAAGCCAAAGCTACAATGGGGATACCGCATCAGTTCAACTGGCAGTGGTCTCCCCCATCGCCTTTGAGAACCTTTCCGATCAGTATGATCTTCCAAATGGCCAACAGGAAAATGAAAACCTGGCGCTTTATACAGAGGCTATGAAAGAAATAGCGGCCAAAAACGACGTGCTCTTTGTTGATGCCTTTAACCCTTCCAAAGAATGGTATGAATCCAGTGACGAACCCTTGACCATCGATGGTTTTCAGCTCAATGATGAAGGCTATGCTAAATTTTCTACCTTATTGACCAATCAGATTTTTGGTAAATCAAAGATCAAGGCAGAAGAACATCGCGAGTTGGTCCATGCTGCTGTCCTTGAAAAAAATTGGATGTGGCACAATGATTATAAAATACCAAATGGTGTTCACGTCTTCGGCCGGCGCTATGACCCTTTCGGACCAGATAATTATCCTGCTGAAATTAAAAAAATCCGTGAAATGACCGCAATCAGAGACGAAGCAATCTGGCGTGCGGTCAAAGGGGAGAAAATGGATATCCGCTCTGAGGATCAAAAAACAACTCAGCTTCCCCCTGTAGATACCAATTATAAACTTGATGAAAAAAGCGGTCCTCCGGAGTACCTGTATGGAGAAGAAGCTCTTGATCAAATTAATGTCGCTCCAGGATATAAAATTGAACTTTTTGCTTCTGAAGAAGAATTTACCGATTTGGCAAATCCTGTTCAGTTATCCTTTGATAATAAAGGTCGCCTCTGGGTAGCGACCATGCCAAGCTATCCTCATTATAGACCCGGTGACGAGAAACCCAATGATAAACTGATCATCCTTGAAGATACAGATGGCGATGGTAAAGCTGACAAACAAACCACTTTTGCTGATGGCCTTCATCTTCCTGTGGGGTTTGAGCTCGCACCGGAAGGGGTTTATATTTCTCAGGGGACTAACCTGAAACTTTATAAGGATACGGACGGTGATGATAAGGCTGATACCAATGAAATCCTTTTAAGTGGTTTTGACGATCATGACACCCACCATGCGCACAGTGCCTATACCGCGGATCCTTCGGGGGCCATTTATATGGGCGAGGGGGTTTTCCTACATACCAACGTGGAAACTCCTTATGGTCCAGTCCGTGCTACCAATGGAGGTTTTTACCGCTATAATCCGCAACGACATCATCTTGAACGAACCGCCCAGCTTTCCATCCCCAATCCCTGGGGCATCGCATTTGATGAATGGGGGCAGAATTTCTTTGCGGAAACTTCCGGTCCGGATGTTCGCTGGATGATGCCCGGATCTGTTAAATCAAGGTATGGTGTGGCCACCCATAAATCAACGAACTTAATTGAAGATAAGCATAGAGTACGTCCTACTTCTGGCCTTGAGTTTGTCTCCAGCCGTCATTTTCCGGATGATGTGCAAGGGGATTTGCTTATCAACAACACCATAGGCTTTTTAGGGACCAAGCAACACACGATGGTAGACGATGGGATCGGTTATGAAAGTAAACACCGCCAAGACCTGGTGAAGGGAGATGACAAAAACTTCCGCCCGGTAGACATGGAATTTGCCCCTGACGGCTCCCTTTATATCGTTGATTGGCACAATGTGCTGATCGGCCATATGCAACACAATGCCAGGGACCCGCTCCGCGACCACGTACACGGTCGCATTTACCGCATCACTTATCCATCCCGTCCATTGGTTGAACCCGCTAAAGTGGACGGTGCAAGCATAGAAGAGCTTTTGGACAATCTCAAGCTTCCGGAATTCAGGACCCGTTACCGCACGCGTCGAGAACTTCGTGGCCGGGATGCATCGGAAGTGCTTTCCCATATTACGACATGGGTGGCCAATCTGGACAAGAACGATCCTAAATATGAACACCACTTGACAGAGGCATTATGGGTGAGCTGGGGGCTTAACCAAGTAGACGAATCATTGCTCCGTCAGGTGCTGAATGCCAAAGATTATCACGCCAGGGCCGCTGCCGCTCGGGTGTTGCGCTATACAGGTCATCAGGTAGCCGATCAGGCGGATTTATTGATGCAGGCAGCCAAGGATGATCATGGCCGGGTACGCTTGGAAGCATTGGTGGCCGCCTCTTGGCTGGATCCGGAAAAGGGCCTGCCCATTGTCATCGAAGCCGGTAAAAAACCAATGGATGAATGGATGGTCCATGCCCATGAAACAGCGCTGGCACATCTTAATGGACATGCAGTGGGAGAGGAAAAAGCAGGGTTAGTCGAGACCGAACTTAAAGGACCTGAACGTGACCTTTTTGTCGATGGAAAAGAAATATACGCCCGGGATGGGTACTGTATTACCTGCCATCAACCTGATGGTAAAGGGCTTGTAGCATCCGGTTTCCCTCCGCTCAACGGTACAGTGTGGGTAGAGGGAAATGAGGAACGGCTGATCAAGCTTACCTTAAAAGGTCTCTTGGGTCCCATTGAAGTATTGGGTGAAGAATATCCCGGACAAGTTCCCATGACTCCTTTTGGAGGCTTGCTCAATGACGATGAAATGGCAGCTGTTCTGACTTATGTGCGCAATTCATTTGGCAACAAGGCTTCTGTCATTTCTCCTGAAAAAGTAAAAGAAGTACGTGCCGCTATTAAAGATAAAACGGGATTTTATTCTCCTGAAGAGCTGCTGAAAGAGCATCCCCTTGAGGAGTAAATGCAGACGGAAATGGAATAGTGGAATAATGGAAAGAATAAAATTAGAAATTATAAATTCCGTTATGGAAATGAAATAACCCCTGGGTTTTATTCGTAGGAATCCATGGATTCGTAAAAAAATGTAAGGAGGATGGGGGACGGGCAAAAGTAGCGGAGGGAACAAATATTCCCGGTTGAATTGACTATATTTAGGCAATGAGGGCGACGGAGATAATAGAAAAACTGCACAAGGTAAATTTCACCGATGAGCAGGCACGTACTATAGCAGATATATTGGAGAGCTACGGGGAGAAGTATACCTCCAAGAAACACATGGAAACGGCAACGGGGAACTTGAGGGTGGCCCTGGAGGCAAAATTGGAAAAAACAAAGCTCGAACTACAAAAGGAACTGGAAAAAACAAAGCTTGAACTACAAAATGAACTGGAAAAAGCAAAGCTTGAACTACAAAAAGAGATAAGCCAGTCCAAATTCGACCTTGTCAAATGGATCGTTGCCGGGGTGGTCGCCAATGGGATCGTGGCCACCATACTCAAATATTTGGGGTAACCATTAACAAATATATTGGTCTAAAGCCAACTTCCTACTTAGCAACTTCTTTGGGCAGTTTGTTGAATTGCCGCTGAAAGCACTTGGCAAAATAGGAAGGAGAACTGAATCCTACCATCTCACTGACTTCCGTTATATTATACTGTCCTTTATGAAGCAATTCAGCTGCCCTTTTCAGCCTTACCAGCTTAATATAGCCATTGGGTGTAAGCTCTGAGATACCCTTGATTTTTCGGAGCAGGCTGGACTGGCTCATATTCATGGCTTCGGCAAGTTCGCTGACGCCAAACAATTCGTTGGACATGTTTTCCAATATGATGTTATTTGCCTCTTGCAGAAACTGTTCATCCGCCTGCGTATGGGCAATGATATCAGCATTGACCAAAGGTTGGCTCGCAAAGGCTTTTCTGATCTGATCCCGGTAATGGAGCAGATTCTTTACCTGAAGGCTGAGATATTCCATCGAAAATGGCTTTTCAATATACACATCAGCTCCCATTTCAAGCCCCTCTAGTTTTGATTGCAAGGTGCTTTTTGCTGTCAATAAAATGATTGGAATATGGCTGTAATTGATATCGGATTTAATGGCTTTGCACAAATGAAACCCGTCCATCACAGGCATCATCACATCACTGATGACCAAGTCAATGGGCTTTTCATCCAGGATCTTCAAACCTTGTTCCCCGTTCTCGGCTTTGTGAACATGATAATGGGATTTAAACTGGCGATGAAGGAATTTTTGAAGTTCATTATTGTCCTCTATTAGCAAAAGTGCAGGTTTGCTGGTTTCTAAGTTCTCTTTTCCTGTAGGCATTGCCCCATAAGTTTCCTCTTCTTCTGGGAAAGTTCCGATAATTTGTATAACATTTTTTTGCTGGAGGGGCAGTTCCAACACAAAGGTGTTCAGCTCTTCTCCAGAACAGTCTTCCAGATATAGATTTCCATTATGCATCTCAGCAAGGGAAAGTGCCAGGGGGAGTCCCAGCCCTGTTCCCGTATTGGGCCTGTCATTGCCGTTTCCGTCAATTTGAAAGAAGGGTTCAAAAATTTTGTCCCTAAATGAGGGTTCTATTATTCTGCCGTCATTACTTACGGTGATTTTGAATTTTTTATCCCTGATCGTACCGGCGGTCAGGTTTATCTGGACGATGCTTTCGGCATTCTTGATGGCATTGGAAAAGAGGTTGCTGAGTATTTTGGTCAAGGCTTCCCGGTCCACATCGGCGAAAAACGGATCAATATTCTTATGGAGGAAAAAATTAATGGATTGCTGGTTGGCACTGCTTTTAAACCGGATATATATTTCATCCATTAAATGGCCAATTTCTGTCCTTACAAAATTAAGGGAGAAGCCTTTTTTCTCTGTTTTTCTAAAATCCAACAATTGATTGCTCAAATCAATTAACCTGTTGGTATTCTTGTTCATTGTCCAAAGGTTTTCCTTAAGTTCTTGGTCGTATGAATTCTCTTTCTTGAGCAAATATTCCAATGGGCTTTTGATCAAGGTCAGGGGCGTCCTTATTTCATGGGTAATATTTGTGAAAAAAGCGATTTTAGATTCATAGATTTCTTTTTCCTTTTCGTCTTCAAATGATTTGAGTGCCAATTCGTGCTTTTTGTTGATCCGCTTATTATAAGCATTGATGATAGTATAGCTACCCAAGACAAAGAGTAGGGTATAGAGAGCATATGCCCAGTTTGTTTTCCAGAAAGGGGGCAGAACAGTAATGTCCAATGTAGCTTCCTTGGTGCTCCAATCACCAAAAACATTGGCGACTTTGACCCTTAATTGATATTCACCGGGAGGCAGGTGGGAATAATGGATTCTTTGATTTTGGTCCATATAGGTCCAGTCCCTGTCAAATCCTTCCATTTTAAAGGCGTAGGAAAGGGAATTGGGGGCGGTATAGCTCAATGCTGCAAAATCAAAATTCAGTGAAGTCTGATCATGGGCCAAATTGATTTGCTGGGTGTTGATAATGGACCGATTCAAAATCGGCTTGCTCCCGCCTATTTGAACAGGATCATTGGATACCTGTATCCCAGTAAAAACAATAGGCGGTTCAAAATGGTATGATTTGAAATGGGCGGGATTAAAGGAAATAAAACCACCCAAAGTGCCAAAGTAGAGGGTGCCGTCATCCGCCGCTATCCCTGATTTATAATTAAAAGGACTGTTGATCAGTCCACTATCTTTGGTAAAAATACGGTATTCTTCGGTAGTAGGGTTGAATTCTAAAAGCCCCTTACTGCATGACATCCATAATTGGCCGGAGGAATCCTCTAGGATTTTGTAGATTTTGTTGGCGGGAAAACCGTTTTTGGTGTTGTAGCAACGGAATGAATCACTTTGTTGATCATACCTACAAAACCCCCCGCCTTCTGTCGAAACCCAGATCCTGTCCTGGCTGTCCTCATACAGGCTGATGATAGAATGGTGGGAAAGACTGCCTGGATTTTGGGGATCAGGTTCAAAATACCTGGCTTTATGGCTGGATGGATCAAATTTTACCAGTCCGTTATACCGGGTACCCAGCCATAGATCTCCCGCTTGGTCTTCAATGATGTCATGGACAAACACATGACCGACCTCCTCTATCAAGTCAGAGGTACCGGATCGGGGATCATAAAGAAAAAGTTCATCAACGGTTCCCAACCATATCTGGTCCCTGCGGTCCACCAGAATGGAAAAAATATCGCTGTCCTGGAAATTACCTTCCTTATCCACTATTTTATGTTCTTCAATCCATCTATTGTCGGTGTTCAGAATATTAATTCCCTGGCTCCATACGCCAATCAGCAGTTCATTTTTATTCATGGCCAAGCCATGGATATTATGATAGGAAATACTTCCTGGCTGTCCTGTAGGTTGATAGGGTGTAAATGTTGTTGTTTTAGGGTCAAAGTGGTTCAATCCTGCATCCTCAGTTCCTATCCACAGTGTTCCATCATCTCCTTGGACAAATTCCCTTACCCTTTTTCCACTAATGGTATTGGCATTGGTAATGGGGTAATACTTTTCGAATTTGATAGGCTGATTGGGAAGGAAATTAATCCCGCCAAAATAAGTGCCTAACCAAATCCCTCCCTCCCGGTCCTGTTCGATCACATAGAGGGCATTGTCGGCAAGTGAAAAGGGGTCATTGTTATTGTGTTTTAAATTCTGGAATTCCCCTGTTTTCAAATCGTAAATAAACAGCCCGGATTCGGTGGTGATCCAAAGCTCATTTTCTTTAATGAATTGAAAATCCCTCACATAGATTTCGTTGCCTTCCTTGTCCCTGTTCAGCAGGTCCTTGAATTTTCCCGTGGACTTGTCCATGCTCTTGAGGCCGGCACTCTTGGTTCCGATCAATATGGAGGGTCCATTATCGAGAAGCCCGAAAACATATTCTTTTCTCAACAATTCTTCCTCATCCAAATATTCCACAAAACTCTCCGAACCTTCAATAAATTTATGTACCCCTTGCCCTACAACCCCGACCCATATTTGTCCTTCGTGATCCACCATGACACTGGAAATATATCCCGGCGAGAGGCTTCCTTCCCTGTTGTTGTTATGGGTAAATTGTTTTAATTCCTGCTTGGCGCCATTAAACCTGAACAGTCCGTTGATGTTTTCGGCAATCCAGATATTCCCTTCGAGATCTTTTTTGATGTCCGAAATAGATCCATTTATCTGTGATCCTTTATCCGAAAGTGATTGAAACCTGGTGAATTTTTCGGTTGCCGTGTCGTAAATGTACACTCCCTCTGAGGTGCCCACCCATATACGGCCTTCATTGTCTTCGCACAATTCATAGATTAAATTGTTGCCGAGGCCGTTTTCGATTTCCGACTCGGTATTGAAGACCTTGAAAGTATGCCCGTCATACCTGTTGAGGCCGTTTTTTGTCCCAAACCACATAAAACCCTCTCGGTCTTGTAAAAT
The DNA here is from genome assembly GCA_040905145.1 of Anditalea sp. Classification (GTDB taxonomy): domain Bacteria; phylum Bacteroidota; class Bacteroidia; order Cytophagales; family Cyclobacteriaceae; genus DATGMS01. Next base: position 16,078 of record JBBDSC010000217.1, read on the forward strand.
GGAAAAAACAGTGTTGTCTGATAACCCTTCCTTCATGTCCAGATTTTCAAAGTAAAGGTTTTGGTCAGCACCCCTTGCAGCAAATAACGCGGAAACAAAAAAAATCAATGTGCAAAAGTATTTTATGGCATTCAATGGCTTCATTCGTATTGTAATTTATGTTGGCCCGCTCCTTAATATGATTGGGTTATGAAGCGATTGATCTGGCCCTATTAATCAGTATGCTAATATGCATCATGGTAAGCTGTAAAAATAGTCAGTTTCTCCTTTCTTTAATATTTAAATGTTTTTCTAAATAAAAAAGGACGGATTTTTATCCTTTTATGAAGGAAATATGATAAGCTATTGAACCATTGCCGGCTATTTTTACAAAAATGACTTACTGTCCCTTTGGAGAAAAAGAAGCGAGGTTGATTATTCTTTCGAAATCTTGTTAATAGCTAGCATAAAATAAAAATTAACCTAATCCTAAAAATGACATGAGAAAAAATTTGGCCGGATCCCAATGCCATTGGCAACGAGCACGGAAACGATGAGCCTGAAATCAGATATGCCGATATATTATTATCCAGAGCAGAGGCCTTGAATGAACTGAACGGGCCCAACCAAGAGTCTATAGACTTGATCAATCAGGTTAGATTGCGGGCTGGACTATCATCAGAATTATTGGCTGTAGGGGATTTTAGTACTAAGGAAGCACTTAGAGAACATTTATTGAATGAGAGAGCTTGGGAGTTTTACGGCGAAGTAGGCATTCGAAGAGAAGATCAGATCAGGATGGGGACTTTTATCTCTTCGGCAATAGAAAGAGGACATACCAATGCCCAACCATTTAGGGTAGTTTTCCCTATTCCCCAGGCAGCGATAGATGCAGACCCAAATCTGGTACAGAATGAAAATTATTAATTAACTTCTTTTATTAAATAATCTCATGAAAAAAGAATCGATTGTAAAGGGTTGGCAGCCTTGGTGGCCATGGCATTTTATTCAGGATGTACAAGTCCGGAAGCCAAAACCTCCCAAAAAGAGGATCAAAGGCCTAATATCATCTTAATTATGGCAGATGATTTGGGCTTTTCTGACCTAGGCTGCTATGGCAGCGAAATCAACACGCCCAATATTGATTATTTGGCCACCAATGGTGTAAGATTTTCAAGTTTTTATAATCCCTCCAGGTGTTGCCCTACAAGAGCCTCATTGCTCACGGGTTTGTATAATCACCAGGCTGGAATAGGGGAGATGACAAGTGACCGGGAAGTTCCCGGTTACCGTGGACACCTGACTGAAAATGCCGTCACCATTGCAGAGGTATTAAAGGACGCCGGATACCGCACAGGCATGGTGGGAAAATGGCATGTTTCAAATACCTTGGTGCAGGATGATCCGGAGGAACAGCTGGACTGGCTGAACCACCAGACAGAGCATCCCCTTTTTTCTCCGGTGGAACAATATCCCACCAACAGGGGATTTGAGAAATATTTTGGGAATATCTGGGGAGTGGTAGATTTTTTTGATCCTTTCAGCTTGGTTAACGGAACTGCCCCGGTCAAAACTGTCCCCAAAGATTATTACCATACAGATGCCATCAGTGACACTACGGTAGCCTATATTAAGGAATTCAGTAAAACGGATAAACCGTTTTTCCTATATGTGGCGCAGACTGCTCCCCATTGGCCGTTGCATGCCTTGCCGGAAGATATTGAAAAATACATAGACACCTACAAAGTAGGCTGGGACAGCATCCGGGAAAAAAGATACGGGAAATTAGTAGAGATGGGCATGATTGATCCTGAAAAGGGTTCTTTGTCTCCCCGTATCGATGATGAACTTTCATGGGAAGAGAATCCTGACAAGGAATGGGATGCCAGGGCTATGGCTGTCCATGCGGCTATGATAGATAGGATGGATCAGGGTATAGGTAAAATGATTACGGCTTTACGAGAAAGCGGCCAGTTAGAAAATACACTGATCTTATTCTTGAGCGATAATGGCGCCAGCCCTGAAGATGCTTCACGCTTTGGTCCGGGCTTTGACAGACCCAGTGAAACCAGGGATGGGCAGCAGATTATTTATCCGGTGGAAAAAAATGCTTTACCGGGACCGCAAAACACTTTTGCCTCCATAGGATCCAGGTGGGCCAATGTATCCAATACGCCTTTTCGGTATGCCAAAGCCCAATCCTATGAAGGAGGTATCCGTACGCCATTTGTGGCTTTCTGGCCAAAAGGCATTACTGTGGATAAAGGTGAAATTTTAGATCAGGAAGGTCATGTAATGGATTTCATGGCCACCTTTACCGAGCTTGCAAATGCAACTTATCCTACTGAGTATAACGGCAGACAGATAACTCCCATGCAGGGAATCAGTTTAGTGCCAGCCTTTGAAGGCAAGGAGAGGAAAATTCATAACTCCCTGTTTAACGAACATTTCGGTGCACAGTATGTTCGCCATGAGGGTTGGAAACTGGTGGCCAGGAATAATGAGAAATGGTATTAATATCCCGATAAAGTAAAGGAGCTGGAGGGGATGTGGCAAACCTGGGCCAAGAATAATAATGTATTGCCTAAACCAAAAGGAAAATGACGTAGTCCCTGCTTGTCCTTTAAGATAGCAAAAGCCGTGTTATCGGATAATCCTTCTTTCATATCCAAATGTTTAAAATAAAGGCTAATGATCTGTCCTAAAAATCAATTTTAAACAGAATTTTGGAGGAATTTTTTCATTTTATGATGGATTTGTGACAGGTAGTTGAAGGATTTTTCGGTTAGTTTGTTTCCACAATCGGTTGCGTAACTTATTGAATGATAAAAAGTTGAGATATAAAAATTGAATTAATCAACAGTAAACCAATCCAAAATTATGAAATTAAAATTACGAAAGACAATTTACATGATGGGCAGATATTTTCTGTTCGGAATTGTAATACAAATGTTGGCCTTCAACTTTGTATTGGCAGAACATGACAATGGTCAAGATGAATCCATTGATGCAGTTCTGGTAAAAGTTTTCCGAGGATCCACATTCCAACGCAACTTTTCCAATAGTGCTGAAAATCCATCCAAATCAGGTTCTTTGGAGAATTTTTTAGTTGAAGCTTCCCAACCACCTGTTTTTGATTTGACCAAAGCTAACAATGGTGTTGATGCCAATACAAAGGCAAGTGAAGAACAAATAACCAGGGATGATGACGCTGATATTATTGTAACGGGACAAGTTTTGGATGAGAAGGGAGAACCCCTGCCAGGGGCTACGATTACGGTGGATGGAGCTCCTACAATAATAGGGACTGTCACGGATATCGATGGAAATTATTCCATTACGGTACCGGAAGATGCAGTCTTGGATTTTTCATTTATCGGATTTGAGTCCCTTCTTGTTCCAGTGGATAACCGTTCCCAGATAAACGTTACACTTTCCGTAGATATGTCTTCCTTGGATGAAGTTGTTGTCGTGGGGTATGGTACTCAAAAGAGACAATCACTGACAGGGGCTATATCTTCAATTTCAAGTGAAGATATAGGTCGGGTACGAGGTGGGGCCACGGTAAGTTCCGGTTTAGCTGGAAAATTGCCAGGCGTCTCGTTTCGAATGCCAGATGGACGTCCTGGTGCAGCAGCCAGGGTGCAGATCCGAAATATGGGAGATCCCTTGTTTGTGATTGATGGAATTCAACAGGAGGTACAGCAATTTAACAATCTAAACCCCACTGACATAGAAAGTATAACCATATTAAAAGATGGATCCGCCGCCATCTATGGGGTACGGGCCGCTAATGGTGTAGTATTAGTAACTACAAAAAAAGGATCAAGAGGTGATAAAAACACAATCAATATAAACGCCTATCAAGGTTTCCAAAACTGGACAAAGTTCATGGATGTGACCAATAATTCTTATGACTGGGCCATGGAAAAAGTTCAGGCAGATATGAATGGTTTTGGTACAACCAACATAACAAAAGAAGATTTGGAGAAATATAAATTGGGAATTGAGCCAGGGTATCAGAGTTTTAATTGGAAAGATTTTATTATAAAAAAGAATGCCCCTATATCTCAAATTGATATCAATGCATCAGGAGGGTCAGAAAAAATCAATTACTACATTTCTGGAAGCCATTTAAAACAATCCTCTGTTTTAGGCCGTGAATTCACTTTTGGTAGAACGAACCTGATAAGCAATATTGATGTCGATATAAGTGAACGTTTAAAAGTGGGGATTGGAATAAATGGGTATATGGAAGAGCGATTGAATCCCGGTATTCCAGGGGGCGATGACTATTGGTTGCCCCGATATGCCATCTTGCGGAATACTCCTTGGGAACGTCCCTATGCAAATGACAATCCCCTATACCTGAACGATATCAAGCACAACGAAACCAACTGGGCTTATAATAATTTCAAGTATGGAGGTTATAAAAGGGAAAATAAAAAATATTTGCAAACTAATTTTACTGGCGAATATCAGTTCGACTTCCTGGAAGGTCTTTCAGCCAGAGGAATGTATTCTTATGGAATTGAGGATGTACTGATGGATGGCCATGAATATACCTATGAAACATATACTTATTATCCAGCCACCGGAGAAACTCCTGAGGAATACCGGGTTACTGGTGGAAGTACCAACCCTTGGCGAGAGCGGGAAACCCGAAAAATAGAAAAGAACAACTCACAGCTTGGTCTTAACTATAGTAATATTTTTGGTGATCATGAGATCGGTGCATTGTTTCTTGCCGAACGTTATGAAACTAGAGCTCGTCGAGTATGGGTACATGCAGTACCGGCTACCAACATCCTTCCTTTATTGTATTTCAATACCATGGACAGGTATGATGACAGTGATTTTGAAGAAGCTAGAATAGGATACATTACCCGAATAAATTACAATTTTGACAATAAATATTACTTAGAAATATCAGGGAGACGAGATGCTTCCTGGAAATTTTCACCTGACCAAAGGGTAGGGTATTTTCCTTCCGCTTCAGTGGGATGGAGAATTTCAAAAGAGGATTTCATGGAATCTATAGTGAGCGGAAACATCTTGAATGATTTAAAATTACGTGCTTCCTACGGGATTTTGGGTGATGACAATATTGGTATTGACCCATATGATTATCTTGCCGGTTACACTTATAACCAAGGCACTGGGATTTTGGATCGTACACCTATTATCGGAACCAGAGATAAAGGCCAGCCTATTACCAATATTACCTGGTTAACCAGTAAAATATTGGATATAGGTGCTGATTTCAGCTTATTTAATGGAAAAGTTAACGGTAGTGTGGACTATTTTAACCGGAAACGGACTGGATTAAGAGGGCGAAAATACGATATAGTGGTACCGAATGAATTAGGCTACAACCTCCCTGATGAAAATGTCAATAGTGACAAACAATTTGGTGGTGAAGCATCTCTTTCCTATGCAGGAAATGTCGGTGATTTCACCTATAGCATCGGCGGAAATCTGAGCTATGCACGTAGTAAATTCCTTTCCTCCTACAATCCAATCTTTTTTAACTCCTGGGATCAGTACCGCAATTCAGCCGAGGATAGATTTCAAAATCTAAGTTGGGGATATAAGGTTATTGGGCAGTTTTCTTCACAGGATGAAATAAACAATTATCCTGTCAATGTAGATGGACAAGGTAATAAAAGCTTACTTCCAGGAGATCTGATTTATGAAGATTTAAATGGCGATAAAATAATTGATGATTATGATCAGAGGCCTATAGGCTATGGAACAAACCTTCCTGTAGTAAACGGGGGTTTAAATTTTGTCTTTGGATGGAAAAATTTTGATTTTGCCATGGATTTTTCATTAGCCTCCATGTATTCCTTTACAGCTGATAATGAGTTAAGAAGAGCATTTCGTGCCAATGGGGGGAATATGGCAGAACACCTAAGAGATGCATGGCACAGGGAGGACCCTTTCGACTTGAACAGTAACTGGATACCGGGAACTTTTCCCCCAAACAGGTTTAATCAGGGAGGGCTAAGTTCAGTCAATAAAACCTCTGACTTTTGGATGCACAATGTTACCATCTTTAGGGCAAGGACGATACAATTGGGTTATTCATTGCCTGTGTCGATCATTAATAGGGTAAAAATCCAACAGGCAAGGGTTTTTGTAAATGGATATAATTTATTCTTTTTTGATAATTTAAAAGATTATCCCATTGATCCTGAGGTTACTGATACCAACGGATTGCAATATCCACAAAATAGAATAATTAATATAGGTGTTGGTTTAACGCTTTAAGTATTTTAAATTTTAAGACATGCAAAAATTATATTACATATTAATCGCAATACTATTGGGTTTCAGTTGGGGGTGTGAATCTGATGAAGAGTTTATGAACAAACCACCCAATCAGATTCTAACCGTGGAACAGGCATTTTCTGATCCTGCTCAGGTATTATCCATTTTAGCAAATTTATATTCCCGCCAATTTTCTTATTACAGGCTAAATGACTGGGCGACTTTTGGGGATTTCAATGAAGCTTTTTATGCACATACCCAAGGCGTCACCAATGAATTCCATACCAATACCACCTGGCCTTTTGGAGGAATAAGAAATTTTTGGACCACTTGGGATTATACTTATATAAGAGAACTCAATCTGTTTCTTGAGAGAATAGAAACTTCCTCGATTACCGAAGATCTAAAAACCAGGTATGCTGCTGAAGCCAAGTATTTACGTGCGGCCTATTATCTTGAACTCGCCCAATTCTACGGTGGGGTTCCCATAATTTTAGAATCCCAGAGCTATGATTTTAGCGGAGACCCCTCTTATCTTCAAATCCCAAGATCAACAGAGGCTGAAATCTATGACTTTATCATTGAGGAAGCCGAATCCTTAAAGACTATACTTCCTGCGGATGCCACCAGTAAATCAAGGGCTACCAAAGGTGCCGCCCTGGCTATGAAAGCAAGGGCTGCCATTTATGCAGCATCCCTTGCAAAATATAATAATAGCATCACCCCTTCGGTATCTCTTTCTGGGGGTGAGGTAGGAATTCCAACAGGCAGGGCTGAGGAGTATTATAATACTGCTCTGGAAGCCTCCAAAGAAATAATAGAAGGAACGGCAGGTTCATATTCCTTATATATGAAGAACCCTACCAATCTTTCAGAAAATTTTGCCGCACTATTCTATGATAAGAATGCGAATCCTGAGGTCATTTTTGCTGACGATTATCTATTAAAATATAGGACTCATTATTTTACCGGAGCAAATCAACCTCGTTTTGGTGCGGAGGAAGAAGAAGGGGGTGCACTCAATCCAAGTCTCAACCTGGTTCAGGAATTTGAATTGCTGGACAATACCTTTGCCCCTATTCCAACTACCGATGAAAACGGTGATCCTATTTATTATGAATCTCAACTGGATATATTTGCAAATCGGGATGCCAGGCTGGCAGGAACCGTTATATTGCCAGGATCAAATTTTAAGTCAAGACCTGTTGATATATGGGCAGGTTATCAGTTGGCCAATGGCACGGTGATCAGTGGAAATGACAGAGGTGACCAAAGGATATTGCCGGGGAAAACTATTGAGCAACAGGTTGTGGGATTTGATGGACCTGTTGAAGGGGCAGTACAGAATGCTCAAATGGGTTTCTATCTTCGGAAATATGTGGATCCTGCACCCGGCTCAGGTCAGCGAGGTATTCAAAGCGAAATTTGGAAAATTAAGTACCGCTATTCTGAAATCCTGCTAATTGCCGCTGAAGCTGCTTTTGAATTGGGACAACCGGATATTTCAGCCAACTATCTAAATATGGTACGCGAGAGGGCTGGGTTTACTATTCCCCTAAAAGGATCAGATATATCCTTGGATAGGATCGTTCATGAACGCAGAGTGGAGTTTGCCTTTGAAGGTTTGTACTTTATGGATTTAAAACGTTTTAGAATCGCCCATAGAATTTTTGATGGGGTATCCATGACTAAGGAAAATTTACTTTCTGGAATAGGCAAGGCAACTAAAAGAAGCACTATGCCCTGGGGTTTATGGCCTTATAGGATTTATAATCCTGGGTCTGAAAACGATGGAAAGTGGATTTATAAAGAATATTTGTCAAAGCAGGTGACTGGTGCTGACAATTGGCAATTAGGTAATTATTATAGTAACATCAGTAATGAAATACTAAATAACAATCCAAAACTTGTAAGACAACCTCTTCAGTAATTATTGAATGATAAAATCGCAAAATAATGAAAAATAAATTTAATTATATATTATTGTTCCTATTGGGTATTTCTTTCATGTCTTGTGAAAAGGATAATTATGAACCGCCAAAATCCCCTCTTACTGGAAGGGTTATTTACCAAGGAACGCCATTGTATTTACAACCGAATAGAGTAAGTTACGAGTTATTCCAAGATGGTTTTGGTAAGAGTGGTCCCATAAGCGGTACTTTTACGGCTGATGGTAATTACTCACAACTCCTTTTTAATGGGACTTATAAAATGATAATTCGGGAAGGACAAGGCCCATTTCTTTGGGGAGAGTCAGTGGATAACCTGAAGAGTGAAGAAATTATCCATGTCAATGGTGCTACAGAGATGGATATCGAGGTCCTACCTTATTGGATGATTATAAACCCTAACATATCATTTAGTGAAGGAAAAGTAACAGGAACATTTGGACTTGAGCAAATTATTGACGGTGCTAATGCTAAAAGTATTGAAAGTGTAACGCTTTACCTAAGCAAAACCGTTTTTGCTAATTCTGACACCAATGTGGCTACTAATTCAATAGGAGGGAGTGACATTAGCGATTTCAGTAATATCAATCTGAGTGTTAATGTACCAACCTTAACACCTTCTCAAAATTATATATTTGCCAGTATAGGTGTAAAAATAGTTGGAGTGGAAGATATGATTTTTTCTGAGGTTCAAAAAATCAATTTATAGTTAAAATTTCAATCCGATATGCCGGTTTAAGTTAACTTCGGTTTTTTAACCCATGATTGATCATTATTAAAGTTTAAAGAGTGTTTTTATGAAACAAGCATTTATTTTATTGATATTAACTGGAATGTTATTCCATAGTTGTAAGGATAAATTGATTACAACCAGTGGTAACCTTTCTGAGAATAATGATTACCAAAAAGGGAGAAGAGCAGAACTCCTTTTTCTTGGCCATGCAAGTGATCACCACCCTTCCAGAAAATATGCCCCATGGCTGGCAACTTCGGTTTTCAAAAGCGGCATCAACATTACCTATACAGAAAATCTGGAAGATTTAAATCCTGAAAACTTAAACAAATACGATGCATTGGTCATTTATGCCAACCACGATTATTTGGCCCCGGAACAGGAAAGCGCACTCAAGGAATTTTTGGATAATGGGAAAGGCCTTATTCCCCTTCATTCTGCAACAGGCTGCTTCAAAAATTCCGACTGGTATATCCAAACAATAGGGGGGCAATTTGCATCCCATGGTACCGGAGAATTTATGGCCGAAATCATTGAGGCTTCCCATCCTATTCTGGACGGTGTGGAAAGCTTTGAGACCTGGGATGAAACTTATGTGCACAAAAACATCAATCCCGATATCAAAGTGCTGACGGAGCGGGTGGAAAACGGGCATCGCGAACCTTATACCTGGATAAGGGAAGAAGGAAATGGAAGGATTTTTTATACCGCCTATGGGCACAATGACAGCACGTGGACCAATCCCGGTTTCCAGAAACTGGTAGAAAACGGCATCTTTTGGGCAATGGGAGACAAAGTCCAAGCTCTGGTCGCTGCATTGGACATTCCTGAAGTGGATGTTTATGAGGAACCGATTTCAGACTTTACCAAAAGATATGAGGTGCCAAAGGTCCAGGAACCACTGGAACCGGAAGAATCAAAAAAACTGATCCAGACTCCGGTGGATTTTGACATTCAATTGTTCGCTTCAGAACCTGATATCGTCAATCCTATCGCCATGGCCTGGGATGAAAGGGGAAGACTTTGGATCGTTGAATCGGTGGATTATCCCAATACCTTTAAAGAAACCGATGGGCTGGCCAATGACAGGATCAAAATCTGTGAGGATACAGACGGGGACGGCAAAGCAGACAAGTTTACCGTCTTTGCTGATAACCTGAACATCCCTACGAGTATTGCTTTTGCGAATGGAGGGGTAATCGTTTCCATGGCGCCTGATTTTCTATTCATGAAGGACACCGATGGGGACGACGTGGCAGATGTAAGAGAGGTTATAATGACAGGGTGGGGTAAGTATGATACTCATGCGGGACCCTCCAACCTACAATATGGATTTGACAATAAAATTTGGGGTGTGACCGGCTATTCGGGCTTCAACGGCACCATCAATGGAAAGCCAATGCGTTTCCCACAGGGGGTTTACCACTTTGATCCCGACGGTAAAAATTTCGAATACCTGGCCAGTACCAGCAACAACACTTGGGGATTGGGCTTTTCGGAAGACAACAATGTGTTTATTTCCACTGCCAACAATACCCATGCGGCTTATTACTCCATCCCTGCGAAATACCTGCAACGTACCTTACCTGAAGCAGCCGAAGGACAACCTTCGCCCCCTTATTCCATACAGCCCATCCAAAAAATCGATGGACATTACGATGCCCATGCGATGACGCCCAACCTTCGCCAGGTGGATGTGGTCGGCGGATTTACTTCTGCGGCGGGCATCAGGCTGTATACGGCCAGGGATTTTCCCAAAGAATATTGGAATAGGATTGCTTTTGTGAGTGAACCGACGATCAGGTTGACCCATAATGCCATCCTCGAACCCGAGGGGGCAGGGTTTGTGGAAAAAGACGGCTGGAATTTATTGGCCAGTTCGGACGAATGGTTTGGACCCGTCCAGGCGGAAGTGGGGCCGGATGGCGCTGTATGGATAGCTGATTGGTACAACTTTATCATCCAGCACAATGTCTTTGTGGAAAGACAGGCCCCATCCAGAATGGTTCTTCCTTTTACCGATCAACCACATGGCCAGGGAAACGCTTTCCATAGTGAATTGCGCGACACCAACCATGGACGGATCTATCGTGTGGTGTACAAAAATGCAAAGCCTTACACTCCAATCCAATTATCAACAAATGATCCCCAAGGTTTATTGGCTGCTTTGAAAAACGACAATATGTTCTGGAGAATGACTGCTCAGCGGCTATTGGTGGAATCAGGGGCACAGGACGTCATTCCAGAGCTCTACGGGATCATAAACGATCAGCAAATTGATGAGATTGGATTAAACAGTCCTGCGGTCCATGCCTTATGGACCTTGCATGGCCTGGGGGCTTTGGATGGATCCAACCAAGAGGCTTTACAAGTGGCCATAAAAGCATTGTCCCATCCCGCAGATGGGGTGAGGAAAGCCGCCGTGGAAGTTCTGCCCGAAAATGAACAGGCTATCGCTGCATTTCAGGAAAGTGGGATCATCCAGGACCCAAACTTAAATGTCAGGATGCATGCATTTCTGTCCCTTGCCACCATGCCCACTTCAGATGCTGTCGGGGAGCTGCTTTACGGGGCAAGTATGTCCCCGGAAAACGCAAAGGATGACTGGCTGTCCAAGGCACTGTTTGCCGCGGCGATCAACCATGAAGAAAGCTTCCTTGCCGCTTCAAGCAAAAATGGTGCGGCTTCCTCTCCGGAAAACGGTTTGAACCAACGTTTGGTAAAAGCAGTGGGCAAGGAAATCTATGAACTGGGAAGAAGAAGTACTTTACAATTTTCTCCGGAAGTAGCCCAGAAAGAAATCATCATCAAAGCCTCTGTATCCAAAAGAGGGAATGAAGATCCGGAGGGATTTATAGTGGCCCAGGGTGGAAAGGAAAACGGCTATGGCCTTTATATAGAGGATGGAAAGCTAAATTTCGTAGTCAACCAAAATGGCAAAAAATATAAGGCCGTTACCACCAAAGCGTTGCCGGAAAGATATGAGTTCGTCGCATATTTGGCCAAAAATGGTCGGATGAGTATTGAGATAGACGGAGAAAAGGCGGCCCAAGCCAATGCCGCTTCCTTGTTTTCAAGTCCTCTTTCTCCAAGTGTAAGATCAGGTCAGGATTATGGAGAGAATAACAATGTAGGGGATTATGAAGGTGAATTCGCTTTTAAAGGTTCCTATCAAAATCTTACCCTTGAATTGAAGTAAATAACTAAAAAGAAGACCTGTCAGGTTTTGAAAACCTGACAGGTCTATAACTGGTATGAAAATTGAAAACCCCGTTATCAACTAAGCGAATATTTCCCTTACCTGAAATCAATAATCAAAATTTAGAGTCATGAAGAAAAATTTGTTTTTATTGGGGGCTTTGGGTCTTTTAATATCCTGCCAGGGTATTTCAGATAAGAAAAGCACAGCCTTCCATTCCCTTTCAATGAACCAGGGATTCGCCGTTCAGACCGTAGCTTACCTTGCCCAGGAAGGCATAATGGAAGGCATGAGATTATCATCAGAAGGGAATGCCCGTTCTGATTGGGACAAAAAATTTATCCAGGAGGATCCAAGATTTATACTGATTGAGGTTGTCCCTGATTTAATGAAGTTTGATACCGATACGTTTACAGTAGCTGTAGGAGAAAAAATCGTACTTGAACTGGATAACCTGGACGGGATGCAACATAATCTGCTAATCGGCAAACAAGGGACATTGGAGAAGATAGGGACCGCCGCAGATGCCATGCTCAGGGATCCAAAAGCTGCTGAAAAACAATATGTTCCAGAAATACCAGAGGTATTGTTTGCTACTGAATTGCTCGACCCGGGGGAAGTCTTCACCCTGAAGTTTACCGCCCCTGCTGAACCTGGAAATTATCCTTTTGTATGTACTTTTCCCGGCCATTGGCGAATGATGAACGGGATTATGAAAGTGGAGGAATAGCAAAAGGACGGAAGTCCGAAGTCGGATGACCGAAGTGAAGTGGAGAGTGGGGAGTTCCTTAGGAACGAAGAGACGAAGAGAGAGGGAGACGGAAGAGGTGACATCGGAAGTCCAAAGTCAGCGTTCTTACCCTGAAGGGGTAAAAGATGAATAGCCCCGGGTGAAATGACTATGGACCATCAACTATGGACTCTCTGTTCTGCAGAATATAAATTAAACAATAACATCAATAAACTACCCTATGAAAAAAAATAACAATATCTTTTGGCTTTCCAAGCACCTGTTTTTTTCAACTGCTTTCTGGATGATGGCGTGCTTTATGCTCAGCCAATGTACTCCAAAATCCCAGCAAGCCTCCAATGCATCTGAAAGTATCCGGACCTTAATAGTAGGCGGGGGTGCATCCCATGATTTTGACAAATGGTACAAAGAAGCTGATGCCCGTACATTGCGGGAGGATGGACTGGCCACCGTAAGGTACACTGACAACACGGATTCCATTGTTCATTATCTACCGGATATTGACGTCCTATATCTTACCAACAACCAACCTATCAGCGATCCCAAGACACGCCAGGCCATCTTTGATTTTGCGGATGCAGGAAAGGGGCTGGTTTTGGGACATGCCGCACTTTGGTACAATTGGGAAGACTGGCCCGAATACAATCAGCTAATGGTAAGTGGGGGCTCCAGCGGTCATGATAAATATGGTAGCTTCGATGTCAACATCACCAATACAAATCACCCGGTTACCCAAGGGGTGGATCAGAAGTTTACCTTAAAAGACGAACTTTATTATTTTAAAGTGGACGAAAGTGGCCCTGGGATAGAAGTGCTTGCCACGGCCAGTACCGAAGGTTCTGAAATTTTCCCCTCTGTGTTTGTCATAAACCACCCTAACGCAAGGATTGTAGGCATAGCCTTGGGACATGATGGGGAATCCCATGATCTGAAGGCCTATAAAACGATCTTGAGAAATGCAGTGAAATGGGCAGCTAATGAATAATTGATTCGTAGTTCCCCAGAGGCCTTCCAGGTTTTGAAAACCTGGAAGGCCTCAAGTTTTTGTACCTGTACCTCATACTTTGTACCAAACAGCAAAACTTATTACGATTTACCAAAATATTAAAAAGTTATGAATCAGAAAAAAATCACAGTTGTTATTGTCGGAATGGGATTTGGAAAGGAATTTATTCCCATTTATCAAAGCCATCCAAATATCAAGTCAGTAGGCATTTGTACCAGAAATCAAAAAACACTGGATGAACTGGCCGCCAAATTCAACCTAGACAAGGACCTGTGTTTTACCAATTTTGAGGATGTTCCAAAAAGAGATGATGTGGATGCCATCCATGTAGTGACCCCTGTTCCTGAACACGCAAAGATGACTTTAGCGTCCCTTAATGCCAATAAACATACTGCCTGCACCATCCCCATGGCAATGACAGTGGAAGACTGCAAGGCAATCGTCGAGGCAAAAAGAAAAGCCAACAAGGTGTATATGATGATGGAGACCGCCTTATATACCCGTGAATTTTTATACGGACTCCAACTGGCAGAAAAAGGGGATCTGGGAAAAATCCAGTTTGTAAGAGGCTCCCATATTCAGGATATGAGCATGGAAGGATGGGCCGAATACTGGAAAGGTTTCCCCCCCATGTTGAATGGGACTCATGCCATTTCTCCCTTATTAAGAATAAACAATACAAAGGCAGAAGCAGTAGTTTGCCATGGTTCCGGCAGATTGTCCGAAGATCTGGCCAGTAGGTATGGCTCCCCTTATGCTGTGGAAACGGCTACTTTTACCCTTAAAAATTCTGATGTGGTCGCCGAGGCTACCCGATCCTTATTTGATGTGGTAAGACAGTATAGGGAAAGTTATGATGTATACGGCACCAAAATGTCCTTTGAATGGGAGCAATTAGAGGATGAGAGCCATGTGATATTTGATGGTGGGGAAAATGCCCGGCGTATCAATGTTCCTGATACCGATGCACTGCTCATTGAGCCCATCAAGCATTTTACCAAAAGGGAGAAAATAGATGACCCCAATCACGTCTCATTTCTACAGGGAGCAGGCCATGGTGGATCCCACCCTCACTTGGTGCAGGAGTTTGTAGCTGCTATCGTAGAAGGAAGGGACTCGGCAGTAGATGCGGCCTTGGCGGCCAACTATACCTGTGCAGGCATTTGTGCTCATGAATCAGCCATGAAAAACGGGAAGAGAGTCAATATCCCCGATTTTGAATAAATTTTGGAAATTTTCCCGCTGATCACGCTGCCTTGCCACCAGGCAGGTTCTCACAGATGAAGGCTTAAAATCTGCGTGGACTCGCCTGTCCTGTCCGGCCGGGAGGCCTGCCGGACATTATGGCAGATTTGAATTATATCTTCATTTAAAATCAGTTGACAACTACATCTATTCTTTTCATCTTTTAACAATTCAACATGCAATTTGGAGTAAGTACATTTTTATGGGTATCACCATTTGATACCCATTCTTTCGATTTGGTGTATAAGATCAAGGAAATGGGATTTGATATCATTGAAGTACCTGTTGAAAACAAGTCGTTGATTGACTGGTCCCAATTAAAAGAAGCGGTGAGAGAGGCGGGGCTAAAAGTCACCATCAGCGGTGCTTTTGGGGCAGATCGGGACATCTCCAGTGAAGATCCCAAGGTCCGGGAGCAAGGCCTGAAATATATAATGGATTGCATTGAAATTGCTGAATATATGGGCAGCCCCTTATTTGGTGGGCCTTTGTATTCTGCCGTGGGCAAGACTCGCTTTATTTCAGAGGACCAGAAAAAAAGGGAAATGGAATGGTGTGTGGAAAACCTTTCCAAAGCTGGAAAATTTGCCCAGAATCATGGCATCATCCTAGGGTTGGAGCCCTTGAACAGATTTGAAAGTGACATGGTCAATACAGCCGACCAGGCGCTCTCCATCGTCAAGGAAGTTTCCCATCCCAACCTCAAAATCCAATTGGACACTTTCCATTGTAATATTGAAGAAAAAAACATTCCAGACACCATCAGGAAAATAGGGAAAGACCTGCTATGCCATGTGCAGGGAAATGAAAGTGACCGGGGAACCCCGGGAACAGGCAATCTGGATTGGCAGGGAATCAAATCCGCCCTAGAAGAAATCGGGTATGATGGGGCTATGGTGATTGAAACATTTGGAGCAGTTTCAGAGGAAATCGCCAAAGCTACCTGTATTTGGAGACCTTTGGCCAATAGTTCCGACGAATTGGCCGAAGAAGGGCTGGCTTTCTATAAGGGGTTGTTTTAATCCATTAAAATACTTAAAATTGTTAAGAGTTTCCTTTTAAGGTTGATTTTCATAAATACTAGTGATGTACGGACTCTTCATAGACTGCTGGAATATTTGGTGTAATTAAAATATCAATGATTAAAGTATTGCCAGAAATCGAGAATAATGGAAAAATGTGGAAGGATTCACTTATTTTAAAAGGTGACTCTAATGTAGTGATTGAAGGCTTGCCTGACAATTTCTATTCCAGTTGTGTTACAAGCCCTCCATATTGGGGTAAAAGAGACTATGGATACGAAGGACAGATTGGGGCAGAACACGAGTTGAATGATTATATCAAAAACCTTGTTAACATTTTTCGAAATGTAAAGAAAAAGTTAAAAGAAGATGGAACTCTATGGGTCAATATTGGAGACACATATACAAGTGGAAATAGAACTTGGCGTGCAGAAGATAAAAAGAATCCTGCCCGCGGGATGAACTATAGGCCGCCTACTCCGGATGGACTTAAACCCAAGGATTTAATAGGTCTTCCATGGAAACTTGCTTTTGCTTTACAGGAAGACGGTTGGTATCTTCGCTCTGACATTATATGGTATAAACCAAATTGTCAACCCGAATCAGTAAAAGATCGACCTACTCAATCTCATGAATATATATTTCTGCTATCAAAATCAGAGAAATACTATTATGATTATTTAAGTATTAGAGAGCAGACTTCGCAAAAAGACAAGCTTCGTAACAAGCGTAGTGTCTGGTTTGTCAATACAGAACCTTTTCCAGAAGCACATTTTGCGACTTTCCCAGAGGATTTAATAAAGCCAATCATTTTAGCATCATCTAAAGAGAGTGATTTTGTCTTAGATCCATTTTTTGGGTCAGGAACGGTCGGGTCAGTTTGTAAAAAATTAGGCCGCAAGTTCCATGGAATTGAATTAAAAGATGAATATATAGAAATTGCTAAAAGACGAATATTTAATGATAAACAAATTTCGCTCTTTAATTCCTGATTTACAGATTAGCTTCTATTATCGACTTAAAACAGTAAAGGAACTTTATTTTCATGCTGCTTTAAAGCAAGCTTTAAAAAGTATAGATATTAAAGAAGTTGACAGGGAACTATCAATATATGTATCACAGGAAGCTTTAAGGAAATTAGCGTCTTTTTCTTTACGTGGAGAGGCCTTATTCCCAATACCATCCTTACTTCTCCAAAATCCGTATCTATTAGGTTACTATAGATTACTACTAGGCTTTTCTCAAAAAGAATTCTATTCTAAAGGACCCTTTGGAATTTTTAAATCAATGGAAGAAAAAGGTTCTATTTCGAAGAACGCTAAACTTTCTTTGAATGAATTGTGTAAAAGCTTAATTCAATCAATGGAATTAGTGGTGACCGAAATTGATGAATTTTCCCTACCCATTATTCAAGAATTGCAACTACTAACAGTTGGACCATTATTTCGTGGCTCCATGAATAATAAATACGGGCAATTAGCAACGCAGAAAACTTTCGATCTAATTAAAGAAATTGTAAGAGACTATATTCTAGCAACCACTCCATTATCGATTAGAATTAAAAATGATTCAGGTCGAATGGTAACAATTGCATTTGCCGCTGATCCAGATATTGAAATTATTGAAGAACTAGCCAATAGCAATAGAGGTTTAATTTCTATGGAAATAAAAGGAGGTCTTGATATATCAAATGTTCATAATAGAATTGGTGAGGCAGAAAAAAGCCATCAAAAAGCAAGGAAGCGAGGTTATTTTGAATTTATGACCATTCTGAATGTGGAAGTAAATTACGAAGCCCTTAGATTTGAATCACCTACAACAAGTCATTTTTATAATCTAGAAAAGCTAATGGATAAAACATCTTCAGAATTTTTTCATTTCAAAGATACTTTATCATCCATTATGGGTATAAAATAAATATTTACGAAAGAGTAAAATCTATATTTGGTCATCCGGCAGACTAGTTGATTTACCAAAATTATTTATAGAGCCTACAGGAATAAATAATAGTGCGGAAATATAGATTTTTTAAGGAGGAATAGTATCTTCAAAAGAATAATTAAAAATCTTAAAAAGCCACCATGAAAAAATCATTATTTACCGCATTCGTTATTCTTTTTGCCTTCATAGCCCAAGCCGAAGTAAGCTTGCCGAAGGTCTTTGCTGACCATATGGTTTTACAGCGCGATATGAAAATCCCCGTTTGGGGATGGGCCGATCCAAGGGAACGTGTGGAAGTAACTTTTCAGGATAAGTCCTACAAGACGAGAGCCGATAAAAGTGGAAAATGGCAGGTTGAGATGAATTCCTCAACAGCAGGAGGCCCTTTCACCTTAACTGTAAAGGGTAAAAACACTCTTTCCTTGAAAGATGTGTTGGTGGGGGATGTTTGGCTGCTGGGCGGACAGTCCAACATGGAGTGGCCGCTGAGTCAGACCAATAGCGGTGAGGACAGTATAAGCTTGGCTGATTATCCAAATATCCGATTATTTGAGGTAGGGCAAAACGTTAGCATCTTCCCGATTAAGGATGTCCCGGAAGCCTCCTGGAACCTATGTTCGCCGGAGACTATTGCCGATTTCTCAGCTATTGGTTATTACTTTGGGAAAAATTTGCACCAGGACCTGGATATTCCCATTGGGCTGTTGGACATCAATTGGGGAGGAACTGTTTCTGAAGCCTGGACCAGTGGGGAGGCCTTGACTACCCATGCAGATTTTGAAGGAAAAATGACTGCTTATCAAGCAAGCGGCGAAGCGGATTTTCAAAATGCTGAAAACAAAGGTCCCAACAGCTGGCCTGCCAGCCTTTTTCATGGAATGCTGGAACCTATTATTCCTTTTGGCATCAAAGGGGCGCTCTGGTATCAGGGAGAGTCCAATGCTCCCAGGGCCTATCAGTACCGGGAAATCTTCCCTTTGATGATCCAGGATTGGCGTAGCCAATGGGGCCAGGGTGATTTTCCATTCCTATGGGTTCAATTGGCGAATTTTAAACAACCGGTAGCTCAACCCAAAGACAGTGATTGGGCAGAATTGCGGGAAGCACAATCCATGACCCTATCCCTGCCCAATACAGGTCAGGCGGTGATCATTGACAAAGGAGAGGCCGATGACATTCATCCAAGGGATAAATGGACGGTGGGGGAGAGATTGGCCCGATCCGCCAAAAAGGTGGCTTACGGACAAAATGTGGTATATAGCGGCCCTACCTTTAACAAAATGGAAATAGAGGGAAACAAGGCCAGGATAATTTTTGACCATGTGGGATCAGGCTTAAAGATCAATGATAAATACGGATATGTAAAAGGATTTGCCATAGCCGGGGAGGACAAGGTGTTCCATTGGGCCAATGCCTGTCAGGACGGCAACGATATTATCGTTTATTCCGACAAAGTCCCCCACCCCAAATCCGTCCGATATGGCTGGGCCGATAATCCGGATGATGTAAATGTATATAATACAGAAGGCCTTCCAGCTTCTCCCTTTAGGACCGATTCTTGGGAAGGAATAACTTTTGGTAAAAAATAAGGCATTAATACTTAAACCTGTTTCATGAGAGCATTAAAATTAATTTTGCCCGCGGTCACTTTGCTGTCTGTACTTTGCTGTTCTACCCGAACATCGGAAAACAACGAATGGCAGACTCTTTTCAACGGCAAGAACCTGGACGGTTGGACTGTCAAGATCCACCACCATGATGTGGGTGACAATTACGCCCAGACATTCCGGGTTAAAGATGGTTTGCTTCAGGTAAATTATGAGGATTATCAGGAATTCAATGAACGCTATGGCCATTTGTATTATGAAGAACCTTTTTCTTCCTTTCGCCTTAAATGGGAATACAGGTTCACTGACCAATGGCTTAAAGATGCTCCTGATTATACGTATAGAAACAGCGGCATCATGTTCCACTCCCAAGCCCCTAATACTATTTTGAAAGAACAGGATTGGCCAATCTCAGTGGAGTTTCAGTTGTTGGCGGATGCAGGAGATGGCAACACCCGTCCTACCGGCAATATGTGTTCTCCGGGAACGGAAGTTTTTTACCAGGGAGAGATGGATTCCAGACATTGCATTAATTCTTCCTCAGATACCTTTGAGTGGGACCAATGGATATCCGCAGAGCTTATCGTCTATGAAGATTCACTGGTTACCCACCTAATCAATGGAGATACGGTATTACAATATGCCAAACCGCAAATTGGAGGAGGGGTAGCCAATGGTTACGACCCAGAAATAAAGAAAGATGGAACAGCCTTGAAGGAAGGCTATATCGCCCTTCAAAGTGAGGGGCAGGGGATAGAATTCAGAGAGATAAAGATAAAAAAACTGGATCCTATGCCTTAATCGGACAAATAAAATTTCTTTGCAGGCCTTTAGTGGTTAAAAAAATCCTGATTGAGAAATTTAACCACAAGGAGCACCAGGGAGGCACTAAGCCCACAATAAAAAAAACCTTGTGCGCCTTGTGCATTCTTTTGTGTACCTTATGGTTAAAAAATTTAATTATACTTTTTGAGTAGACAAAATCCAGCCACAGGATCATATGACAGAAAATGATATATCTAAAATAGTATTCGATTGTGCCTTAAAAGTGCATACAAATCTTGGCCCTGGCCTATTGGAAAGTGCTTATGAGGAATGTCTGTTCTACGAAATCAAAAAAATTGGATTACATGTAGAAAAGCAAAAGCCACTCCCTCTTATTTATGAAAAAGTAATGCTCGAAATTGGCTATCGCATAGACATAATTGTTGAGAATAAGTTTATTATCGAGGTAAAAGCTGTGGATGCTTTAAATGATGTGCATCTAGCACAAATCCTAACTTATTTAAAATTAACAAACTGTAAACTTGGAATGCTCATTAACTTTAATGTTACACTCATTAAAAATGGAATTAAAAGAGTAATTAACGGGATCTTGTGAACCTTGTGGTGAGAAACTTAACCACAAGGGGCCACAGTAAAAAAAAACCTTGTGCGCCTTGTGCAATCCTTTGTGTACCTCGTGGTTAAAAAAAATAGCATTAATTCATTTTTCCTCATCCAATGAAGCCATAGATTCCAGCATCATCAGGCCACTCAACTGTACGGAAGCATCGATCACCGCATCGGAAGATTTATCCCAGGAAGGGCCAATCAGCAATTGCGGTCTCTTTATATTGGCATACACAGTCTCAGCATTATGCCGGAGAAAATCCATATAAGCATTACTACGATCTTTGGGCAAGTCAACATTTTGTATCATATAAGTCATATAACGGACCAGAATCCCTTTGAACAGACCGCCATCTCCCATACCCTCGCTTCGCAGGACACCTCCAGGTGCAAAATGGGCGTCCTTGACCACATGATTAGCGGTGCGTATGGCATCGTCCAAATAGGTTTGGTCATTGGTAACAAGGAAAAGCTCTACTGCAGCACCTATATAAACCCCTTGGTTATAGGTGAATTTCCAACCCTTATCGATCTCATTATCCCCATTCCGGTTTATCCCATCCCACACCAATCCTGTACTTGGGTCCACCAGATTGGTTTTCTGCCAATGATAGATACGTTTGGCCCATTCCAAATCTTCCGGGCGGTTTTTCTCCTTAAAAAGCCGTGCCGCCAGGATCACCGCAGGTGCATTGGCCGGGGTATTTTTATAATCCAATTGTGTTTTCCTCCAAGCTATCCCCCCACCCTGATGATCGTTCCACCCCTTCTTGATATCCTCCCAAAGGATTTCTGATACTTCCAGGTATTCCGCTTCCCCCGTTGCCCCATAGGCCCTTAGCGAAGAAAGAGCAAGCCATTCCATATCGTCGTAATAATTGTTCAGATAGCTGCCTTCGTTCATGGATTTAATGCCCCTTAGGACAGTTAGCATCTTCTCTTCATCCTCCAAATTGTCCCTGCGCATTTTAGCATCTACCAGCACATCCATCACATGGGCATTCCACCAATAATGAAAAGTCTGATCTCCTCCATTGTTCTGGGCAAAATATTGACCGTTTTCTGAAATAAAAGCATTATAGGTAGCTAACTGCACCGAGTCCGCAATTGCTTTCCAATCATATTCCTTCCCCAGGGCAACAGGAATAGTTGCCTCCTCACTTTTTCCCGTTAAACAGGAAAAAGGGCTACTAAAGCCATCCGTAAAATTAACATCATATTTATTTTTAGAATGTTCTTGAAGTTTTTTAATGTTTGTAAATGTAATATTTTAGTTCTATTCCCTTCCATCCTATTTATAAAAAATTACTTAATCCATAATAATCCTAAAAGAAACAAAGAGGATTAAAAAATTCTTTTTAGGAATCTTAATTTTTTTTATTTCCTTGGACCAGATTTTAAAATTATCAAACCCCAAAATAATAATACCGACTCCGAATTGCTGGCCCTGATCCGGAAGGGCGAGCGTGAAGCATTTAATACAGTCTACGAAAGATATTGGCTCAAGCTTTACAGGTTGGCATTTGATAAAATCCAATCCAGTGATGAAGCAGAGGATATGGTACAGGATTTATTTATTTCATTATGGATGAAAAGAAAATCCCTGTTATCCATATTTCTTTGTCTGCCTATCTTTTTGAAATGTACCTCACCAGGGCAATTATACTCTTCATACAGGGAGATGTGGCAGGTGCAATCCATGATGTAAATGTCATTCGGGAGCGGGCTGGGCTTGAACCTCTCTCCACCGTCACGGAGCAGGACATCCACAACGAGCGGATCAAAGAAATGTCCCAGAAGGAGACCGGCTTGATTGTGCGTGCACTTAAACTCCCCATCCTTCCAGGAGACAGGGATCCGAGTCTGCCAACGAGCACCATATCTTAATAGTGATTTTATTTTGCCATACCCCAAGCAGAATATGATCTTAATGGTGGTTACAATAATTGAAAGTAATGATAACATTCACCAGCCATTTGTAGGATTTGATGCCAATTAAAGGATAATAAAAAACGTTCTGGAAAATTCAGAACCTAACATATCTCCAGGCAACAACATTCGACATACACAAAGCCGGATGTCCGGTGAGATTAGTGATCTGAAGTTGCTTACCTCCATAAGTCGGTGTTATGATTACGTCATAAACCTGAAAAAGTGCATGTATTTGAGTGGGAGGATTAAATTACAAAGACGGCTTGGTGGCATTTTCAAGCTTGGATTTTCTCAATTCTCCATATTCTTCCCGGTAGTTTTCAAGGTTGGTAAGCATGCTGTCCTTTTCGGCTTGTGAAAATTGCAGTCCGATTAAATTCTCGGAACCTACAACATCCTGAAAGGTGATGTCGGCCATATTATTTTCAGCAATAAAACCCAGTGAGAACAGGGTGGTATAATTACCTTAATTTCATTTAAAAGCAAGTTTAAGCCTGCTTCATGGAACCATAAAGCACCGATAATCCTTATTATTTTTGATATCATCCCCCTGAACCTACCTTATTATTTTAACCAATAAGAAATGATTAATAAAACATCTGAACCTGGAAATTTTTTAAAAACCATTTATTTCAAGCTTGAGCTTGGCATTATCACTGGATTGTTTGTTGTGATGGTTTGTTTATCCCTCTACGGTTCACTTTCAGCCCAAACGTTAAATGGGCAAACGGATCAAGATACCACTATCATAAAATCCACGGATACCTTAAGTCAAGATGTCATTTCGGTATTCATTGATTGTCAGTCTTGTGATAACAGTTGGATACGTCAAGAAATCAATTTTGTGAATTATGTAAGAGATCCGCAATTAGGTCAACTTCACCTCTTTATCACCACACAGGGTACTGCCGGGGGTGGCCGCACCTTCACACTTTCTTTTATTGGCAAAAAAAGTTTCCAGGGTATCAACAACACTCTTACTTATACCTCACTCCCAACCAACACCCGAGACGAAGAAAGAGAAGGCTTGAATGCCATGGTCAAATTGGGTTTGGTGCCTTATGTGGCTCATACTCCAATGGCCAATAAACTCTTGCTCACTGTTTCAGACCAAGAAATTGACCCAATATCTGAAAAAGATAAATGGCAAAACTGGATTTTTGAATTGTATGGGGGCATTGACTTTTCAAAAGAAACAAGTAAAAGTGCACTTGACCTCCGATATGGTTTTTATGCAGATCATATTACCGAAACTTGGCGAATTCGGTTCCGGCCTTATTTTAATTATAACAAAAGGAATTTTGAGAGGGATGAGGAAGTAATTAAGAGCATTCTCCACAGAAATGGTTTTGATGGAACAGTTGTAAGAAGTATCAACAATCACTGGTCAGTAGGTTTATTTACAGAGGTCCTCTCCTCGACCTATAATAATTTTAAATTAGGATATTCTGTATTCCCGGCCATTGAATACAGCTTATTTCCCTATAAGGAGGCACTTCGTAAGGAAATTACCATCGCTTACAGTGCAGGGTACGATAGCCGAACATACATGGAAGAGACAATCTATGGGAAATTAAAGGAATCGCTTCCCCGTCATGCACTGGAAATAGGGGTGAGGATAAGACAGCCATGGGGTTCATTGAGGGTGGAACTGGAAGGGTCTCAATTTTTACATGATTTGAGTAAAAAGCGTGTTTCCTTCGAAAGCAACCTTTCCTGGAGAATATATAAAGGCTTGTCAGTCAATTTTTCCTCTGAACTTGACATTGTTCGTGATCAATTGTCTCTTCCAAAGGGTGATGTTTCTCTGGAGGACCTCCTGCTGCAACAACGGCAATTGGCAACCAGCTTTGGGGTTTCGATGGCTGTTGGGGTCAGCTATAGCTTTGGGTCCATTTATAATAGCATTGTCAATACCAGGCTTTGAGGTAGGGGGTAAATTTTGCGATGCTTAGTGGACCCTTTGGGGTAAAAAGTTTTACCTCACAGGATTTCCAAGGGGCTGAGTAACTAGGGCTTGCTCAATTTTTCCATCCAATTAATACAATTTTGCGTCCATTTTTTGTGCGATCCATCTGCATTGACGGCTAGAGAATAGCCATGCCCCCCTTTGGGATAAAGGTGCATTTCTACTGCTACTTCCTGCTTGATCAATGCTTCATAAAACAAAAGGCTGTGTTGAACAGGAACTGCCGGGTCATCCTGGGAATGAAAAATAAAAGTAGGTGGGGTATCCCCCGTTACTTGTAATTCGTTGGAATAAAGGTTTACCAACTCCTCTGAAGGGGATTTTCCCAAAAGATTATTTCTGGAACCAATATGGGAAATATGCTTCTTTAGGGAAACCACCGGATAACCCAGAACCATAAAATCAGGTCTGCTGCTTATCTTTTCAATAGGGTCTGAGGAAGCCACATTCCCTGGGTCAAAATGAGTGCCAAGAGTGGACGCCAAATGCCCCCCGGCAGAAAATCCCATAATGCCGATTTGATCAGGTCGGATATTCCACTCCTCGGCATGGTGCCTCGTCATCCTTAAAGCCCTTTTTGCATCTGCTAAAGGAACATGCTGTGGTTCCGTTTGGCTTTCGGAGGAAGGTAAACGGTACTTTAAAACGATGGCAGCAATACCATAACTATTGAGCCACTTGGCAATATCAGTGCCCTCCCAATCATAGGCCAGTATCCCATACCCTCCTCCGGGACAAATTACCACTGCCTGTTGCGTAGCATTTTTTTTTGAAGGCAGAAAAACCTGGATGGAAGGGTCCTGTACTTTCGAGACTACTAAAATGTCATCTTTCCGGATTTCCTCCTTTTCATCAGAAGGTTTGGCATACGGAACAGCACCGGAATACAATGGAATGGTAATGGGATCAAATTGAGAGAAGGCTTGTCCGGTAACCATAAATGTCAGAAAAATCAGGAGGCAGTATTTCATAGTGTATTAATTTAATTTTATGTGGATTCATCAAGCATTAAGGCTGCCCCATAGGCAGAGCCTAAAGGAAAGTCAGAAAATTCCAAAGTATAGCCATCCAAAAAATGCTGGAGCAACCGGATAAAAACCTGATTGTGAACAAAGCCTCCATCAATAAAAACCTTTTTGATAGGGGCACTTCCCTGGGCCAACTTCAGAGAAGCCACCTGCATTCGGGTCAACCCCCAAATAACCTGATGATAGGCCTCTTCATAACTGGAAAAAGATTCGGGATGCCAGTTGCTTTCAGGAAAAACTTCATTGACCAGTGGGGTTTTGGCAATAGTAGCAGGATAAAAGCTATTTTCTATTCTTCTTTGTTCAATTTGACCAATTATCATTTCATCCGGAACAATGGTCTTGTAATATTTTTCGGGCTTATTAAAAATTCTATTCAATTGCAACAGTTGATGGTCCAGTTCATAACCCAGAAGGAAGCGGCTTGCCTTTACCATTTTGCCATGGATGGAGAGAAAGTTAAGGCAATCGTTCTGCAAATCCGAAAAGTCCAGATTTTCTTCAGGATAAGGATTAAGGGAAATACTCCAGGTTCCGGTAGAAATCAATAGAAAAGGTTCTTTTACCTTAACCAGGTAAGAGGCCAAAGCCGAAGAACTGTCATGTATTCCTACTCCGACTTTAACCTTTTGTCCGCATATTTCCTTTTCAAAGTAATGGGTGGTAGGGACAATTTCAGGAAGAAGGGAATCAATACCCTCTTCATATACCCATTCATGATAATCGCTTTTTGCAAAATCCCATAATTTGGTATGACAGCCTATGGAAGTGGGCTCACTCACTGCCTCTCCTGTAAACAAATAGGAAACATATTGAGGGAGATGGAGGGAATACTTTATCTGATTGAAGACATCAGGCCTTTTTCTTTTCAGCCAATATATCAGTAAGCCGGAATTGAGCATGCCCAATGTAGGAGAGGCTGTGGTTAAATTGATGGCTGCTTCGGAATATTTTCCATAAAATTCTTCATGCAAGTCCTCAGGGAAATCTTTCAAATAATTGTAGATAGGAGCGACAGGTTCTCCATCTTCATTGATGTGCACAAGCGAAGCGCCATAGGTAGAGAAATTAAGGGCTTTCAGCACATATTCTTCTGATTCACAAATAATTTGTACTTTTTCCCTGACCCAATCCGTAAGTTTAACCAGATCATCGCATTCCTCACCATCTTCATCCTGTATTAATGGTATTTTAATATATTCTTCATTGATTTCCTGAAACTGTTCATCAAACAGGAAAAACTTTTTATTGGTTTTACCAATGTCAAATATTGCTATTACCGGTTGGGCCATATCTTGGTTTTGAAATTTGAAAATGTTTTTAATAGGTCATCTTCCCTCACAGAAGGAAAAAAAGCCGTAAAAGGTAAAGTATTCAGCATGACGGGCCACTTTCCTGCCCCAATGGCGTAATACTATAAGCCTGTGGAAACGGCCTGTTCCCCTCTTTCTTTGATCAATTGGAGCCGTACATTTATTTTTCTATAGACGACCAAAGGATTAAAAGTGCCCCCTGATTGAATTCTTGCTTCTGCCAAAAGAGGCCTAACATCCATCCGGTAAGCTTCCTGCAATACCTCCTGGGCCAATGCGGGATCATTCCTCTCCCTTGCTTGTTCTAAAGCAGTCCTATCTACCAACAATGCCTGTGCATAGGCAATTTTAATCGCTTCGATGGATTGGAGCAGATCTTCCAGGGGATCTTTAAGGTTATGGCTCGCATCAATCATCCATGCAGGACTCGGGTTATGGGAAGTGGTATCTTCCATTCCTTCCACCAACTCATTAAAGATAAGGAATAACTGATAAGGTTTAATTGACCCTACCGTCAGATCATCATCCCCATATTTGGAATCATTAAAATGGAAACCGCCCAACTTGCCTTCCATCATGAGAGTGGCCACGATCTGTTCTATATTGGTGTTGGGAAGATGATGTCCCAAGTCGACCAAACTAAAGGCCTGATCGCCTAATTTTGAGGCAAGGAGATGAGAGGTGCCCCAATCTTGGATTACAGTGGAATAGAAGTTGGGCTCATAGGGTTTATATTCAATAAATATTTTCCAATCCTTGGGCATTCCTGAATAGATTTCCCCTAGGGAGGCAAATGTCCGTTGAAAGGCTTTTTTAAAATTAAGCTGCCCAGGAAAGGAAGATCCATCGGCCAGCCAAACAGTAAGGGATTTTGATCCGAGTGCATTTCCATACTTTATTACTTCCAGGTTATGGTCAATGGCCTGTTGCCTCACCTTGGGATCTGTATGGCAAAGGGAACCGAATTTATAAGAATAAGGCTGCCCGGATTGATCCTGAAAAGTGTTTGAATTAACTGCATCAAAAGACAGGTCATGGGAAGCCGCCAATGCTTGGATCGCTGGAACATCTCCGGGAATATCCCAAGGAATATGAAGCGATATGGATCCGCAAGATCGGTTTAAGGCATGGAGCAAGCCCACATCTTCTATTTTTTCTTCCAGGGTGCGTGGCTCTCCTCCACCGGAAAATCTTCCAAATCGCGTACCTCCGGTGCCTAAGGCCCAACTGGGAATGGCAATCTGGAAGTCCTTGATCTTACCTATTACATGATGAAAATCAATAGCTTTTTTTTCCAACCTCCCCTTCAAATAATTAAAACTCTCCCGGTGATCCGGGAGAGTCTGTTCATTATGGGCTGCTATTAATTGATCCTCTACACGCATATTTATCTTACAAAGGCGGCAGCGACCCCACCATCTACATTTAATATATTGCCTGTGCTCTTGCTCAAATTTCCTCCTACAAAAGCAAATACGCCATTGGCGATATCCTCCACACCGATGATCTCATTTAAGATCGTGCGTTTGGCATAAAATGCAGGCAGTTCTTCTACTGATATGCCGTAGGCTTTTGCCCTTCCTGCTGCCCATTCACCTTCCCAGATTTTACTTCCTTCGATGACAGCATCAGGGTTGACTACATTGACCCGGATTTTATCCTTTCCTAATTCAGCAGCCAATAAACGGCTCATATGGACTTGCGCGGCTTTTGCGGTACCATAACCCACATTGTTTGGACCGGAAACCAAGGCATTCTTACTGGCAATGTTAATGATGTCCCCACCTTGCGCCTGAGCCCTCAGGATTCCCACGGCAGCTTTGGATACTGCAAATTGGCCCTTCACCAAGATGTTTTGTAACAGGTCCCATTCTTCCTCGGAGGTATTTTCCAAAGGCTTGGAAATGGCTATTCCCGCACAATTTACCACGATGTCCACACCTCCGAACTTATAAATCGCCTCTTTAAAAGCTTCCTTGATATCATCAGGATTAACGACATCCATTAGAGCCCCGGCACCGGTATCTTTACCATAGGTAGCTACAGCCTCATCCAGCCTCTCCTCATTGATGTCGGTAATAAATACACATGCCCCTTCTTTGGCCAATTTGTCGGCTATGGCTTTGCCAATGCCTCCCGCACCACCCGTGATCAGGGCAATTTTCCTGGAAAGTGGCTGCTCCTTGGGCATTCGTTGAAGTTTGGCTTCCTCCAATAACCAGTATTCAATATCAAAGGCTTCTTGAAGTGGTAAAGAAACATAGGTTGAAATGGCTTCTGCACCTTTCATGACATTAATGGCATTGACGTAAAATTCACTCGCCACCCGGGCCGTTTGCTTGTTTTTTGCATAAGAGAACATCCCCACGCCGGGCCATAATATGATTACCGGATTGGCATCCCTGATAGCAGGGCTGTTAGGTCCTTTATGGTCTTCATAATATTTGGTGTAATAATTCCTGTATATTTCAAACTCCTTTTCAAGTTTCGTTTTGATCCATTCCATGTCACCAAGGTCGACGTCCGCTGGAAAATCCAAAACCAAAGGCCTGATTTTAGTCCTCAGAAAATGATCGGGACAACTCGTTCCCAATGGGGCAAGCTTCTCCAGATCATTGCTGTTTATGAATTCCATAACCCGATCATCATCTGTAAAATGACCAATCATCCGGGCTTGACTTGAGGCTAATCCCCTCAACACGGGGGCTAATTTTGTGGCTTGGTCTTTTCTTTCTTCTGGTTTTAAAGAAGAAACTTTCTGGCCTCCGAAGACAGGACGTTTTTTACCATAATTCTCCTCAAGATAAACAGAGGCTTTGTCTATCACCTCCAGACTGTTGACATAACATTCATAAGAAGTGTCTCCCCAGGTAAAAAGTCCATGTCCCCCCAGCATGATTCCCCTTATTCCCGGATTTTCTTTTAAGGCTTTTTCCAATTCCAAGGCCAACTCAAATCCGGGCCTACGCCAAGGAACCCAGGCAATTTGTCCTTCAAAAAGTTCTTGGGTAATTTTTTCCCCTTCTTTAGAAGCAGCTATGGCTATGGCCGCATCCGGGTGAAGGTGATCAATATGTTTGAAAGGCAAAAAAGCATGCAGGGGGGTGTCAATGGACGGTGCTTTGGAGTCCAGGTCATAAAGGCTATGGTTGAACAGCCCGACCATTTCATCTTCAAATTCCAGTCCCCGGTAGACATTTTTTAAGGAATGCAACTTCTCTACATACAGAGCGGCCAAGCCGCTTCTTGTAAGGGTTCCGATATCACCCCCTGATCCTTTTATCCACATTACTTCCTTGTCCTGTTGAGTAAGTGGGTCCTTTTCAATGGTTTTACAACTGGTATTGCCTCCCCCGTAATTTGTAATTCTTAAATCAGCTCCCAGTATATTTGAACGATAAATCAAAAGTGCTACCTGATCATCTTTAAGTTCATCTTCTTTCTCTTTATCCCAAAGATAATCTACGTGTTTGAAGGTGTTTTCCATAGTACTCATATATTTTATAATGGTTTTAGTTTTGAAATAAAAGCGAATATAATTTCCGGTTTCCGATAAACTGTCCTGTTCTGTACTGTTGATGGTTCTTTGCCTACCAAAAGAATTTTTATTTACTTTTGAGTGGTGCATAAAACCATTCCACTTGATCTCCATCATCTCATAAGCTATTTATCACAAAAAGCTGAAAATCAGTGATTATTGATCTTAATGACCAACAATATTGTTGCCAACCTATAGAAGTTTAAATATTACCATTAATTTTAAGATAATAGGGTAATCGATAAGAAGCTAATAAATAGAAGAATAATTATATTCCAAAGTTGGTTTCCTCCTGACCAAAAAATATTTATTTTGCTTTGTCTATTAATTCTCATAAATTATGAGCTAAATAATAAACCCATAACCAAAATCACTTTATCATGAAAAAAAATTTACCTTTTTCAGTCCCCTATTTTATTAGGACTGCCCGCTGGCTTATGCTGTCCATGGTATGGCTCCTCCTGGAGCCTTCCTACTCCATAGCAAATACCTCATTCTTTGAAAAAATCAAAATCGAACCGGAAACGGGATCCACTTTCTTGTATAAGGAAGCCATTACTGTGAGCGGTAATGTCACTTCCCAGGAAGACGGGGAATTATTGCCGGGAGTGAATATTTTGGTCAAAGGGACCACCTCGGGAACGGTAACGGATATGGATGGTAATTATTCCATCACTGTACAGGATGAAAATGCCACCTTGGTATTTTCTTTTATCGGCTATACCTCCCAAGAAATCCCCATTAACGGGAGGTCCCAGATTGATGTCGCCCTAGAACCGGACTATGGGACTTTAGGGGAGGTAGTGGTCATTGGGTATGGTACCCAAAGAAGGTCTGACCTTACTGGGGCCGTGGGCTCCGTGGGAGAAGAAGCCTTGTCTGAACGGCCAGCACCATCCCTGAACCAAGCTTTGGCTGGTAGAGTCTCGGGGGTACAGGTTAATACCAACTCGGGACGTCCAGGGGGACGAACAAACGTAAGAATTCGCGGTTTCAGTTCCATCAATTCCTCCAATAATCCCTTGTATGTAGTAGACGGAGTGATGTTGCCCATGGGAAATCAGGCTCAAGCCAGTAGTGCCATTGATTATATTAACCCTAATGACATAGCTTCTGTGGAAGTCCTGAAGGATGCCTCTTCCACGGCAATTTACGGCTCCAGGGGTGCCAATGGGGTCATTCTGATCACCACCAAGAAAGGCAGATCCGGGGAAGGAACCCTCACCTATAACGTGGATTTCAGTGTACCTACCATAGGTCCCAACCGACCGGAAGTATTGAACACCGAGGAATATCTTGCAGTAGAGGAACTGGCCTGGAGAAATATGGAAAAATATGATCCCGAAGGCTGGGCAGCCGGAAGATGGGCTTATTTGGAGCCCGCCCTGCGCAGAACTGATCCCCGGATTTTTGACAGCAACGGAAATCCGCTGTACGATACGGATTGGTTGGAAGAAACCACACAAAGCAAGCTTTCACAAAACCACCAGCTTGGCTTTACCGGTGGAAATGAGAGGACCACCTACTCTCTTTCCCTGGGATATAGGGATGATGAGGGGCTCGTGAAGACATCTTATCTTACCCGTTATTCTACCAGATTTACCATTGATGACCAGATCAAATCCTGGTGGAAAGTAGGAGGTACTTTAAGTTATAACAATCAATCGGAAAACCTGGTGGATATCAGCGATGCTGTACCACGACAAATAGTTGAAGACTTCCCGTTTTTGCCGGTGAAGTATGAGGACGGAACTTATGCAAACAACAGGGACTATCCCTTTGCAGAAGGGACCATGAGTTCCATGCACCGACTGCATGGCAGGAAATATATACTGAACACTCAAACTACAATAGGAAGCGCCTATTCCAACATCACACTGGCTGAAGGACTGGAAATGCGGACGGTGTTGGGGGCGAATATCCTTACCCAGGAAAACGACGAATCCAGTACCAGGACTTTAGCCATTAGTCAAAATGGTACGGCGTCTAAAAGTATGAGAAAGGAAAGTTTTTGGTCCCTGGAAAATTATTTGACCTACAATAGAATGTTTAATGAAATCCATTCATTTACCGGTCTGCTGGGTATTTCCTGGCAGGAAACCAATTTTACCAGAATGGAGGCAAGCATTCAAAATTTTGCCACTGATTATTTTACCTATAATAATTTAGGGGCAGGTAGCCAGCTTCCCAGAGTTTCATCCGGGGCTTCAAGAAATTCGATGAATTCTTATTTTGCAAGGATCAACTATATTCTGGACGGCAAGTATCTTTTTACAGCTACCGGGCGTGCAGACGGATCCTCCAAATTTGGGGAAAACAATAAATATGCCTTCTTCCCTTCCGCAGCATTGGCCTGGAGGGTGTCTGAAGAGCCGTTCTTGATCAACCATTCTACCATTTCCAACCTAAAGCTTCGGGCAAGTTATGGATTGACGGGCAACTCTGAAATACCCGCTTATTCCTCCCTGTCCCTTTTAAGTTCAAATTATTCTGCCATTTATAATGAAACGCAGATAGGGGGAACAGGTATAAACAGATTGGCCAACCCTGATCTCAGATGGGAAAAAACAGCCCAAAGTGATGTGGGATTAGAACTGGGAATGTTCAATAACCGGCTCAGCTTTGAAGCTGACTTTTATTACAGAAAAACTACTGACATGCTGTTGGATTCACCGGTCCCACGCACCAGCGGCTATGCTACCATTAGGAGAAATGTCGGCTCAATGGAGAATAAAGGTATAGAACTTACCTTGAACACATAATGATAAAAATCCGGGAGGGCATTTGCCCAAAAAGATAACCACAAAGCATCACAAAGTTTTGCACCAAGATTCCACAAAGCCGCCTTCGTGTTGCTTTGTACAGTCTTAGTGCACTTTGAGGTTAAAGATAAAAATCTACCAAAGCCTGGCAAAGACATTCAAGTATTACCTATAAAAATAAAATTAAATATGAAAGAGGAAAATTATGATATTTCAAGAAGGAAATTCCTTCTAACAGCCGCCACCGCTGCACTAGCGCCACCGCTCATTCTTAGTTTCCCGGCCAATGCGGGATCAAAAAAAGAAAAATTGGCCCATGCCTGTATTGGTGTAGGAGGTATGGGTTGGCATGACCTTCAACGTTTCCATGCGCATTCAAACGTTGAAATTGTAGCCCTGTGTGATGTGGATGAAAATAATTTAAAAAGGGCGGCCGAAGCGCTACCTGGCGCCCGTACTTATACTGATTGGCGTGAACTGCTAAAAAAGGAGAGAAAGAACATTGATTCTGTCAATGTAAGTGTCCCGGATCATAATCATTTTCCCATTGCCTTCGAAGCAATCAAAAGAGGGAAACATGTTTATTGCCAAAAGCCCATGTGCCATGATGTGGCTGAAATCCGTGCCCTTACCGAAGCCTCAGTCGAAGCCGGGATAATCAGCCAGCTTGGCACGCAACATGCCTCCGGCGACGGCGACAGAACGGCTGTACAATTGATTAAAAATGGCACAATTGGAAAAATTAAGCACGTTTACCTCTGTTCCAACCGTCCAGGAGCTACGGAAGCCTATCGGTACGAAGGTCCCCGCCCTGCTGAAGGACAAGAACCGCCCTCCCATTTAGATTGGGACCTTTGGATAGGCACAGCTCCCATGCGGCCATATTCTCCGGAAATCTATCATCCAGCAAAATGGAGGGCATGGCAGGATTTCGGAACTGGATGGTCCGGAGATATTGGATGCCATATCTTCGATGCGGTTTGGAAAGGTCTGGAGCTTCAATCACCTCAATCCGTCAATGCCCGGGTGCAACAGTCTTGGGATGATTCAGCTGAAAGACGTGGGGATACCTGGCCACAGAGTAACCATATTACCTGGGTATTTCCGGGGAATGACCTTACCGCTTCTCCAGAACTCCAGGTAGAATGGTTTGATGGTGAATTTTATCCCCCAGAGGAAATCAGGGCCTTATATTCTGTAGAAGATTATCCTGCCGAATCAGCCATGTTGATTGGAACAGAAGGAGCCCTGCTGATCCCTCACACTCAAATGCCCGTTCTTCTTCCTGAAAATAAATTTCAAGAGGTTAAACTTCCCGAATTGGAGCCCAGGGATCATTACCATCATTTTGTGGATGCCTGTCTGGGCGGTGAAAAGACCGCTTCTCATTTTGCCCAGTCTGGCCCCATGACAGAAGCCATTATATTGGGTACTGTAGCGATTAGGGAACCTGGAAAAACTTTACAATGGGATCCCAAAGAAATGAAATTCTCCAATCATCCCGAAGCGGAGCAATACCTAAGCCGCAATTACCGCAGAGGCTGGGGGGTAAAGGGCTTTTAAAAAATGGCTTATATGGGTAAACCCAATAAAATATCACAGTCGGCCGCCCATGGCCGACTGTAAATACAAACTTTCAAGCTTATCCTGGTCTATCAAACCAGAGAGGATAAATCATTGAATAAACCATAAAATAAATACATGTAAAATGAGTTTGGAAATTAAACCCAAAGAAGAAAATTACGATGCCATTATAGTAGGGTCAGGAGCCGGCGGTGGTATGGCTTCCAAGATTTTGTCAGAAGCTGGTCTGTCGGTAGCGGTAGTAGAAGCAGGAAGTGATTTTGATCCTGCCAAAGAAGAATATAGGACCCAATTACGTTACCCTTGGGAATCCCCCCGAAGGGGAGCCAATACCAAGAGGGCCTTTGGTGATTTCGATGCGGCTTATGGCGGATGGGAAATCGAAGGCGAACCCTATACCCGTGCCGGAGGGACACAGTTTGATTGGTTCCGATCAAGGATGCTTGGAGGGAGAACCAATCATTGGGGAAGAATCTCCTTGAGATTTGGGCCAAATGATTTCAAAAGAAAAAGCATGGATGGACTGGGAGACGATTGGCCTGTCGGATATGACCAAATGAAACCCTATTATGATAAAGTGGATCAGTTGATCGGCGTATTTGGCTCAAAGGAAGGGATGTACAATGAGCCGGACGGTTTTTTTCTTCCTCCACCCAAACCCAGATTACATGAGATCGTAATCAAAAAAGGGGCAGACAAAGCGAATATTCCCGTTATTCCATCAAGGCTGTCCATTCTCACCAGACCGGTCAATAATGAGCGGGGAACCTGCTTTTTCTGTGCCCAATGCAGCAGGGCATGTCAGGTTTATGGTGATTTTTCAGCAGGTACCTGCTTGGTAAAACCCGCTATGAAAAAAGGAAAAGTAGATCTCTTCACTTATGCCATGGTCCGTAAAGTCACCACCAATGATCAAGGTGAAGCCACGGGGATTTCTTATGTGAGCAAGGTGGACATGAAGGAATATAAGCTAAAAGCAAGGGTGGTGGTATTAGGTGCTTCGGCATGTGAATCCGCCAGGATCCTATTGAATTCAAAATCAAAAACCCATCCCGACGGTTTGGGAAATGGAAGTGGAATGGTGGGCAGATATCTTCATGATTCTACAGGAGCCAGTAGAAGTGCCGTACTCCCCGACATGGTCGACCGGGACAGGTACAACGAAGATGGTGTAGGGGGGGCGCATATTTATTCCCCTTGGTGGTTAGATAATAAGAAATTGGACTTCCCCAGAGGCTATCATATAGAATATGGAGGGGGAATAAGAATGCCTGCCTATGGTTTCGGAATGGGGATGGACAACATGAGGCAATATGTAAAGGATGAATTTGGTAACCCCAGGCCCAATGGAGGATATGGTACAGGATTGAAAAAGGATATCAAGAGGTTTTATGGTGCCACTATAGGCATGGCTGGCCGTGGAGAGAGTGTGCCCCAATATGATAACTATTGCGAGATTGATCCCAACACGGTGGATAAATATGGTATCCCGGTATTAAAGTTCAATTATACCTGGACGGATCATGAAGTCAAACAGGCGAAGCATATGCAGGATAGTTTTGAAGAGATCATGGAAGGAATGGGAGCTAAGCCCTTAGGAGTAAAGGCTGGGGCAGATACACAATATGGGCTCCTTGCTCCTGGAAGGATCATCCATGAAGTAGGCACCACCAGAATGGGCAATGATCCAAAGACCTCTGTATTGAACAGCAATTGCCAGGCACATGAGTGTAAAAACCTTTTTGTTGTAGATGGAGGACCTTTTGTTTCCCAAGCAGATAAAAACCCTACCTGGACAATTTTGGCGCTTTCCTGGAGGACTTCGGATTATATCGTCGATGAACTCAATAGGAAAAACATTTAAGCACGGTAAGCTTAATCAATTGCAGTACTGTACAGGATGGGATACGTGTGGTTACCCCTTAACTTAGGCCCAATAAATTTCATTTATGCGAATCGGATTATTTATACCCTGTTATATTGACCAGTTCTATCCCACGGCTGCCATTGCAACGGTAGAACTTCTGGAAAAATACGGTGTGGAAGTGGTGTATCCCTTGGATCAAACCTGCTGTGGTCAACCCATGGCCAATTCTGGTTATGAAGATTTGGGAAAGGGGACAACTGATCTATTCCTAAGGAACTTTGGCGGCTTTGATTACATTGTCGCACCTTCAGGAAGCTGTACACTCCATGTGAAAGAGCATGTGATACCTAAAGATTCTTTCAGGCCCCATATCTATGAGCTCTGCGAATTCCTCACGGATATCATTAAAGTGGAAGAAATAAGTTCTTCCTATCCCCATAAAGTCGGTCTGCATGCGAGCTGCCATGGGGTAAGGGGCCTTGATCTGGCAAAACCCTCTGAAAAGGTGGGGACTGATTATAACAAACCATTAAGTTTACTGGAAAAAGTGGATGGAATAGAAGTAGTAACCCTTTCCAGAAAAGATGAATGTTGTGGTTTTGGGGGCACCTTTGCCGTATTTGAGGAAGCAGTTTCCGTAAGTATGGGAAATGACCGTATTGAGGACCATCAAAGGCAGGGGGTGGAAGTGATTACCTCTGCAGATATGTCTTGTCTGATGCATTTGGAAGGTCTGTTGAAAAGGAAAAACAGCCCTATCAGGGTAAAGCATATTGCTGAGATTTTAAATGGAAACCCTTTGAATTGAAGAATAAGACGTAAGCTATAAGACATAAGTTCAAGAATTGCCTGTCATTCTCAGCGCCTGTTCTCTGTATCTCTGAGAATTCTGTGGTGCAAAAGTATTTTGGCCTCTTGACTCAAATCTAAAATTTAGATAAAGGATAATTTCATGAAGACCAACATAAAACACGCCAAGGCCGCAGAAGAATTTCTAAAGGATGAGGCAAGGACTGATTGGCATGATGAGACTCTCTGGCATGTCAGGGAAAAGCGGGATACAGCTGCCCAAAAATTGCCGGAATGGGAGCAATTGAGGGACAATGCATCTGAAGTGAAGGATTATGTATTGTCCCATCTCGATCAATTACTTTTGGATTTTGAAAAAAATGCCAATTCAAATGGGGTTGAAGTACTTTGGGCAAAAGATGCCAAGGAACACAATGAACATGTGCTGGATATCCTCCAAAAGCATGGGATCAAAAATATTGTTAAAAGTAAATCCATCCTAACAGAAGAGTGTGGGCTGAACCATTTTTTGGAAGATAAAGGGTATGACGTGGTGGACACTGATCTGGGAGAGCGGATCATCCAGTTTGTAAAACAGGCTCCCAGTCATATCGTATTGCCTGCCATTCATCTTAAAAAGCAGGAAATAGGGAATATTTTTCATGATCACATTGGCACAAGAAAGGGTGCAGATGATCCCAAATACCTGACGGAATCAGCTCGCTTACACTTAAGGGAGAAATTTGTGCAAGCAAACGCCGCCATTACAGGGGTGAATTTTGGAATAGCGGAGACAGGTGGTTTTGTGGTATGTACCAATGAAGGGAATGCTGATATGGGAACACATCTGGCCAATGTCCACATCGCCTGTATGGGGATAGAGAAGCTTATACCAAGGGCTGCTGACCTGGGGGTTTTTCTCCGCTTATTGGCCAGGAGCGCAACGGGACAGAGCATCACCACCTATTCCTCCCATTTTCACCGTCCCATGAAAGGCAGGAAAACGTACCTCATCCTGGTTGACAATGGGCGGACTACCCAGTTGGGCAGGGAAGATTTTAGAAATTCTTTAAAATGCATCCGTTGTGGCGCCTGCATGAACACTTGCCCCATCTATAGAAGAAGCGGGGGGTACAGCTATAACTCCACCGTACCCGGTCCCATCGGTTCCATACTTTCCCCGGGCATGGATATAAATAAATACAGTTCTCTTCCTTTTGCTTCCACCTTGTGTGGCTCCTGTACGGATGTATGCCCGGTAAAGATCGACATTCATGAACAGCTTTATAAATGGAGGCAGGTGATTACCAAAGAAGGTCCCTCTGATAGCCGGAAAAAGTGGGCGATGAAGTTGACAGGGGCAACTTTAAGTAAACCTCGCCTGTATGACTTTTTTGGAAGCATGGCTAGAAAAGCGTTGAAAGTGGTACCGGATAGCCTTGTGTACAGCAGTCTTAATGTGTGGGGGAAGCATAGGGACCTGCCGGAAGTGCCAAAACAGAGTTTTAAGGAGTGGTACAAGAAAAACAGAAAGGACAATGGACAGTAAGCAGCATATTTTGGAAGCGATCAAAAAAAATAAACCGGCAGAAACTCTTCTGCCTGATTTATTGTCATTTCCGGCTACCGATAATCTGACAGAAAAATACACCCAGTCCTTATCCCTAAATGGAGGCTCGGCGATTGGAATAAACACCTTGGAAGATATCCACACCTATCTGAAGGAAAATTTTCCTGAGGATCTTTTAGTGGCTTCTTTAGTAGAAGGAATTGAGGGAAACATGGATGCTCAGGATATCTCAGATCCTCATGACCTGGAGACAGTGGAAGTAGTATTGGTAAGTGGGGAAGTAGGTGTGGCGGAAAATGCCGCTATTTGGATTTCGGAAAAAAGTCTGCCCCACCGGGTGCTGCCCTTTATCGCCCAACATTTGATCATCGTGCTGGAGGAAGATCAGCTGGTGACCAATATGCATGAAGCTTATCAAAAGATCAATGTGGCAGAAGGCGGATATGGAGTATTTATTGCCGGCCCTTCCAAGACGGCCGATATTGAGCAGTCCCTCGTCATCGGGGCACACGGGGCAAGGAGCTTAACGGTGTTTTTGGTCAAGAATTAATGGAACTCTTTTACTCTGTGGTCTTTTATGTTGAAAAAAATTGATCTTTATGTTTAACTTTGAAACTTTTTTAATTTCACATCCACTTCACGTCTTTCTCCATACTTTCTCGAACACGAAAAGCGGCAATCTTGCGAATGAGGGACAACGGGAGCGGTTTATCCAGCGGAAACTGAATAGTGCTACTGGAAGTTTTATATTCTGAAAGATCTTTTGCAAAGGATTTTACTGCTGACGGAGTGGGGTATAAACTGATGTGATGCTTGAACGCTGCAAACGTGAATAATATCCTATGGTAGGAAAAAGTGGGCACACCCCACTTAAGGGCTTCCTCGGCTCCAGGCGCGAATTCGTGAAGACATGCACGCATTTGTTTCAAAACCTTTTGGGCATCTTTTGGAAAACCGGCAATGTATTCATCAATGTTGTTTGGTTTATCTGCTGTCATAATGTTTCCCCTCCTATAAATTAAAAGCTACAGCCATTATATAATTTTTCTTGTTTATATGACGGGTCGTTCATCGCCAATACCATAGCCATGGCCTCCTTTTTCAAAAAGATGCAGCTCCACCTTAGTCCCGAATTTATTTAAAGCCTGAGCATAGCGGATAGAATTTTCTGTTTCTTCCCCATGCACAGAAACCGAGGCCGCCAGATGACCTCCTGCTGAAAAACCCAAATCCCCACCCTTTCCGGATGGATGCTCCATTTATGGTAACACAAAAGACACTTTGGGTCCGCCATAAAAAGCGAAGATCGGATAATCTGGATGTATTAAGAAACCTCCCGTAAGACCAAATTGCCACCGGCTGGATAGTATATAATTGATGTCCAGATTTATCGGGAATACCAAGTCAGACCAAATGGATGTTCTGGTATAGCCTGCGCTTGCTTCCCTGTATGGGTACTCTCTGGAATGGATCACCACACCGACACCGGCACCTGGAACTATACTAAAATAGCTATTATCAATAACTTTGTATTTATACATACCTGAAAAAGTGCGATAGTCAGCCCGGGAATTTGTTCCATTTTTATAGACATGACCTGTGGGGTCATTTGATAATACATCATCATAATAATAATGTTCGCCCGCCAAGTAAATGGCAGTTACAATATGCCTTCTTGTCAGATGATAGTCAAAGTCAATCTTGAAAAATCCTCTGGCACTGGCATTTTCGTAAGTAGGGCTATTCAGTAGTCCTGTGCTTACAGAAACTGCCAAATCTTTTTTTTCCTGTCCTTTTACAGTTAGCAAAAAGGTCATGGAAATTAATATGGTTAAAATTGCTTTCATCATTTTTCTTTTTGAATTATATTTTTCAATGCCCATTTCAGTCCTATATTTAAATTCATTCCGTTATGTCTTATTTTATTATTATTTCCGAAATACTCCGTGCTTGTCATCGATGTAAGACTGTGGTGATATATAAATGATGCGGTTAACCAAAGCCTGTCTACCATTTTATAACCACCACCAATTTCAGCAAGTCCGGCTAAGTCAAATTTTGATACTATGTTGGTGACGTCAGTTGTTTCCGTTCCTGTAATTCTGCCTTCAATGCCAATGGTTGGCA
This sequence comes from Anditalea sp., assembly GCA_040905145.1. GTDB lineage: Bacteria > Bacteroidota > Bacteroidia > Cytophagales > Cyclobacteriaceae > DATGMS01. The sequence goes on from JBBDSC010000217.1 coordinate 57,654, forward strand.
CTGTTGTTTTTGCGTCAATAAGTAGGGAGGGGATCAGTCCAATTTTTGCAAAACCAAATAGCTTGTTGCCTACATCATAAAAACCGGTTTTCACCGGAACAGATAAATAGTCATAATTGCGGTTGATTGTAATCTTTTCACCAGTTGGATTTTCAAAATTGTCTGTAAACCCGCGCTGATTATAGATTACATCAGCTCCAATTGAAAAATCTTTCTTCACAAAATACTCGTAAGTTATACCACCTGATACTCCTTGTCTATAGTCGGTTTGGTTGGAAAAACTGGAGGTAACATTTGTCCAATTTGCTCCGCCTGTAATTCCAATTAGATGGTTTTGTGCGGCAACTTCTATAGTTGTCAATGTTAAAATGATGATAATTATTGATTTCATGGTTTTATGGGTAGGGACATTTTATTCTGAATAACGTCAATTTAGGTGGATGAATATCAATTGCTTAAAAATTGCTTACTCAAATCCCAAAATTGAAGCCTTTAAGAGCCCAGGACTTGCGGCAACCTCTTTTTGCCCATGCTTCATACCCATTCTTCATAACAGTATTCAGCTTGCAAGATACTTATTGATTCCAGAAATTCATTTTCAGCATTGGTAAATTATATCCAATTGCTCCGATCTTCTGCAGATAGTTTCCCGTTATGCGACATAAACAATATTTTATTTCACTATTACATCATTGGTTGTAACTTCAATAGAGTAATTATTTTATTTACAATTCTCACTAGAGTATTAAATAATAAATTACAATCCTGCCCATACCTGTTCCTTTATGCTTTTTCTTCCCTAGTTTTTCCGTTCATCCAATAAGGTGCCGTCAAGAACCAGCCCAAAGTGCCGACCAACATCAGATTCTTGTTCATTTCCAGGGTGATTATATTGAAGAACACCAAAAAAGCGGGGACAATAGTGAGCAATAGGCTACATATAGAGACCAGAACCAGTAACTTCTTCATTGGTTGTTAGTTTTGGGAATGGGTGGTGACAAGATTACTTTCAGTTGGGGCTAATTCCTTTTTTTGAAGCCATTTGCTGGATACAAGATAGATAATTACTGCAAAAAACCACCCTGGAAGACCCAGAAAAAAGATTTCCACCCCCAGGGTCAAATTCATAAACAGGCAAAGAGCCAAGCTTATCACCCACGTAATTCCCACCGACCAATTAAAAGAGATTGAAGTCAATTCGGCATAATTCTTTTTCAATCCCAACTTTTCCAGGACATACACATCGATAAAAATCACAGCCCCCAGGGGCATAAGGATCAAGCCATAAAGGGCGACAAACTCCAGCAATCGCATGACCAAGGCGGGAAAGCAAGCGACAATGGTGGTAAATAACCCAACAAACAGGGTTACCTTCCAGGTTTTCCACTTGGGATTAATGGACTGAATCGCCAGGCCGGCCCTGTAAAGTGTGGGATTGGCAGTGGTCCAACCTGCTATAAGCACGCAAACAGCTCCCGCTATTCCAACTGCCCCATATGCAATAGGACCCGGGGAAAAGCTGCTGCTGTTATTGGAGTCAATCAAGAAAAGAGAATACAAAATTCCAGAAGCAATCCATGCAATGTAATGTCCCAGAAAAACACCTGTGGCCGAAGAAAAGCCATATTGCCATTTCTTGGCATACCTCAACAAGGAGAGATCTGCCATCCCTATATGCATGGCCATATTACAAAACCAGGCAAAGAACATGATATGCCAAAAGGTAAACTTACTCTGGCCCTCCAGGGGAACTCCCGTCCAAATGGTACTTTGGGCCACAGGCCAAAAATCAGCAATTGAATGGACACCAAGCTGGGGCAGCACGGCCACCGCAGCTGCTATAAACACCATGATCATCCAGGGGGCGGCAACATTGGCAAACCTGCTCACTTGCTCAAAACCAAACATGGCTACCACAGTAGTGATCGCCCCCACTACTAAAACAGTCACCACCCAACCCAAACTGTTAGGATATACATCTGTTAGAGAAGGCATGGCCAGATCAAAGGGGATGCCTACTGCTGTGGCAGATACCGCTATCATGGCACCTGCCAAAAAACAGAATAATCCTGCGTTGACCAGATTATAAATAAGAGTAAATTTAGACCCTGCAATCTTCTCCAATTGATAATAAAGGGTAATCCTGTCTTTCACAGCTATTTTTGCCGTAAAAAAGGCCCAGCTGAGCACGGCTAAAATATTTCCTACCAGCAAACCGGTCACCAAATCTATGGCACTGGCACCATGTGCAACAAACAGGGGGCCAATCACAAATTCGGTACCTGCCGTATGCTCTCCCGCATAAGTCCCTATAAAACTTCTCCAACCTTTAAGTTTGCTTTTTGGTACAGGCTGCCTTTCATGTTCATTGACCGCATCCAATTGCTGAAAAAGATTCTTTTTGGTCCACATATCTTAAGGAAACAATATTGAGTAAATTAAGCAAAAGTATAAAAAAGGTATAGGGACAAAATGTCCTGTACTTACCTGTGCCCTAGAATTTCATATGTATATAATTGATTTTTTAAGGTCATATGCCTGTCTGCCGATACGCAGGGAACCTCGCTGGAAATTCATTCTGTGTGAGATCTTTTCCCATGCTCGATTTCCTGATTTAGAGGGAACCTCTATCGATAAACCTGAAAACGTTTTTGACAGCTTCTTTTTTACGCTTTTTGATCATATAAGCGGCTGTTTCTCCCATGACGCGAAAATCCGTAGACATCACCGTAATGCCAAGGAGTTCTTTTAAAGGCGTATCATTGTAGGATATGATGCCTATATCACTTCCCATTTCATAGTTCAGATCCCTTACTTGCTTGATAAGGCTTACCAAGTCATTTTCTTCAATAACGATATAGGCGTCGCGAGGCTGCAATTCCATTTCCGGATAAACCGTCTCCAAAACCTCAAAATCAAAGTCAAAGTCAATGCAAAATTTTTTGAAGCCCTGCATAATCTCCTGTGGATAAGGATATACCACTTTGCTGGGGTAAACAAGAATTAACTTATGATAATTTTTCAGCTTGGAAATTCCCTCATAAAGCGCATGATTGATATCCATCTTAAAATCCTGATAAATGGAAGCCACTTCACTTCCCAATGCAGGCATAGCATTATCCATAATAACCAGTTTATTAGGAGATATCTTTTGTAAACGGGCAATTACATCCTGGTCAATGTTATGATGGATAAGCTGGTCATCTTTAAAATGGGGCATCACCACATAATAGTCATAAGCCCCTATGTTCTCGTCAAGAATGTCTAACAGTAATTTTGGATCACAATGGTAAATATTTAAATCTACCTGGGCACTGGCCCCCAAATTATTGATAAAGGAATTGTAGATCTTTAACTTATAGTTGCTTAATTTATTTAATAGAAACAACACTTTAATTTGTGAGGTAGAAATATTCCTGGCAACATAATATCCTTTTCCTTTAACTGAAATAATGATCTTTTTTTCCTTCAATAAATTATAGGCCTTCTCTACTGTGTCCCGGGATAAATAACATTCTTCACTGATTTCATTTATCGAAGGGATTTTCTCACCTACTGCCAGGCAACCATTTTCAATATCTTCAATAATGGAATTTACGATTTGCTGATATTTGGGAATTCTTGAACCGCTATTGAGATGAACTAGGGTTTTTAACTCAATCATTTTGGCTATTGTCAATCTGTTTATTGTAATTATCGCTCAAATTAAATGATTCATTGTTCATAATCTACTTTTCCTCTACAAATTGTACTTGTTTTATAAAATTTTTTATAAACGGCATTTAAAATACAGTCTCCCAAAGGTTTAAAGTTTACCAAAGCCCATAGACAAGCACAAAACCGAGCGGTTCCCCGGATTTCATTGAAGGATTTGTTTACTGTGATGCTGAATCAAAATCAGTTTTCTCATTGATTAATTCCCCACCGCCAATGTTTAACCGGAGCTATTTAAAATTCAGATTGAGGAGTAAAAATTTGTTATTTTTTAACGGCAACAATTATTCCTGTTGCCCAAACTTGCTTTGTCAGAAACAAATCTTCTCTCATCTCTAAATGGTTAATCAGATTGATTGCTTTTTCATGGTGCCCATCTGGCCAGTTAGGCTGTGGTAGCATATCGTCAAATCTCTGAGCAATTTCCAAAAATCCAGGTTCATTGTCAATTGAAATTAATGAGGAATCCTTATCCATTCCATCCAGTATCCAGGCTGTTGAAAGTCCTGTTCCTGTTCCAAGTTCAAGAAATTTAAGTTAGCTAAAGAAACCGGTTTGCTGACCCTAAGGTAAAAATCAAGGAATTGTTAATATGCTGATTATTTGCCCATAATTCAATGAGGATAAAAAAAGCAGACCCTGTCCTATTCCATTTTCTCACAAAGAGCCCAAACAAAATATAAATTAAAGATGAGAATATGTGGAGCATTTCTTAATATTAACCTTTGAAGGGATGAGAAATGTTTTCTATCATCATCATTTGATATTACCGTAACAAAAGAAGGTTTAATAAGTTTTTTCAAGAGGAAAAGAAATATTATTTGTGGAGTGATTACAAAATAATGCGAGCAAATCAGTGGCTTAACAATTTGTTAATATAAATGTCTTATAAACTTATTTAACTTTGTGCTGAAAATATAATTCAGTGGAATAAAGCTTTATGGCAAAATTAAAAGATCAAAACATCAATCAGGCCAAGCTTTCAAAAGCAGCCTATTCACTTTTTGATTTCTCAAAGAAAGAAAAACCTTTTTTGATTGTCATTTGCATCCTGGTATCCATTGCCGGTTATATTACCCAATATACCTATGCGGCGATGTGGTTCGGTTTTATGTTGGCCGCTTATTCTGCCATTGCCAATGACAGCATCCAGACCATCGGAACATTCATTGCCTCTAATTCCAAAACGAAATGGTATTGGTTATGGCTTTTTATGGGCCTTATTTTTGTAGGCACTGTCACTTATAGTTGGATCGTTTTTAACGGTGATGTCAGTAACGAAAGGTTACAGGTACCGGGATTGGACAAAGCTCCGGATGAAATTGTTTTCCTCCAGCTGGCCGCTCCCCTTGTTTTGTTGGTGATGACAAGGCTAAGAATACCCGTGTCCACTACTTTTTTGTTATTGAACGTGTTCACCTATGAAGCGGGTACTATTATCGGCGTCATGGAGAAGAGCTTTATTGGTTATCTTCTGGCATTTTTTATGGGCATCGTAGTATGGTTTGTTTTGGAAAAATTTTATACCAATTACCTGAAGGGCAAGCCAAGCCCTTATTGGATGCCCATACAATGGGTTATTTCAGGAACCCTCTGGGCAGTATGGATCATGCAGGATGCCGCCAACATTGCGGTATTTTTGCCCAGGCAATTGGTTTTAGGGGAGTTTATAGCATTTGCAGGTTTTGTTTTTCTGGGACTCGGCTTTTTATTTTATTTAAAGGGTGACCGTATTCAAGAAATTGTCAATAAAAAAACCAGGGTTATCGATGTGCGGGCCGCTACTATTGTGGATTTTGTATATGCCGTTCTTCTTTTTTACTTTAAGATGTACAGCAATATGCCCATGAGTACTACCTGGGTTTTTATTGGCTTATTGGGAGGTAGGGAAATAGCCATTGCTTTGGCCAAATCCAAAAAATTGAAAAAAAGGAAAGCCAGGCTGGTAAGGGCTTATAGATTGGCCAGCAATGATGTATATAAGGCCATGATTGGTTTGATTGTTTCTTTGATTTTGGCCCTGATCATTAATAATGGAGTTAGAAAAGAATTATTAGACCTCATCTTCTAAGCCTGTGGTTAAGCGAACAGGTTGGAAGACCGGAGACAGAAGAAGATTTGGGGACGAAGGGATACTCCCCATCCCTTCGTCCCTTCGGTCTCTCCGTCTCCCTCCTTTTGGCAGAATTTGTCCGGTAACGTATTATCCAAGCAAATGCAAAGTTAAAATTTCTTCAGGCTCCAATCCCCTTTTCAAATGCTTAAACCTGATAGCCGCTTTTTTGCTTTCCACCGCCAGATCTTTTGCCTCTACGGCAGCTAAGATGGTGGGGTGTATATAGTAGGTCTTACAAATACTAACGGTGTTGCCCAACTTCTCAGCAACCAAATTGACCAAGATGTTTTCCAGTTTTTTCCTTGGATTTGCTTCCAATACCTTCTCCGCCTCTTCCTTAAAGGAAACTGTAAGTACTGACCCCGCCCAGGTCCTGAAATCTTTGGCGGAAAACTCAGCCCCTGTAATTTCCCTCAGGTAACTGTTAACATCTTCGCTAAGTAAATTGCAGTAGCACTTGGTCTCTTCGTCATAATACCGGAATATCTCATGCCCGGGAAGATCCATACATTCCTTGATAAGGGGGACCAGTTCTTCATCTTCCAATATTACTTTCCTGAATTTGCCACTTTTGGCTTTATATTCAAAAGTCGCCATGCCTTCATTCAAATGGACATGTTTTCTCCTCAGAGTCGACAGTCCATAGGTTCCGTTGTTTTTTGCATAACATACATTTCCTATCCTGATAAACAATTCATCCAGGATCATCACCATTAAAGCCAACATCTTATTGCGGGGCCATCCGCTCAACTGTAAATCTTTGGAGGCCCTGGCCCTGATCGCTGGAAGGGCCTGGCCAAAAAACCTGAGCCGTTGATATTTTGAATTTTGTCGATAATCCACCCAGTGCCGATGATATATGTACTGTTTTCTTCCTTTTAAGTCAATGCCCGTAACTTGTATATGTCCTTTAGGATCTTTTGTAATCCAAACATTTTCCCACATCGGGGGAATCACCAGTTCTTCGATCCTTGAAAGCGTCTGCTTTGCGGTAACTATTTTCCCATTGGGGAATTGATATATAAACCCTTTACCACATTTCTTACGAAGGATCCCAGGTTTTTCCTGGTTGGTATAATTCAAATTAGAGGGAAGTAAATCCATGTTGTTAGTTTTGAGAATATAAACTCAAAAGAAAACGATTTGGTTGCTCATTTCAATAATATACCTTATAAATTTGAGCGTGAAACCTATAAACCACAGAGTTTACAGAGACCACAGAGTTTTTTTTTCTCTGTGGTCCTCCGTGAACTCTGTGGTAAAAAACATTTATGGAACTATACAGTGATGAGTATTTTATGAACGAAGCCTTTAAACAGGCCCAAATAGCCTTTGAAGAAGGGGAAATTCCTGTAGGGGCGGTTATTGTTTGTAGGAATAAAATCATTGCCAGGGCTTATAACCAAACTGAAAAGCTGTCCGATGTTACCGCACATGCAGAAATTCTCGCCATCACTGCCGCATCATCTGGGTTAGGTTTCAAGTATTTAAATGAATGCAAACTGTATGTGACCCTTGAGCCTTGTGTGATGTGTGCAGGAGCTTGTTTTTGGGCCCAACTCGGTGAAATTCATTTTGCCGCCAAGGATCCAAAAAGAGGCTTTAGTAGGATCAGGGAACCTCTGCTCCATTCAAAAACAAAAATCAGCCAAGGGATTATGGCAGCAGCCTCCAAAGCAATTTTGGATGAATTTTTCAGAGAATTGAGAAAATAAAAACTAAATTCAATTTTTAGAACCATTTGCCTTTATTTCTGGTTTGTAAAACGTGCATTCGCACCAAATCTATTTCATGTTTCACTTTAAACTTTCATTTAACAATGGCTTTTGAACTACCACAATTACCTTACGATTTTAATGCATTGGATCCACATATCGATGCAAAGACGATGGAAATCCATCATGGAAAGCACCACAATGCTTATGTAACCAAATTGAACGACGCTATTAAAGGCTCTGAGTTAGAGGGAAAAAGTCTGGATGAATTAATGAAAAGTATCTCTTCCGCTCCAACAGCCGTAAGAAACAACGGAGGAGGACATTATAATCACTCCCTGTTTTGGACCGTCTTGTCCCCTAATGGTGGTGGCGAACCTTCCGGCGAACTGGCTGAAGCAATCAACAGTAAGTTTGGTTCCTTTGCTGCGTTTAAAGAGGAATTTGATAAAGCTGCGGCCACCAGATTTGGCTCAGGTTGGGCCTGGCTTACCGTAGACAGTTCGGGACAACTCCAGGTTTCCTCTACTCCCAACCAGGATAATCCTGTAATGGATGTTGCTGAGGTTCAAGGTACCCCTGTTCTTGGATTGGACGTATGGGAGCATGCCTACTACCTTAAATATCAAAACAAGAGACCAGAATACATTAGTGCCTTCTGGAATGTAGTAAACTGGGAGGAAGTAAATAAAAGATATGCTGCGGTAAAATAATTTTCAATAGAAAATTCTTTATAAAAGTCTCTTGGTTGAAAAATCAAGGGACTTTTATTTTTTAAAAGACTTGTATTGTTAACGAACAGAAAATATGTTCGATTATGATACAGCACCAACTTTCCTTGTAAGTATAAAGATGCTCTGCATCAATAGGTTACACAAATCCATAAGCTTGGCACCCATTTTTCATAGAAGATTTGCATAACTTATTGAAATCCAATCATTATGAAAGTCCCCCATCAAATTTCCGTTACTCTTTTTCTTTTCTTCTTGGGCATGAGCCATGTCGTGGCGCAGGAGAAAAGTACCTTATTGGGTCAGGTGAAAGAATCCAGCGGCAATGGCCTACCTTATGCCAACATTGCCCTTATTGAACAAAACAGCGGCAATCTAATCTCCGGCGCTGTTTCCGATGAAAGCGGAAAATTTGTGATCACTACAGCAAAATCTGGAAAAGTCATTTTATCCATTTCCAGCATTGGCTTTATTACCTTGGAATCTGAGGTCATAGAACTCAGACCAGGTATCAAAAAAGATTTGGGTACCATGGAAATAAAGGAAGAAATATCATCCCTGGAAGAGGTAACGGTTCATTCCTCAAAACCTGATATCATTATAGAAGCAGATAGGACCATTGTCAATATTGAAGGTACAGTGATGGCGGAGGGAAACACTGCGCTGGACGTCATTGGAAGATCTCCTGGAGTCTATGTAGATGCGGATGGGAAAATCAACCTTAACGGCCGTTCAGGAGTCATTGTATTGATCGATGACCGGCAGACTTATATGAGTGCCGAAGACTTGGCCAACTTCCTTCGCGCCATGCCTGCTGACAATATCAAAACTATTGAAGTGATTAACAATCCCCCTGCAAAGTTTGATGCGGAAGGGGCAGCGGGCGTATTGAACCTTAAACTGAAGAAAAATACCTATAACGGAACCAATGGAAGTATACAAATAGGGAACCAGTACAATGGTCTGTATGCACCATTTGCCGGAACCACCATAAATATGAAGCGGGGCAAATGGACCAGCAACGCCAGCTTAAATTACAATGAATGGGCAAGATTTTTAGATTTGGACATCTTCAGAAGGTTTCAATTGGATAACGGCTTGTCGGAATTTGATCAAACCGCACGCTTGAAACTGGTCAGAAAAAACCTTTTCTTCTCTGGAGGGGCCGATTATCAAATCAACGATAAGCATAGTATAGGCATTAACCTTCAAGCCTCCAACCAAAATGGTACGGAAGACGGAAACTCTCTTACCCATATCTCTAATCCAGGCACCACAGACATAAATTTTTTGAACGCCATTAATGACAGCGAATCGGACAACCAAAGGATATTTACTAACTTTCATTACGTGGGCAATCTGGACACACTTGGAACAAAGATCTCGGCTGACCTGGATTTTACCACCATGGATGTGGGAAGCCTTAGCTTATTAAACAACCAATATTGGGTCAATTACGGGCAATCCAACGAAACCAAGGATAGGATACTGACAGGTAATGAGATGAGTTATACCATTTACACGGCCAAAACGGATTTCAACAAGCCATTTGGAAAAGGCAAAATGCTGGAAGCCGGCCTGAAAGGAAGCTGGGTAAAATCTGACAACAATCTGGAAATATCAAAAAGCGTGGAAGAAGAACCATTTATGCCCGATGCAAACAGCAATGAGTTTATTTATCATGAAAATGTCCTGGCCGCCTATGCCTCCTATAAATCCCCGATCAGCGAAAAACTGAACTTCCAGGTTGGATTAAGAGCCGAATATTCAGACATCACCGGAAACTCTGTAACCTCCAACCAAATTAATACCCAGGAATACGCAGACTTGTTCCCCAGCATTTACCTCCAACACAAGGTGAGTGACAAATACCAGATCAATTATAATGTTAACAGAAGGATTACCCGTCCAAATTATAGATTACTAAACCCCTTTGTATTTTATATAGATCCTTTGACAACCGAAGAAGGAAACCCACATTTAAAACCTCAGTACGCAAATAATATAGAAATGAGCCATGTATTAAAAGAAATTTATCAGTTTACCTTAAGCTATTCCAGGACCACCGATGCCTTTGGGCAGGTGATGGTTCAGGAAGAAGAATCCCGTAAATCCACTATTCAAATGCAGAATTTTGATAGAACAGAAAATCTTAGCTTAAGAATGATGATTCCTGTAGAAATAGCCAAATGGTGGAACACCAGCAATATGATCCACTTGTACAACAATAAATACTACTCAATGCTTGAAGAAGAATTACTGGACAATTCGCAGTTCTCCTACATGGCAAGGACACAGCATAACATTACCCTGCCAGAAGGGTTCAAGGTGGAAATAGTGGGAGTGTACCGCAGCCCCTTTATCGACGGTCAAATCAAAATACAAGGAATGGGCTGGATGGATGCCGGGGTGACCAAGACTTTTATGGAGGATAAGCTAAGCCTTACGGTCAACGGAACGGATATCTTCAGGACCCAGAGGTTCAAGGGAAATATCAACTTTGATAAGATCAATACCGATATCCAACAGTATAACAACAACCAAGGAATCCGGGTAACTCTAAGATGGAAATTTTCTCAAGGCGAAAAGTTCAATGTTTCCGAGAGAAACGGAAGCTCTGAAGAAAGGAGAAGGCTCGACTAATGATTTTGGTTATGAAAAATGATATAAAAAAATCAGGCCTGCAATAAAGGCTGGTTTTTTCTGCCCTTTAATTTCCAGCTTAACTTTCATTTCTGTTTTGACGGTGCCCCTGAGGTCAGTAATGTTGTCCAGTGAAGCATGTAACCTTACCTCATCATTTACCAAAACAGGTTGAGCAAATTTCAGGCTGTCAATGCCATAATTTACCATCATTTTCAGGTTGTTGACCTTTACGATTTGTTCCCAGAGGAAAGGGACAATGGAAAGGGTCAAATAGCCATGGGCAATGGTACTGCCAAAGGCCCCTTCTTTCTTGGCCCGAGCAGGGTCGGTGTGGATCCACTGGTGATCCAAGGTCGCCTCTGCAAAAAGATTAATCTGATCCTGGGTAATGGTATGGAATTCAGATACTCCCAGTTCTTTTCCAATGTACTTTTGAAATTCTTCAAAACTGCCTATAACCAGCTGACTCATATGGGTGGGTTTTAACGTTTCAAGATATACAAATAAAATAAGGAAAGAAACCATACAAAAAGAAAACCCATTTTAATGGAGGGCTCTCCAAATTGCTTTTTTCGGCTATTAAATTCCTGCTGATTCTTCAATGTATTTGACACCAACATGATAGGGTTTAATGCATGCCTTCATCTTCCTCATCATCAAAATCATCCGGGGAACCCATATCAAACATACTGCTGAAGAGGTCTTTGAACTGCATACCCGTATCCAACAGTTTTTTGCTCAACTGACTGAATTCCGCCAATCCATGTAGGGCAAACTCCATGAAAAACTCCTTTTCCTTTTCCGGAAGTTGCTTTACAAAATCTGTGACGATTTTCTCGAGTCCAGGTACATTATGCAACGTGGTTTTATATTCCTTATCACTTTGGGAAGCCAAAATGTCCAGATTATTTCCTTCCCCAAACCAAGCTAATGACAAAATATAGGGATTGACTTCCCTTTCTTTCTTTTTCTGTTCCGGAGAAGGAAAATACTCTGTAAATAAAGTCCTGATAGCTTTTCCAATCAGCGTATAGGCAACAATACCAGCACCCTCCTGTTCTCCTTCATAAACCAGCTCTACTTTACCGGTAATAGCAGGAATAATGCCGATCAAATCCGCAATCCTTACGACTGTATTGTTCTCTTCATTGAGATAGATCCTCCTCTCTGCGGCAGAAAGAAGATTTTCATAGGCAGAAATTGTCAGGCGTGCGGATACCCCACTTTTCTCATCCACATATTCACTGGCCCTAGCTTCCACGGCTATCTGTTCAATGAGATCTTTCATTAGCTCAGGGACATGGATCTTATCTATAGGCCTCTCATTTATCTTCACTTCCTGGGCGGTAATTTTTTTCCCGATCCTGATATTTTTAGGGTAATGGGTGATGATCTGCGATTCAATCCTGTCCTTCAAAGGAGTAACAATACTGCCCCTATTGGTATAATCTTCGGGGTTGGCAGTAAAGACAAATTGAATATCCAAAGGCAGCCTCATTTTAAATCCTCTAATCTGAATATCCCCTTCCTGCAGAATATTGAAAAGTGCCACCTGTATCCTTGCCTGTAAATCCGGCAGCTCATTGATTACAAAAATAGAGCGATGGGACCGGGGCACCAATCCATAGTGGATTACCCGCTCATCATTATAGGAAAGCTTCATGGTCGCCGCTTTAATGGGATCCACATCACCTATTAAATCCGCCACTGAAACATCCGGGGTAGCCAGCTTTTCGGTATACCGGTCATTTCTGTGCCACCAAATCACCGGGGTTTTATCCCCCTTTTCCACAATTAGTTCCTTTGAATAGGTGGAAAGTGGCTGTAAAGGATCATCATTTAGTTCCGACCCTTTCACCACCGGTACATATTCATCCAGAAGATGGGTCATCATCCGGGCAATCCTCGTCTTAGCCTGCCCCCTCAGTCCCAATAAATTGATATTATGCCTGGAAAGAATAGCCCTTTCTATGTCCGGGATGACGGTGTCTTCAAAGCCCCAGATACCTTCAAATGCATTTTCCTTTCGCTGAATCTTTTGGATCAGATTCTGGCGGAGCTCTTCCTTTATGGACTTTGGCTGGTATCCCGCTGCTTTTAGCTCACCTAATGTATTAATTTTCAATAATTCCTTAGAGGCTAGTTTTCTATACTCCATACTCAAAACCGTTTTGTTCTGTTTCTTCTGTAATCTTCAAAAATCAAGTCGCCCAAACCTTTCAGGCTACTGTAATAGGCATTTCCATTGTTTACTTTTGTAAACTCTTTGACAAATTCTTTCAGATAGGGATCCGAAGCAATCATAAAGGTAGTGACAGGCACTTTAAGTTTTCTACATTGAGCCGCCAATTTTAAGGTCTCTTTCAAAATCTTACTGTCTATCCCAAAGCTGTTCTTGTAATATTTGATCCCTACCTTTAAGCAGGTGGGTTTTCCATCGGTAATCATAAAAATCTGCTTATTGGCATTTTTCCTCCTCCTCAACAGGTCCATGGCCAGCTGCAAACCGGCAACGGTATTGGTATGATAGGGCCCCACCTGTAGATAGGGCAAATCCTTGATTTCTATTTGCCAGGCATCGTTGCCGAATACGATGATATCCAAGGTGTCTTTTGGGTACCGTGTCTTAATCAGTTCTGCCAGTGCCATAGCCACTTTTTTGGCAGGGGTAATCCTGTCTTCCCCATAAAGGATCATCGAGTGGGAAATATCGATCATCAGCACAGTAGAGGTCTGGGTTCTCGTTTCATTTTCCACTACTTCCAGATCATCTTCTGTCAGCAGGTAATCACCCGAAAAACCATGGTTGGTCTGTGCATTTCTCAGTGAATCCGTCAAGGCTATTTGGTCGAGATTGTCCCCAAACTGGAAAGGCCTCCTATCTGTTCCCTTTTCATCACCAGGCCCAGAGTGGGTGGTCTTGTGTTGTCCCCCTTTCCCCTTTTTCAGCTTTCCAAAGATTTCTTCCAACGCATTTTTCCTGATGGATTGCTCTGCTTTACCCGTGATCTTAAAGGCCCCTTTTTGATTTTCCTCGGTAAGATAACCTTTGGATTTCAAATCCTCTATAAAATCACCTATACCATAGCCGGGGTTGGTCAGGTTATATCTTTGATCCAGGTTGGATAACCAACTTAAAGCCTCCGCTGCATCCCCGCCTGCCATGGTCACCAACTGAAGGAAAATTTCCAACAGATTTTCAAAAACGTTTTTTTCGGGATTCTGTTGTGGAGTGAATTTTGTGAATCTAAATCCTTTCATATCATATGAACAATTATGATTTCAAATTTACTGGATATGCTCTGATTTATCTATAGAACCACCCCCACAGGGCAGATAAATATAGTACATCAGAAGTATTTTACCTTAATCTAACAAGATTGAGGGTAAGCTGGTTTAACCATTCAAATAAAATACCAGGAATCATGAAAAATTATCTGTACCGACCCTCCTTGTACCAGGAACTTACTTCTATAAAGGAACCATTAAAACCCCAAATGTCTCTCCAAGAGTTTGCGATACAATCAATTTAAATTCATCTCTTTATGTTAGGTCACTTTAGAATTCTATATCTATTCCAAATATTCTGCAGGAATCTTACGTTCCGCCGTTTCACTGTCCCATAATACATTGACTATCCACCAACGACCTTTATCATATACAAGCTGAATACTGTTGACCCCTCTTTCCTTTCCTCCTGAAAATTCAGCACCATAAGATTGAAAAACATGGGCCATGTTACCAAATCTGTCAATCTTATTTTTAAATGAGTATTCTTTAAATCCATTGTCTTCATACCAGGTTCCTGCTTTATCTATAAACTCTTCTAGAGAACTTACTTTTAACCAGGATGAATCACCTCTATGAAAAACCGCATTAAGCTGTGCAGTAGGAAGAAATAAATTTTCAAACCGTTTCCAATCTCTTTTTTGCCCTTTTTCGCCTGAAATAGCATGTAGCATTGCTTCAGCTATGTTTTTAATAGAGGAGATATCTTTATCACATTTTGTTTTGGATTGTGCATAAGAAATGGTCCATAAAAATAAAATGGCGAACGTGCTTATAAATCTCTTTTTTATATTCATTATATTTTTTCTTTAATAGATCCTCGTCCCCATTGGTTGGCTTTAATACGCTCGATTAATTTTTCTTTGTCTCCACCAAATGAAGGGTCTGAAGAAGCTAAAATTTTCGGCTTATCAGTTGCCGAAATTGTGTGGCTTCTATGATACGACTGATAATTAGAAGTTCCTTTTCCCTTATTTCCTGTCCATTTGACAGTTAAATGATATTTGTGTTGTCCGTTCATATGTCTTTAATGTTAGAGGCTTCTCCAAACTCAATATGAATTAATGGCAAGAAAGGTTTAAAACCTAAAGGTATAGCTAATTTTACCGTGCTCTATAACGGTAAGGTTAAGAGGCGCACAATTGACAAAATTAGGCTTACGGCGCTATTTAGACATTGCCTGGGCAGCCAACCACCCCGTCGTCCAGGCTGCCTGGAAATTAAAACCACCCGTTACTCCATCAATATCAAGTACTTCCCCCGCAAAATAAAGCCCGGGACAGCTCCGGCTTTCCATCGTTTCCAGATTAACTCCATCGAGTTTGATTCCCCCGCAAATTACAAACTCTTCCTTAAAAGTAGTTTTGCCGGAGGCTGGATATTCATCACACACCAGGTTGTTTATCAGACGGTTGTAATTTTTACCCAAAAGGTTATTCCACCTTGTTTCAGCGCCTATTCCTGCTTTTAAAGCAAGGTATTCCCAAAGTCTTTTAGGAAGCAGGAATGGAGGGCTACTAACCACTTTTTTCAATGGATGTTTTGATTTGAACGCTTCTAAAAACACCCTTACCTGCGGTTCTTTTTGTTCGGAAAGCCAGTTAATTAATACCGTATAGCTATAGTTTTTCTCATTAAGGATTCTTGCCCCCCATGCGGATAATTTAAGAACAGCGGGTCCACTAAAGCCCCAATGGGTAATAAGAACAGGGCCTTTTTGTGCCAATGGGGTACCGGTAATTTTTACCACCACATCGGGAACAGAAACACCGGCTAACTGTGTAATGGCATTATCCTTTAAATTAAAAGTAAATAACGAAGGTACAGGAGGAGCTATGCTATGACCAAGTAATTCCAGCCAATTATAAGCTTCCGCTTTATTACTTCCGCCTGTTGCAATCAATAACTTTCCACATTCCAGTGTTTGCCCGGCAGCAGTATAAAGCTGAAAAATATGCTCTTTTTTCTTTACCTTTTTAACACCCGTATTGGTAAATATTTTCACGTTGGATTTTTCACATGCTGCAAGCAGGCAATCTATAATAGTTTGCGAATCATTAGTGATGGGAAACATTCTACCGTCCTGTTCCGCTTTGATCCCTAATCCTCTTTCTAAAAACCAGTCAACCGTGTGAGTTGTGCCGAATTTAGAAAAAGCCATGGCCAGTTTTTTATGGCTTCTCGGGTAATTTTTTACCAGTTCCCGAGGCTCCTTACAGACATTGGTTACATTGCATCTTCCACCTCCGGAGACTTTTACCTTGGACAATAATTTAGAGGATTTTTCAAGTACTGTCACCTGGTTCTGTGGATTATTAACTGCAGCATTTATGGCAGCAAAAATACCCGCGGCACCAGCCCCTATAATGATGATGTTTTTATTTTTCATTTATCAAGCAAGTCTTGTCTTGCAGCCTTATGATCGAGTGTCTAAAGATAGGCATTTTCCAGCTACTCCCGACACCTGGCCAAACTCGCCCTCCATTCAACCAACTTCCCACTGAAGTGGACCCAGACCAGGTCAACGATTACCTTTACCTTGTCAAGCACAATAGGAAAATATTTTCCACTCATTGAGTTGTTCCTTACTGAGCCAACCGTTTTCCACATCA
>JBBDSC010000218.1:0-16217 GCA_040905145.1 Anditalea sp.
TCCTTTCATAATACTGGGTTTATATAAATTAACGCACGCTTCACGGCGTACCGGAGAAACACAGAGTAGAGCTTTCCTTTCTCTGTGATTCCTCTGCGCGCTGTGGTTAAAAATCAGCCGCTATTTTCTTTGAAAATCATCCTGAACCCTCACAATATCCTCCTCGTCAGATGGATTTTCAGTATCCGTATGCATCCATATTTCTGCTACTACGCCCCAATTGCCCAGACCTATTAACCGATGGCGCTCCCCTTGGGGCAGTTCAATGACTTCTCCCGATTTTAAATTTTGCAATGAACCTTCCTCATCTGTGGAGCTGGTAATTATTCCACCCTCACCCCCTATCAATTTCCAAATCTCTGCTCTTCGGTGATGATATTGCCAAGACAACCGTTTGCCAGGGCCTACCAGCAAAATTTTAGGACTAAGCTTATTCAGAAGCTGGGATCCGGAAAACTGCACACTGGAAAAAAATTGATCCCGGAATTTATTGATTTGGGATTCCTCCAATACAAAAAACCCTCCCCAAGGGCGGGTCTGATCCTCCTGTACCACACGGTATTGTTGAGACGCTAGCCAATTTCTGACCTGATCAAAAATCTCCGCTTTAGATAAAGTACTGTTGATGTTCATTTTATATAAAAATTAAAAATTGTAATAAAAACAATGTTAATGGCCATACTTCCAAACACCCTTAGAGGTCAGCCAAAATCCGCCTCAAAATAATGAATTTCAAGAAGATCTAATAACGAATTTTCAATTTTGTTGACATCTGACGCAGAAGACCGCCCAGGCTTCAGAAATCCAATTTTTGCGGCCTTTGCTTTTTTTCTTATTTTGCTACTATATAACTTTTAATTTTATTTTTTTGCGGCCTTAGCGCCTAATCTTTGCGTCCATTGCCTGTCCTCCGGAGGCGGGCGTGAAACTTTCTTTGTTATCGCTGGTAATGCCCGTTTGCCGGCAAAGAAAAAATCCTGCCATACCTATCAAATGATAAGCAGACAGGAAAATTACCGCACTAAAAATGACCTCAAAAGTCATTAAAACTGTGGCAAGAACGAAAAAATAAGGAATCTTACCTGATAGCTTCCCTAAATTCAGCTTTTTCTGTGAAATCTTGAAATTCGAGATCTGAAGCGGCCCTTTTCTTCAAAAACTCGTTATTCTGCACCGCCTTTTCCAAATTTTCGTATAGCGCAGGCTCATCACCGACCCTTGCCGCTAACAGGGCCAGGCCATAAAAGCCATAGCCATAATCTTTATTAACGATGGCACTTTCTTCAAAGGCATTCTGAGCATTTCGGTAATCTTCAGCAAGCAAGAAAGCTAATCCCTTATTAAATAAGTTTATTTCATTTTCGGGGGCATTATTAAAATGCAGCCCAGCTAACTTGTAGTCACCGCTCAAAATACCGACCGCTCCCAGGGAAGCATCATTGGCTCTTTTCAAATCATCATTATCTTCCACCAAAGAGGAGGCTTTATAAAATGCTTCATAAGCACTTTCGTTATCCCCTGTTAAAAGATAGGTGTGGCCCATATTATGAAAAGCATAAGCATTCTCCTCATCGGCAATGGCTTTTTCAAAAGAACTTTGAGCTTTTGTAATCAAATTATTTCTTTCTGCTCTATTGTTACTCCTGTTTGACTGGTTCAGATAGGCCACCCCCAAATTATTATAGGCCAAAGGACTGTCATAAGTTGCTGCTTGTGCTTCATAAATAGCTACCTTTTCGCCCAAGCCAGGATTGATGGAAGCGGCATAAGCTAACTCCTCTTGGGTAAGGTCTTCCCCACTTGCCGAACCACTCACGATCTGACTCGCCAAAAGAGATATTTCCATTTCCGATTTTTTTTCTTTGGTCGTTAGTATTTCGGTTTTTGCTATTCTTAACTGAGGGTATAAATCATTAAATACGGTCTTATAGGTAGGCAATTGTTGCATTTTATTTTCTTTTGCATCAAAATCCCCCTCACCATAAATAATGTTGTAATATTCTTCCTTTTGGTCAGGAGTGATATTTTCATAAGAAGCCAAAAGTAACCTGAAATCTGACCAATCATCCACCACCGGTAAAATGATAAACTGAATCTGCTCTGATTCATCCCGATAATCATACTGTTGCATTTCTTCCCGATAGAACTTCTCAATAATCTCTGCCCTGTTTTTGGACAGATCCCTGTTTATCCGCTCGGATCCTTCCGGGGAATGGGTACCTGTAATGGTCACCGTTTTCGTTACGTTCTCACTGGCAATAAAGGCTTTTAAAAATTTACCCCTTTCCGAATTCACTTCACTGGGTCTCAACCTCGAGCTTCCCTGCTCAAAGAAGAATTCCACTTCTACTGGTTCCAACTCTTCCTGGTCATCATAACCATGATCCATATAATAGCCGATGGGAGGGATCGCTTCATTTGTGGCAAATTGACCAATCCTAACAAGCCTGGGAGTGGTAATCACACCTTTGGTCAACACTGTTTGAGGCGTACTAAGGCTTTTTTCCGATCTTTTATGAGAGGCTATACCCACAATGCTCAACTCACCGGTGTTCATTTCTTCTCTATAGGGAAAAGAAAAAGAGGCCTGCTGTTCAGATGAATCCCTTCTGTTGATCAAATCTCCATCAAAAGTCAGTGAATCTTCAAAAGGATAGGTATTTCCTGTATATTGAAATTCGGGAACCAGGGAATAGGTTATATTTTTCTTCATCATTCTTGGCGGAAGCTGGGCGTTCACATCAAACTTTACAGAGTCCCCATGCAGTTCCAAAGGAGCGGGATCAACCACTATTTGTTGATCAGCTGACTTTTTAATGACTGATTGCAGAGAACAGGAAGAAAATAACATCATGCCCCCCATTACAACCAGGATTTGTGATCGTTTCATAAAACAATATGTTTGATTGGTATATTATTAATTTTCATTTTTTTTCTGTACTTTTATTCCCTTTATAAAATCTGAACAAAATGGAAAGGCTTAAATTATACTTTCAAGACAGCGCTTTTGGCGTCTGTTCTAGATTGGGCGAAAAACTTAATTTTCCTATAGACAGCATTCGACTGTTCTTCATCTACTCTTCTTTTATTACACTTGGATCCCCTATCATCATTTATGTTTCCCTTGCCATGATGATGAAAATAAGGAAGTACCTTAGAAAGATGAACAATCCTATTTTGTTCGATTGATTAAATTTCGGAAAATGTCCTTTTCTTCTTCAAGTAATAAGTGATGACAATTGAAAAGACTTTTTTTCCCTGATCCTCCCTTGTCAATTTTGATGCCAAAAGGCTGGTCTTTTTCACTGAAGTTTTTAATTCCAAAAAATCAAGGTATGCACGGTATACTGCCTTGCCATGGGCAAAGCCTTCGGTAAAGGAAAAACGCAGCAACGCAACAAAATCAAAGAGTAAACGGATAATCAAAACTTTAAGAAAAGCAGCTTTGGAAAGATTTTTATACAGCATCAATAGGTTGTTCCTGAAATTCAGGTAGGTCTTTATCGGGCTATTACGCGAAAGTGTTCCCCCGTTCACATGATACACTGCCACTCCCCCATTGTAAAAAATTTTTTTCCCTAACAATCTCAATCTCCAGCAAAGATCTATTTCTTCCATATGGGCAAAAAAAACTTTATCAAAGCCTCCGGCTTGGTGAAAATCCAAAGCCCTTATAAATAAGCATGCCCCTGATGCCCAATCTACTGGAATATGATCATCATACTGATGATCATCCTTTTCGGTATGGTTAAAAATTCTCCCCCTGCAGTAGGGGTATCCTAAATGATCCAAAAAACCTCCTCCTGCACCCGCATGATCAAAATAACCTTGCTGTTGATAAGATAGAATTTTGGGTTGTGCCGCTACAATATGAGGATTTAAATCCAGCCAATTGATCATATTTTTATCCCAATCTTCAGTGACCTGAATATCGGAATTCAACAGGATATAATAGTCGTAATTTCCCCACAAACGGTCCAGGGCAAGATTATAACCTTGACTAAATCCATAATTGGATTCGAGTAGGATTTTAGTGAGGCGGGGATAATTTTCATTCAAAAAGGAGATGGAGTCATCTGTACTCCCATTATCAGCCACAATGACTTCATAATTACTAAATTTAACCACATCAGGAAGGAACTTTCTAAGCATATCCTCCCCATTATAATTTAATATGACTATTGCAGCTTTTTGCATTAAAACATATTCCCCAGATCCATCCCCGGTATATTAGGCATCATGCCTTCAGTGGCCTTTTTCATTTCTTCCTTTATTTTTTGATCAATATCCTCGTAAGCCTTATTGGTGGCTGCCACTATAAGATCTTTAAGCATATCCTTATCCTCCGGATTTACCAAGCTTTCATCTATTTCTATGTCCACCACTCTTCTGTGCCCGTTGACTTTGACTTTTACCATCCCAGCTCCTGATTCAGCCTCTGTAGTTAGGTGAACCAATTGCTCCTGCTTTTCTTTTATCTTCGCCTGGGCCTCTTTCATCTTCGACATGATACTCATTATATCAAACATATCTCTCTTTCTTTATTTTGTACAAATATAATTGATTTATAATCAAACAGCAGCTATAACTCAGGTTTCCATTCAACCTCTCACTCTTCTTGAAGAAGTATCTCCAAGATTTCTTCCATGGTTATCATTTGCTGTTCGCCGGTTTTCATATTTTTAAGGGTGATTTTTTGTTGGGCAATTTCATCAGGGCCTATCATGAGAACGAATGGAATGTTCTTTTTATCCGCATAATTGAATTGTTTT
This sequence comes from Anditalea sp., assembly GCA_040905145.1. Taxonomy (GTDB): domain Bacteria; phylum Bacteroidota; class Bacteroidia; order Cytophagales; family Cyclobacteriaceae; genus DATGMS01. The sequence goes on from JBBDSC010000218.1 coordinate 4,773, forward strand.
TTGAGCTTTGCTTCTTCGGGATATATTTCTGCTGCAATACCATGTTCCCTCAACCTGCTTAGGAACTTTAGCCCATATTTCATCCCCACCATGTCCCAATAACCGATCATGGCTTGAGTACCCTCCATCTGCTCGACCGGAAAAAGATTCAATTCCTCTAAAACATCATAGATCCGGTCCACTCCAAAAGAAAAACCAACTCCTGGAACATCATCTAATCCAAATACCCCGGTCAGATTATCATATCTCCCTCCCCCGGCTATGGAGCCAATGCTCACCTTGTTTGCCTTAACTTCAAATATGGCTCCCGTATAATAGGATAAGCCCCTTGCCAAAACCACATCAAAATCCACATGGTCCTCTGGTTCTCCAAAACCCGAGAGGATTTGAAATACTTCTTTCAATTCGCCCAAACCTTGCAACCCAATTTTGCTGCCCGCTAAAAACGTCTCTAAAAACTTTATTTTTTCCTTATTGTCAACTTGAAGGGAAATGATGGGGAAGAGCTTTTGGATGGCTGTATCTGTAAAGCCCCTTTGCCCTAATTCCTCCTGGACCTTATCCCAACCGATTTTATCCAGTTTGTCTATCGCAACACAAAGATCACCTTCCTTGCCTGGCTCACCGATTACCTCCGATATCCCCGTCAAAATTTTCCTGTTGTTTATTTTTATGCTGTAATCATTTAATTCCAATTTGGAAAAAACCCTTCTGATCATCAGTAAAATTTCAGCCTCACAGATCAAACTGTCGGTTCCTACCACATCGGCATCGCATTGATAGAACTCCCTGTACCTTCCCCTTTGTGGCCGGTCAGCCCGCCAGACCGGCTGGATTTGAAAACGCTTAAATGGAAAAGTTATTTCATTCCTGTTCATCACCACATAACGGGCAAAGGGTACAGTCAGATCATAGCGTAGGCCTTTTTCCGCCACTTTGGGAAGGACTTTGTTACTACCGGCTTCTATATCCCTTGACATTACTCTTTTGAGAAAATCCCCACTGTTCAAAACTTTAAACAAAAGCTGGTCCCCCTCCTCTCCGTACTTTCCTGTAAGTGTGGACAGGTTTTCCATCGCGGGGGTCTCCAGCTGCTGATAGCCAAAAAGCCTAAATGTCTCTTTAATGGTATCAAAAATATAATTTCTCCTGGCCATCTGTAAAGGGCCAAAATCCCTTGTGCCTTTGGGTATAGTTGTTTTGGGAATGCTCATCTGCTTGAATTTTGCCCAAAGTTATAAAAAATGGATTGATTAAGAAATGTGAGGACAGGATCGAAGTTGGAAGAAAATCATGAATTATGAGTTAAGAATTAAGAACCAAGAACCAAGAATGAAGGATATAGGGATGGGGAGACTTTGGGATTTAGCAAGGTCAACTAAATTCAGGAGGGACACTGAGGAAGGGTGTTTTCTTTATTGGTATCTAAAATCCGCAAGTCATCGCATGATTCGTTTGAAAGAATCCAATAAATTATAACACTTCATCAGATAAGTCATGCGATGACTTAAACAATGATATTATTTAAAACTTATTATTCAATTTCAATAAAAAATTTTACCTTTGCCCTTTATTTGAATCATAAAACAGAAAGAAAGATGGCTGTTACTACTTTAAAAAGAAAGTTAAAAAGAAAAAGACAATCCCAGAACACCCGGGTGATTAAAATCAAACAATTGAGTGCCCAGCCTGTAATCAAAAATGTTGATGTGGAAGAATTAAAGAAGAATTTCAAAAAATAATACTTCTTTTGCCTTGATCAAGATATAAAAATGGCCAGGAAATATCCATGGCCCTTTTTATTTTCCTTTTTTCCCTAATTCCACCACCCTAAGATTTTTTGCTTTACCCTCTTCAATTTCAAATTTCAACAGCGTCCTAATTTGATGAAAGCCTTGATGGCCAATGGCTCCCGGATTCATGTAAAGGCAGTTTACCTTGGCATCATATTCCACTTTGCAAATGTGGGAATGTCCACAGACAAATAAATCAGGCTTAAGGTTTTGGATTTTCTTTTTGATGTCCTTTATATAATAGGGTGGCCTCCCCCCTATATGGAGCATTAAAATCTTCATACCTTCAACTTCAAAAAACAATTCCTCCTTATACCGCTCCCTGATATTCAAATCATCGATGTTTCCAAACACAGCCCTTAATTTTTTCCCATGTGGCAAAGCAAAGATAACGGCCTCATCACCAATATCACCTGCATGCCATATTTCATCTACATCATGAAGGTGCGCAAGAACCTTACTATCAACAAAACCATGTGAATCAGAAATCAGGGCTATTTTTACCATTGTTTATTAAAGGAAAAGATCATGTTTGATCCGATATTGAATTATTGTTTAACTTGATTCTTGGTTCTTGGTTCTTGGTTCTTGATACCAGATACAAACTCCAAACTCCTGTCTTCCGACTTCATCCCACTCTTCATTGGATATGCAAATAAATAAAAAAATCAATGGCTTCTATATTGAACTTCATAATGGGTTGGTCTGGGAGAAATGGATTTTAATAGTTTGGCAGTATAATACCAAATGGGACTTGGTAATTGTGGGATAACTTTCTATTTTTACAATCAAAATTTGGTACATACATGAAAGAAATACAGTTTAGAGATGCAGTAAGAGATGCTATGTCGGAAGAAATGAGACGCGACAAAAATGTGTTTCTTATGGGTGAAGAAGTGGCAGAATACAATGGAGCCTATAAAGCCAGCCAGGGAATGTTGGATGAATTTGGTCCCGACCGGGTCATTGATACCCCCATATCAGAACTTGGCTTTGCGGGTTTGGGTGTAGGTGCAGCCATGAATGGGCTCAAACCTATCATTGAATTCATGACCTTCAACTTTTCGTTGGTGGCAATGGATCAGATCATCAACTCTGCTGCCAAAATGTTTGCCATGTCAGGTGGCCAATATCATGTTCCCATTGTTTTCCGGGGCCCTACAGGCAACGCCGGCCAGTTAGGGGCCACACACTCTTCCAACTTTGAGAATTGGTTTGCCAATACTCCCGGATTAAAAGTGGTTGTCCCTTCCAACCCCCACGATGCCAAGGGTTTACTGAAAGCGGCTATCCGTGACAATGATCCCGTCATCTTCATGGAATCGGAATTGATGTATGCGGACAAAGGGGAAGTTCCTGAAGGGGAATATCTTTTGCCCATTGGGGTGGCCGAAGTTAAAAGAAAAGGGAAAGATGTTACCCTTATTTCTTTTGGTAAGATGATGAAAATAGCATTCCAAGCAGCCGATCAACTTGCCAAAGAAGAAAACATAGAGGCTGAGGTGATTGACTTGAGGACTGTTCGGCCCATTGATTATGCGACCATTATTGAATCTGTCAAGAAAACCAACAGGTGTGTGATCGTCGAAGAAGCTACTCCGATTGCTTCCTTGGCGGCAGATATGGCCTTCAATATTCAAAAAAATGCCTTTGATTATTTGGATTCACCTGTCCTAAGGGTTAATTCGATGGATATTCCATTAAGTTACTCCCCCAATTATATTGAAGCCACTTTGCCCAATGTAAAACGGACAATAGAGGCTGTAAAAAAAGTTTGCTATAAATAACCTAGCTAAAAGTAAAAAGGGTCAGGCCATTGATAGAAGACCTGACCCTTTTTGGTGCTAATTTGGCATTGTATTTTGACCACCGCCACCTTCTTCTTTAAGGTCCTGGTTGTCAATTGACCTACTTTTTCTTCTTGGTTTATCGACACTTATTTTGCCGATCCTGTAGCTGAAGTTGATTTTGAAATTCATATTTCTCATCATGTTGGTGCTTCGTTGGGTAATCGTAGGCGAGGTGACCTCACTGTTCATCCGAAACTCAGGCGTTAGAAAATTCTCTGCTCCCAACCCAATGCTTCCTCTCTTTTCCTTAAACTCTTTGTTCAAACTCAATCCATATATTCTAAATCCACCTTGAGAACCTTGAAGCTGTACCCTGCGCCCCCTGGCAAATCCAAATGCCTGAACCACCCAGCTATCGGTAATATTGTAATTTCCAAATAACCTTCCGCTAATGACCATTCCTTCATTGGAAGCGGTGTAGAGAGGATCGGCTACATTATTGTCCAACACGGAGTAATAGGAATCAACCCCCCCATTCAGGGAAAATTTGTCTGAAATGTTGATATTGGTGAATAAGCTTAAGCCATAAGCCTTTTCACTGCCAATGTTTTCATAGGTGGTATAAATCACCCCATCATCCTGCACAGTCCTCACAGACTGGATAGATCCAGAAGAATTGCGGAAAAAAGTGGAGAAGTTCAGGGAAGCCACTTTATAGTAAGTATTGTAAGCCAACTCATAATTATCGGTATATTCTGGATTAAGAAGGGGATTACCTTGGGAAATTTGCAAAGGATTGGAAGCCTCAATATTAGGGTTTAAAAACTGTAGGGAGGGCCTTTGGATTCTCCGGTTATAAGCCGCTTTTATCATATTCCCGTTTTCCAATTTCCTGCTCACATTAAGGCTGGGAACCAATACACCATATGCCGGGATCTCAGCTTCTTGTTCTGTCTTAAAATCGGCATTAATGGTGGTATATTCGTACCTTAAACCCGACTTTAAGGTATAATCTTTCAAGAATCCCAAGGTATAGGACAAATAACCCGCCGTTACATTTTGATTATAATTAAATTCATTGGAAAGCTGTACATCATTTACTTGTTCATAGGGACCACCACTGCCATCTGCCCTAAAATAGGCATAATCGCTTGTGGCCTTTCTTAAAATGTTCTTGGCACCATATTCCAATATTTGCTTATCCCCCGATCCTATGGGTGTGATATAATCAAGCTGAATGGTAAATTCCTGATTATTGCTGGCGTTTTCATTTTTTGTCCTGCTGGCTATCAGGTCAAAATCATCATCAAAAAGACTGTTCACGAAATCATTGGTCCGATTGTTCCTGCTATATAGGCCCAGGATACTGAATTCCTTTTGAGGTTTTTCAAAAGTCCTGGTGTAGTTGAAGTTCACATCAATATTATTGGAAAGATTGTCCATGTTCACCTGTCTCATCAGGCTATTGGTCAACACCTCTTCCATATAGGTCTCAGACAATAAATTATCCTGTTTATTTCTGAAATTGAACATTCCAAAATTCACGGAAGTAGAAACCCAATTATATTCGTTGATTTCATAGTCCCATCCCAAATTGTAGCGTCCCATCAACATATTGGTTCTTGTATCCGCGCTTTGAAGAATATTGGAAATACTTCCATCAGGATTTATCACTTCCTGCTCATTCTCAAATGTCCCGCTGATATTGTAGCCACCACGGCCAAAACCTCCTAAAGTCCAGCCCATCTTCCCTTTTCTCAGGCTGGCATTCAACCCTAAATTTGAGCCCCTCATCCCTGCACTACTGTTCACACTCAATGAAGCTCCTTGAAGATTGTTCTTTTTGGTGACAATATTAATGATCCCGCCAGAACCTTCTGCGTCATATTTAGCAGATGGGGAAGTGATCACCTCCACCGATTTAATTTCATCCGCAGGAATTTGCTTTAGGGCATCCGCAATACTGCTGGCAGCAATCGTAGAAGGCTTGTTGTCTATCAAAACGCGGATATTTTGACTTCCCCTCAAAGATACATTTCCGTCCAAATCTACCGATAACATCGGCACCCTTCTCAACACATCCGTCGCATCCCCACCAATGGTAGTTTTATCTTTTTCCGCATTATATATGGTTCTGTCCACTTTCTCTTCAATTAAATCACGTTGACCTTGTACAGTCACTTCTTCCAGGGCAAGGGATTCTTCCTCCAAGGATAAGTTTCCCAAGCTGATGGAGGCTTTACCCGCCGTGATGTTTACATTGTCTTGTTCCAAGGTTTTATATCCCATGAAACTTACCTGCAGTGTATAGCTCCCTTCTTTAAAGCCTGTAAGAAAAAACTCCCCATTATCATCGGCCACCCCTCCTGCAATGTTTTTCCCAGTGCCGGCTTCCAGTAAAACGGCAGCGGCATAGGCTACGGGTTTTCCCGAACCTTTTTCCACTACCCTGCCGGATATTTGGTAATTAACTTTATCAGAGGTAGGGGCCTCTTGTGCAAAGATTTCTGCGGAAGCAAAAGCTGAAAAGGCAGAAACAAGAAATAAGAGATAAAAACGTTTCATTTTTTTATAATTTGTTTAAAATTGATCCATTAAGATGAGTTGGGATGCTACTCAAAAGCAAAAGAAGGAATTAGTTTATCCATAAAAAAATTAAATAGACAGGGCAGGCTGATTCATCGACAGAAAGGCAATAAAACGAGATAAATGAATATTGGGGATTTAATTATTGGCTTCATCTGGCCAATTGGTCCTTTTATGGTGACAATCAGGTTCCCTGTAGATTTGATTTAGAGTTTCTAAAATTTTCTCTTATGTTTGGATGAAATTCCCGACCTTACTCTATAATGAAGCCTTTGAATTACAAGAAAAATCTGCCGATTCTACTTCACGTTTCAGCTTGGGTGCTGTTGGGTATGATGTTGTTTTTATTGGCCCCCCTATCCTGGAAAGTAACCTTGCCCTATCAGTTTTGGATCAGACAGGCTATTCTAATGTTGATCCTGGTAGGTGTCTTTTATTTAAATGTGCACCTGCTGGTCCCCCAATTTTTATTTAAAAAAGGGAAAATATGGGCTTTCTTGGGAATAGCCATGGGCATAACCCTCTTACTAATGCTGGCTTTGCAACGTATCGAAATATGGATGAACCTGCCCGAACTCATGCACAGGGCATTTAAGCCGGATGTACCCTACGTTCCAAAAAGCCGGGGATTTTTTATGGACATTTTTACCCTCCTTATTATTTTTCTCTCCTTCGGGATCAGCACCAGTGTGGCAGCTGTACAAAAATGGCAATCTGATGAATCCCTGAGAAGGCAGCTTGAACAAGAAAGGATCAATTCAGAACTTTCCTATTTAAAGGCTCAAATCAATCCCCATTTTTTCTTCAATACCCTGAACAATATATACGCCCTTACCGGTATCGATATAGAGCGGGCAAGAATGGCCTTGCATAAGCTTTCCAGAATGATGCGTTACGTCCTTTACGAAACCGAAAAAGACCGTACTTTGCTCAGCAGGGAAATTGATTTTATAAAAGATTTTATCACTTTAATGAAACTGAGAATTTCTGAAAAAGTTCAGGTTGAACTGCATATTCAGGAGAAGTTTACCGACACTATAATTGCACCGATGTTACTTTTACCTTTTATAGAAAATTGTTTTAAGCATGGCATCAGCTCCCAGCAGGCCAGCAGGATCATGATCTCCTTAACCCTGGAAAACCAAATTCTTCACCTTCGAACGGTCAATAACATTGTACCTTCAAACAAAAACAATCCTGAGGCACAAAGTAGTGGTATCGGACTTGCCAATACGAAAAGAAGGTTGTCCCTAATTTATGAAAACCAATACGAATTGGTGATAGATGATAAAAATCCTGAAAATGAATATAGGGTGGACCTAAAAATTGAGCTGAAATGAAAATTAAATGCATTGCTGTGGACGATGAGCCTTTGGCATTGGAGATGGTCAGTGACTTTATCCACCAGACTTACTTTTTGTCTTTGGAAGGTAAATTCGAAAACGCAATTGAAGCTTTAAGCCATACCAACCAAAAGGAAGTAGACCTTATCTTTTTGGACATTCAAATGCCTGATTTGTCGGGCATGGAACTGGCCAGGGTGTTGGAAGGAAACAAAACCGGCAAAAAGCCAAAAATCATTTTTACCACGGCCTATAATCAGTTTGCCATAGAGGGATATAAAGTGGATGCTTTGGACTATCTCCTGAAGCCATTCAGTTATGAAGAATTTCTAAAAGCAAGCACCAAAGCTTATAATTATTTTGCTCATGCCACCAAAGAACACTCGGAAGAAAATTCCGATTACATATTCCTGAAAGTAGAATATCAGTTTATCAAGATCATATTAAAGGATATAATTTTTATCGAAGGATACAAAGATTATGTGAAGGTCCATCTGGAAAGCAGGTCATCACCACTACTTTCCTTGAACAGTCTAAAAAACCTGGAAGATTTACTTCCCGCCCGTCAGTTTATGAGGGTCCATCGATCTTTTATTATTTCTTTGGACCATATCCAATCCATCACCCGGAATACGGTGAATATGGGCAAGGTAACAATCACTGTAAGTGACAACTATAAGGAGAAATTTCTCTTGTTTTTGAACAAATGGATCAATTGATCAATAATAGAAAAGGATGACCACATCACAAAAAGTCTTTATGCAAATGGCCATAGATCTTTCACAAGAGGGCATGAAAGCAGGTAAAGGAGGCCCCTTTGGCTGCGTTATTGTAAAAAACGGGGTTGTTGTAGGAAAAGGCTGTAACAGTGTCTCCAGCTCTAATGACCCTACTGCCCATGCGGAAATTATGGCCATTAAAGATGCCTGCAAGAATTTGGGTTCCTTTCAACTGGAAGGGTGTGAAATATATACCTCCTGCGAGCCCTGTCCCATGTGTTTGGGGGCCATCTATTGGGCAAGGCCTGATAGGGTGTTTTATGCCAATGATAAAGGGGATGCCGCGGAAGCAGGTTTTGACGACGCCTTTATCTATCAAGAGCTAAGCGTGCCTTTGGAAAACAGAAAAATCCCCATGAAACAGCTGCTCCGGAATAATGCCAAGAAAATATTCCAGGAATGGATATCCAAGGAGGATAAAACATTGTATTGAGGCTATTCCATGGCGGCGGCATTGATCACAATCCTGAACTGGTCCATAATCTTATAGGTGGCCCTGGCAAGGTCTACCTGTAAATTTGGGGAGTAATAATCAAAGTGGGCGGAAGTATACCCTTGCCAGATCGTATTTCCTCTTTTATCAATAACAAAAACGACCAACATCCCCTCATTTTCATTGTACTTTACCTTATTATAATCTTCTCCTTCTTCTCTGTTATCCGTGGTATCTTCTTCAACTTCGGCAACTACTACACCTTTTTTTTGAAGCCAGTTATCAAAATCAGGCTGGACATATCCTCTATACTTTACCTGATCAAAAAACAATTTATAGGTGATGAGCATATCCGGATTATTGTCTTTCTGCCGGAATCCCTGTGATCCCAATCTCGAAACAATTGTCTTTTCGACCACCGGCTGGCTACTGGAAGGATCTTTTCCAGTTTCTTCCACAAATCCGAAAGTCTGATACCTTTTAAAGTTCCCTCGATAACTGTAGTCATACTCGGCAATAAAATCACGTGAAGAAAAGCAAGATGAAGTTATTATGATTAGCGGGATAATGTAAAAGCAGGCATTTTTCATATTATTAGGCTTTTATATTGATTGGGTCATTAATATAAGATGATTATACTAAATTCCTTTACTTTTTAAGAAATAAAAAATGAAGGAGGAAAATCTTCACCAATTCCTATGAAAGACTCCCGTCTTTCAAAAAACAAAGAAGAATGTAGGCTGAACCACCCTAATCAATAAGCTCTTTTAATTAACTGTTGACCCTAAAACCACCCCAGTCAGCACAAGTAATGAGGCGTTTAATTCCAGTAACCCGTTCAATATCCCACTCTTTACCCAGATCTTCAATTCCCGCTTTGATGGCGCTTTTATCTAAAGAAGAATAATACCAAATATTATCCCGTCCTTCTTTGTCTATTTTACTGTTTATTTTACCAGAAGTATTTTTTCTAACCCTACCATACATAGGTTGATTTATTACCTCCATTATTTTTTGATTAGGTAGCACAAATTTTATGCCTCCATAGTTCCTGGCTAAAATTATTCGCCAAAGTAGGTTCCTTAAAAAAATCTAAACAACAATCCACATCGGTAAAGGCAGCATTGCGGAGACAAGCTGTTTGGGTGTGAAACACTGTACGGAACATAATTTTCTTGAAATCAAAACAACCACGTATGGCTGACTTGACATCTCCTCCTACTTAGCCGGTAAGTAGATTTTAAAGGTAGAACCTTCTTCTATTTGACTCTCCAATTCAATTTTACCACCTGCATTGTACACTATTCTTCTAACGATTGCCATGCCTACACCTGTCCCCTTCTTATGATGCAATTGCTCATACATACGGAATACCTTATCTTTATCCTCTTCTTTAATACCCAATCCGTTATCCTGTACTTTTAATAATATGTACCCCCCCTTGATTCTTTCAGTCTCCACAATTACTTTAGCTTTACGGTCCGGTGATTTAAATTTCACCGAATTGGAAACAAGGTTCTGAAGAATACTTTTTAAATTCTTCTTTGAAAAATCAATGGTGGTTGCCTTGGAGAAATCCGAGATGATTTCAGTTGGGGAATTTTTAATTTCCTCTTCAAGATCAAGTAATACCTCCTTGAGCATATCCTTAAAATGAAGTTTTTCCGTCCCTATTGTTAATTTTTCCTGCTCTTTACCAATCTCTGACAATTCGTTTATTTTATTTCTAAATCTGTTGATTGACTTTTCAATCATGGCCAAAAGAATATTGGATTCTGCTGGATCTCTGTTTTTTTCCTTTAAGGCATTCACCAAACCTTCTATATTGTTAATGGGGGACTGCAAATCATGAGAGGCTGTATAAATAAAAATATCCCGGTCATTAATGATCCTCTCCTGCTCTTCATTTTTCTTCTTCAATTCCTGTTCCAGTTGTTTTTCCTTGTTGATCTCCTGAATAACTTTTACTACAAATTCTTGCCCCTTTTCATTTTTGGCATATATGCTTTCTCCATGAACCCATATATGGGAGCCATCTTCTTGTAGAAGGTAATTATCATCATTAGCGGAGCCGGTATCCATTACTTTTTTTAACTCCCTTTCAGGAAGGTTTTTCATTCTGTCTTCTTTAATAAACAACATGGAGAAGTTTTTTCCAAGCAAAGATTCCCGGGAATATCCAAATGTTTTCTGAAAACCCTTATTCGAATCCAAAATAATGCCATTTGGATCCATTATTAAAATAGAAGTAGCTTCTGCATTTTCAAACATCATTTTAATAAACAGTGAACTATCAAAAGGCGATAAATATTTTTCTTTTAGTGCCATATTTTTACGGTTTCCCATTCAAAATCTCTGCTTGTATAATCCTTTAAACTTAACTTTATTATTTTAAAATTGCTAGCCAGAACTCCTTCACTTATTGTGAACCGGTCAAAAGCAGATTCCGGGGTTAAACTTTGACTGTTCAATAATGCCAAGGCAAAAGCTCCTGACCTACCGTAAAAGGTCAGGTCGCAATTTTGTAATTCAGGATCAGGTCATTTCCGGGAAAATACATCTGCTATTGAATTCTATGTTAGGCTGAAAGCCTGCTACACCACAACTTGGGGCAGCGCCCCAAGCTGTAATCCGCATTACTCCCTCAGCCTATCGGGCTGAAGCATACCTCCGCATTACTCCCAAAAACATGTAGGATCATTTCACCCCTTCTTCCTTCAT
>JBBDSC010000219.1:0-16206 GCA_040905145.1 Anditalea sp.
ATAAATGTTCAAAAGTGAGATAAAACGGTCAACGTTTTTTAGGCATAGACATCAACGGGCTGTCCACCGTTGACCGTCGACTGTGGACATTTTAAACAATTTAATGGCACAATAATGGATGCCCATTAATTGAAAACAAAAGTTAAAAACTGCCCATGTACCAACTAAAAATCATCTCATCCACTGTAAGACCAGGCAGAAAAGGACCGATTGTAACCAATTGGATTGCTGAAAAAGCTAGAAACGATGGCAATTTCAATTTGGAGGTGCTGGATCTTAAAGCAATGAATCTACCCCTAATGGATGAACCCCTCCATCCCAGGTTCAAGAAATATGAACAGGAACATACCAAACAATGGAGTGCAAAAATTGAGGAAGCGGATGCGTTTATTTTTGTTACTGCCGAATATGACCATAACTATCCCGCACCATTAAGAAATGCCTTGGAGTTTCTCTACAGCGAATGGGGCTACAAAGCCGCAGGTATTGTAAGTTATGGTGGAGTTTCGGCTGGAACCCGCGCAGCCAAAAGTTTGAGTGGCGATCTGACTACCTTTAGGATCGTTCCTTTAGTGGAGGCGGTGAACATCCCGTTTTTTACCGAGTTCATTAAAGATGGAAAGCTTGTCCCCAATGAAATTATGGATAAGGCCGCCGATACCCTGCTCAGGGAGCTGGCAAGGTGGACCAGAGGGATGAAAGCCATCAGGGAAGATAAATAACAGACAGGGATGCAGGAAAATTTTTTCACCACAGATTACCCAGATTCCCACAGATGTTTTAATTTAATCAATGTATAAAACGCTTGATGAATTACAATTCTTTTTAATGTGTCCCAGCCTATGGAGGGTTCCAAACCCAATATGTTAAAAAACAACATTCACCTGCCTTGATTTCGGTCAATATCATAGATAGTAGGCCAACCATTTTTTTCTATTGCCCATTAAGCTTACTTTTGTAAGCAAAATATTCCATTGTATATGGAAACCACTGTGGGTTTTAAGAAATGGGGTTATTCACCGATAAAAAATCGGGCAGGCATGTTCAAAAAGGAATAACCGCAAAGTGCCCAAAAGATTGCACAACGTACACGAGGATCTTTTGTGAAACTTTGTGCAGTCATTGCGCCCATGGTGGTAAAGAAAATTAACATTATAAAGGTATAATAAATACCTTTTATCCAACTTTGGCGGGACAAGTCAATGATTAATAAATCAATTAATACATATGAAAAAAGCGATTATTCCCATTCTCATTATCCTGGCTGTAGGTCTTTTAATCTATTCCCAGGCAGTGGGGACCTACAACGAATTTGTTCAAACTGAAGAGACCATCAATGGACAATGGGCAGAAGTAGAAACACAATACCAGAGAAGGGCTGACTTAATACCAAACTTGGTAAGTACGGTAAAAGGATATGCGGATTTTGAACAGGAGACCCTTACAGAGGTTATCAATGCCAGGGCGAAGGCAACTTCAGTTAACCTCAATGCCGACAACCTGACCCCTGAGAATATCGCTCAGTTCCAGCAAGCCCAAGATCAGTTGAGTGGCTCCTTGAGCAGGTTATTGGTCACAGTAGAGAAATATCCTGAATTAAAGGCCAATCAAAGCTTTTTGGACCTACAGGCACAGTTGGAAGGAACAGAAAATAGAATAGCTGTGGCAAGAAGGAATTTCAACCAGTCAGTCCAGGCCTATAATTCCAACCTCCGCACCTTCCCCAACAGCGTATTTGCTGGATGGTATGGCTTTGATACCAAAGGTTATTTTGAAGCTGTCTCTGGAGCAGAAGATGCCCCCACAGTACAATTTTAGTAATTTACCAAAGCAAAAAAGATTCTTCTAACCCCACAGAACCATGGCTGAAAAATTATTTTCCGAAGAAGAAAAGAAACGCATCACCAATGCCATCGAAATGGCAGAAAAGGAAACCTCCGGAGAGATCCAGGTTCACCTTGAAAACCGTTGTAAGGAGGAGGTGCTGGATAGGGCTGTGGAAGTTTTTAAGTTGCTCAAGATGCATAAAACGGAATTGCGCAATGGAGTGCTCATTTATTTGGCCGTAAAAGATCATAAATTTGCCATCCTTGGTGATGCCGGGATAAACCAGGTTGTTCCTGATCATTTTTGGGATGACATCAAGGAAGAAATGGTAAAACATTTCAAAGAACATCATTTTACAGAAGGGTTATGTCTAGGAATAGAAATGGCGGCCCAACAGTTAAAGGCCCACTTTCCATATGACAAACACGGGGACGACAATGAACTCCCTGACGAAATTTCCTTCGGATAGAAACACTATGAATAAACTACCCTTTATATTTCTTTTCCTTTTATTTTCCAATTTACCAACTTTTGCCCAAGAGGATTTCCCTCCCCGGCCTGATCCACCTCGCCTGGTCAACGATTTCACCAACACCTTGACGCCTTCGGAAGAAAATGCCCTTGAAGAAAAGCTGGTGGCATATAATGACAGTACTTCCACACAAATCAGTATTGTGCTTTTAGGCTCGGTAGGACCTTATGACATCAGTGATTATACTTTCCAATTGGGAGATCAATGGGGTATTGGCAGAAAAGATAAGGAAAATGGCTTGCTGATTTTGGCTGCCATGGAAGATAGAAAGGTGTTTATGGCCACCGGTTACGGTCTAGAGGGAGCTGTTCCTGATGCGGTAACCAGAAGGATTGTAGATAATGTAATTGTGCCCGCCTTTAAAGCAGAAAACTATTATGAAGGGCTAAACCAGGCTACAGATATGGTGATCAAATTGGCCGAGGGCGAATATGAAGCAGAAGAAGTTGCCACCAAAGGCAACAGCAGTGGTGCTATCTTCTTCCTCTTGTTTTTTATATTCATGTTTGTGATCTTGCCCCTTCTCAAAAACAGAAGTGATAACAACAACCATATGGGAGGTAAGGGTAGGAAAGTTGATATCTTTACCACCATGATGCTCGCAGGTATGCTTGGTGGTAGAGGTGGCGGAGGCTTTGGTGGTTTCTCAGGTGGAGGTGGTTTCTCTGGCGGCGGCGGAGGCGGTTTTGGTGGCTTTGGGGGTGGAAGCTTTGGCGGCGGAGGCGCCGGAGGAAGCTGGTAGCAGTGTTATGATCTTAAATCCTGTCAATTTTAGAATGGAACTGTGGAATAATGGAATGAAAGAACTTGGTATGATAAATTCCGTTGATGTTAGGAAAATTGGATCGAGGCAGGGTTGCGCCATTCCATTATATTGCATATTTGAGTATTAGATGAGGTTTAAAATGATTGTCAAATCTATGTTTCTCTCCATTGACGCAGGCAACTCGAACATCGTTTTTGGCTTTTTTGATTATAAGATATCCAAATGGAGCCATGAGATCCGAATAGATACAAGAAAGGGCATTACCTCTTTTGAACTGGTTAAAAAGCTCAGTTTATTCTTTCTGGAGAATAATTTGAAGCCCGACAGGATTTCACAGATAGGTTTCAGTTCTGTGGTACCGGAAGTGGTTTCTCCCATTGAGGACTTTTGCCTTACATTTTTTGGGATTGAGCCCTATATGATCAATGGAAAAAGCTTTGAAAAGTTAAACGTAAGTACGACCCGTCCCAATGAAATCGGAACCGACCTCATGGCCAATATTACTGCTGCTTATGACCACTTAAAAGAAGGCTGTATCATTGTGGATTTTGGCACAGCATTGACTTTCTCTGTAGTGGATGATAAAGGGGCCGTGATCGGGGTGAACATTGTGCCGGGATTAAAAACAGCCATAAAATCATTGTTCACAAATACCTCCAAACTACCGGAAGTAAAACTGGAACTGCCGGAATCTGCCATCGGAAAAAACACTGTTCATGCGATTCAAGCCGGGGTACTTTATGGTTATGCTGGGTTGGTCAAGGGCATGCTCCAAAGCATCAGGGCAGAACTTAACCAGGATTTTAAAGTCATTGCCACTGGTGGGCTATCAAAGATTTTAACCCCTCTAAAAGATAGTTTTGATGAGGTAGACCAGAATTTGACCTTAAAAGGGATCAAGTTGATCACAGAAGCAAATCAACCCAAGATGGCTTGATAAGCAAAAGAGGCTTAAAAATGAAGGGTATCGGGATGCTTTTTTGAATAAGTGTAATATCTGTAGTATATTGATTGGTAATTATTTCATTAACAGATCTTTTAAAATCCAATCAAAAAGCTATGAATGCACAACCTAATCCCTTTGAGGATTATTATTTGGATGTTTTGAAAAATAAATACGCCCTATTTACCGGCCGGGCCCGAAGAAGTGAATATTGGTATTTTACACTTTTTAATATAATCGTATCGTTAGGTTTGGGCATGATAGATGCTTTTACCGGAATAGGTTTTTTAAGTTCCCTTTATGGATTGGCCGTTATTATTCCGAGCATTGTGGTAGGTATTCGAAGGCTGCATGACACCGGCAAGAGTGGATGGTGGCTACTCATTGCTTTGGTTCCATTCATTGGTTGGATCATCCTGATCTACTTTCTTATACAGGATAGCCAGCCCCATGACAATCAATATGGGCCAAGTCCCGAAAGAACGCAAATTATTATATAATGGTCCTGTCTGATTGGATCATCTCTCAGCTAAACTTATCCCTATACGTCTTCCTGATGTTGATATTTTCTTCCACGTGAATCGATTTATCAATTATCGTTTAAGCAACGGTAGGAATTTTGTACAAACTGATAAGAAAGTATCAAAATGCTACCTGTTGATTTTTGAAATTTGTACCTGTTGCTAGATAAAAGCTGAAAGAAGATTTTATTATTTCCAAGAGATGGATCAAATCTATAATTATGCTAATAATAATTAAACCTGGACCATGCAAAATAAACCATACAAGATTACTCTTCTGGGCACCGGCCTGATCAATGGATATTTGGAAATTGATTGTTAAGACTATTTATAGATTTGAAACTTTTGTAACTTTTCAATGCTCAACAATAAAAATATTGTTATTATAGGGGGGACTTCCGGAATTGGACTTTCGGCAGCAAAAGCATTTATCAAATATGGGGCAAAGGTGGTGGCCGTTGGCCGTAACCGGGAGACTTGCGAGAAAGCACAGCAGGAATTGGGGCCTTTGGGTTTGGTGTTCCCTGGAGATGCTACGCAGGAGGATACCGCTTCCCGCGCCATCGAACTGTGCCTGAAAGAATGGGGAAACTTCGATGGCCTGTATCATGTAGCAGGAGGGAGTGGCCGGAGAATGGGTGATGGTCCCTTACATGAAATTACGCTGGAAGGATGGAACAAAACCCTGGAGTTAAACCTAACTTCTGTCATGCTTTCCAACAGGGCTGCAGTGAAAGCATTTTTGGACGCTGGAAAAGAGGGGACCATTTTGAACATGGGATCAGTTTTAGGTTTTTCACCCGCCCCTAAATACTTTACCACACATACCTATGCCGCCGCCAAAGCTGCTATCATTGGACTTTCCAAATCCATGGCCGCCTATTATGCTAAAAACAATATACGTTTCAATGTGATCGCTCCCGCCTTGGTAGAAACCCCAATGGCCCAGCGTGCGGCCACTGATGCTGCCATTATAAATTATATCCAAACCAAACAACCTCTGGACGGAGGGAGAATTGGAAGGCCTGAAGATTTGGACGGAGCAGCCTGTTTTTTTATGTCTGAGCATTCCAAATTCACTACGGGACAAGTATTGGCAATAGATGGGGGCTGGGAAGTAAGTGAAGGACAAATTTAAAAAACAGGTAAGCATGGCAACAGCTATAGGTATTGATTTAGGTGGCAACAATATAAAAGGGGTATTGCTGAATGCTACAGGTGAGGTGATACACCAGGCTGTGCAGGCAACGGATCAAGAAACAACAGGAAGTAATGGTGACGGCCAGCTTTGGAAACAAACCGTATCCCAAATGGTCCTGGAACTAAAATCCAAAAGCCCTAATGCGGTAGATACTATTGGATTAGCGGCTCCTGGGCTTCCTAATAAAACAAATTCGGCCATTCGGGTAATGCCGGGAAGGCTGAATGGCCTGGAAAACCTTGAATGGGCAGAATACCTGAATGAAAAAGAAGTCCGGGTACTGAATGATGCACATGCTGCCCTGATAGCTGAGGCAAAATTCGGTGTGGGAAAAGGCATAAAAAACGTGATCATGTTAACCTTGGGAACGGGCGTTGGTGGAGGCATATTGATCAATGGTGAATTGTACCAGGGCAATTACCAGATGGCCGGCCACCTGGGCCACATGACATTGGATAGTAATAAAGAAGATCCTGGAATAACGGGCATGCCGGGAACACTGGAAAACGCAATTGGCGAGGCCACCATAGCAAGACGGTCTTTTGGGAGATTTCAATCAACCCCTGCCCTTGTAGAGGCCTATAAACAAGGAGCAACCTTCGCTACCTTTGTGTGGCTGGATTCAGTCCGTAAATTAGCCTTGGGACTATGTTCTCTATGTAATTTGCTTTCGCCCGATCTGATTATTTTAGGTGGGGGAATTACCAAAGCAGGGGATGCCCTCTATAAACCTTTGGCTGATTTTATGGAGGTGTATGAGTGGAGGAATGCCGGCAAAAGAACACCTGTGCAACAGGCATGCTTCAGCGATATGGCCGGAGCAGTGGGTGCTGCCGGATTTGCCCTTAACATCGTTCCTTCAAATCAACAGGAGTAAGGAAACCTGCTTCCAAACAAAATAAAATTTAAACTGCAATCCCATCAGTATGGATGTAATCAACGATTATCTCAATAAATGCCGGCAAATCATCAACACAGTAGAAAAACAGAGGGGGGAAATACAAAAAGCGGCCGCCTGGTTTGCTGAAACGATTCTGGCAGGGCGCATGGTCCATGTCTTTGGATCCGGTCACAGCCGGATAATGGTAGAGGAAATGTGGCCCCGATATGGCTCTTTTCCCGGATTTAATCCAATAGTGGAATTATCGTTGACTTTCCATAACCTGGTAGTAGGGGCCAATGGACAACGGCAGGCTATGTTCTTGGAAAACGTACCGGGGCTCGCTGAAAGGATCCTGCGGAACTTTGATTTAAGTGCCCAGGATACGGCTCTGATTATTTCTTCAAGTGGGTGCAATGTTGTTCCCATAGAAATGGCAGAAAATTTCCAAAAAAAGGGCATTAAAGTAGTGGCATTGATTACGAAGGAACATTCTGATAAAAGCACCAGCAAAAGAGCAGATGGAAAAAAACTGGGTGATTTCGCAGATCTCATTCTCGATACCGGGGCACCTGTAGGGGATGCCATGGTAAAGATACCCCATCTGGACACCCCGGTATCCCCCGGCTCTACTGTTGGGGGAGCTGTTCTTATCAATGCAATCAAGGCCGAAACAGCACTTCTGCTGACAGAAGGCGGCCAGCCACCTAAAGTACTGAGCGGAGCAGCAATAGTCGGTGCAGAAAGAGCGGTCCAACTATTTGAAAGTGCCTACGATGAACATGCCCATCGGCTGGCAGGTTTGTATAAAGCGGTGGGGAAGGAGTGGTAGCAAGTTTTTTGGTAGGTAGTATTTAGTCAGGAACTCAGAAACTTAATAACCCAATAACTATTTTCAATCATCCATGTTTGAATTTATTAACCATCGTCAGATCCCTTTATTGGGCGAAACAGATATTTTGGTTGTAGGAGCGGGTTCTGCAGGATGTATAGCAGCTCTTGCCGCAAGGCATAGCCAAAAATACAAAGTAATGTTGGTTGAACGATATGGTTTTCCGGGGGGGACATCCACCCAAATGCTGGATACTTTCTACGGGTTCTTCACGCCGGGTGAAGCTCCAAAAAAAATTGTGGCAGGTCTGCCCGATGCTATTGTAAATGAATTGAATAAAACAGGGGACATTTTTTTACGTCCGAACACCTATGGGGCAGGAACGGGCGTAAACTACAACCCGGAACGCTTAAAGCATGTCTGGGATCAAAAGATCATTGGGGCAGGCATTCGTTTTCTCCTGCATACCACTTTGGTAGATGTGGCAATGGAAGAAGCCGAGAAAATAAGCTGCATTTTATGGAATAAAGGCGGATTTTATAAGGTCAAAGCCAAAAGGGTGATCGATGCCTCAGGAGATGCTGATTTTTGCCATTTGGCAGGCTTCCCCTATGAAGTTGCCGGTGAATCAGAGCCTGCCCAAAGCATGACCACCACTTTCCGCATGAGCAATGTGAATTTGGAAAAGTTCAAGCAGTCAGGTGGCAAACAGATGTTAAGGGAAAAGATGACATCAGCCCTAAAAACAGGAAAACATCCATTGCCCCGCAAGGAAGGTTCCGTGCATGAAATGTGCCAACCAGGATGTGTTTCTACGGTGGCTGTAAAAGTGGGGGATTTACGGGCATTACAGGCCGAGGAACTGACACAAGCGGAGATAGAAGGGAGAAGGCAGGCCTTTATTTATGAGGATTTCTTTCGGCAGGAGGTTCCGGGATACGAAGCATCAAAGATCATAGGGCTTTCCCACCAAATTGGCGTGCGGGAAACCAGGCGAGTATACGGGGAGTCCCGCCTTACCAAAGAAGATTGTCTTTCCGGACATATGCCCGAAGACCGAGTTTTATTATGTGGGGCCCCTATTGAAGATCACCGCAAAGGAAAAAATGGTGAAGATGAAACTTTCTGGCAATATATTCCTGACCATGGTGTGTACGGGGTCCCTTATGGCACTATTGTACCCAAAGGAAGCGAACGTGCCTGGGTAGTAGGGCGCTGTTTTTCTGCTACCCATGATGCGCATGCCTCCTGCCGTTCTATGGCCCAAACCATGTCCATGGGCCAGGCCGCAGGTTTGGCTGCCGTCCTTTCATTGGATACAGATATGGCCGCATATAACCTGGAAACAGCTAAGTTGCAGGCAAAGCTGGTACAGGCAGGTGCTGTGTTGGAATTCCCTCACGTCCTTGCGGACACCAGCCGAAACGGTTGGGTGAATAATTTTCGGAAGGAAGGGAGTCGGTGACCGGTGTTAAGGTGGGTCGATGAGCGGTAAACGTGCCTACTGATTACGAAACTGATTACAATTTTATCAACGTGGTAATCGGTGAGCGGTATAAATGTACCCACCGATTACTGATTACCGAATACAGATTAACTATCCACCAATGAAACATTCAACTTCCTTCCCTTTTGTCCGAACAGTGCTCGGGGACATCCCTCCCAAAGAAATGGGGTTGACCTATTCCCACGAGCATATCATCATTGAGGAAAGTTATCCCACCTTGGGCAATCCTTTGTTTCTCCTCAATGAAGTAGATAAAGTATCAGAGGAGTTACAGGGTTTTTATAATGCGGGAGGAAGAACGGTGGTGGACACCATGCCTGCTGATTGTGGTAGAAATGTGCTTAAATTGGCAGATGTTTCCCGCAGGACAGGCGTGAACATCATTGCGCCAACGGGTATTCATCTTGAGATATACTATTTACCCAATCATTGGCGCTATACCTATACAGAAGAACAATTGACCCAATTATTTATAGATGATATAACGATAGGAATAGATGCCAACGATTATAATGGTCCGTTTGTGAATCGTACTCCTCATAAAGCAGGAATGGTAAAGCTGGCTACCGGAAATGAAAAAATTACCCCCCATCAGGAAAAAATATTTCATGCTGTTGTAAATACCCATCGGGAAACAGGGGTGCCGATATTAACCCATACTAATTTCGGTGAAAATGCTATTGACCAGGTAAATTTATTGGAGAAGCTCGGAGCTGATTTACAGCATGTAGTCATTTCACACGTTGACCGCTATCAGGATATTGATTACAATCGGGAATTGCTACAAGCAGGGGTAACAGTAGAATATGACAGTGCCTTTCGATGGAAGGAAAAAGAAAACTGGACGTATAAACTTCTGGAGGCTTTACTGCCTGTCTTTCCGGATCAGATCACCATGGGGATGGATGCCGCTAAAAATAGTTACTGGCAATCTTATGGTGGTAAGCCCGGATTGAATTTTTTATTGACTACATTTAAAGAAGACCTGCAAAAGATGGATCTAGGCCAATATTATGAAAACATCTTTTTTAAAAATCCTGCTCAACTTTATTCCTTTTCTCCGTGAACAAAAAGGAGTCGCTGAAGGAAGTAAAACCTTCCCTCACTTGAATTAAAAATCTGTTAATTTCAATTTTAACCTATACTACCAATTAGCCATGAAAAACTATAAATTCCCTCTTCAACTGATTTTGCTCATTTACCTTTTATGCTCCTGCAAACAGTCTCCGTCCACAAATAGTACTTCTTCCGAAGAAAACGCCGGGCAGGAGGAAAACTGGCAGCCACTGTTCAATCATGAGAACCTGGAAGGATGGCATTCCCTGCCTGGAGGTAATTGGGAAGTACAGCAGGGGACAATTGTTGGCACCAGTCCGGCCGAAGAGCCGCTTCATGGTATTTTGCTGAGTAATGAAACCTATGCTGATTTTAAACTAAAAGTTGTCTATAAGGCAATTAAGGGAAATAGCGGCGTTTATTTTCGCGTGGAAAAAGTAGACCATCCTGTGCATGTGTTTGGCCTTCAGGCTGAGATTGACCCGGAAAAAGATGCGGGTGGTTTATATGAAACAGGAGATCGTGCCTGGGTAGTCCAACCTACTCCAGAAAACGTCAAAAAATGGTATAAGCCAAATGAATGGAATGAAATGATAATAGTGGCCAAAGGTAAAGACGTAGCTGTCTATTTAAACGGTTACAAGACTGCTGAATTGAAGAATGACCCCGGACGCACCGAAGGCCATATAGGCTTACAACTTCACGGCGACATGGAAATGAACGTAATATTTAAGGATGTGCTGATTACGGAGAACCCAGAAGACTTGGAGATATAAACATTCAAAGCAGCGGCGCCTTTTGAAGCCAACACTCATGAGCGTATGCAAACATTACCTTTAAAATCCGCTCATTTCAAATTTGAAAGATTCTTATATTGTAAGGGGGATTTGTTAGTTATCTTCTTAAACTGCCGGTTAAAATTGGACATATTATTAAACCCGCTTTCGTAACAAACCCGGGAAATATTATGCTCTTTTTCCAAAAGTAATTTGCAGGCATACCCAATCCTTATTTCATTGAGAAAATGGGAAAAATTCTTTCTTGTACAAGCTTTGAAAAAGCGGCAAAATGATGTGATGGACATATTGGCAACTTCAGCCACCTCGGCCAGTGCTATATCCTTTTTGAAATTGGCCATAATGTATTTATGGACCACTGTAATGCGGTCATTGCCGGAAACAGCATATTGCTGCACAAAACCGGGATTGGCTAAAAGTTGATATTCTTCAGATAAAGATAGAATCTCCAGGATAGATAATAACTGGATAATCCTTCTGTGACCACTCATGTCTTTCATTTCATGCATGATCCCTGCAATATTTTGCCGGGTATTTCCCAAAATTTTTAACCCGAATTTAGCCTTATCGAAAAGTTGGTTCACGGCGATCATTTCAGGAAGATTAAAAAAATCCCTGCCGAGGAAGTCTTCCCTAAAGTGAATCACGATGGCCTCGGCTGTCAATGAGGTCTTGCCTTGGTAATAGATCGGATCATTTTGAAAGGAATGAGGCATATTTGGACCTAAAAATACTAAATCACCGTCCGAAAACCTTTCTTCATGGTCCCCGACGGTTCGCCGCCCGGTACTTTTTACAACAAGTACCAGTTCAAATTCCGGATGATAATGCCAAGGAGTAGGGTAAAAAGGATAGACGTCTTTCTGTAGTATAAAGGAATATTTCGGCTCTAAAGTCAGCTTTTCATGTCGAGGCTTCATAATCAGTATATTAAGAAATAAATCTGAGAATATGAAATAACAACTGGTAGAGTTAAAATATTTGCATGAACAGATAAAAAAGTATCAAAATTCAAGGTAATGATCCTTTATATTTATAAAATGTGGATCTTACACCAAATGAAGAATAAAAAAGGTGATACAATGAAAAAAAACAACCTATACTCCCGTCGTCAAGCACTCATAAGCACTGCTGCTTTGGCTGGCCTTACCACTTTGAGTCCCATTTGGAATGCTTTTGCTTCAGATACTAAAAAGGATTATAAAATCAGTGCCTGTGACTGGTCCATAGGCAAGCAAAGCGATATCGAGGCCATGGCCCTAGCTGAAAGAATAGGCCTTGATGGGGTGCAGGTAAGTTTAGGTACTGTGGAAAACAACATGCATCTGCGGCAGAAAGATGTACAGAAAGCCTATAAACAAGCTGCCAAAAAACATAAGGTGAAGGTGTCAAGCTTGGCTATTGGTGAATTGAACAATGTGCCTTACAAATCTGAACCTGAAACGGAAGAGTGGGTAAGTGACAGCATAGACGTGGCCAAAGCCATGGGATGTAAGGTAATCCTATTGGCTTTTTTTGGTAAAGGGGACCTTAAAGGGGATGAAGCTGGAACCAATGAAGTTATCCGCCGCTTGAAAAAAGTAGCCCCTAAGGCAGAAAAGGCCGGGATAATACTGGGGATAGAGTCTTGGCTGAGTGCCGATGAGCACCTGGATATCATTCATGCCATAGGTTCCGAAAATGTTCGGGTCTATTATGATGTAGCCAATTCACATAAAATGGGCTATGATATTTATGAGGAAATGAGCCGATTGGGGAAGGAGTACATTTGTGAAGTTCATGCCAAAGAAAACGGGTCTTTATTGGGTCAAGGTAAGGTTGATTTTGCAAGGGTGAAAAACGTTCTGGATGAAATAGAATACGATGGTTGGGTTATTATAGAGGGCGCCGTACCCCCAGGTGCAGATCTTTTCCAATCCTATGTCACCAACAACGAATATCTTCGATCTGTCCTGAATGAAACTTGAAAGAATGAAAAAATTTCCAACTGCAACCTTTTGTTTCCTCTCTGCCCTTGTAGTGGTCTTCTCCTGCACTTCGGAAACAACAGAAGAAACTACTGAAGAAAAGCCTTTGCTGTTTGTTCCCGATGACTTGGAAGCCACAGTCTGGGCAGAGTCCCCCCAGTTTTATAATCCTACCAATATGGATGTAGACATTCATGGACGTATGTGGGTGACAGAAGCAGTAAATTACAGGGACTTCAACAATGCCGACGGTCATATGACCAATCCTGAGGGGGACCGGGTGATGATATTGGAAGATACCAACGGTGATGGCGTAGCAGATTCTTCCAAAGTGTTCGTACAGGATGAGGACCTCCGTTCACCGATGGGAATTGCTGTGCTAGGGAATAAAGTGGTGGTCTCCTGCTCACCTTCCATTATTGTCTATACCGATGAGGATGGAGACGATAAGCCCGATAAAAAGGAGGTTTTCCTTACCGGCTTTGGAGGAAAAGACCATGACCACGGCTTGCATGCCGGCATTGCGGGTCCTGATGGAAAGTTGTATTTCATCACAGGAAATGCCGGACCTCATATGGTGACGGATAAAGGGGGCTGGTCACTTCGGGCCGGTAGTGTATACACTGGTGGGACACCTTATAATGACAAGAACACCCCTGCTTTGGAAAGTGATGACGGAAAAATATGGACTGGGGGCTTGGCTTTTAGGGTAAATCCTGACGGTACAGATTTGGAAATACTTGCCCATAACTTCCGCAACTCTTATGAAGTCTTTGTAGATTCTTATGGAAACCTATGGCAGAATGATAATGATGACGAAAAAGCGGCCTGCCGTACCAGTTGGGTCATGGAAGGTGGGAATGCAGGATTTTTCAGTGAGACAGGGGTCCGCACCTGGGCTGCCGATAGACGCCCGGGACAGAGTATACAAACTGCCCATTGGCATCAGGAAGATCCGGGGGTAATGCCTGTTGGGGATCTCTATGGTTCAGGCTCCCCTACAGGAATAGTGCTGAATGAAAGTGATGCTTTAGGTGAACATTACAGGGGATTGCTGCTCAGTGCCGATGCGGGAAGAAACATCATTTTTGGCTATATGCCCGAATTGGATGGAGCAGGGTATCCTCTAAATAACCGATCCAACTTTATTGCTTCTGTAGAAACAGACAATAAGGACTACCGATGGAATGAATTGGATGGGGATAAAAGTAAATGGTTTCGTCCCAGTGACGTAACCATCGGTACGGATGGCGCTATATATGTTGCCGACTGACATGACCCCATCGTAGGGGGACATCAGATGCATGATAAGGACGGATATGGCCGCATTTACCGTATTGCTCCCAAAAATGCAGCATTGACTTCCCCGACCATTGACATTGATAACATAGAGGGCCAGATTCAAGCTCTGCTAAATCCTGCCATCAATGTGCGTAACCAAGGATTTGAGCGGTTAAAAGCCCAGGGTGAAAATGCATTGCCAAAGGTAAAAGAAATATTGTCATCAGAAAATCCCTATCATCGGGCCCGTGCCGTCTGGCTGTTGTCACAATTGGGTGGGTCTGGTATAGAGGAAGTGGAAACCTTGTTAAATGACGCTGATCCTAACATCAGAATCACGGCGCTAAGGGCTTTAAGACAAGCCAATCCAAAAAAGGTAATGGATTATGCGCAGCAATTAGCTCAGGATAATTCCCCAGCTGTAAGAAGAGCGGTGGCCATTGCCTTGAAGGGGGTACCCTTGGAGGAAAGTAAATCCATCATCTTATCCTTGGTTGATGGTTTTGATGGTAAGGATACCTGGTATCTGGCTGCCTTGGGCATTGCGCTGGAAGGCAATGAAGAAGCATTTTATCCCCTTTTGCTGAAGCACTTTGAGACCAAAGAGCCTGAAAACTGGTCCTCCCCTTTGGCTGCTTTAGTTTGGGAATTGCACCCCCCTTCTTCGGTAAAGGCACTACAAACAAGAGCTGCCTCTAAGAAATTGGCCGCAGAGGAGAGGGAAAAAGCCATGGTAGCTTTAGCATTTGTTCCTACAGGTGCTGCGGCTGATGCGATGCGGCAATTGGCCAAGGATGGGCCGTATAATATTGTCAGCTTGGCGCAATACTGGTTACAGTTCCGTAAAACCAATGACTGGCGTGCTTATCTGGAGGACTGGCAATCACCCGATACCCAGTTGCCGGAAGCACATCCGGAAATGCTGGAGCTCAGGGAAAAAGTGGCCAATGAAAAACTGGGCATGGGTCAACGGTTGATTGCTGCTTCGGAGTTGGCCAATGACAAAGCAGGAAAGCTTCACTTGGTGCATTTGGCTGCCACCAAATCACTGCCCGATACCATCGCCCATCAGGTCCGGGATCAGATGATGAATGAGGAAGACCGGTATGTAAAACCACTTATCGCCCATTATTTTGAATCATCGGACCCCTCCCCATTTAACGTTGAAGCCATTGCTGACTTGCCCGTAAATGTAGAGAAGGGCAGGACCTTAATGTACAGCAATTGTCTGTCCTGCCACAAAATGGGGGACCTTGGGAGTGAGGTAGGCCCGATACTGACCAATATTCGTACAAAATATGACAAATTGGGCATGATCGAAGCCATCGTACATCCGGCTGCCGGTATAGCCTTTGGCTCTGAACCGCATCTGATCACCATGAAAAACGGGGGGATCCTTTACGGCCTACTGCTCTCCGATGGACCTGTAGTGACCGTATTGGATATTTATAGCCAGCGCTATATGGTGGAAGCCTCCCAGATCCAGAGCAAACAGCTCCTGAGGACCAGCCTGATGCCTTCGCCAGAACACCTACAACTAGGTGAGCAGGAGGTGGCGGATATTACGGGATTTTTGTTGCAGCATGACAATGCGCTGACCAGCAGGTGACATAGAAAAACCCTCCAAGGGTTTGGAACCCTTGGAGGGGTATGCCTTCACAATAGGATTGAAACGAGTATTAAAAATAAAGTTTTAAAGGGTGCCATTACCATTGATGTAAATTTTTAGATATTCCTTCCAAACAGCTTTTTATTTTCCGTTTTTATTGATAAGTTTAATTAATTTAATGATAAATGCTTCAAATACAGTTTTTTAGAAGGCCTGTTTTTGTCATCACCTGAACATCTTGGGAAGAGCCTATTAAGCCTGAAAATACACCTCGATATTATTTGAGCTATTTATTTTTAATTAAAATAAAGGACACCGTCTTTTAACACTTTTAAGCCATGAGATTCAGGATCCGATTAAACAGAATAAGCCGGGATAAATTCCTTCCGATCAATTACCAATACGAACTTTCTTCGGCTATTTATAAGGTAATTGACCGTGCGGACAGTGAATTTTCCGAATTTCTCCATACCCAGGGATACCTGGC
>JBBDSC010000220.1:0-16138 GCA_040905145.1 Anditalea sp.
AGCAGCCAGTATTTTTGCCAATTTAATTGGTGTATAAATTTAAAGAATCCCGATTCCCATTTCGTTCATCAATATATCTGATTTAGATGGTAATGTTGCCAAAAAGCACCAACTATTTTTGGCAACATTACCTAAAAAAATGGATTCCAATTTATAGGCATCAGTGGGGATGCCTACACTATTGGACAACTTTGGTTTCCAAGGATGGTAAATGTATAGAGGATTAAAATTTAAACCTTCCTTTTTTTGATAATATAATGTTTATTTTATCCAACATCCTTTTTTCCGCTTCGTTGTACTGGGAAAAGATTTCATCTTCCTGTTCCACTTCAATCCTCAGGTTTTTGATGGCCGTATAGCCATCCGCCCGTTGGCTTGTATCATCAGTATCCAGACATTTTGGAAAAAGCCCTGAGAACATCAGCATATCTGAATTAAAGGAGTATCTTTTCCATCGGGTTGAGGTCAGGAAACTTTCAGCCTCCAGTGTAAACCAAACCATCAGTGCGTTCAAGATACTCTTTAAAGATGTCCTTGGCAGAACATGGGATCCGGTAAGGGTCAAGCGGCCCAGACGGCCCAAACCTCTCCCCCGGTTTTTTCAGGCACCAACATCAGGACAATCCAGGAGCTTATGGAGCACAAATCCCTCAAAACGACTTCGGTTTACCTTCATGTGAGCAACTTCGACCCTTCGCTGATCAAAAGTCCCCTGGACGAACTGTGATGGGACCGGTCAACAAAAGGAACAGCGGACCAGCGCTTTCAGATATCCTGAACAATCACAGGGAAGCCTTTCTTTCAAAAGGCGGCAATCTATGTACTGATCAGTACAAAGCATACAGGGACATTATTTCCTGCAGGACCTCGAAAACGGGTAGCCACACCCTTAAATGTGATACCTGTGGCGATACCAGGACGAGTTACAACAGCTGCCGGAACCGGCACTGTCCCAAGTGCCAGTATGTCAAACAGCTTGTATGGGTGGAGAAGCTGAAGTGCAGGCTGCTCCCGGTAAGGTATTTTCATGTAGTATTCACCGTACCGGAATTCCTCAAACCCCTGTTTTACCTCAACCAGAGGGAATGCTACAGCATGCTCTTTGCCTCTTCGGCTCTTGCGGTAAAGAAAGCAGCATGCAATCCGGCCTTCCTGGGTGTGGAAAGCGGCTGGCCGGAGGGATGCTTAATCTTCCCGAAAGCCAAAAGGAGCTGTTTGCAGACGGGAAGGCGCTCAATAAATCCGCCTATGCAAAATCCTGGCATATACATATCAAAAAAACCTTCCGGGGAGCGGGGCAGGTGCTTGGTTACCTGGGCCGGTACCTGCCGGGAGGCGGGTACGCATAGGGTGGCCATCAGCAACGGCAGGATACTGGGCACCGACGGAAAGACCGTAAAGTTCCGATGGAAAGACTACCGGGACGGAAGACAGAAAACGATGGAGCTTAGGTGTGGGGAGTTTATCAGGAGGTTCATGCAGGGAAAAATGGTCTTCGGTCTGCCGGAAGGAAAGGGAAAGGAGCCCTGAAATCCGCCGGCCACCGTTCTTTGACAGACTGGAAAGGTGTACCGAGGCAATGGATTGCCAGGGAAAGGTATGTCCAAAATCAACCCAATGAGAAAGATCAGAAGTCAAATCAGGCAAACGGAAGGGCAAAATGAATCTATGGTCCCCAAATGAGGGAGAAGATGAAATGACAAATGCCCATAAACGGGGGAAGGCTTTGTCCAACAATGTTTTAACCGCAATCTTGATAGGTCAAATTAAATAGTTATTTTTTTTGTAGATTGCGTTTAAAACACTTTGCGTTGTGTGCTATCGAAAAAATCAAACTTAAAAATCAAAAAAATGATAGCTGGTAAAATTGATACACTTTGGCGCTTTCCGGTAAAATCCTTCCAAGGCGAAAAACTTGACCAAATATATTTTGAAAAGCAGGGAGTCTTAGGTGATCGAGCTTATGCACTTATCGATAAAGAAACAGGCAAGGTCGTTAGTGCGAAAAGTGTAAAACTATTTCCAGATTTACTAAGCTGTCGTGCTGTTTATTTGTGCAACCCGCAAATTGATCAGGAAATTCCACCTGTACAAATCACCTTGGCTGATGGAACTACAGTACTTAGTGATGCGGTGGAAGTAGATGAAGTCTTATCTAATTTTTTTAGAAGAGAGGTTACTCTTGCCCGTGCTGCACCGGAAAATTACACCATTGACCAATGTCACCTGGATCTGGAGAACCTTGACCCTGCTGGTCATCGCAACGTATCGGTTGAACAAAAACTTGGAGCAGCTTTATTCAAAGAAATGGGAGTGGAATCACCTCTTCCTCCTGAATCTTTCTTGGATGTTTTTCCAGTTTCTGTCATATCTACATCCACGCTTGAACAATTACATCAACTACGACCGGAAAGCAACTTTGATGTGAGAAGATTTCGAATGAATGTAGTGGTAAAATCATTTGCTACTGGATTCATTGATAATCAATGGGTGGGAAATGCACTTGCTATTGGCAAGAATGTCAAGCTTATTATAACAATGCCAGATCCTAGATGTGTAATGGTTACCCTTCCTCAAGATGGAATACCAAAGGATACAAATGTTCTTAGAACGCTTGTTGAACACAATAGGCTAGACATTATGGGAGGTGGAAAGTTTCCCAGTGCCGGAGTGTATGCTATCGTTGCTGAGGAAGGCTTTGTCAGCATTGGTGACACTGTGGAATTTAATTAGCACTGAACATTTCACTCTAACACTATGGCTATTCACTTCAAGGCTTTCCTTAAAACGACTCATTAAAAAGAACAGCACACAATAACTAAGCATTCGGACGGCTTGAACAGCCGAGTCTGAATGCAGTGTTGAACGAAGAGGCGGGGAATTTCGGTAACTATGGGGAATGCTTTGGGTATCATAAGACATTTTGGAGTATAAAATCTCCAGCATCTTCTCTCTAATTTTCGGATGAATCTTACCGCCTCCTCCAAAGAAAATCGGTTTCTTCCCATCATGCGCAGGAAGCACTTCTACCCGTTTTGACTGTTCGTCTACAAACTTGATCTTCCAAATTCTTGCGGCTAGGAAGATATTTTCATTCTCGGTAAACTGGGGAGAGAATGGCACTTCTCCGATATTATTACCGGCATGTACCACTTTAAATTGTTCCTCAGACTGAAACATGGTATAAAAATGACGGCTATTGACCACCTTTTCGCCTTCTATTCCGATAATTACCTCTTGGCGAAGCCTTTCCAAAAGATCGATTTCTATTAAATGTGAAATTATCTCCTGGATTTCATTCAGTTCAATCTTCTTAAAGGCGGTATTCTGCTTCAGTTGCGTAACTAAATCCAAAATCTGAATTCCAGAATGGCCTTTTGTAATTGATATAGCTTGATGAACTAAAATATCATAGGGCTTTTCATCGACTTGCGGTGGCTCAATAAACCCATCTTTGTACAATAACCAACAGGCTAGTGATTGAAGCAAGCTCCATTTATCCGTCGCGTACAGAAACAAGTTACTCTGGCGGCCATCCGTCCTTCCGCTTCTTCCTACCCGCTGGATCAGAGAAGCAATACTATGTGTAGCATCTATTTGTGCGACTTCATCTACGGATCCTATGTCTATTCCCAACTCCAATGTCGAAGTACAAGAAATACAGAAATTTTGACGTTTGTTGTTCTTGGCAAAATATTCTACATACTCCCTTACCTGCCGATCTACTAGCACCAGACAGTTTTAGTGAGGGGCCTGCCTGTGCGACAGTACAAAGAACCGTATCCCTAAAACCTTTTGTAAGGTGCACTCCCGCTTTGCGGGACAGGCTGTAGGCTAATGGCTCACGGCCGTCTACACGATTATGGGCTGGCTTTTTTTTTCATTGTCAATAAATTCCAAGGTATCTTCAATTGTAATATTACTCTCTTTTCCTAGCCAAAGTAGGTGTCCCCACCTGTTGTCATATACTTTTAAAATTGACTTTTTAATTTTGGTGTGGGCATATTTTGCGTGTTCAATATTTACTACAATGTCTTTTGAACTATGTAAAATAATAGTCGGACATATGATTTCACCAATTACTTTTTGGTCAATATTTTGGTCCAAATCGAATAGTCCCTTTTATGGTTTTAATTACTTGTGTCGTCATTTTAATAAGCTTGCAAGTAAATTCCCGGCCAATACCCCTAATTTTTATTTGGCGGCGGCTATAAGTTTAGCCGTGTCAGCGTAGTGTCGCAAACCTATGACTTTGCCTTCCTTATTCAATAATTCAAATAAATTCTAATTATGGGCGTTTATTTGTCAAGTATTTCAAATTGCCTCTACCATTTTAGTCATTCCTTTGTTTAAAAATTTAAAATTGACTGAAAATTTAGGGATATTTATGGCCGGTAATTCTTCGTCCCTACCAAATTCCTTCCAGAATATTTCGTCATATCCAAATTTCCATAATTTCCTGATGCCCTTCTTCCTTGACATGTTATAAAAGTCATTATCATCCAATTGATCTGCCAAATCATTATAAAGGTTGATGAAGTTTATGGATTCGTTAATTGATGCTTTATTAAATCCGCTCCCAGTCTTTAATAAGGTCGAGATGGTATTCGGTCACTGAGGTGGGATCTAAACCGGAATGCCTCTTTTGAATGCCTCCGCAGAACAATACAGGCTTAGCCCATCCTTTTTCATGTAGTCTTTACCATCGGTACTGAAAATAACCACATGGTCAAATCCCAGAGCAATGGCCATCTCTTTGCCTTTAATAAAATGAATGCTTTTGCCTGTTTGATAATAATTAGTTTAATGATTTTCTGTCGATTGGGGTTAATTGGGTTTTTTATTGACAGTTATTGAGGGATTGTGGATGTTCAAATGCCAAATTGCTAAAGTTGAGTAATTCCCAATAAATTACCTACTTGTCTACAGTTTGCAAGTTATCTCACAATAATCAAGATTATCCGAGCTAAATAACCCATTTTGACCAACCTTTGGCAAAATCCAATCGTTGTTAAACCATACAACCCCACAAGCTATGGCAACAACAATTACTTCAAAAGCAGACCCCTTGTCCCCTTCATTTGTACAGAATACCAATGACTATAGACAGGTACTCGATGGGTATTATTCAAAACTCAATTCCGTAGCTCACCGTCCATCCAAACCTGGTAAAGATAAGAAAGACCGCCTTACTGCCCGGGAAAGGGTAATGAAGCTGACGGATGAAGGCAGCTTTTTGGAACTCTCTGCCCTTGCGGCCTGGGACATTAAGGACAATGAGTTTCCCGCTGCGGGCATCATCGCCGGGGTGGGCAAAATTCAAGGGGTGGACAGCGTCATTATTGCCAACGACAGTTCGGTCAAAGGCGGCACCTATATCGCCGAAGGTATCAAAAAGCACCTAAGGGCATTGGAAATAGCCATCCAGAATGCCTTGCCATGTGTCTATCTTGTAGATTCCGGAGGGGTTTTCCTTCCCGATCAGTCAGAGGTGTTTGCAGACCGCTTCCATTTTGGCCGTTTTTTTTATTATCAGTCCAGGTTATCAGCGATGGGTATGCCCCAGATTGCCGTGGTGATGGGGAGCTGCACTGCCGGAGGTGCCTATGTGCCTGCAATGAGCGATGAGGTAATTATGGTGAAAAAACAAGGAACCGTATTTATCGGTGGGCCGCCGTTGGTAAAAGCTGCAACAGGCGAGGAGGTGAGTGCCGAAGAACTGGGCGGTGCGGAGATGCACACCAGTATCAGTGGTGTGGCCGACCACCTGGCCGATAATGATGAACATGCCTTGCAGATGTGTCGCAACATTTTTGAACATATTTCCCAGAAAAATTATATCAAATTACGTCCGTATAAAGAACCCCTATATCCTGCGGAGGAACTATATGGTCTGGTGCCTGTTGACTTGCGAAGGCCCTTTGACCTAAAGGAGGTAATAGCCCGAATGGTGGACGGAAGTGAGTTTCAGGAGTTCAAAGCCCGTTATGGCAAAACATTGATCACGGGTTTTGCCTTTATCAAGGGATTGCCCGTAGGCATCATTGCCAATAACGGCATCCTCTTTTCCGAGTCTGCCCTAAAGGGGGCCCATTTTGTACAGCTTTGTGCCGCACGCAAAATTCCCATGCTCTTTCTGCAGAACATTACTGGTTTTATGGTGGGCAAGCGCTATGAACAGGGCGGATTGGCCAAAGATGGGGCAAAAATGATCCATGCCGTGGCCAATGCCAGCGTGCCCAAAATCACACTCGTAGTAGGTAGTTCTTTTGGTGCGGGCAACTATGCCATGGCTGGCCGGGCTTATGACCCCAATTTTCTCTTTCTATGGCCCAATGCCAAAACTTCGGTGATGGGGGGCAAGCAAGCCGCAGCCGTGATGACAAGCATCAAAAGAGAGCAAATGATGAAGGCAGGCACCACCGTGGATGAAGGTGCACTGCAAAGGCTGGAACAGGAAATTTTAAATAAGTATGAAGAGGAGGGCAGTGCTTATTACAGTACCGCCAGGCTTTGGGACGATGGCGTCATTGACCCCAAAGACACCCGGGATGTGTTGGCCAGGGCCTTTGAGATCTGCCAACATCAGAAAATAAAAGAAACCAGATTTGGCGTTTTTAGAATGTGAACCCATTATGGATTACAAGCATATAACAATTGATTTAGGAAATGGGGTTGGTACACTCTGGCTCAACCGTAGCCAAGTGCACAATGCCTTTAATGAGGAAATGATTCTGGAAATCATTGACCAATTGGAAGCCTTAGCACATGACCCTGACTGTCATGTGCTGATCATTAGGGGCAAAGGGCCTTCCTTTTGTGCCGGGGCAGACCTCAATTGGATGAAGGCAGCCCTGCACTATACCTATGAAGAAAACCTGGACGAAAGCCTCAATCTCTCCAAGTGTTTTTATCTGATCTATACTTTTCCCAAACCAACCATTGCCATCGTGCATGGGGCGGCCATAGGTGGGGCTAACGGCCTACTTTCGCCTTGTGATTTTGTGTTGGCACACGCTGAAGCTGTCTTTTCTCTCAGCGAGGTAAAGATTGGGATAATACCGGCCTGCATTTCGCCTTATGTCATCAAGCGTATAGGGGAGTTTCCTGCCAGGGCACTTATGCTGAGCGGAAAACGCATCAACGGTACCTATGCAGAAAAGATCGGTCTGGCCAATTTCTCGGGAGATGACCATGAAGTGGAGGCCGAGTTAAAAGAGTTGCTGGGGCAATTGCTCACCTCAGGCCCGCATGCCATGGCGCAGTGCAAACAGCTGGTCAAAGATGTGGCCAACCACTGGACATTGGAAGAAGCCTATACGAATACGGCCAAAATGATAGCCGGGATCCGGCGGTCGGAAGAAGGTCAGGAAGGGATGAATGCCTTTTTGCAAAAAAGAAAACCCAACTGGATGGAATAGGTACGGCCATGAAAAAAACGGTAAGAATAGGGAACAGCAGCGGTTTCTGGGGTGACGAGCCACTGGCCATGAGGCGACAGGTACTCACGGGCAAGTTAGATTATCTCACAGCCGATTACCTGGCTGAGGTCAGCATGAGCATCTTGGCCAAGCAGCAGCTGCGCCTTCCCGACCTGGGTTATGTGGCCGATTTTCTGGAACACGTCCGTCTGGCAGCCGATATACTTAAAGATTATTTTCCCAAAATTATCACCAATGCCGGGGGCAACAACCCACTGGCCTGTGCAGTGGCCTTGCAAAAATTGCTGGGTGAACTCGGGTTTAGCAAGCGCGTAATGGCTGTGTCGGGAGATAATCTGATGCCATTGATCACGGAACTTTCCGGTAAAGAGAAATTCACACACCTGGAAACGGGAGAGGCCTTTGCCCAGATTGCGGACCACCTGATTGCTGCCAATGTCTATACCGGTTCGGAAGGCATTATCAAAGCTTTGCAAATGGGCGCAGACGTGGTGATCACCGGGCGGGCTTCGGACAGTGCCCTCACTATTGGCCCTTTGATGTATGAAATGGGCTGGGCTTTGGATGATTGGGACAAATTGGCTGCTGCCATGGTTGCTGGACATGTGATGGAGTGTGGGGCACAGGCCTGTGGTGGCAATTTTACCGATTGGGAAAAAGTGGGCAACTGGACCAGGATGGGCTATCCCATTGTTGAAATGCAGGTTGACGGGAGCTTTCTGGTAAGTAAGGGGGAAGGCACGGGTGGTTTGGTCAATCAGTGGACGGTAAAGGAGCAATTGGTATATGAAATAGCCGATCCCCGGGCTTACATGGGACCTGATGTGGTGGCCGATCTTAGTCAGGCCCAGGTGGAAGACATCGGGCCTGATTTGGTACAGGTATCAGGCACCAGGGGCAGACCTGCTCCTGCACGATGGAAAGTGTCCATGGCCTATAAAGATGGATACAAAGCCGTGGGACAAGTGGTGGTGGGTGGGCTGGAGGCTTACAAAAAGGCACAGCTTGTCGATGGAATTTTTTGGGGGAGGTTTCCTTTCCCTTTCGATAAAAAAGCAAGCAATTTTATAGGTGCCGATGCGCTTGGAGATGCCCTGGCAATGAAAGGGGGCAATGAGATATTGCTTCAGTTTGTGGCCTATGACCACGATAAATCAAAACTGGAAAGGTTTGGCAAAGAGATAGCGGGGCTGATACTGGCTGGGCCTCAGGGCATGGCTGCCCATGGTGGCAGACCCAAAATACAAGAAGTGTTTACCTATTGGCCTTGTTTGATAGATAGGGATAAAGTAAAGCAACAGGTGTGGATTATAGATGGCGATGGCACCACCAGACAGTTCCATGAATTTTTGCCAGATCCGGTTGTCCATCAAGAATCGCCGCTTCCCGAACCTCAACAGGCTATCATGGGGGATTTTAACTTGCTCACACCTTTTGAAGGAAGGGTGGAGGTGAGGATGAAGGACCTGTGTCTGGCCAGGTCAGGTGATAAAGGGAACAGCGCCAATCTGGGTGTTTTGGCCAGGAGCAGGCAGGTTTACGAGTACCTGAAAGCTCACCTGGGCGAAGATATTATCAGGAAGTGGCTGGGCGATCTGTGCGAGGGAGAAATCAAGAGGTACGAGCTCGATGGCCTGATGGGCTTCAATTATATGTTGGGGAAGGCATTGGATGGGGGAGGGACACGCTCTGCCCGGCTCGATCCACAGGGCAAGATGTTGGCCGCTGCCTTCTTGGCCCAACGGGTATATGTTCCTGCGGAGATAATAGGGTCGGTAAACAACGGAGCACCAAATATAAACACGCAAGGTTATGGATATATTTTGTAATGAGCAGCATAATTTGATCCGTCAGTCTGTGCGCGACTTTGCCCGGCAGGTCATCCAGCCCCAGGCACGCGAGCTTGACGACAAAGAAGCCTTTTCAGTAGAGCTGACCAGACAAATGGGAGAGCTCGGGATCTTCGGCATGACTGTCCCCACCAAATATGGCGGGCATGGCATGGATGTGCTTTCCTATATCATCGCCGTGGAGGAGATTGCCCGGATTGATGGTTCTCAGGCCGCTACTGTGGCCGCACACAACTCATTGGGCATAGACCCTATCGTGAAGTTTGGTACGCGGGAACAAAAAGAGAAATACCTGCCTGATCTTTGTTCGGGTAAAAAACTCTGGGCTTTTGGCCTGACAGAACCCGAGGCAGGGTCCGATTCCAGAGCCAGTCAGACATTTGCCAGGCTCGATCATCACGAATGGGTCATCAATGGTTCTAAGATTTTTATCACCAATGCCAATACCGACATCACCGGTGGGATCACCGTGCAGTTGATCTCCAATATCCACAAAGATGGGCGCAAGGAAATCTCAACTATTCTGGTAGAGAAAGGGACAGCGGGGTTTACCGCCCGGACCATGCACGGCAAATTGATGTGGCGGGCATCGAACACCGCTGAGTTGTTTTTTGATAATTGCCGGGTGCCCAAAAGCAACCTCCTGGGCCGCAGGGGGCAAGGGTCTAAGATCATGCTTACTACACTGGATAGTGGCCGCCTTTCTATTGCTGCCATGGGGCTGGGTTGTGCACAGGGGGCGTATGAACTCGCACTGAACTATGCCAAACAGCGCAAACAGTTTGGCAGGGCCATTTCCAATTTTCAGGCTATATCTTTCAAGCTGGCAGACATGGCCATGAAAATAGAACTTGCCAGGAATCTGCTCTATAAAGCCTGCTGGCTCAAACAGAAGAAAAAAGCTTTTGGCAAAGAAGCGGCCATGGCCAAACTGTATTGCTCTGAAATGGCCAAAGAAGTGGCCGACGAAGCCATTCAGGTCCATGGTGGTTATGGCCTGATGAAGGAATATGATGTAGAGCGTTTTTATCGCGACCAGCGACTGTTGCAAATAGGAGAAGGTACTTCCGAAATTCAAAGACTGGTCATTTCAAAGTATATCTTGGACTAATTTGTTTGAAAAGATAGGTACGGGTAAGGTTGCTGTCCAGCAGCTAACGGAGGTGATCCGGTAAAATAATAGATTAGTTTTTGCACCGTTTCGATTCCATTTAATTTCCCAATTACTTACATAATTAAATACCTTCTACAACGGTGCCATATTGGGATACGCCTGTTCGGTGGCACTGGATAACTTTCCGGTTCCGGTATTGATGGGATA
Source organism: Anditalea sp. (assembly GCA_040905145.1). Taxonomy (GTDB): domain Bacteria; phylum Bacteroidota; class Bacteroidia; order Cytophagales; family Cyclobacteriaceae; genus DATGMS01. The sequence goes on from JBBDSC010000220.1 coordinate 10,614, forward strand.
TTTTTTGCCCCACGCCATAGAAATCATGGCTATTATCCTTTCCTGTTCACTGGGAATGTTATTTTTATTTACGGGGTGTATATAGGGAGCGGCATAGTAAGATTTAATTCTTTTATCTTCCATATTGGTATTTTTAATATTGAAAATTAAATCCGTTTAAAATTGTAATCAAAATAAAATTGATTTTTTTTGAGATGAGATAGGTATAAATTGCAAGCCGAAATAAAGGGTTTAAAAATGGAAATAGTAGAATATTTAAAAGAAGTAGGAATAACTCCAATAAGTGCTATTATTATTGGATTTTCTATCTGGATAACCTTGCAAATTTATAATTTTAAAATTGATAAAATAAAACGAGAACAAGCTCAGAATCTAGAATTTATTAAGGACCGCTTAGAAAAAAGATCAGCTCTTTTAGAGGAGTTAAATGGGCTTGCACATGAGTTTGACCATTCTGTAAATCATGTTTTTGATGGCAACAGGGGACATTATGAAATCCAAGTTGAAAATACATATAAAAAAATACGCACGGAAGCGAGAAGCAAGATTGAATTAATCGAAAATGATTTCCCAGATTTTTTAGCAAAAGTATATCAGTTTACTAATGAAGGTAAACTTATCCTTGAAGAGAAGAAATTTAATTGGTCCCGTTACAAAAATGCTAAGGAAGAATTACTTGCATTATTTGTTTCCATAAGAGCTTCACTTCCTGGAATGAGAATAAAATAAATTTCGGAAGTTGTTACTTTCGGAAATTATACCAAAAAACATTCCCTATTCTCTAGAGAACTATCAGAATTTTTAGTTCTTTTTTGACAACAATACTATCCTTTCAGGATAATTTCAAACCTCACCGTCTCAATCAGTGACTCTGGAACCTCCCCAACAGGCCTGGCGGTATAGTGGTAAGACTGAACCTTGACATGGTCTCCAAATATCTTGATTGATACGCTTTCATTGACTGCGAAATTGAGCACCTAATTTTTTATTTTTCTCTTTAAAAGAGTAATGTATACATATATCGGTAATCATATCTGCAAAAGGCATAATCCAACAGATCCTTGGTCTGATTCTAGATTGCTGGCTACTTCCGACTTCGGTCTTAAAAAACGAATTCTACTGACAAAATAGCGGATATTTATATTGTCATTCTTCAATTATACCGACGAAAAAAGGTAATTTACTGTTTGTTAACCTAATATTTATAACATGGCTAAGTTCAATCTGAATATCAATGGTAAAAACAGGGAAGTGGATGTGGATCCATCCACACCTGTTCTATGGGTTTTGAGAGACCATCTGAACATGGTGGGTACCAAATTCGGATGCGGTGTTGCAGCCTGTGGTGCCTGTACGGTTTTGTTGGAAGATACAGCTGTCCGCTCCTGTTCCATCCCTGTATCCTCTGTAGAAAATGCAACGATCACTACTATAGAAGGGATTTCTGAAAACGGGGACCATCCCGTACAAAAAGCTTGGTTGGAACACGATGTGCCCCAATGCGGCTATTGTCAGGCAGGGCAGATCATGACCACAGTGGCATTGCTCAAAAGCAACCCCAACCCAAGCGACGAAGAAATAGACACTGCCCTCAACGGCAATATCTGCCGGTGCGGTACCTACCTGCGAATCAAAGCTGCCGTAAAAACCGCAGCCCAATCCATATAATCCCAATCAGCCATGACACTCGTAAAAACAAAGATCAACAGAAGGTCATTTTTAAAAGCCTCCGCCCTGGCAGGTGGTGGCATGATGCTCAGTTTCAGCTGGCTTACAGGTTGCAAACCCACCTCGGAAGAGGAATCGATTGGACTTCCGGACGAATGGTTTGAACTGAACAGTTATATCAAGATAGGCGATAACGGGGTGGTCACCCTTTATTCACCCAACCCCGAATTCGGTTCCAACGTGAAGACTTCCATGCCCATGATTTTGGCCGACGAACTGGGTGTAGATTGGAAAAAAGTCATCGTTGAACAGGCCAACTTTTTCCCTGAACGCTATGGAAGACAGTTTACCGGAGGCAGTCAGGGTATCAGGCAAGGCTGGAAACCTTTAAGGACTGCCGGTGCCACTGCCCGCCAGTTGCTGGTGACGGCGGCTGCCCAAAGCTGGGAGGTCCCGGCCAGTGAAATTACCACTGAATCCGGAATGCTGCACCATAAAGGCAGTGGCAAAAAAGCCCATTATGGAGAAATGGCGTCCTTGGCCGCTACCCTCGATGTGCCGGAAGAAGTGGAACTGAAGAAAACCCAAGACTTTAACATCATAGGGACATCACGGAAAAATGTGGATGCCCAAAAAATTGTGACAGGTAAGCCGCTTTTTACCATGGATTACAAAAAGGATGGAATGCTGATTGCCATGATTGCTCATCCTCCGGCTTTTGGAATGCAGCTTAAGTCATTTGATGCCGAGTCAGTGAAATCGATGCCGGGCATAAAAGATGTGTTTTCTTTTAAGGTATTCAATGACGGTTACGGCAGAAACTACTTCGACACGATGACTTTCAATGAAATGGTTGCCATAGTGGGTAATACCACCTGGGAGGTAATGAACGCCAAGAAAGCACTGAAAACAGAATGGGAACAAATGCCTGAGTCAAGTTTTGATATGGTGGCCGGTGACAATAAAGTAAAAGTAAGGGTGCCCGCTGGACTGGAAAGTTCAGATGGACATTTGGCAAGAATGGAGGAATTTGGCAAAAAACCGGGCAGAGTACTGCGAAAGGACGGCAATCCCGAGGAAGCTTTTAAAAAAGCGGCCAAAGTACTGGAAAGAACCTATACCGCACCGTTCCTTGCACATAATTGCATGGAACCTGTCAATTGCTATGCCTATGTCACGGCTGACAAAGCGGAACTTTACGGCCCCATCCAAGCCCCGGAGATTATCATCAACACCTTATCGGATAGGTTGGGACTGCCGAAAGAAAAAATCCAAATCAACCTCGCAAGAATGGGAGGAGGATTTGGGCAGCGGGCCTACGGACACCACCTGGTGGAAGCGGCTGTGATTTCCCAAAAAATCGGTACTCCCGTCAAAATGATGTACACCCGTGAGGATGACATGGCCTATGGCATCTACCGGCCTACTTATTCCGCCACCTATCGGGCGGCATTGGATGAAAACAACCAGCTCACGGCCATCCATGTAAAGGCAGGTGGGATTCCCGAAACTCCCATTGCACCCAACAGATTCCCTGCAGGGGCAGTGGACAATTATAGGGCAGAAGGCTGGGAAATTGAATCCAACATCACCATAGGCGCATTTAGGGCACCGCGTTCCAATTTTATCGCCGGTGCGGAGCAGTCCTTTTTGGACGAGCTGGCTGAGGAAATGGGTAAAGATCCCATTGATTTCAGACTGGAACTATTGGATAGGGCAAAGAAAAACCCGGTGGGCAACAACAATGACTATGACCCCGAACGCTATGCAGGGGTTTTGGAATTGGTCAGGGAAAAATCCGGTTGGGATACCCCTCAACCAGGCATCCATCGTGGGGTTTCATCTTATTTCTGCCATAATTCCTATGTGGCCGAAGTCCTTGATCTCCGGCTGGAAGGAAACAAACTCATCGTGGAAAACGTGGTGGCTGCAGTCGATTGCGGGATTGTTATCAACCCTGATGCGGCAGCCAATATGGGAGAAGGTGCGATCGTAGATGGTATTGGCAATGCTTTCTATGGGGAGATGCCGTTTAAAGATGGAGTTCCCCAAAAGAACAATTTTACGAATTACAGAATGATCCGCATGATGGAAGCCCCTAAAGAAATAGCGGTACATTTTGTGAAAAATGAGCATGACCCGACAGGATTGGGTGAACCTTTGTTCCCCCCGGTTTTTGCGGCAGTTTCCAATGCGCTTTATCAAGCTACTGGAAAACGGCTATACAAACAGCCCTTCCTGAAAGAACTGGAAAATGAAATGGTAAGAATGTAGGCGGAATAGGAATTTAGCCAATATTATTATAAACGTATCCTATAGGATTCACTACATAGAAGTATATTTAATAAAATCCCCCTAGTGTAACAGGGGGATTACCTTGCCTGGAATGCTGGAAAAAGTGGGCATGGCCACCGCAGTTTTGCAATGTAATATGCGGTAATCATGAAGTGCCGAGATCTTGCTACTGACAATTTTTTTTATTCATTTAATTCCTTCTCTATTTTTCCCGATTATTAAAAATCTATCAAATTCCAGTGTGCCTAAATAGTCAGGTTTTTTATTTGTATTATGGCAACTTTTCCAAATTTGAATTGAAGCCTCAATTACAAGTTATGCTTACCTAAAATGTTGGGTAAAATTATAATTTAAACCTTCATTTTCTTCTTTCCAATTGGCTACAGTTGAAGCCGAAAAAGAACATAAATTAATTTAAGAATAAAATAACTGATAAAACAGTTGATTAACTGATTTATCAGTTGAATTAAAATCCATGGATGACATGTTTCGCTATATTCAGGAGAATATAACATATCCGGGAGAAGCTAGGAAATCAGGTCATATTGGGACCATAGAGCCTGTATGCCAAGGTAAGCCAAAACGGCACCATTAAAGAAGTTCTGGAACTACAGCCTGAAGAGGGTTTCGTTGATATTGAAGAAATTGTCATTGTGGGATATACAGGCGTTGAGTCTGAATACACTGAATCATCCAGCCATAAAAGCCTCATAGCAGAGGGGCGGCGATTAATTGAGTCATTTCCTGTATTGGAAATTCCCGAGCTGTATGGCCAGACAATGAAATTTAAATTCAAATTTGAAATAAGATAGAACAGGGAGCAGCCAGTATTTTTGCCAATTTAATTGGTGTATAAATTTAAAGAATCCCGATTAAATCAGTTTGGAATAAAGTAATTCTCGCAGATGGAGAGGCTTATAGTGAACAAGTATACAAATTTAACGCATTGATGAACATCAGCACAGGTTTTCACCCTTTGGAACGTTCAATTCCCGTTGTTTGTATTCCACATACCACAGGAGCCTAAAGAAAAGGCAGGGAAAAGGGAAAAAAGGTACACCATATTGCCTACAAGTACTTTAGAAACCTTGAAGAAGTAGCCATTTACCGGCCAAAGCCCTATTTGTTTAAGGGCCAATTTGAAGGAAAGCACAGCAGCAGTGAACAGCAATTTTTAAAAAATATGCCAAAATAGCTGGCATAACCAAATATTTGCAACCACTTCGATTACGACCTAGTTTTGTAACCCTTTTACTGGGGAAAGCGGTACGGATCTGCGCTATATCCAAAGCTTTTGGGACACAGGTCTGGTAAGACCACTGAAATATCACGCATGTAAGCCAAAAGCACCTGAGTCAAATCCAATCACCGGCAGATATGCTGGATAAGTAATGGCAATAAATAAGGAAGATGTATTAGGAAAAATGGCAGTTTTTTTCGTGTTTAAGGAAAAATTTTACTCCAACCAAAAGCAAAATAACCGCAAGGGGTTGGTGTTAGCCAGCAGTTGGTGGCAAGTGTAAAAGACGACAGTAACAACATAAAACAATGCAAGACATACT
>JBBDSC010000221.1:0-16024 GCA_040905145.1 Anditalea sp.
AACTGCCCCAGCTGAAACAATTGCAGGGCAAGGATACGGCCACCACCATGACCGCGGTGATCGGCAATGTGCTGAGCGGATCTGTCCGGAACAAGGAAACCCTTGAATGGCTGGAAAGGATGTTCGGGAAAAGGAAACAACTGGGAGAGAGTGTTTCCATTGACCGCACCAAAACCTCCATTTCGCTGAATGAAAAATACGATCCACTGATCCCAGCCGGAAAAATAGCCGGGATGCAGACCGGGGAATTGGTTGGCCTTTTGGCGGTTGATGCCGAAAAATTTAACGGTGCCTATAAAACAGCCAATATTCACTGCAGGGTAAGCCTTGATCCTGTGGAAATAGAGAACGAGGAAAAAAACTACAGAACACTTCCCAAATGCTATGAATTCCAGGGCAAAAAAGAGCAGGTACTGACCCGGAATTTTATGCGGATCAGGGAAGAGGTGGAAAACATCATCGATTACTATACCGCCTCTGCCTAACTAAAAATATTATTCATTAAATATCATACTCATGAAATCAAAAGATGAAAAAACAGAGCAATCTCTGATGAGAAAACTCGATCGACTGCAGATAAAAAACCAGGTACAGTTGACACATGATGAGGCCCGGTTGTACCAGGTAGAAACCCTGGACGAGCTTCCTGAGGAAGACCATGTTGAATCCGAAAACCCATCCGATAATGGCCGCTGAAACCCCAAAGATGTACGAAGCAGTGGCCGAAAAGATCATTGCGCAACTCAAAGAAGGTACGGCCCCCTGGCAGCAGCCATGGGAACAATCAACCGCAGCCTTTGAAAAGCCTTACAATGCCGTTACCAATCAGGCCTACCGGGGCTTGAACTCCCTTTATCTGCAACTTTTTACCCCCTTTGAAGATCCCAGGTGGGCCACCTTCAAACAGGCCCAGTCCCAGGGCTGGCAGGTGCAAAAAGGTGCAAAAGGTATGGCCATTAATTTTGTCAAAACCCATGGGTTCTATCCAAAAAGGGACGAAGGGGGTAAACCTGTTTTGGACCAAAACGGAAAGCCAGTAAGGGTAAGGAAGGAATTAAGCAGCCCTATCGTCACCAAAGCCTGGGTTTTTAATGCCGAACAGATCAAAGGTATAGCTCCTTTGGAAAAAAGGCCGGAAATCAGCCAGTGGGAAAAACTGAACCGGGTAGAAAAACTGGTAAAAAATACCGGGGCCGACATTGCCCATATTCCTGGCAACCGGGCCTACTATTCTCCCCTGGGGGACAATATCCGGTTGCCGGAAAGGACCCAGTTCAAATTTTCCGACAGGTATTATGCCACCCTTTTGCATGAACTGGGCCACTGGACCGGGCATCAAGACCGGTTGGACCGGAATATCATGAATACCTTTGGCACACAGGAATATGCCCGAGAAGAATTGAGAGCGGAAATTGCCAGCATGATGTTGGGCGCAGAACTGCAGATCGGACATGATCCCAACCAACATGTGGCCTATGTGGACAGCTGGATCAAAATCCTTACCGAGAAACCTTTTGAAATCCATCAGGCAGCAGCCGACTCCCAAAAAATCATGGATTACCTGATGGCCTTTGACCGAAAGCGTGAAATCAAACAGCAGGAAACCCACGAAAACATTTCAAACCAAGAGGAAAAGAAAGTACCCGAAAATGAATTGGAACCCATTTTTAAAATAGCACGATGACCAAAGAAAAAAAATTACCCATGCAGGACCTGAAGATATTTGGGATTTATAAGAATGGTAAGTTTACCATACCCGAGGAACAGGTCCAGGCCCTACAGGACGGCAGACTGACCGATGTGGTGGAACTCAAAAATTTAAAAAGCAAGGATATCCATATTGACACCCTTCCCGCAAGGCTCAGCGTTGTGAGGGGAACGGATGGAAAGCCATCCCTGCGCATAGATCCGGTCTATAAATAACCCCATGCCCACCCCCTTTTGTCCACACTTGAAAAACAGCAGCTGATACGTGCAGAGCTTGCGAATATTAAAAAGGATTATGTGGACCGGGACGGGAATGTGCAGACCCAGATCATCGAATATGACCCGGCCACCAGGCAGTTTATGGGTTTTGATCCCAGGGACGTCCAGGCACCGAAAAGGGTAAACTGCCAGAAATTGATGGATGAACAAAAAAGGAAATTTAAACAGGGGGAGGTGGTGGAGCTGGAAGATGGTACCGCCTTTCAGGTTTCCACCACCGATAGTAAAGGCATAAGGTCCAACCGCAATGCCCTGGTCCTGTCCGTACTTTTGGATGGTGGCATTTCTTATCTTTTGATGACGGGTCTCCAAAGGATGCTGGTAGGTAAAAATAATGAGAAAAAATCTTATTCGGAGGGATTTAAAGACGGTTTGTTGATGGTGCAAAAAAAAGCGGAACGCCAGCTGGCCAAAAATCCCGGTGAGAGGGATGTCCTCAGGGAGCTGGACCAGGTCAAACAGGAGTTTTCAAAATTATCGACGGCCAATCCAAAAGAAATCCAAAAAATGGATGCCGATGAATTAAAGCGGTTTAATTCCATTGAAACAGGGGAAGGCAGAAACCTGCCCAACAAATCAGATGATGATGGACACCGTCATAGAAGGATTTGAATTACTGGACAGCCTGGGGGTGAACAAGGAAATTCAGCAGTTATTTTCTGAGGTTTTACGGGAAGATGACAGCGGGAGATTGATCGCGGATTATCTGGATGAAAACCGAAAGGTAGTGGATCAGGAGGTCCATGCTGTTTCAAAAAAGAAGTTATCGTCCTGCGGAATCCTTTATTTTTCAACCGTACTGCCTGAAAATGTCAGGATCCTGTATATTTCCGATGCTGTTATGCCTTTGATCTTCATGGTGCAAAGTAAAATCAAGCGAGTGGATTTTGCCTATTCCGCCTTTATGGCCACTGGAGCCAGGATGGAAAAAGAATCGGTATTACACGGAATAGACCGATACCCTAAGGGGATAAAAATTTATACTGTATTTGGGCATTCGCTGATGGGAAGGATCAGGGACTGTAAGGTGCAACATTGGATAAAGGGGATGGACTGTCTTTTCAATGTGGAAGGAGAAACAGTTGTGGCCATTTTCAAAGGAAAGAAATATCGTATGCCTGTAGGGGAATTTTCTTTGAGAAAGCATCTGAAGCAGGCGGGAACCAGGCAGACCTTATTTACTTATAAACCAATGGATAAAAATATTGATAATTTTTATCGTTTTAATTATTTTTAAATGGTAAATTTCTTTGAAAGGAATTGGTCCCTGAATTTATTTCCTCCCTGTCATTTTATTCATTTAAAGCAACCCTGGCCATGAAAAATTTAAAAATCTTATTGTTGTTTTCTATTCTTGTATTGGGATTTTCCTGCAACGAAGAACCCGAAGAGCAGCCTTTGGTTGAAAAAAATGCCCGGATAGAAGTGGATTTTGAGGGCAGCCTGGACCAATACCTGATCAATTTCGGCATTCACTCTCTCTTTAAGGGACAAAACGGGTTGGTATCAGCGGTTATTCGACAGCCTGATACAATGGAATGGACCCAGGTAATAGATCCCGCCAATACCTTCAACCTATCCACTCCCCTGACCTTTTCCCAACTGGTAGTCGAATCGGAGGAGCCGGTGCATACCTTTGGATTTATCTTTGATGCGGTCTATACCGGAGGAATTCCGGATGAGGATTTTCAGGGCTTAAGTGCCACTATAATGATTTTTGGTGATAATGAAGAGGTGGAAAGCTATCAGTATGAGGCCAAGCCTGTTGGGGAGGCTTCGGAGCCGTTAAGTGAGGTGGTGAGGTTTTAATGCCTTGGTTAGAGGCGAAGTTAAACTCCCGTTATAGTCCTATGTGCCGATCAGGGCTCTTCCTATATATACCCGCCTTGGGCAAAGTTTAATCGGAATAAAATAATTGGTTTTGGGCAAAGCGATGTCTGCCTTTTACAGATATATCCCAGAAACTTGATTAACCTTTCATCGCTTCCGGATCACGGCGGGTGTTAAAAAAATTTGTAACGTACACCGTATCTTTTTCTATAAGGTAAATGATCTTAAAGTCCCCCTCTACCAATCTTTTATGGCCTTGGTTCAAGGTTTTGAGATAGGGTTCTTCCTGTCCCATATAGGGCTGCTTTGACAAGCTGACGGCTTTTCTTAACAGCTTTTTACCCAGCGACAATGCTTTGCTTTCTGGCACTTGACGGACTTGTATCAAAAAATTAAGTTCTTTTTCCAGCCTTTGCTGAGCTTCATCCGTGATGATTACCTTCATGTGCCAAATCGCTTCTCCAGCAGTTCTTCTACTTCTTCCGGTGTATGAACCCTGCCAGCTTTTATATCCTCATTGGCTCTTTTGGAACTTTCCACCATTTCCTTTTGGATCATGGCTTCCCTTGCGTTCTCCCTCTCAAAAACTTCTTTAAGCTGAAACAGTACGCTTTCCTCCTGTGTATCCAGCAGTAATTGCATCAACTCCAATTTTGTTGCTTGCACATTCATAGATTTGGCATTAATGTTCTTGTAAAGATAACATTTTTCACCTCTTTTTCAGTTTCAAGTTTTACTAAGTTTTCCGTACACCCTGGCGGAGATTCTCTAAATAACGGTTGCATCTCCTAGCTGGGTCTACTTATATTTTTACCTGAATTTTTGGTTTAGTGTCCCTTAATCATCTGTTGCGGTACGGCAAATGAAAAAAAGCCGATCACATAACCCCAGGTAAAAGATTTGATCTTTTGAGAACCATAGCCCCTGACTTTTTCCAAACTTGTTGTCGAATCCGGGGAGCCGGTCTATACCTTCGGGTTTATCTTTGATGCGGTTTAAACCGGAGGATTTCCGGATGAGGATTTTCAGCCCTTAAGTGCCACCATCAGGATTGTTGGCAATAACGAAGAGGTCCAAAGCTACCTGTATGCAGCACGGCCGGTTGGCGAGGCTTCGGAACCGTTGAGTGAGGTGGTGAGGTTTTAGTTGAGATTGTGACAAGGTCCAACAATTTCTTAAACAGTTTTGGGAGAATGTCAAGGGTTTTATCGGATTTGAGGTTTTTCGCAAGGTGGGATTTTCTCTATTATTTTTTGTTAAAACAATGGAAATAAGGGCTTTCTATGTCCGTTCCGTTTTAAATTCAGATCCCTTTCAATTTCAACGGCCATCGAAAAGACCATAGCCATTACTTTGCTCTGGACGGTATCCAGCTGCCAGTTTCCTTTAACCTTACATATTTTATTTCCTTCTCCACTGATATTGAAATGATTTCCGTACATTCAAGCATACTCCTGCCCAACCTTGAAAACACATTCAATAAAACTGTTTCACCATTTTTCAGCTCTTCCAGAAGGGGAGCGATTTTACGATGCTTCCAGGGACTTTTACCCGTCCAATTTCCACTTTTCCCAGGTTCTTCTCATTGACCAGGTGATGAATACCCGTTTTGCTTGCCAGCTAAATTTTCCTGCCAGATAAAGACCCACCGGGATCCCCCATACCTGACTGGCCGAAAATGCCATTTGGACAAAACCAATGATCCTTCCCCGCACCTCCAACCTGAATACGTCCGATACGATAGAAAAGATAAGCGAATATTAGTAGCTTTTAACAATTGTTAAGTCCAACTGACAAAATATGGTCTCATTATTGATTTATTGGCCTACTAGCGATAAATCCACAATTTGGCACAGACCCTACCACCTAAAAATTTATAATTCCGTATTATCAGAGAATGGTGGCAAAGGTTTTCAAGGTTGATTTAAGATTAACAGTACCAAAGACAGTACAGTGGTTTGCAGAATTCAGGCAAAAAAATAAAAGAAATAATATTATCAGACTTTATTGATACGGGAACAAAGGACTGTGGCATCAAACCTACTATAATGGAAATAATACCACATCAGAAACTGATTTAAAATGACAGAAGCATAAGAGCCTTAATACCTTTTTTCAAGCTACCATAGAAGTCTTAAATGAAGTGGCAAATGATCAACACCAACGGAATAATACACGTGCCCCTGATTCTCTTCAAGGATTCCCCTAGGTAAATGAGTTCTATTACTATACAACAGTTCAATTTATTTCATTAACATAAAAAAGAAAAAATGGGATCTTCAATTAAATTTATTGATTCGGCAAACTCGCTATTTTTTGCTACGGTCAAGAAGAGAATTGAGGGGTATTTTAAAAGGAACAACATTTCCAAAAGAGCAAATCAGGAGATGGTCGTTAAGACAATGGTTTACCTCTTCCTGTTTATTGGGTTTTATGCCGTTATTCTCTTAAATGTCCTGCCGCTCTACCTGACCCTGTTAATGGCAATAGGATTGGGTATAATAATGGCTTTAATAGGGTTTAATATCTGCCACGACGCCTTACATGGATCATATTCCAATAAAAAATGGGTAAACAGTTCTTTGGGATTTATTTTCAACCTTATAGGGGCGAATGTATATATCTGGAAAATCAGCCATAACAAAGTTCACCATACTTATACCAATATCGTCGGCCATGATGGGGATCTGGAGGTTGCTCCGGGGCTGATCAGGATTTCTCCGGTGGAAAAGAAAAAAGCCATTCATCGGTATCAGCATCTATATGCCTTTCCCCTTTATTCCCTTGCAGCGGTATCATGGTTTTTTAGAAAAGATTATGTGAAATTCTTCCAAAAAAATATTGGTGCACATGTCAATAAACATCCCAAGATAGAATATTTCAACCTGTTTTTTTATAAGATGGTGTATTACGCCCTTTTTATTATTATTCCATTTATGATTATGGATATTACCTGGTGGCAATTTTTAATTGGTTTTTTGGCTATGAATTTTGCGGAAGGTCTGGTTATGGCATTGGTCTTTCAGCTGGCCCACCTGGTAGAGGAAACGGATATGCCTCACCTCCAAGGCAATGAAAATGTGGAAGAGGCATGGGCGGAACACCAGATGAGAACAACAGCTAATTTTTCCAGGAACAGCAAAACTGCCGTGTTTTTATTTGGCGGGTTGAACTACCAGATAGAGCATCACCTGTTTCCCAAGATCTGTCATATCCACTATCCGGCTATTTCAGAGATTATAAAGCAGACTGCCCACGAGTTCAATCTTCCTTACCATGAAAACCGGTCTTTCTATTCCGCATTGAAATCCCATTATTTATTTCTAAAGAAGCTTGGTAGGCAGCCTGAGGTTTACCCGCCACTGTCGGCTAAACCTGACTACTCCAACCAGATCAAATTATAGAAAAAACCCAAAGAAGGAGAACTTAATTCATGTTCCCTCCAGGCCTTCTGCCTTCGGGATTGCTAATGGACGGACAATTTTGACGGACAGGAGCCAGGCCATCGGCCGTTTTATTTTAAATATTTTTTCTTCCCCAGCAGAAATTGAAATGGATTGTAAGGGAACATAATGCAGACTTCTGTCTGGTTCACCAAAAACAGCAGACAGTGTCTGCACACTTACATTGATAATGCTCAATAGCAGGTCCAGGATGTACCTTGGGTTTCCCACTTCCGGAATCTTCTCCCGATACCTGCACCCCTTTATAAGGCGGTACCATTTCATAATTGATGTGCAGATCAGCCAATACTCGGCCTGCTTTGCTGAACTTCCAAAAATCCCGCACATCCTCCAACAAGGGAATCCGTGGCAGCATTTTCTTTAAATCATTGGCAAAGGCGGTGCGGTAATCCGGGCTGTGCAGAATACCATATACATAGTAGGAAATATCTTCCTTGCTTACCTTTTTGCCATAGACCTTTTTGGCTCGCTACAAAATGAAATTCGAAACGCCATCCCTACGGACATACTCCCTATCTCCTGCTGCATCAAAAAGGCTTGGACTGTTCTTTTGTCATTCTTCGTAGAAATAAAGAGGAAAACATCCTGATTTTAGTCCGGGAAGGAAAATCTATCTGAATATTGATGTGCAAATATATTTAAGCGGTATTTTTAAAAAGTACCCCATCTAAAGAGGTGTAATGGATTACCGTTGTTCACTATGTTAATTGTAAAAAAATATTGACAGGCAAAGAATGATAAAAATCTACCCCAACCCTACTTTATTTATATTTGATGTAGGATTGGGGGGGTATTATAACCCAATGCCTATATATATCTGACCTACTCCGTTTTTGGAATTTTCTGTTAGACTGCCGGCAATCCCGCTGTTTCCTATTTCACGGAGGCCATGGTTGTATCGTGCCCCAATCGTCACGCCCTGAACATCAAAGCCGACACCAAACATCAACCCATAATCCATTCGGTTAAAGTCATCAGTATCTAAACCAACCACATCTGTGGAACTTAGTTCTGATGGTTCCAGGTCTTTGACGTTAGCTGAAAGCAGATAAGAAAAATAAGGTCCTGCATGAACGTTTAAAGGTCCTAGATTAACCGCCAGTCCGATAGGCACCTGCACATAGTTTAAATTGAACCGTACCTCTCCCGGTTCGATTCCCAAAAGATTTTCCAAACCGGAACCCCCATAGGTAATCTTGGAACCTACATTGGAATAAAGCACTTCCGGCTGCACCGCAAGAAAACCGTTAATGGGTATTTTACCAAACACTCCCATATTGAACCCGACTTTCATGTTTTCATCTTCTGCATTAGGTTGTTCAACATAGAGCTGGGAAAGGTTTAGTCCTGCTTTTATCCCTAGTTTGGGTCCGGGATTATTATTTTGACCATTTACCTGGCCGGCACCAAATACCAACAGAATACTGCACCCTATTAGGGTTAATTTTTTTAAGGAGTAATTATACATGGCATTTGACATTGGTGTAACTGATAATTTTTATTTTTGTATGTTATATGACATAATACGTATTTTAAATAATAAAGTATATTAAATTACACATTATTTATTTTATTTAGTAAATAAAAAAATTGGATGTCAATATTAAATAAATTGACAGAGAAGGTCGGGAATAAATATTCTGCTTTAGGCAATGATGGAAAACGGGAGGAGTAGTAGCCCCTATCTGTTATTGCGATTGGGTTTAACTGACGGGAAAATTGTTATGGATTAATGGTAGACAGGTGCCGGATAAAATTTCTAGGTATAATTTAACTTTGGCTGTTTACATAAATCGACGTGGGTGTCTGCCTTTCTGGATTCCCTAAAAAGTTTACCTATTGGCGATATATTTCCCACTTCCAAAAAGCCTGAAATTAAAACACCTGTTAAGGACCAGGGGAGAGTCCCTTTTGGCCTATTCATTGCTATAAACAATTTAACATCAGATATAACATTAGATATATCTATTTCTTCCATCAATTTCGAAAAATATGCCCCACTCACAATTTAAGGACAAACAACAAATTAAAAATCTGATAGAGCTTAATGATGAGCTGGAAAATTATTTCAAAAATACCATCATCCCCCAACTTTTTGTAGATTCAGATTTGATCCTTCGGAAGTTTACTCCTCCGGCCATGAAGCAGTTTAAATTTTCTCCGGAAGATCTTGGGAAGCCATTTGAGGATCTAACAGATAATATCCGCTATTCAACTATTATCGATAATGTTAATGAAGTCATTGAATCGGGAGAGATATTGGAAAAGGAAATACAGACCACCGACTTTAGGTGGTTCCAGATGAACATTATCCCATATTTCGTTGAAAAAGAAAACAAGACCAATGGAGTCATCATAACTTTTGTAGACATTACTGACCGGATTAGGACGCTCAAAGAACTGGAAAAATTAAATGCCTCTCACGAAACTTTTATATATTCGGTATCCCATGACCTTAAAGCTCCGCTGTCAAATATTGAAGGTCTGGTAAAGTATCTGGTCGAATCTTCTGCCAGCCTTCTTGAAAAATTCGGTGCAGATAACGAAGAGCAGAAATCCATTGCCGCATTGTTGGAAAAATCGGTCCTTTTGATGAGGAATATTATCAATGAATTGACAGAAATTACAAAAATGGAAAACGATTTTAAAGAAAAGGGGGAGACGGTGAGTCTGGAAAACATTATCAACGAGGTAAAAATGACCCTAAACGATAAAATTATGGACAGTAAAGCCAGAGTCCATGTGGAAATTAAAGAAGCCGAAATAGATTTTTCCAGAAAAAATCTCCGGAGCATTATTTATAATCTGTTAAGCAACGCCATTAAATATAAATCCCCCGATAGAATCCCCGAGATCCACCTTAAAACTGAGAGAGTGGATGGGATTATCCAGATATCAGTGAAAGACAACGGTCTGGGGATTGCTGAAGAAAAAAAAGACCTGCTCTTCACACCTTATTCCCGCTTTGAAAAAAAAGTCGAAGGTTCAGGTATCGGTCTTTACCTTGTGAAAAAAATCATTGAAAATGAAGGCGGCAAGATCCGGGTCAACAGTGAATATGGAAAAGGGTCAGAGTTTATCGTATCCCTGATATGATATCCAGAGATCAAGTTTACCATACTGCTTAAAAATAATTCTGAATTAAAATAAATTTTGTCAGTCTGTTTTTATGCAGACCCATTACTGAATCGTACCCAAACTGCCATTTATAATAAAAAATATTATGATTATCCGCAATCATGCCAGTATGGATAAATTGAAGCAATTATCAGTCGGTGAGTTTGAAACAAAACTCGTCAAGATAGTTTTGCATCAGCTTTTCACTAATCATATGGTATGTCTGCAGGTGTTTCTTTAAATTACTTATTGCTATGAACCCATTTGAGGTTGAAATGCCCCTTTTCGGTTCCAGAAATTTTTCTGACATGCACCTCTATACAGTCACTCAGTTCAGAGTGGTTGGTACTCTTATCTGTTTGAAGCACTGGGTTTCGATCAACATATTCTTTGATAATACTCTGTGCGGTCCTTGCCTCCAAGTTCTTTATCTTTTTCATTTTGAAGTACCTACAGCTCTTATCCACCTTACCTGAAGTAGGGTCTTCCAATATTGTTGATTCTGCCATTACTGCAACGGGAGCCTGTTTTTGGCTTCCCCTACCCCTTTTGAGGGTATTGCGGGTTTTGGAGTTAACGGCTTTTTCTACGAAAGCTTCATCATATTCATCCATAGACGGGATTTTTTATTACCCTACATGAAATCAGTGTAAGATGAACATAAAAAAGCTATAGGTTGCTACTAAAAAATCAGGATAAATTTCATACTAAATGATAAGACACTTACCCACAGCACCCTTGAAGATGGTTATGATTATTACACCACTGATAAGTGGGGGATAAATTTCAATTTTAAACGACACGTCCTTTAAAACGGAATTCGTCATAGATGGTAAAAGGATTACCATTGAACAATTTGGAAATGCTTCAAGTTGTTAAAGGATTTAATTTTGTATTTTCCATACACGATCCATCAGATGATCTACCGGAATAAACCTCTTACGACAAGATAAAATGAAAAAAGAAGATTTGGATACAATCGAAATTACTCTGGAGGATATTGAGTTAATTATGGGAGACAGGTTTTCTTTTTTCCCTGAAATCCTGGACAGTTGTTTTTGTGTGAACTGTGAAAGCCACCAAACAAGCATCATCAATTACAAAGCCTACCTTAACAACCTTCAGGACATCATTTTAGAAGGTCAATGTGTAAAGTGCGGACGGCCTGTAGGGAGATATATGGAAACAGGAGAAAACAAAGAAAGCGTGGAGACAGCAAAACACATCCGTAATATTAAAAAAAGTAAATTCCGGTAGTTCCATTAAAACAAAACGGTCTGCAGGGCAAATAAGCTGCGGAAGATTTACGACGAATTCCACTATTTAAATTAAGATTCCGGAAACTGCAGCCTGTCTCCCTTTAAATTTTGACTCAACCTTTTTTAAAGAATGGCATTGAAAATTATATTTGGTGAAGAAAATACCTCCCTATTACTACCAGCAATGTCGGAGTAATAGTTATTAAAGCAGCTTTTCCATAGGACAGGCCGAAATCATGCCGGACCAGCACCGCAAAAAACAGGTAAAAACCCAACCAGAAAATATAACTGACCTGCTCCATATCCCCCAGACTCAATCCAAGGAATGATCTGTGGTAAAGCATTTCCTGCAGGGTCCCTCCTATTTTAATATCATAAAGGACAATCAGGTAAATCAGGCAGTTAAAGATAACTGGAATAAAAGACCAGGATACTATCCAGGCCATTTTTTTGGAATCAAAATTTTCGTCCAGCAGGGTAAACATCAGGCCCGAGGTCAGCATGTAAAAAACAAATAGGACCAGCGGAACAAAAAAGGCAATCAGGTTGCTGATCCCCCGGAAAAACCTGAACAGCTCCAGGCTCTCCAGTTCACTGGCCTGAAGGGTATAGGACCGGCTGGATATCCAAAAGAACAGGATTGAGACAGTAATAAGAATGATGTATGGCAGGTACTTTTTCATCCGGAAAAGCTGACATATACTTCCAGAACGGCGGCGACCAATAGGATAATCAGGGTGAGGGCTGAATGGAAAACAAACCTTCGGTATTCAAAGACTTGTTTCCTGCCAAGGATAAACGTTTTGAAAATGTATAATCCCAGGTAGAGCCCCAATGAACAGGAAAGGACAATGGCAGCAATTTCGATGGCATGGGGAAGCACATGTCTCAAAATTTCTACAATTGGAAAATTATCCCCTGCCACGGAAAAGGCGTAACCCAACACCGCCCCATTGTAAAAGGTATTCAACAGGGAAACAATCCCCATGAGGACTGAGCGTTAAGAATTGCTCCGGTGGAGCAATTTAGCGAAGGGCCAGGCCGCAGGGGAGATAAGGGCCCTGCTGCAGGACCTGCCTGCAATAGACCAAAGCAACTCGGGTTTGGGTTGATCCACCGTGACCCAGGTAATAGATCCCGCCAACACCTTCAACCTATCCACACCCCTGACATCTTCCCAACTGGTGGTGGAATCCGTAGAACCGGTCCATACTTTCGGGTTTATCTTTGATGCGGTCTATACCGGAGGAATTCCGGATGAGGATTTTCAGGGCTTAAGTGCCAACATCAGGATTTTTGGCACTAACGAAGAGGTGGAAATTATTCAATATATGGCGCAACCCTATAGAGAGGCTTCGCAGCCGGTTAGTGGGACGGTGAGGTTTTAAGGCTATAACCGTCAAAGTCTTTGAAAAACTGTAGCTGTGCTGTATCTTTCAGTACTTTTGTCTTGCAACTACAAAATATAAAAAAGAAAACCCCGGAAAAGGCCTTTATAGGACTATTTTCGGGGTTTTAGTGTAAAATAATGGCTATATAACTAGCTGATAATCGGAAAATTTAATAATTCCAAGAGGCCCCAATTAATCGAACCCAGGTAGTAAAGTAGCCCTTATTGCGCTACTTTCCATGTCCGAATCTTATGGGCAACCGCATTTTTACATTTACCTTTTGGCCCCCCTGGGTTCCTGGTACCCATTTCGGCGCGTTTTGTATGGTTTTAATGGCTTCCTCATCACAACCGGACCCAATACCCCTTAGGATTTCCACATACTGAATGGAACCTTCCGTATCTACAACAAATGAAAGATAGACAGTACCTGTGGTTCCATTTTCCTTAGCCTCTCTCGGGTAATCCAAATTATTGGCCAGGTATTGGTTCCAGCCTTCCATTCCTCCGGAAGGCACAGGCATGTTTTCCACGACATCAAAAACCTCCATTGGGGGGGGTGGGGGGGCGGGAACCGCTTCTTCCTGTTGTTCACAGGAAAACAGTACGATTAGCAATCCCATCAGTGGGAGCATTAGTAGGAATTTGAATTTTTCCTTCATTTCTGAGTTTTCTTTTGCCATCATCATGATTCTGTTTTTGATTTGAAATTGGTTAAAATTATTTACCAGCCTCCCTCCTCCGGTCCAGATAAGGTTAACCAGGAGATGGGAATAATCGGCTTTGGAATGGGATATTGTAATCTCTCGGTCCACCTGGTATTCGTGGACCTCATAAAGACTGTTTTCCACCAGTTTTATGATTGGGTGAAACCAAAAAATACACCTAAACAGCTGGAAAATTAAGCAGTCGATGGTGTGAAAAAATTTGGAATGGTTTTGTTCATGTGAAATAATCAAAAGCTGGTCCTTGTTTCCAGGCAGATATTCAGGCAGAAAAATATACTGAAAAAAGGAAGAAGGTTTAAAATCAGGATTGATTAATAGGGTTTTTCCCTGGTGGACATGCATTTCAGAAGACCTTATTTGATTGATAATATGGCTTAAGCCGATAAATATACGCAGGAGACTTACCATCAGCCCGGTAAGGTAAATCCAAAAAATAATTTGAAACAATATGGGAGCTGTGGTTAAAGGGCTTTCCGGGCTTGGATTGACTTCAAATTCAGGTAAAAAATACAGCAGGCTTCCTGCAACTGGATTTCCTTCCGTGAAAGTATCAATCTGGAAGGTCATTATTGGGATAGTCAAAACGATTCCCAGGGAAAGCATTAAATAAGCACGGTTCCAGTCAAAGAAGGTGAGCTTGGCCAGAAATATGCGGTAAAATCCAAACAGCAGCAATAGACAAATGCTGCCTTCCCACAGATAATTCAAAATATAATTCATAATTCCCCGGTTTTATTAAATTTCTCCATTAATTTTTGAAGTTCCTGGATATCCTTTTCCGATAACTTCTTTTCTTTTACCATAAATGACAACATATTCTTGGCGGATCCCTCAAAATAATTTTTGACCAAGCGGTCAAAACTCCTGTTCTGATAGTTATACCTGGAAATCACAGGATAATATTCGTGGGTATTGCCATAGGATCTGTGGTTCAGATATCCTTTGGTCTCCAACTGCCTGATATTGGATGCCAGGGTGGTATAAGGAGGCTTTGGAGCCGGCAAAAGATTTAAAACATCCCGGATCAGGGCTTTTTCCAGCTTCCAAAAAATACGCATGATCCGCTCTTCCTGAGGTGACAATTCTTCCATGTCCTAAATGTAAACTAAAAATTTAATAATTACTACGAATTTTTCATAAATCTACGAAATATTTGTAAATACCTTTGGTTTTGATGCGGATTTGGAAGAACTTGAATTATTGCTCAAGGCAAAGATTAAAAAAAGAATTAACAGGCGTTATTTAATAACAGAGGATGGAAATCCGGTTATGGGTCAGAATCTTACGCTTGCCGGAGGGATAGATTACCCATGATAATCTAAATGACACTTCCTTTCAAACGGAATTCGTCATAGATGGTAAAAGGATTACCATTGAACAATTTGTGGAAATGCTTTAAATTGTTGAAGGATTTAATTTTAAACTTTCCATAAACGTTCCATCAGATGAACTACCGGAATAAACCTCTTACGATAAGATAAAAATGAAAAAAGAAGATTTAAATACAATCGAAATTACTCTGGAGGATATTGGGTTAATCATGGGAGACCGCTTTTCTTTTTTTCCTGAAATCCTGGACAGTTGTTTTTGTGCGAACTGTGAAAAACACCAAACAAGTATCACCAATTACAAAGCCTACCTTAACAACCTGCAGGACATCACTTTAGAAGGTCACTGTGTAAAGTGCGGACACCCTGTAGGGAGAAATATTGAAACTGGAGAAAACAAAGAAAGCGTGGAGACGGCAAAACACATCCGTCATATTAAAAAAAGTAAATTCCGGTAGTTCCATTAAAACAATATGGTCTGCAGGGCAACATAAGCTGCGGAAGATTTATGGCGAATTCCACGATTTAAAGAGGCTGCTAGCTGAACGCTGTCTCCCTTTCAATTATGACGCAACCTTTTTTATAGGATTGTATTGAAAATTATATTTGTGCGAATAAATATCTTCCCAATACCACCAACAATGATGGAGTAATAGTTATTAAAGCAGCTTTTCCATAGGACAGGCCGAATTCCTGTCGGATTAGCACGGCAAAAAACAAGTAGAAGCCAACCCAGAATATATAGCTGACCTCCTCCATATCTGCCAGACTTAATCCAATGGAAGACCTGTGGTAAAGCATTTCCTGCAGGGTCCCTCCTATTCTAATATCATAAAGGACAATCAGGTAAATCAGGCAGTTAAAGACAACTGGAATAAAAGACCAGGATACTATCCAGGCCATTTTTTTGGAATCAAAATTT
>JBBDSC010000222.1:0-73579 GCA_040905145.1 Anditalea sp.
ATAATTGTCATAAATTTTAACCGCCTTTGAAAGCAGCCCCGATCCGGCCACTATAGGAATACCGGGCAATACCAGGCCCGCACCCCCAATCCAAACACTTTTAAAAAATCCTTTCTATCAATTTTTATTTTTTTTGTAAAACTTCCCCTATAAAGCATTCACAACAAGTCTTATTCCGAAGTAATAACCCTAAAGCTTGCCTCCCGCCTTTGACCGGGAGGCTTTTTTATTTTACTTTTTCTATCGTTTATCAACAGGATAAATCTGTCAATATCCACAACCCATTTTGCTTAGAAGCATAAGGCTTTACGTCATTGTGAACAATAATGTAAAGGGAATCTTTTTCTGATTTGGCTGTAAGCATGGGTTTGTTTTTGATGCCAACAGCTATAGTCTTACCTGTTAAAAAAAGATGAATCACCTATAGCCAAAAACTAATATTCTAAAGAAACACAAAAAAATCAATACCTGATTTTTCATTACACCTCTCAATTTAATTATTTTTTCATAGTTACGGCAAATAATGGGGAGAATTTGGAAAACCTATAGTAATTGTTCAATTTTAATTAAGCAAAGTGATAACTTCTTAACTTATAGAAAAAGTAGCCATCTTCTATTTACTATTCTTATAAATTTTCTCTCCCATTATTGCTATTTTACTTTGATGAGGAATTGATAGGGCAACAGATTGGCCTCTACCTCAAAAAAAAATGACGAAAAGGTTCCCCGGGAAGTCAGGTTATCCCCCTTCCTCCCGAAGAACCTCATGTGAAAATCAGACCAAGTACTGCTCTTTCACTCAATATTCCTACCATGGATTACCCGTACCCTGGACCACCCAAGGCTTGGACCATGGACTGTCGGCTCCCAAAGGACCTGAATTGGGGGTAATTTCCAATCTTTCGATTGCGCTTTGCAGGCTTTCAGCATTATTGTTATATTCGTCATTGCCATATCTGAACCGCAAGGCGACCGCTGGCTCCTGAGGCGAGGCAGGACCTGCCTGAAGATCGGGCAAACCCGTTCTTCTGTAATCTACGAAAGCTTCCCCTGCAGCAGTCCAGCTTGCTACCCACTTTTGGGTCATAATCCTTTCCAGACTGTTATCAAACATCACATCAGGTTGCGCAATAAAGTCCTCATAAGCATCACCCCTCCCCCAGGTCTCCAGGGAATTTTGAATGGCATTATTATAATGGTTTTCCGCATCACCTACGTTCCATCCTTTGAGCGCAGCTTCTGCAAGGATAAAACTAACCTCGGCAGATGAAATGATCCTGGCCTGCAATATATCACCGGGAGTACCAGCGGAGGAATATATGGGTGCAAGCTGCGAAACATGCTGGTTCTGTGTCCCCTGTCCAGGGGAAGGATTACCATTATAGGCTGCCGGAACTGTCATACCGGGAGGAAGGCCCACATACAAATCGGAGTTATACGAAACCATGTTTGGATTAAAGTGACGGGTAAATTTAACATTGCCATGTTCCTCAACAAATTCATCAAATGAAAAGGTGACCACCCCGAGGGGCTCGCCATTGGCTCTGATAAAATTTTCCATCGCTGATGATAAAGTCGGATCGGGAACCCACTGCACCCTAACCGAATCAAACCAGACCGGCAACCTGGGATCATTTGTTTCGGTCAACTGGTCAATCAGTGTCTGACTCGCCTGGTACCTTTGAAAATCATCGGGATTCAACCTGGTATGCCTTGAAAGCCAAACGTCATTGGACCCACCGGTATAATCCAGTGTTGCATCCTCGCTTGGATCTTGTATATATAGGCCACTATTGTAGATTGCTTCAATTCCTGCTTTTGCAACGTCCGGTTTTTTATCAGAAATCCTCATATAATATCTCAACAACAGGGAATTGGCAAAGCGTTGCCACTTATCCGCATCACCGGAAAAATACAAATCGCCCGAGCCTGTTACGCCCTCGGTGGGTCCGGTGGAAAAGATAGCCGCAGCCTGTTGCAAGTGGTCAATAATGCCATCATAAATTGTTTCCTGACTATCAAAGTCCGGATATTGAAATTCAGCCCCCCCCTGATCCCCTTTCATTGCATCGGTATAGGGCGCATCACCCCAATAATCGGCAATATTTCCGAAGGTGAAGCCTTTCATCGTCAGGCCCACCCCAACAAAGAAATCAAAGCCAAGTTCCTCACCTCTTTGTATCATCAACTCATTGGTGCGGAGTATGTCATACCAACCTGTCCAGTCCCTTGGCCCCCAATCATAATGATTGTGGGCAGAAAACCAACCATTTTTCTGCGTGTGCTGTACAGCACCTGCAAGATCATTGAAGCCCAGGTCAACATAATTCTGAGCGGCAGGTGCCAGCACCGCCGGCAGCAGCATATTGGGATTAGCACTTCCCGGATCAATCCCATAGGGATTGATGTTCTTTTCAGTAAGGTCCTCCTCACAAGCGGCTATTAGAAAAAGCCCTACGACGAACAGACTTATTTTTTTTAATTGAAATAAATTTTTCATGGTTTTTATTTTTGGGGCCCTACAGATTAAAATTAAGTTTGAATCCAAAAGGAATACTCCAGGGCATTACATTCTGCCTTTCTATACCTTGCCTGAACTGGCTTGATGTATTACCCTGGTTTCCTGATCCAGCCCAGAAGGCCCTTTCAGGGTCAATACCAATATCGGCTTTTGTCCAGAGCATTATATTCCGCGTATACACTGCAAATGAAGCATTTCTAAACACCCCGAAATCCGGGATTCTATAGCCTAAGGAAAGTTCTCTCAGTTTAATAAAAGAAGCATCAAAGGTTATTTGTTCATTAAAGCCCCATGCATAAGTATCAGTAATCGGATAAATATTGGTCTCCGGACCACCCAAATGCTCTGCAAATTCATCATCACTATAATCATCCGGTGTATTGGCACCAGCGGTTTGGATTACACCCGGTACAAAGGCGCCGTCATTTCCGTTTTCATCCACATAAAAACCTCCCGTCTCCTGGGTATGTCCACCTACCCGTGGAAAATTCCCTGCTCGGGGAATGATATAATTTTCAGGATCGGACTTTAAAAGTGCTTCCAGTTCTTCCGGGGAATACAAACCTCCCGGAATAAGGTTATCCAATTGTCGTTGCGACTTCCAGTCGGATTCGCCATACCGATAAGTGAAGGACATAAATTCCCCGCCATGGCGCCAATCCAGACTGGCATTCAATACAAACCTTTTGTAGCTCAATGAAGTCTGCATTCCCATCTGGAAATCAGGGTTAAAATTCCCTACCTTTCTCAAATTTTCATCCCCGGAAAGCTCTATCCAGCCTCCATCATTACTCAGGATCGGCCAACGGTAATATTCCGAAGTAGGGTCTTCAACATAAGCAAATCCCCTGCTGTACAGGTTGCCTATTTCTTCGCCCAAAAAGGTAATGGCTCCTCCGCCATTCTCTCCCCATAATGTAATTCTGTCCAAATTTTCACTAAGTTCTTCAACAGTGGTTCTGTTTCTGCTCCAATTAAGGTTAACATCCCAATTCCAGCCATTACTGCTCAAGGGGGTTCCACCCAATGTGAATTCATAACCTTGGCTGCTGATTAGCCCTGCATTGATAAGCTTACTGCTATAACCGGACGACCTTGGCAGGTTAACGGCAAAAATCTGGTTTCGGTTATCCACGGTATAATAGGTGCCTGTAAACCTCAACCTGTTTCCAAACATAGCCAGATCAATCCCCCCTTCTATAGAGGTCGCCTGTTCCGGCTTCATGCCAGGATTTAACAATCCCGAAGGTACGTTCACAATGCTCAAGGAATTATAGGTCCCGGTACTAAGAGTAGGTTCGATCGAATAGGGATCCGTATCATTTCCCACCTGTGCCCAACCGAACCTGGCCTTCAAAAGATCGACCTTTTCGGGCAGGTTAAAGGTGTAATTGGCGAGCCAGCTTACGGAAGCCGAGGGATAAAAATAGGATCTGTTGTCCGATGGCAGGGTGGAAGTCCAGTCATTTCTGCCGGTTAAATCCAGGTACAGCTGATCATCATAACCAAAAGATGCCAAAGCATACAAGCTATAAATCGCCTTTTCAGAATAGCCAGTGCCCAGGCTTCTGTTATCAACCGGTATATTGGTAATATTAAAAATTCCCGGCACCACCAAACCATTGTTGCCGTTACTTCCCACGCCTATTGAATTACTTGATCCAAACCTGTGCATGAGGTTTCCGCCCACTGAGGCGTTAAAATCCAACAGGCCCATGTCCTTTTTGTAGGAGGCAAGGAAATCGGCATTCGATTCCTGGGACAGTAGGTCAGTCAGGTAATACCCTCCCCTGGGCATGCGGCTATAGCTGAATGGAATCTTAGTCTCACGGCTTTCATTTGATCTGTCAAGTGAATACCTGGCCATGAGAGAAAAATCATCTGTCACTTCGTAATTCAAGGATATATTTCCAAAAATCCTGTCCCTGACAAACCCATTCTCTATCCCGTAGGCAATAAAGTACGGATTATCCCCTGCGGAAGTACGTATTTGTTGAATACCTTCCTGGCCTTCCACCCATATGTCCTTCATCTCCTCATAATTGATATAAGACGAAGTGTATACAGCTTCCAAGGGATTTGCCCTTCGGTCTCCTGTACTTGGCCGATCATTCGACATGCTATTACTGTAATTCACATTGGTACTTAAGGTAACTTTATCCATTAATTGATAAGAAATGGAAGTTGATAGGTTGTTCCTGTATAAGTCCGAATTTGGGATCATACCCTTGTGCAGCATATTCGAATAAGATACCCGGAATGAACCATTATCATTGCCGCCGCTCAGAGAAAGATTATTGGTAGAAGTCACACCCATCTGCATAAAATCCTTCATGGCATTAGGGTAAGACCTCAATTCAGTAGGTATAGGGTTGCCGTTTTCGTCTAAGGGGCTATTCCATTGATTGGCAGTGTTTCCCGCATCAAGCTGGGGACCTCCCCAATAGGCTGACCCTGGAGAGAATACCCCTTCCCGGTCTCCGTTTGCAAATTTGTAATGAAAATCCAATAGCCTTGTCGCCTGTTCAAATACATTACTTGTTGAAAAGGATAAACCCAGGTCTTTCCCTTTGGCACCGGACTTTGTGGTTATTATCACCACCCCGTTACCCGCACGTGTACCGTACAAAGCCGCGGCACTTGGTCCCTTTAGCACATTTATGCTGGCAATATCATCGGGATTGATATCAGATATGGCATTCCCATAATCAACCTGGTTACCATCGCCTCTTTCCTGTATGTTGTTCAGGGAATTGGACATGGGCACACCATCCACCACAAAAAGCGGTTGGTTGTCTGTTGTCAGTGAAGTTGCCCCCCGGATGATCACACTCATGGACGAACCCGGGCCACTGGTCTGATTGATGGTAACCCCTGGCACTCTTCCTGCCAGTGAACTCAATAAATTCTCCTGGGTCACCTGGGTCAAATCTTCTCCATCCACACTGGCCACATCATACCCCAGTGATCTTTGGTCCCGTTCAATACCTAGGGCAGTAACCACCACTTCATTCATGGTGTCTATGTTTTCTACCATGGAGATGTTGATTTGACTTCTCCCAACTACCGTGGCCTCCTGGCTATCGAATCCAACATAAGAAAACACTAACACGGAATTTTCATCAGCTACCTGAATGGTATATTCGCCGTCCAGGTTTGTCACTGTCCCATTGTTTGTCCCTTTCTCCACCACGGTTACCCCGGGCAGTGCCGTATTGTCCTCCTGGGATATTACCCTTCCACTGACCTGAATAGCGGGCTGTCTTTCACCGTTGGTTTTGCCAATCATTCCGACTTCTTCCATATGGCTCATATAGCCTCTTTTTCCCAGATCTTGATGGCCTTCCGCTGCTGCCCAATAAGGGCCCGCACCTAGCAAGGCAGCCGTTAAGAATGGTATCATCCACCTCAACGTTAAGCTTGTATGGTATTTTTTCATAAAGAATTTATTTAAAAGGTTTACAAATTTTTGGCATTTCAATAGGATATAAATCTACTTTTCGGAATTCAATTTCCAATCTTCACTTCCAGATGAAGTGTCCTTAAAACCTTTGATCAGGTTTTCTTCCTTTATTATGGTATGGATGGTTGTGATATGAAAATGTTATCTTTTTCAGTTCCAAACAGCCCTTGTCCTTCATTTGTATTGATTTTTCTTTTTTCTACTTTCCTCCTTCTTTTTTATATATATATTCATCCATTATCTGATCAAAATGACTTTTCAAATAGGCCTCATTAATCCCGATGGATTCCTCATCATCCATCCCTTCAAGGAGCGTTTCCATTTCTTCCCTGGATATTTGATTATTAATAAGCCGTTTGATTAAATCATCTGATTTTTTCTTTTTCATATAATTACCCTCCCTGCTATATACCGATGGGACCATAAAACAGACTACTCAGCTCTACTATTTTTTTCTAATCATAAGCCTCTTGTTACGAGTCGATTATTAAAATGGGCGTTGCTTTATTGAAAGGAGAGAGTAAGATCTCCATTCCACTTTACCATACACGATAAACCAATTGAGAAAAAGTTGAGGGGCCTATTACAATCTATGGTTAATGTCAGCATCTTTATTAGATTTAAAAGTGATGGAGCAAAATCCGGTTTATTAAAATTTAAAACAACCCACTCCCCAGTGGCCCGATAGGACAAAAAAAGGGTATCCTCTTTATAACTATTATTAACTTTATAAAAATAAAATTATACACATGAAACATTTTTACCTCTTCGTGCTGCTATTGCAAATAGGATGGGTGTCCTGCGTCCAAAAAAATCCTCCTGAAGGATCTGTTGAAGATACTATGGACGGAATTGTTTCCAGATTCTACCAAGAATTTAACAAATCACAATTGGACACCATCGGTAACGATTTTATCCTCCATTATTTATCCGAAGAAGAAAAAAAGGTATTGGGGTCTAAGTTTTGGAGTTTTAAGGTAAATGTACCGGTAACCCTATCTTTGATGCAGGATGTTGACCAGAAAATCGCGCCTTTTTGGCTAAAGGAGGAAGGGTTCGAAAAAACCGCAATGGAAGTAAAGAATACCCATTCG
Source organism: Anditalea sp. (assembly GCA_040905145.1). Classification (GTDB taxonomy): domain Bacteria; phylum Bacteroidota; class Bacteroidia; order Cytophagales; family Cyclobacteriaceae; genus DATGMS01. The sequence goes on from JBBDSC010000222.1 coordinate 7,079, forward strand.
GTATATGAAGTATGGCAGAAAAATTATGATGCCGGAAGGGTAGATCTGGGCATTAACGGGTTTGATAAACACCGCCCGGTCTATTTTATTTCTGTTGGGCCACAAAACGAAAATGATAAGCTGGAAATCACCCCTGTTCTCCCGGCACAACAGCATTTTGAAACCATGGAGGTGAGCTCATTTACTTATCATGACTGGAGCGGACTTACCTTGACCGAAGTTCCTAAAGAGCTGAATGGACAAGTCCTTCTTACGACTATTCGGGGCAGGGCAAGGGAGGCCCATTTGGTAGGGGCCTTCCGTGAAACCGATTTTCCTTCCTCTGAAACCCGTGACCAAATTCTACTTACATGGAGCAATGATCCAAAAAACACCATGGATATCCAATGGCGAGCAGCAAGCTCAATTGATCAGGGCATGGTAAAATATTGGATAAAGGACACCCAGGATACTTCGTTTTTGAACGCAGAAAAATTTGTTATGGAAGACCGGTTATTGCAAAATGACCGGTTCGTCCATCGGTTTACCGCAAAGTTGACCAACCTAAAGCCTGGAACTGCTTATGAATACCAGGTAAGTCATGAAGAGCATGCTTCGTCTGCAACCTATACTTTCATGACCAGCAATGATTCCCTCTCTCCTTTTTCATTTATTTGGACCGGTGATGTGCACAATGCTGAAATTTGGGGAGAGATGATGCAAAAAACTCGTGTAAAACACCCTGAAAGTGCTTTTTACATGGCTGCCGGTGACTTGGTCAATACAGGACTGCACCGGGATGATTGGGATAAATTATTTTCCTATTCCGGTGAGGTTTTTGCCCACAAACCCTTCATGGCCGTTCCCGGCAATCATGACAACCAAGATGGCCTTGGAGCTTGGATGTACAAGGAAATGTTCAGCTATCCCGACAATGGTCCCTCTCCGGATATGTCAGAAATGACCTATGCTTTTAATTATCAAAATTCCCTCTTTTTAATGATAGATGCTACCTTTCCAATAGAAAAGCAAACAGAGTGGATTGAAGAGCAATTGGCCTCTTCAGAAGCGGATTGGAAATTTGCCATGTTTCATTTCCCCCCTTATAATTCCATTGAATTTTATCAGAATATCATTGATGAATGGGGGCCGCTTTTTGACAACTATCATGTGGACATGGTAATGAGCGGACATTTCCACTATTACATGCGCTCAAAGCCCCTATTGGCCGGAAAAGTGGTAAACAGTCCGGCAGAAGGCACCTTGTATGTCATGTCCATCGGTACGACGGGGAAAAACAGAGAAATGAAGGAAGCACCCTATGCCGCACTTCAGTTTGGCGGCGAATATTTATATCAGCATGTGGAGATTGACGGGAAAAGCTTCCGCTATACCAGCTATGATCTGGAAGGGGAGGTAAGGGACAGTATCGTCATCAATAAATAACTTTATTTCCCGAATTCCCTTTGTTGTTTAATTAATCTGTCGGTGTCTCTATTGACAGCAATGTAAACATTTTGTTGAATGGATTAATTTTTCAGGGAAGCCATATCTATAACAAAACGATAATACACATCCCCCTTAAGGGTCCGCTCATAGGCTTCGTTGATTTGATCGATGTTGATCAGTTCTACATCGGATACAATATTATGTTCTGCGCAGAAATCCAGCATTTCCTGTGTTTCTTTTATGCCACCTACCAAAGAACCCGCCAAGCTTCTCCTACCAAAAATCAAAGAAGTCGCCTGTACTTTTTCCGGTTCCGGTGGAACCCCCAGTAACACCATTGTGCCATTTGTTTTTAACAACTGCAAATACTCGTTGTAATCATGTTTTCCAGACACGGTATCTACAATAAAATTAAAACTACCGGCCATTCTTTTCATGTTTTCCTTTTCGGTTGTCAGCTCGAAATGATGTGCTCCTAACCTTTCCGCATCTTTTGATTTTTCGGGAGAGCGGCTAAGCACGGTAACATCAGCACCCATAGCGGCAGCGATTTTTACGGCCATATGCCCCAAACCGCCCAAACCGACCACCGCTACTTTATCTCCCTTTTTGACATTCCAATAATTTAGGGGAGAGTAAGTGGTGATCCCGGCACAAAGGAGAGGGGCGACAGCTTCCAAAGGCAGTTTATCTGAAATTTTCAGAACAAACTTTTCTGTCACAACTATATGGGTAGAATACCCTCCATAGGTAATGGTCTTCTTGTCCTGTAAAAAAGAATTATAGGTTTGGGAATGTCCATTTTCACAATATTGCTCCAGATCGTCTTCACAATTGGAGCAATGACCGCAGGAATCCACAAAACAACCTACCCCCACCGTATCACCTATTTTGTGGCTGGTCACTTCGGGGCCAACCCCGCTTACTCTTCCGACAATTTCATGCCCTGGAACGACAGGATATATGGTTCCGCCCCATTCATTGCGGGCGACATGAATGTCCGTATGGCAAACTCCACAATACAAAACCTCAATTTCTACATCCTTCGCTCCAGGCTCTCTTCGATCTAACTGATAAGGACCTAATGCCTGGTCTGCTTGTTGCGAAGCGTATGCTTTTACATTTTTCATGATTTATTTTTTTATGGTTTCAAATGATGCTCAAAACTTCTTCCGCTGTTGTAAGAGCATGGTCAATATCTTCCTCCACATGGGCCACACCGATGTACCAGATTCCCCTGCCGATGACCCTGATCCCCCTGTCATGCATTCCTGCTGGGAATCGGTTAAGTTTGGTCTTATCATAGGATATAGTATCCCGGTAATTACTCAAGATAGGGATTTTTTCTTTTGATCCCTTTCTCTTATTGATCTATAATTTACATAAAGACATATAAATCAAAAATTCCCGACAATTCCTGCCGTCCACTTAGTAGATGTCATAGTTTCGTCTTAATTTTAATTCCCAAAAATTTAACGTTATTCATGTATATTATTTTTGATACCGAAACCACCGGATTGCCCAGAGATTACAATGCCCCGGTGACTGACCTGGATAATTGGCCAAGGTTGGTACAATTGGCCTGGCAGCTGCATGATGAAAAAGGTAAACTCCTCTCCAACAACAGCTTTATAGTCAAGCCGGATAATTTTACCATCCCCTATAATGCTGAAAAAGTGCACGGAATCTCTACAGAGCGTGCGCTAAAAGAAGGACATGATTTGAAGAAGGTCCTTCAGGTCTTTCAGGCCGATGTGACAAAGGCAAATTACCTGGTAGGACATAATATCGACTTTGATATCAAGGTTTGCGGGGCGGAGTTTTTGCGGATATTAGCCCCCTCTTCCCTTCTTGAAAAGAAGGCTTTGGATACCAAAGACCTTTCCACCAATTTTTGTGCAATACCGGGAGGAAAAGGCGGTAAATTTAAGTGGCCCACTCTTACCGAATTACATCACAGGTTATACGGCATTGCCTTTGAAGATGCACATGATGCCGCTTATGACGTAGCTGCCACTGCGAAATGTTTTTTTGGCCTGATTAAGCAAAGGGTGCTCCTCCCTGAAAAAGGGATAAAACCTGAGGAAGTGATTTACGAAGCCCCGAAACTGGATACCGCCAATTTTGTCCATGCCAGGGATACGCAAAAAGAAGCCGCCCAAGAAGTAATCAAACAGGCCAAAGGGGCAGACATTGCCGATATGGCGGATATTCCTTTTTCCCATTTACATGTTCATACGCAATATTCAATCCTTCAGGCCACTTCGGAAATCCCTTCCCTGATCAAAAGGGCCAAGGAATTTAATATGCCCGCCATTTCCATGACCGACCATGGCAACATGATGGCGGCTTTTAATTTCGTAAAAGAAGCCATTGCCCATGAAATAAAGCCAGTAGTAGGTTGCGAATTCAATGTATGTAAGGACCGAAAGAACAAATCCACAAAAGATGATGGATTTCAAACCGTCCTTTTGGCCAAAAACAAAGCAGGTTACCATAATCTGGCCAAACTGGCCTCCTATGCCAATATCGAAGGATTCTATTATTTACCGCGTATTGACAAAGAACTATTGATCCAACATAAAGGGGATCTCATTGCTACTACAGGCGGCATTTGGGGTGAGATTCCCTTTTTGATCCTGAACGTGGGGGAAACCCAGGCAGAAGAAGCTTTTAAATGGTGGAAAGAGCAATTTGGGCAGGACTTTTATGTGGAATTGAACCGGCATGGGATTCCTGAAGAGGAAAAAGTCAATGAGGTACTTATCAGGTTTGCAGAAAAATATAAAGTCAAATGCTTTGCCGCCAATAATACCTACTACAACCGAAAAGAAGATGCCAAGGCACATGATATACTGCTGTGCGTAAAGGATGGGGAAAAGATCCAGGGACCTGATGCCAAACCTAAAAAGTATGTTGGGAAATTGGGGCGTGAATTCCGGTATGGATTTCCCAATGAAGAGTTCTATGTCAAGAGCCCGGATGAAATGAAAAAGCTTTTTCATGATCTTCCTGAAGCCATTGAGACTACCAATGAAATCATTGAAAAAGTAGAAGTTTACAAGTTGACCCGGGAGGTACTCCTGCCAAATTTCAGTATTCCCCAAGATTTCATTGATCCAAGAGATGAGGAAGATGGAGGGAAAAGAGGCGAAAATGCCTACCTCAGACACCTTACATATGCCGGGGCCCAGCATCGCTATGGGGAGGTTACCGATGTCCTCAGGGAAAGGCTTGACTTTGAACTGGCCACCATTGAGCGGACCGGATATCCGGGTTATTTCCTGATTGTTCAGGACTTTACTTCCGCAGCTCGGGAAATGGATGTGGCCGTTGGGCCGGGAAGGGGTTCTGCAGCAGGTTCCGCAGTGGCTTATTGCATCCAAATTACGGACATAGATCCGATCAAATATGACCTCCTTTTTGAGAGATTCCTTAATCCGGACAGGATTTCCCTACCTGATATTGATATTGACTTTGATGATCGGGGCCGGCAGAAGGTGATTGACTATGTCATACAAAAATATGGGGCCAACCAGGTGGCCCAAATTATCACCTATGGTACCATGGCAGCCAAATCAGCCATCAGGGATACGGCAAGGGCATTAAACCTCCCTTTATCCGATGCGGACAGGTTAGCTAAACTGGTGCCTGATATTAAGTTGAAAGCCCTATTTGGCCTGGCCAATGACCGCACAAAATTGGCAAACAAGTTAAAGAACAATTCCGAAAATGTAGATAAAGCCTATGAACTGATCCGCATTTCCAAAGGGAATGATGATTTGTCCAAAACGATCAACCAGGCCCAAGTGCTCGAAGGTTCTGTCCGAAATACAGGGATACACGCCTGTGGGGTGATCATCACCCCCTCAGACATTACGAACTTTGTACCTGTAGCTTTGGCCAAGGATTCGGACATGTATTGTACACAGTTTGATAATGCTGTGGTGGAAGATGCTGGATTGCTAAAGATGGACTTCCTGGGATTGAAGACCCTTACCCTGATCAAAGATGCCGTAAAAATCGTTCAGGAAAGACATGGCATCCGACTGGATCCCGAGCAATTTACGATAGATGATGAGAAAACCTATGAGCTGTTTCAGCGCGGTGAAACAGTGGGTATCTTCCAGTACGAATCCCCTGGCATGCAGAAATACATGAGGGAATTAAAGCCTACCGTATTTGCAGATCTTATTGCCATGAATGCCCTATACCGGCCGGGTCCATTGGAGTATATTCCAAGTTTTATTAAAAGAAAACATGGGCAAGAGCCCATTACCTATGATTTGCCGGACATGGAAGAATACCTTAAGGAGACTTATGGTATTACGGTTTATCAGGAACAGGTGATGCTGCTTTCCCAGCAACTGGCAGACTTTACAAAAGGTGAAGCTGATGTGCTGCGTAAGGCCATGGGTAAAAAGCAGAAAGATGTGCTGGATAAAATGAAGCCAAAGTTTGTGGATCAGGCCGGAGCCAAAGGGCATGATAAGAAAAAACTTGAGAAGATATGGAAAGACTGGGAAGCCTTTGCCTCCTATGCCTTTAACAAATCCCACTCCACCTGTTATGCCTGGATTGCTTATCAAACGGCTTATCTGAAAGCCCATTACCCTGCTGAATATATGGCTTCGGTATTGAGCAACAATATGAATGACATCGCTCAGGTGACCTTCTTCATGGAAGAATGCAAAAGAATGGGTGTGGAGGTGTTAGGCCCGGATGTAAATGAATCCAGAGAAAGCTTTACAGTCAATAAGGATGGTCAAATCCGGTTTGGTCTGGTGGCCATAAAAGGGGCCGGTAATGCAGCAGTCCATGCCATTATTGAAGAACGGGGAAAAAATGGCGAATATTTAAATATATTCGACTTTACCAAGAGGATAAACCGTGGGATAAACAAGAAAACCCTGGAAGCATTGGCCATGGCGGGCAGCTATGACTGTTTTAAGGAACACCACAGGAGGCAATATCTTGAAGCTCCGGAAGGGGAGTTGACCTTACTTGAAAAAGCTGTGAAATATGCCCAAAAAGTAATACAGGAAGCTGAAAGTTCCCAAGTTTCCTTATTTGGTAATGGTCCGGAAATGGAGGTGCCTGTTCCAAGTATCCAACATATCGAGCCTTTTAGCCAGTTACAACAGCTCAATATTGAAAAGGAAGTCGTGGGCCTATATATATCAGGACACCCACTGGATCAGTATAAAGTAGAATTTGACGCTTTTACCAATACCCCCTTAACTGAATTCTCCAATATGGAGGTTTTAAAAACAAAAAGGGAAAATATAAAAGCAGCAGGAATAGTCACCTCCTTTGCCCACAGGACCACCAAGACGGGAAAACCGTTTGGGACCCTTACCATGGAGGATTACCAGGGAGGGCATACCTTTTTTATTTTTGGGGAAGATTATATAAAATTCAAAGAATATTTCATGACCGGATGGTTTCTTTACCTCACCGGTTCAGTACATCCCAATAAATGGAAAGAGGGGGAATTTGAATTTAAGATCAACCATATCATGTTGCTCAACGATGTCCGTTCCAGGATGATCAAGGGAATCCGTATACATATTGATTTGGATGATTTGACGTTCGATCTGATGGAAAAGCTGGAGGAAATAACACAAAAATATAAAGGGGAGGCACAGCTATTTATCAATGTGATCGACAAAAAGGAGAATCTCACCTTGGATCTCATGTCCACAAAATACCATATTGACCCCTCCAATGAGATGATCAAAGAATTGGAAACGCTGCCAGAGGTCATTTATAAGATTATCTAGTGGGAATAATCCTTGATTACCATTTTTATTTTGGAAATACAGAACTAAATTGGAATATTATGGAAAGGCGGAATGAAGGGGACTTATCTCATTTTTCAGTTTTCCAATATTACGGAATGTATCCTCCCAAGTACTTTCCTTCACTTTCCATTATTCCAATTTTTGCCAAAAATTAATGGAATGTAAAAAAGCACAGGTATCAAGATCGCCTGAGGAAGCGGTGGAACAGGTGGAAGAGTTCGGTAAAAATAAAAGTGTGCATAGGAACTAAAAAAAATTTAATCCACTTTATTAATAGATTCAAAATAGAGAAAACTAAACTAAACAAATAATGGCAAAAACAATTGAAATTACAGACGCAAATTTTGACGAAATAATAAAATCAGAAAAACCTCTCTTGGTTGATTTTTGGGCAGAGTGGTGTGGACCTTGTAAGATGATCGGGCCGATAGTGGAGGAAATTGCAGGAGAATATGATGGTAAAGCCGTGATTGGTAAAGTGGATGTAGATGCCAACCCAGCTGTGGCCGCTAAATTTGGCATCAGAAGCATACCAACCTTACTTTACTTCAAAGGCGGCGAAATTGTGGACAAACAAGTTGGGGCAGTTCCTAAGGCTGTGTTAGCTCAAAAATTGGATGCCCAATTATGATATTTGACAATTTTCCAGAGCACCAAGGTTGATCATGTAAACCTTGGTGTTTTTATTTTTTGTGGCGGAATAGACCGAAGGCCTGGACCGAAAGTACAAATTAATTAAAACCGGAAGACCGGAGAGAGTACAAGGTACAAAAGATTCAGATTGCCTGGGGTTTTATTGCCCCGTCCTTCGGCGGGGGAAAGGAATGGGGGAAAAATTTGGGCTTTAACCCCATTTATAGGCCAATCCGGGAAAATGTGGCTAAAGCCAAAGGATTCTTGTCCATTTTACCGTTGGCTAAAGCCAAACGGCAATTGAATAAATTGCCCCAAAGCAGCCATCAAAATTATCCCTAGCTGGCAGTATTATGCTTGAACGAAAACGTATTAAGTGGAAAATTTTCAACTAGATTTAAGACAAGGCTGGGGGATATGGGACTTAGGGATGGGAAGACTTTAGAATTTGGCAAGAGTTAACTAAATTCAGGATGTGACAAGAATTACTGTCTTAATAACTACCTATGGCGTGCTTTTTTGATCCTTTTCATATAAATGCAAATCGGACACCCCACCTGATATAATAAATTTCATCACTTCAGTGCTGTTCACATTTTTAAGTATCCTGACATTTTGCCGTGGCACTAAATAGGAATTGCCGCTAAAATTATAAGAATGGGGAAAATATACTGCTACCAAATCCTCCTCCTCCAACACCGACAAATCATCTTGTGTCATAAACCCCAGTCGGAACATATTCTCTGATAATTTGACTATGATCGGGGTATTAAATTTTTTCTTATCCCCAACAAAAGCGGACATCAGGTCCTTGATGCTGGTATAAAGAATATTCACCAAAGGAATCTTTATCAGCCATTGTTCCAACATCTCATAAATTGGCTGGGTAATCAACATGCTGGCCGTATAGCCTATAAAGGTAATAAATGCAAAAACAATCAAAAGCCCAAGACCAGGAATCGGCAAGGGTATCAAGCTGTCCAAAAATTGGACAACCAAAATCAGTATATAAAAAGTAATAGCCAAAGGAGCTACAAAAAGAAGGCCCCTAAAGAAATAGTTTATTATTTTTTTATGAGTGTGGTTCATCGTTCAATGGTTGTTTGTTAATGTCCAATAAATACCAATACCTTCTTCTTTAAAGTTAAAAAAGGCCCTGTCAAAGATTGACAAGGCCTTTTTTAAATGAAATATGATAAGTGCATTATAGTTCAATGCCCATAAAGCTCATAAAGGCAATTCCCATAAGGCCAGTGATAAGCATGGTAATGCCAAGTCCTTTTAATCCATTGGGTACATTAGAATATTTTAACTTTTCACGGATGGCAGCCAAAGCTATAATGGCCAACAGCCAGCCTATACCAGATGATATTCCATATACTGAAGCTTCAGCAAGGGTATAGTCTCTCTGTGCCATAAATAGGGAGCCTCCCAGGATCGCACAGTTTACCGCTATCAAGGGAAGAAAGATTCCTAAGGCCCCATACAGGGCGGGAGAAAATTTTTCCACCACCATTTCCACCAATTGAACTGACGCTGCAATAATAGCAATAAAAATGATCAACTGAAGAAAGCTAAGGTCAATGGTCTCAAAGCCTGCCCCCAAAAAACTTAAAGCGCCTTCTTTCAAAACATATTCATACAAAAGCCAATTCAAAGGAACTGTGATCCCCAATACGAATATTACGGCAAATCCTAATCCCATTGCCGTATTTACTTTTTTGGAAACAGCCAGAAAAGAACACATCCCTAAAAAGTAGGCGAAAATCATATTTTCTATAAATATTGATCTGATTCCAAGATTAATTAATTCCATCTTTTATAATATTTTATTGTTCAACATAGTTGGTCATGGTGCGCTGAACCCAGATAATTAACCCAAGAATTAAAAAGGCTCCAATAGGGGACACCATTAAACCGTTAGTAGCAAGGCTATCCGATCCAACCCATCCAGCCATTGTATCAAATAGAGGAAATCCAAAGAAAGTCCCTGAACCCCAAATCTCCCTGAAGAAAGCAACGGCAAGGATGATCCAGGAATAGCCTAAAGCTTGGCCAAAGCCATCCAATACAGAGTCATAAGTCTTGTTCCCCATGGCAAATGCTTCCAATCTACCCATCACGATACAGTTGGTAATGATCAAGCCAATAAATACAGAAAGCTGTTTATACATATCGAAGGAAAATGCCTTCAATACTTCACTTACCAAAGTAACTAAAGTTGCCACTACAGCCAATTGTACAATGATCCTAATCCTGGAAGGAATTTTGTTCCTCATAATTGAAATGACCAGGTTAGCCATCGACATTACAAAAATTACCGATAATGCCATGACCATAGTAGGCTGCATCTGTGTAGTGACGGCCAATGCAGAACAAATCCCCAGTACCTGAATGGTAATGGGGTTATTATCTACCAAAGGATCGGTAACAATTCTTTTTCTTCTCTTGGATAAAAGCTCCTCGGCGGGCTTTTTTATTTCTTTCTTTTCTACTGCTTCTGCACTCATTATTTAATAGGTTGAGACGTGGTACATTAATTAATAGAGGCCACTTTTTCCGGGGATTCTTCCTTCACTTTGGTAATATAAGCCTCATAATATCCTAAATAATTTTTTAGCATATTATTGACTCCCACAGCGGTAATGGTAGCCCCTGACAAGCCGTCAACTGAATGGGGGTCCTCAGAATAATCATTTCCTTCACCCTTCTCCATAGTCACTGATTCCAATTCACCACTTTCATTCCAGATTTCTTTACCTTGATATCTATTTTGAACTTCATCTTCTGTAATTCTGGCCCCCAATCCCGGAGTTTCACCCGCATGGGAGAAAGTGACTCCTTCTACAGTATCCAAATCAGGCTGCAAAGCCAAATAGCCCCAAATCGCATTCCAAAGACCTGCTCCATATAAGGGAAAGATATAAGAAGTGATATTGTCAGGGTTACCTTCTTCATGGTAGATAAACACCGGATATACCCTGTCCTCTGGAACTCTTTTATAATTTCTCCCGATATCGACTGCCTCTGCGGTTACAGATGATCCTTCTTCTTCCGTGACCTCCTCTCCTTCAATGTTTACTACGGTAGACGCAATGGTGTTTTCATAATAGGCAGAGATCTCCTCCGGAGCCATGGCAGAAATCTCTTCCGCACTCATCACCGCTCCCAAAATCTGCTTTTTGGTATCCAGCGCTATTGCCTCCCTTTGAATTGGGGCCAACAATTGAGAGGTCCCGGAAAGCAGAAATCCTATAACAACTGTCAGGATAATAGAAAATGTTATAATGTAAATGTTAGACTGTTGCACGTTGTAACCTCCTTTTCTTGTTTGCTTTTATTACATAGAAATCAATAAGTGGAGCGAACACGTTCATAAATAGAACGGCCAGCATTATTCCCTCTGGATATGCCGGATTGGTCACTCTAATGATAACAGTTAATATCCCGATGAGAAAACCATATATCCATTTTCCAAATTCAGTTTGTGAAGCTGTTACCGGATCAGTGGCCATAAATACAATACCAAAAGCGACCCCCCCCATTACCAGGTGGTAATGGGCTGGCAAAGCCATGTATTCATTTGTTGCCAATAAATTCATTGCCAGCGCCATGAGGTAAGTCCCCGCAAAAGCACTTAACATCACCTTCCAGCTACCTACTCCGGTACCGATCAATATGGCCGCACCTATTAACACCATTAATGCCGAAGTTTCTCCAATGGAACCTGGAATGAACCCCATGAACATATTTGAGAAACTGAACAAATTGTCCGCGACACCGGCATTATGGGCATCCAAAGCATAAGTCGCTGTCTCTCCATCCATATTGGCCTGGTAAGCCACTCCTAATGCGGTAGCTCCGGAAAATCCATCTACCGGGGTCTTGTCCCCAAGATAGGTCCAAACCTGGTCTCCTGAAATTTGTGCAGGATAGGCAAAATATAAGAAAGCCCTGGCCGACATGGCTACATTGAGGACGTTCATACCCGTTCCGCCAAATACTTCCTTGGCAATAACTACTGCGAAAACAGTGGCCAAAGCCACCTGCCACAATGGGATTGTAGGGGGGACGATCAAAGGGATTAACATCCCTGTCACCAAAAAACCTTCATTAATGGGGTGTTTTCTCACAACAGCAAACACCGCCTCTACTATCCCACCGGCCGCATAAGCTACAATTACAATAGGCAACACCAACTCCAATCCCAAAAGGAATTTATCTCCAAAGGTAGCTGCTTCACCCACCGCAAGAAAATGCTGATGACCAACATTATACATGCCAAACAACAGACAGGGAATCATCGAGATCACAACAGTGATCATCAATCTTTTCAAATCAATGGCATCCCTAACTTGGGCACCTTTTATGCTTGTCGTATGATTGGGTGAAAACATAAAAGTCTCACCCGCCTCATATAAATAATATAGACTCTCAAGTTTTCCGCCTTTTTGGAAAAGCGGCTTTTGTTTATCTAACAGATCACGTAGAAATTTCATATATATTAACTATGTTGAATTAGTTCAATTCCTTTCCTGATTATTTGCTGAACCGGGTGCTTGGAAACGTCTATGAATTCGCAAAGTGCCAAATCCTCTTCAACCACTTCAAAAATCCCCAATTCTTCCATTTCATCATAATCTTCTGCCATGATGGCTTTAAGCAGGAAAACGGGATAAATATCCATAGGGGTAACACTCTCAAATACTCCCGTCTGTACAAATGCCCGCTCCTCACCCCTGGTATTGGTGTCAAGGACAAATTCTTTGTCGGGAGATAAAAAAGAGAACAATCCCAATGCCCTATGGTAACTAAGCCTTCCCGTTGTAGGTTTGGCCCATCCCATAAATTCGTAATAATCCCCCTCCGCTATGATGGTGATTTGATTGTGATAATAGCCTAAATATCCATCCCGAAGTATTTTTTCTCCCGTTAGGACATTGCCTGATACTACCCTTATGTTTTCTGATTTGGTATTGCCGGCCACTAATTTATCGACGCAAGCACCTGCATAGGTTTTAGTATAGCCTGTTTTCCTGGCTTCTGATCCGGTGATGGCTATGATTTTGGATGCATCATGAATCCCTTCCAGAAATAATTTGCCGATCTGGACCACGCCAAAAGGACTTACCGTCCAAGCAATGTCCCCCTTATTGATCGGGTCGATATGGTGAATCTGAACCCCTACGTTCCCTGCTGGGTGGGCTCCGGAAAACCTGTTGATCTGAACGTTTTTCGCATTGGTGAATATAGGGGCAGTTTCAGATGAATCCTCTAAGTTCAAATGAACCACTCCGGTAGTCAATCTTTTCAACACCTCAATTCCTGCCTGAAAATAGCGTTCTTGGCCCTGGAGCGTGAAGCCCAAATCCGGAGCCAAAGGGTGCGTATCAAAACCGGAAATAAAAATGGCTTTTGGTTCATCTTCAGGGTCAGCCACTATACCAAAAGGCCTTTGAATAAGTTGGGGCCATACGCCCCCTTTGGTGATTTGCTCAATTACTTGCTCTTTACTCACTGATTGGATATCCCCTTCCGGGAATTTATCAAACTGTTCGTAACTGATTTCCAGATCTGCCAGGATTTTTACTTCAAGTAATTTTCTCTTTTCTCCCCTCTTTATTTCCACAACTTCGCCGGAAACAGGTGCTGAATAAAATACACTTTCCAGCTTCCTATCCATGAGGATCGGAGTTCCTGCCTTTACGATATCCCCTTCATTTACAAGAACTTTAGGACGTTGTATCCCTATAAAGTCTGTAGGCTTCACCGCAAAGGTCTTGGCCGACTGGAAATCAACAAACTGCTTTTCAGCCTTCCCAGCGAGCTTAATATTAAACCCCTTCTTAAGCTTTACTAATTTTGACATATTTAAATTTTGAAACTATAGAGTCCTTTGAAAAACGCCTCAAATCTAGTAAAATACATTAGTTATAAGAAGATTTTTCTTCTAATATTTACAGTTAGAAGGGGAAGTTGATAATGGAAAGTTGTTCATGAATTTATGAAAGCGTGGATAACCGGTATTTTTCTATGGACTTAACATGATCCCTAATCCGCTCCATCAACCACATAGGAGTGGATGTGGCACCACATATACCCACCTTATATTCCGGCTTAAACCACTCTTCATTGATTTCGCTCTCATTCTCCACAAAGTAGCTTCTTTCATTTTGCTGCTTGCAAACTTCAAAGAGTGCTTTACCATTGGAGCTTTTTTTCCCTGCAACAAAAATTATTACCTGATTTTCGGTCGCGAATTTTCTCATGTGGGGTTCCCTGTTAGAAACCTGCCGGCAAATGGAATCATTCGCATTAAAATCGACGGCTTCCACACTTCCTTTCGCAGCCCTCATGCGTCCCTCAATTTTTTGCTTTAAATCATAAAACCCTTTGGTGCTTTTGGTGGTCTGGCTAAAAAGTGTCACCGGTTTGGAAAAATCAATTTGATCCAGGTCCTTATCCTCCATGACAATAAGGGCCTTTTCCAGCGTCTGCCCGGTGAGCCCAATAACCTCGGCATGCCCTTTTTTACCGTAGATTACAATCTGCCCCTGCTCCTTCTCCATTTTGTCAAAAGCATTCTTGACCCTATGTTGAAGCTTTAAAACTACCGGACAGGAAGCATCTATAAGTTCTATATTGTTCTCAATGGCTGTCTTGTAAGTTTCCGGAGGCTCTCCATGGGCCCGGATAAGCACCTTGCAATCCTTTAGGTTTTGAAGTTCTTCCCGGGTAATCACCACCAGCCCCTTTTTACCAAGCCGTTCCACTTCCATGTCATTATGGACAATATCCCCGAGGCAATACAGGCGGTTAGCCTCCTCCATCTCATCCTCTGCCATTTTAATGGCAAATTCTACCCCAAAACAATACCCTGAATTCTTATCTATAGAAACTTCCATATCTACTTATTTAAACTACAATTTTTTCTTTGGCCATCTCCACAATTTTGGAAACCTGCTCATCAAGAGTCAAAAAACTGGTATCTACTTCCAAAGCATCTTCCGCTTTTACCAGGGGACTTTCCTTTCTGGTAGAATCAGCCAAGTCCCTTTCATTCAAATTTTTGATGACCGCTTCCAATTTAACCAGCTGGCCTCTTTCGAGGATTTCCAATTGCCGGCGCTCTGCCCTGATGCTCAAATCCGCGGTCATGAAAACCTTGAGTTCAGCATCCGGAAAAACTACCGTGCCAATATCCCTACCGTCCATGACAACCCCTTTATGTCTACCCAAACGTTTTTGCTGGGCAACTAATTCCTTTCTAACCTCTTTAATCTTACTTACTTCACTTACCATTCCTGACACTTTCATGGATCTTATTTCCTTCTCCACCTTTAATCCATTTAAGAAGGTCAACTGATTCCCTGTCCCTGCTTCCTTATGGAACTCCACCTTAAAAGTATCCAATGCTTTTTGAATTTCTTTCTGATTGGTGAGATTGGTGAACCGGTTTAAAAAATGAAGGGTAATTGCCCGATACATGGCCCCGGAATCGATATAGGTATAGTGTAATATTTTAGCGACAGCTTTTGCTGTAGAACTCTTTCCACACCCAGAAAACCCATCAATGGCAATTACAATTTTCTTCATTCTCAAACTTGTATGGTTATGTTTTTACGCTTTTTAGGACGAGCACACCAAGGGTTCCGGAAATGACAGAGGCTATTAATATTCCATATTTAGCTTGATCAATCATTAGAGGGTCTTTAAAAGCAAGAGCGGTAATAAAGAGAGACATCGTGAAACCCACACCAGCTAATAAAGCTATTCCTGCAATATGGGTCCAGGTAAAATTCTCCGGAAGTCTTGCTATCCTGGATTTTACCAGCACCCAGGTGAAAAGTAAGATCCCAATCAACTTTCCGGCTGTCAAACCAATTATAATCCCTATACTAATTGGATTGATAAGATCGGTAAGGAAATTTGCTCCAATTTCCACACCGGAATTGGAAAGGGCAAAGAGTGGAATAACTAAAAAAGTTACCCAGGGATGTAAAGCCACTTCAATTTTCTGTAAAGGTGTCTGGGCATCAGCACTTATATTCTTAACCTTCTCAATGATCCGATGTTGTTTCTGGGTCATCAAAGGACCTCTGGAGGGATTCTCCTGATCAAATTCAACTACCAAGCTATTAAGGCTAGTTGAGTACGATGATTCATCTATCTTAGTCCTTGCCGGTATAGCAAATGCTACAAGCACCCCAGCTATAGTAGCATGTACGCCCGAAAGAAAAAAAGCCAACCATACCCCTCCAATACCAATCAGTGCATAGAACAGCGTGTTCCTTACCCCTAAAGCGTTGGCGATCATGAGTAAACTTAATAAAGCAAGCCCATAACCAAGACTTAAGAAAGATAGCTCTGAGCTATAAAAGAAAGCGATGACCAGAACCGCACCCAAATCATCCACAGTAGCTAAGGCAACCAGAAAAACCTTTGCGGTAAGAGGCACTTTTTTCCCTGCCAGGGAAATAAGCGCTAATGCAAAAACAATATCTGTTGCCATTGGAATACCCCATCCATCTATAGAGGGTTGGCCTTTGTTTATGAGAAAATAAAAAAAGGCAGGAATCAGCATCCCTCCCAGCGCGGCTGCCATGGGCAGAATAGCTTTATTGAAAGAAGAAAGTTCGCCTGCTATAATTTCACGCTTCAGTTCCAGCCCCACTACAAAAAAGAACATGGCCATAAGCCCATCGTTCACCCAATGATGGATGGAGTATGTCAATATACCGCTTCCAATGCCAATACTAAAAGGTATTTCCCAAAGATGGTGATATTCTTCACTCCAGGGTGAATTTGCCCAGATAATTGCAACAAACACCGATAAAAATAAAACTATGCCTCCTGAATTTTCAAAGTGCAAAAATTTGTTTATGGGTTCTAAGGTTCGGTCAAGTATTGTTCTCTTCATGCGTAGGAAGGATTGTTATCACTTAGAATCTCAAATTGATAAAAGTGATGATTTTGATTAGCGGATTAAAATATGTTTAAATAAAGCATTGCAAAGTTATCAATTAAATCTATCGGGGCAAGAAAGGGGCATCTGGCACTTTTTAGAACAGGAATCGGTTTATAGTCATAACATTCACCAATTTTGCACCAAATATTTCTAAAAATCACACCAATTACTGATTAATCTTAAAAAAAAGTTCCTTTTCTATAATTTTCGGTGCATTCCTCTATATCTTTTTTAAATTCAGGACTTAAACCAATTTCCCTTATAGCCCCATGCCAATCCAGCCTGACACCAACCGTAGAAATATTTTACATGAGCATGGGATTGGCTTTGGTATTTGAGAATTTGTGGGAACTTTTGGAATACTCGATTCTGGACGGGAAGATGTGGGCTATGAAGATTGGTATGGACATAAGCTGGACAGGAAATATTTGGATTTGCTAATGAAATATGTCTGATTTTGTCCATTTATTCGCCTCAGAAATTTATCTTAATAGAGGCCCGTAGTTTTCTCAGGACGGATGAAACCTCAGGTTCTGCAAATAAATAGAAAAAACATAAACAAAACATTGCAAAAGCCGTATACTTATATCGCAAATGCAATCACACACCAGATGAAAACATTTTCCAACCAATCTGCTTCAAAAAAAGAAAACAAACCTGTTTCCTGGAAGATCATGGGGGAAGGAGGTCAGGTTTTAAATACCATAAAACTATCCATTCCCTCCCAATATTTTTTTCCCGATCCCACCTCCATGGCCATGGAAGAAAAAGATCCCTATGGAAAAGGGATGGATTTTATGGCAACCCAGCCCATGTTTGATTATTTGGGTTTTAGCCAGCAGGATGTGGCAGAGGTGATGGAAGTTGATCCCAGCACACTTTTCCGCTGGAAAAAAGAAGACAGAAAGTTAAGTAAGTTATTGACCAAAGCGATGATGGATATGGATAGGATTATAGCCAAAGGAGTCAGGATATTCGGTTCAGAGGAGCACTTCAGCAAGTGGTTATACACCGTAAATTATGCTTTAGGAGACCAAAAGCCTATAGACATGATGAAAGATCCTTACGGACTGGAGCTGGTGGATAGTGCTTTGGAGGCAATTTCATGGGGGAATTTTGTTTAAGTGGAGTTTTTTAGGCTCATAGAAGATGTTTTGGGAAGAATACCCTTGGGATATGGTCTGGGCGGAGGCCGTTGGAATAGTGTTGGTACACCAATGGTTTACAGTTGTAATTGCTGTGCTTTAAATTTTTTGGAACTGCTTAGCATAAAGGGATCAGTGGTCAGTTCTTCTTCCTGGAATTTAGTTACTTTAGAAATTTCGGGAGAAATTCCCTATCTGGATGTAAATGATCTTCCTTCCAACTGGAAGAAAAGGCCATATCCCTATTCCACTCAGGAATTTGGGACCCAATGGGCCAAAGGATTGGTTTCCCCTGTACTCAAAGTTCCTTCCTGTCGCATCCCATTTTCGAGATATCCACAGGAGCATAATCTGTTGATCAATCCCTTGCACCCAGACTTTTCAAAGGCGGTAAAATTGGTTGCTGTGGAAAGTGTTTCTTTTGAGGTGAATAAATAGACGTATTAAGGCTACCATTATTTTTTACCTTTGACTTAAACTTTGATTAATCACCTCTTTGACATGAAACACTTTTCCATTTCCGGTCACTACGTCGATATCCAGAACCGGGATATTTACCCTGCCCGGATCTCCATCGAAAACCAACGCATTGCTTCCATTGAAAAGGTGGATACCGCACCGTCCCATTACCTGCTCCCCGGTTTTATAGATGCCCATGTGCATGTGGAATCCTCCATGTTGGTCCCTTCCGAATTTGCACGCTTGGCGGTAGTCAATGGTACGGTAGCCACTGTATCGGATCCGCATGAAATAGCCAATGTCTGTGGCATGAAAGGGGTAGAATACATGATCGACAATGGCAAGCAGGTGAACTTTAAATTTTATTTCGGCGCACCCTCCTGTGTACCTGCCACACCCTTCGAAACAGCAGGAGGGGAAATCAGCCCGGGGGATATCGAGGATTTGTTGAGCCGGGAAGAGGTGGCCTATCTGGCCGAAATGATGAATTGGCCCGGGACAATCCACAGGGATCCGGTGGTTATGGAGAAGATCGCCCTGGCCCGGAAATATGGCAAACCGGTGGATGGGCATGCACCGGGACTAAAGGGGAAATGGGCGGAAAAATATGTATCCGCTGGGATAACCACCGATCATGAATGCTTTACGGCCGGGGAGGCCTTGGAAAAAATTAAACTGGGCATGAAAATCGCCATCAGGGAAGGCAGTGCCGCCAAAAACTTTGAGGCCCTCATTGACCTGATCGATGATCATGCCGACCAGATCATGTTCTGCTCTGACGATAAACATCCCGACAACCTGGCTTTGGGGCATATCAACCAACTGGTGGCACGGGCCGTAGCCAAAGGAAAAGATGTTTTTTCAGTGCTAAAAGCGTCGTGCCTTAACCCGGTCAAACATTACAAGCTGAAGGTCGGCCAATTGCAGCAGGGCGATTGGGCAGACTTTATACTGGTAAAAAATTTGGTTGATTTTGAGGTTATCCAAACTTTCATCAATGGGGAAAAGGTGGCCGAAAACGGAAAGACCTTAATTTCCTCCATCGAAAATAAAATCATCAACAATTTCCAAATACCTAAAAAAGAAATCACGGATTTTCAAATCAAGGCCAAGGGCCAAAAAGTAAGGGCCATCCAGGCCTTGGACGGCCAATTGATCACCCCGGAAGCCATAGGGGAAATAAAAGTGGTCAATGGCTGGGCACTTTCCAATGTAGAGGCCGACATCCTTAAAATCACTGTGGTCAATCGTTACCACAATTCCCCACCAGCTGTTGCATTTATCAAAAATTTTGGATTAAAAGAAGGAGCTATTGCTTCTTCCGTAGGGCATGATTCCCACAATATCATTGCGGTGGGAATCGATGATCGTTCCATAACAAGGGCTGTCAATCTGTTGGTGGAAGCTAAGGGAGGTATTTCTGCCGTTCGGTCGCAGGAAGAAAAATTACTTCCCCTGCCGGTAGGCGGCATCATGTCCCCAGAGGATGGCTATGAAGTGGCTAAGGCATACACCGCTATTGACAGGATGGCAAAGGAAATGGGATCCACACTTCAGTCGCCCTTTATGACTTTAAGTTTTATGGCCTTACTGGTCATTCCCGACCTCAAGCTCAGCGACAAGGGGCTGTTTGACGGACAAAAATTCGAGTTTGTGGATTTGTTTATTCCATAACCTAAATTTTGTGGATTACTTTCAAAAGTCCAATCTTACAGCTATAAGCAACTGCGTTCAAGCCCTTCAGGCTTAGGGAGGTCGGTGTTTTTTATTTCAACACTGTTTTTCTTTTCGCCATGATATCCTCAAATATCGCCCTGGCATGATCAATAGTGTTTTCAATGAAAAACTCTCTTGTATTCAATCCTCCACAAACCACTCCCGCCAGATATAATCCAGGGACATTGGATTCTTGGCTTTCATCATCAAAACAAGGCCTTCTTTTCTCGTCCAAAGTCAATTCCACCCCTAGTTGATCCAGTAATTTATAATTGGGACGATAACCTGTCATGGCCAGAACAAAATCATTTTCAAGGGTTTTTTCCCCATTGGAGGTTTGAAGCACTACCTCATTTTCCCCTATTTCCTTGATGGTGGTATTGAAATAAGCTTTGATGGAGCCTTCCTTTATCCTGTTTTCTATATCGGGAAGCACCCAATATTTGACCGTCCTATCCACTTCACTTTCCTTTATCACCAAGGTTACTTCCGCCCCTTTTCTCCAGGTTTCGAGGGCTACGTCCACCGCAGAATTTCCCCCGCCTACCACTATGATCTTTTGCCCGATATAAGGCCAGGGCTCCTTATAATAATGGCTTACTTTTGGAAGGTCTTCTCCATGGATATTCATATTATTTGGCAAATCATAAAAACCTGAAGCCAAAACAATTTTCTCCACCAGGTATTCCCTCTTCGAAGATTTAATTAAAAATCCTTCCCCTTTCTTTTCCAGCTTTAAAACTTCCTCGTAAAGGTTGATCTTCAAATCGTAATGCTTGGCAACTCTTCTGTAATATTCTAAAGCCTCCGTCCTGTTCGGCTGCTTGTGGATGGACATGAAAGGAATATCACCCATTTCCAGCTTTTCGGAGGTGGAAAAAAAAGTCATGTTGACGGGATAATTAAATAATGAATTGGTTAAAGTCCCCTTTTCCAGAATCAAATAATCCACATTGTATTTTTCTGCTTCAATCCCACAGGCCAATCCTATAGGTCCCGCACCGATTATCAAAACGTCTAATTTTTTCATATATCTTAAACATTTATTTATCTTTTGAGTTCGCCCTTGTTTCTAAAGACACCTAAAAAAATCAATGGTAAATCAACAGAAGAGCTTCCATCATCAAAATCCTATAACCATCACTTATGCAGGATGGATAATTCTGAATTGTTTTTGTACTTCTTCCAAGGGCATTGTCACTTTTTCTTTTATGACAACATTCCCATCATGCTTCCAAAGGACCACAGAAGTACTTACTGTGCCATATTCATCTCCCTTCCTGATAAACTGAGCGGATAAGATCCTTTCCATTTCATAAGAAATACCCGTTTTGGGAAGCCGCTCATCTGGTGCATAGGACCTTGACTGAACCAATTCCATTAAAGCATCCACATTGATTTCATCTTTCGCAATCAAATCCTGAAGATCGGATTTGGCCATCTCCACTTTTGGCCAGGGGGTATCCAGAAAAGCATTGCTGATCCCGTGCACTCCAGGACTTACTTTTTCCACACCTTGGCGGTAATTACACAAATAACCCATTTCCTCCCCATTGGCTACCAAAAGATTGAAACCATCATATCGATCCATTTTTTTTTGAATCCGGCTAAGGTACTCAAAAGGATTCTCCTCATTTTCCAAGAATCCTTTGACCAGGTTCCCTCTGGATATTGGATTTTCTTTTCGGCTATGCAGGTTCCTGTAATTGGTCAAAGCCGCAAATTTTCCTTTTGGATGAAAGCCCATCCAAGTGCCTCCGCCCTTAATATCTTTTCCCGCATAAAAGCCAGTAGGCCATAAATGCAGGGAAGAGGTTGGTCTGTCAAAAAATTCGTCCCTGTTAGCGACCAATGACAATTTATAAACGGGATGATCAAGCCAATTAAATGATATTAAACACATATTGTCACAAAATTAATAAAAGAGCGGAGATAAAGAACACCGATAACCGATAAAAAAATCCAGAATTTTTTATCGAAAAATTTGCTTATACGAAACTCATCGTATATATTTACTACGAAATAAATCGTACTATGGTGATGAGCATAAAACCCACGGAATCAGAACTGGAAATTTTATCCATTTTATGGAGATTAAAAGAGGCCAGCGTCCGTCAAATCCATGAAAGGTTATCTGAAACCAAAGGCACCGGCTATACGACGACTTTGAAGCTTATGCAGATTATGCTCACCAAGGGTTTGGTAAAGCGGAACGAACAAAGCAGAAGCCATATCTATTCCGCCACCATTGCAGAAAAAGATACGCAAAAATCTTTGCTAAAGGGTTTTATGTCCACGGCTTTTGGCGGCTCTGCCAAAAATCTGGTCATGCAGGCATTGGGACAGGGCAAACCTTCCCAAGAGGAAATCAATGAAATCAGAGAGTTTTTAGATCAACTGGAAAAAGAGAAATAATGGACTTTACCCACTTGTTTATCGAAGAAAAATACTTGAAAACTATTGGTTGGACCCTGACCCATTCTGTTTGGCAGATCCTTTTGATCAGCCTACTGTTGTGGTTCACTTTAAAGATAGTTCCAAAACAGGCCTCCAACCTCCGATATGGAACTGCATTGTTCGCCTTGATTTTGATTTGTTCCGTGAGTAGCTGGACATTTATCCACCATCTCCAGCAATATGATAAAAACCAATCAGCCATTTCATCCAGCCTTAAATTTGATTTTCCAGAAACGGATAAAATCAATTCCACCCACACCTTACATAAGGGTAGTGCCTTGGGCAGTCAGGTATTTGGAGACTACTTACCCTCTCAGCTGGAACAGCATCTTCCTTACCTTGTTAATTTGTGGATACTTGGAGCCTTGTTTTATCTGTTTAGGTTAATTGGAAGTATTAACGACCTGAAACAGCTGCACAAAAAACATCACGAACCAGTTTCCCAATTACTACTGAAAAAAGTGAATAACCTTACCGCTTCATTAGGCATATTCAGAAAAGTAAAGGTACTGAAAAGCCCCTTTGTCCATGTCCCCATTACTTACGGCCTGTTCAAGCCTATCATTTTGCTTCCAACCAGCCTGGCTTTATCTATTCAACCAGCTCAATTGGAGGCCATTATTGCCCATGAAATGGCCCATATCAAAAGGTATGATTACTTGGTCAATCTCTTTCAATCCACCTTGGAAGTACTTTTTTTCTTTCATCCCTGCTTTTGGTGGATCAATGCGGTCATTCATGAAGAACGGGAAAATGCCACGGATGATCTGGCCCTTTCCATAGGTATCCGTCCACAAGATCTTGCTTATGGTCTGGCAGAAGTAGCCAATCATTCCTCCTACCGTACGCCAGAAATGGCTTTGGCTGCCTCCACAGACAGAAATCTTACCCTTCAGCGCATAAAACGGATACTCGGTAGATCTACCCCTCCGCTTAAACTTTCACCTTTAATCACCATTACCATGATCTTAACCTTAATTATAAGCACCATCCTTTTGGTGGGGGCACAGGGCCCGGATTCCAACCACAATCAGGAGCCGCTCCTTCTGACCCATATAAATAGTCAGAATATTGCATGGAGGGAAACTATCCCCTCTAAGCCCCACCATGTGGTAATGGCCTCGGCCGAACAAGATACAATACCCTCCGTAAAATCGACAAAAGGCCCCCACCTGACAGACATGCCCTCGTTGGAATTAACCCCTGCTCCACAGATGGATTTTAATTTTGATTTTCCGTCCCTAAAGGATTTTCCCCCGGTACCCCCTGTAAACATAGAAAACTTTTCCTTACCAAACCTGGAGATTAAAATACAGGCAGATAGTATAGAAAAGATTGCCAGCGAGCTGGAAAAATTGAAGGGTGACAATTCCCCCAAAGCCAAAGCCAGGGTCGAGACCTTAAAATCAGCATTGGCCAAACTAGAGCAGAATATGGAGGTATTTTCCCGGGCATTTGAAGGGAAAATGGAAAACTGGCAAGAGAAGCATGGTGAAGCCATGAAAAAATTTGAGACTGAGATGAAAGTATGGGGGGAAAAAATGAAGGAGCATGAAAAAACCTGGGAAGCTGCCATTGCTCCCAAAATGAAAGAATTTGAGAACAAAATGAAAGTATGGGAAAAAGAAAATGCTCCACGGATCAAGGAATTTGAAGAAAAAATGAAGATTTGGGAAGAGAAAAACCGGGAAAAGGTCGAATCAATGAATTAGAAACAGGAAAGCCTGTACCTGCCTTTACAAGCACAGCTATATCCAAATGTTTGGGGGGGAGGGTAACTAATTTTATCAAAAGTTAGATGAATTATTTGAGGAGCAAGTTAATAGCAAGTAACATAGCCTTTTTCTGTCTGCTAACATCCGTTAAGGGCTTCCCCCTCTGGGTATGAGATAGTACCTACACCTAGCCGGCGGTTTAGGGTGTGGGGTTATTTCTTGCGGTAGATGAATACGAATTAGGAAAAAGAATTGCAAATTCCAAAAAATAAAAAGGCGTAGATACAATCTACGCCTAGCAGGGGTTTATTCCCACTAATCCCTTAATCGCTTTTGTAAGGCTAACCCTTCTTCTTTGAACTTTACTGTTCCTGCATATTTGACAGCGTCCAGCCCTTTTTTTTATTGCCTTTTCTTAGCTTTTTACCTTTTGGAAAACAAAAATTTCTTAAAGGCCCCATAGCTGTTTTCCAACTGTTCTACTTTTTTGGTTCCATGAAGAAACGACGCTAACCGTTCAGGCAATTCCAAAGGTGTTCCCAAAGCCTCCTCCACCACCTTGTTGAATTTGCCCGGATGGGCAGTTTCCAGGAATACCCCTTTATACCCGGAATGGTCTTTCAAGAAGTCTTGCAATCCAAGGTATGCTACGGCACCATGAGGATCCATGGTATATCCTGTCTCTTCTTTTACTTTTCTCAGGCTTTCCTTAGTCTGCCCATCGGTATAGGCAAAACCTTTAACCTTGGATTTTAATAGATCTTCATCCCCACCGTACAAAGCCAGGAGCCTATAAAAATTGCTGGGATTGCCGACATCCATGCTATTGCTTATGGTTTGAACTGAAGGCCGTGCCTGAAATGGATTGCCCTTTAGGTAATCGGGAACCACATCGTTCGCATTGGTAGCCGCCACAAAGGAATCGATCCCCAATCCCATCCTTTCTGCCAAAATACCTGCAGCCAAATTACCGAAATTACCGCTAGGCACGGCAAATGCAATCTTTTTATTGTTCTTGGGCAACCTCGAATAGGCATAGAAATAATATAGACATTGAGGGATCCAACGGGCTATGTTAATGGAATTGGCAGAAGTCAGCAGCATTTGTTCATTAAGCTCCTTATCCAAAAAGGCTTCCTTGACCATTTTTTGACAATCATCAAAAACCCCTTGGACCTCTAATGCTGAAATGTTGCCTCCCAATGTAGTAAACTGCTTTTCCTGAAGCTCACTGACTTTTCCGGCAGGATAAAGAATGATTACCTCTACACCCGGCACTTGATAAAAGCCATTGGCTACCGCACTTCCAGTATCTCCTGAAGTAGCCACCAGAATCTTTACCTTCTGGTTGTCCAAAAGCAAACTCATCAATTTTGAACAGAACCTTGCCCCAAAATCCTTAAAAGCCAAGGTAGGTCCATGAAACAACTCAAGTGCATATACCCCTTCATTTATATCCACCAATGGGGCATCAAATTGAATGGCATGATCTATCAGCTCCTTGATCTCCCCCTCAGTCAGATCCTCTGAGAAGAAAGCTTTGATGACCTCATACCCTATTTCCCGAAACGAAAGCTGATGCATCCTTTCAAGAAAATCCCCTGACATTTCAGGGATTTCCACTGGCATATAAAGCCCCTGATCCGGAGCCAATCCTTTGGTCACTGCTTCCTTGAGGGAAACAACATGATCAGCATTATTGGTGCTATAAAACTTCATTGGTTTTAACTTGATTCTATTTAACAGTCTTGGGTCTTGAGACCTGAAATCTGAGATTCGATTCTTGATTTTTGATTTTTGGTTCTTGGTTTTTGGTTCTTGATACTACTCTTGTTCTTCTTCCATTACGAAAGCCCCTTTTGTATTAATGGCAGGAACATAAAGGTCCACGGGTAAACCTATCTTATCATACACCTTTTGACTGATTCGGCTTACTTCCCAAGCAATGGATTCATTAGGGGACAATATAAACAAGGTAGGCCCTGAACCTGAAATGCCACAACCCAAAGCCCCTGCTTCCTTGGCCCCCTCCTTAACTTCATCAAAGCCAGGAATAAGGACAGAGCGGAAAGGCTCAGCAATTACATCATTAAGGGAGCGGCTGATTAATTCCATATCCTCCTGAAATAGGCCTGCCACCAATCCGGCAATGTTCCCCGATTGAATGATTGCATCTTTAAGGGAAACATTTTTCTTCAACACACTCCTGGAATCAGCTGTGTTTAATTCTAGGTGGGGATGTACCAAAGTACAATAAAGGCCCGAAGGCACATTTAACCTGATTACGTCCAGGGGTTCATAGCCCCTGATCAAAACAAATCCCCCCAAAAGTGCCGGGGCAACATTATCCGCATGCCCGGCTCCGCATGCGATGGCTTCTGCTTCCATGGCAAAGGGCAGTAAGTCAAGTTTGGAAAAGGGGTTTCCAAGCAGATGATTCGCGGCAACCAATGCCGCCACCGCACTGGCAGCGCTTGAACCCATCCCACTTCCGAGGGGAAGTCCTTTGATCAGTTCCACATCCAAACCACCAGTGAAGTCCAACTTCTTAAGCATGGCGGTAATGGCAACCGTACAGGTATTCTTTTCCAAAGCATAGGGCAACCTTCCCTGGTCCCCTTCAATTTTTACTACTCTTAAACCTGGCTGATCGGATATCCTCACCGTGACTTTATCCCCCAAATCGTCCACCGCAAAACCCAAAATATCAAAGCCACAGGAAACGTTGGCTACTGTGGCCGGTGCAAATGCTGTTACTTTTTTCATCTCGAATAATTTCCTAATCTAATAATATCAGCAAAAACGCCCGCAGCGGTAACATCCGCTCCCGCACCTGGCCCTCTAATGACCATAGGGAATTCATGATAACGTTCTGTTGTAAATAAAATCATATTGTCACTTCCTCCCAAGGAGAAAAATGGATGGCTACTTTTCACTAAGTTAAGCCCAACAGTAGCTTTTCCATGTTCAAGAACGGCCATAAACCTAAGCTTTTGGCCTTTGCTGTCCGCATCTTCCAATAATTTCTGAAAATAGCCGTCATGTTGTTCAAGCTTCTCGAAAAACTCTTCCACAGATTGGAGGTCATTACAATCCTCAGGAACCATACTTTGGATAGAGATATCTTCAAAATGTAACTCCTGTTCCGCTTCCCGTCCAAGAATTAGGATTTTCCTTGCCACGTCCATGCCGCTAAGATCTTCCCTTGGATCAGGTTCCGTAAAACCTTTCTCCCTTGCCACAGCTACTATTTTGCTAAAAGGCTTTCCTTTCTCCAATTCGCTGAAAATATAATTCATTGAACCGCTCAACACCCCTTCTATCCGGATTACCTTATCCCCGCTAAGGATTAGGTCCTGTAAGGTATTGATGACAGGAAGTCCTGCAGCAACATTTGTTTCATACAAAAACTTTATATTCCGTTGGCCCGATAACTTTTTAAGTTGTTGGTATTTAGCCAGTGATCCTGAATTGGCCTTTTTGTTAGGGGTAACAATGGCTATCTTGGCCTCTAGGATTTCCTGATAAACATCTGAAACTTCCTGACTTGCCGTACAATCCACTAATACGGAATTGGAAAAATTCATGCTGGACATGGTGGCCAGAAACTTTTGAAGATCCATCGGCTGATCACTTGCTGATGGAGGCACGAAATTTTCCAGATCAAAGCCATCTTCATCAAAGGACATGAACCTGGAATTGGCCAACCCATGGATTTTTATCTCCAGCATATTATTATCCTGTAGCTTTTGCCGCTGAATATCTATCATTTTGACCAACGTCTTTCCAATCAGACCTACTCCTACCAAAAAGACATGGAGTATCTTGTGATCAGAAAGGAAGAAAGCCTCATGAAGGGCATTTAATCCTTTTTGAAGGTCAGCCCGTGAAATGACCGCAGAAATATTGAGTTCAGAGCTGCCTTGGGCAATGGCCGAAACGTTGATATTATTCCTTCCGAAGGATTGGAACAACCTACCACTTGCGCCAGGGTATTGTCTCATGTTTTCCCCAACTATGGCAATTATGGCCATCTCGGGCAAGACCAACACCCTATCCATTTCACCTGAATTGATTTCATGGAAAAATTCCTGTTCAATGATTTCCCTTGCCCGCACGACCTCTGAAGATTTGATCGCTATACAAATGCTGTGTTCGGAAGAAGCCTGACTGATCAATATTACATTTGTTCCTGCTGAGGCCAAGGTACCGAAAACCCTTCCACTCACCCCCACTACTTCCACCAATCCAGGTCCTTGTATATTCAAGAGGGAAATATCGCCTAAAGAAGAAATCCCTTTTATCAACTTACCAGCACCTGAGTTTTCACTAATAACCGTGCCGGGGTGTTCCGGATCAAAAGTATTCTTAATGTGGATGGGGATTCTCTTCCTCATGGCAGGCTGCATGGTAGCCGGAAAAACCACTTTGGCGCCAAAATGGGACAATTCCATGGCTTCATTGTAGCTTAACTGAGGAATGGTGATGGCAGAATACACTAATTTTGGATCGGCAGTCATTACCCCAGGCACATCCGTCCAGATTTCAAGCAATTCTGCATCAAGCGTTGCAGCAAAAATCGCCGCTGTATAATCCGATCCACTTCTTCCCAACGTGGTGGTCTCCCCTTTTTCCGTAGATGCCACAAAACCCGTAATCACCTTCAATCCAGGAACATCCTTGAAATAATCTTCTATCAATCCGTTGGTAATAGGGAAATCCACTTTGGCATGGCCAAACCTATCATTGGTACGAATAACCTGCCTTGCATCCAGATAGACCGAAGCATGATCCTTTAAAGCCTCCGCTAGAATATAGGCAGAAATCCTTTCCCCAAAGCTTACCACACAATCGGAAGTCTGCGCAGAACATTCCTTTATAAGAAAAATGCCATGAAAAAGATCCTCCAATTCATTGAACCTAACTTTTACATAAGTCAAAACAGAGGATTGCTTCCGAACAGGAATTAATTGCTTGACCAAAGAAAGATGTCTTTTCTCCAGTTCCAATAGTAAAGGCAGATAACTTTTATCATTTCGCTTTGCCAATTGGGAACAGGTCAACAATTCTTCAGTAACGCCTCCAAATGCAGAAAAGACAATTGCTATTTCTGCATTTTCTGCTTTCTGTCTGATGATGGAAAGTACCTGGTTAATTCCTTCAATATCTGCTATCGATGACCCGCCAAATTTTAAGATTTTCATAAATACAATGGATTGGATAAAGTTAAATAGGTATAAAAGTCAATAGTCGGACTTTTAGCAAGGGTTGATATATGGGATAGAACAGGATTACCCCGTAACGGTAGTGAAAGTGGTATCGGAGGATCCAAATAAAAAAAATACGCAGGTGTGTTCATGAACCAATTCAGTAGTCGGATAAATAAATTTATTTATTACTGCGTCACCCATGCTGTTAAATTTGAAAAAGCAATCTTAATGACAAATTTGTTATATAACAAGTTTTTCGGAAAGGAAATGTTAAACTTTCTTCACATTCTTAAAAAATGATGCCATGAAAAGGAGGTTAGTAAAAATAAATTTCAAAATAACCTCCATTTCACTTACACACACATAAAAATTAATAGCATAAAAAGTTGCTTAATCACCCTTAACAAATGTACAAAACTTTATAGCTATAAATCAATACCCTGATCCGGGTATTTTTTGGTTTTATAAAGAAATAATCACACCTCACCTTCTAAAAGCACATAAGTCCTTTACTGTTGAAATGCTTTCATTCATCCCACTAGAATCATAATGCAAATAACAACTTTTATTTTATGATCCAAGAAAAACACCTGGTAATAATATCATTACCCATTAAAAAGAAATATCTTTAAAATACTTCCTCATTGATGACCAAAGATAGGTTGAACAAGAAAGTTTGAAAAATTAAGCATGAAAGATGGAAATGAAGAGCAATAAAAAGCATATCTCTCCCTGCAAAAGTAATATATTTAATATTAAGATAATCATACTTTTTTCCTAATAAAAAGTTAAAATACAATTAAACCTTTTAAGACTTTTCCAGGACCATATTGATTTTTGCTCTAACTTCTTTCACTTCTATCCAATTGAGGCAGGCGTAGTCACCCCTGAAGCAGGGCTTATTGCCAAATATGGAGCATGGCCTACAAGTTAAAACAAATGGGTCTACTTCCACTTTAAGGTCTTTATTTCTTCCCAAAGGTTCAAAGCCTCCAAACGAATGGGTGGATCCCCAAATAGAGATGACAGAGGTCCCTACCAAAGAGGCCATATGTAAATTAGAACTGTCCATGGTCACCATAACATTAATATGCTGCATCACGGCCAGCTCCTCACCCAATGATAACTTTCCGGCAAGGGAAAATACATTGGGATATTTAGAAGCGATCACATCCAATTGGACAATCTCTTCCCGCCCCCCCCCAAAAAGTAAAACAGTATACCCAACTTCAGCCAACTCTTTGATAAGCTGTTCTGATTTGTTTTCCGGCCACTTTTTGCCGGTATGTTGAGCAAAAGGAGCTACCCCTATCCAAAAATTCTTTTTAGGTAAAAGTAACTTCCCTCTGAAAAAAGTAGCAGGAAGCTCTTTAGCTATAATCCATGGCCCACTACCTAAGGAAATAGGAAATCCCGCTTGTTTAAATACCTCTGCATATCTTTCATAGGATGACTTTAATGGCTTTAGTATTTTATTCTGTCTGCGGGTTATAGCCTTTTTTCCCTCTCTGCCCTTATCAATCCTAAAAACAGGAATTCCAACTACAGAAAAGTGGGTCGCAATCAGCCAACTTCTAATCACCCCGTGAAGATCCAATACGGCATCAAAAGGGCCAAGCTTTCTTAATTCAAAAGCTAGCTTAAAAATTCCTTTAAATCCTTTGTACTTTGATTTGAAATCTGTTGCAAAAAAATCCAGCCTTTCCATGCCTTCAAAAAAAGGGGCAAAACTCTTATTGGAAACGAAGGTAATCTTCAATCCGGGATAGGTATCAAGGGCAGCCTTGACCGCTGGAACAGTCAAGGCCACATCACCCATTGCAGAATTTCTTATTACCAAAAGATGCTTCATTTCCTTTCCCCATACAGCACAGGGTTTAGGGAAGGGTCATTGTACATTTTCATCTGTCTGTACACCTTCATGAGGCGTCTCCCCGCAAGAATATCGCTTATCAATTCAGAGATGGCCTGTGTTAGGTCCTGTCTTTGCACCCATAAAACTTGCAGTTTATTTTGGGCAGATTTTAGGTGGTCTTCCCCAACATCTTTTCTGACCAACTGCTCTTTCATGTGATAGATTTTCAAAGCCAAAATCGACAATCGATCAATGGCCCATGCAGGACTTTCTGTATTGATCTTGGCCCCTTTTTCGAAAGCAACATTTTTGAACTTCTCCACATAAAAATCATCAATTTTCTCCACCAGATCTGTTCTATCCTGATTGGAAGCATCTATTCTCCTCTTGATCTCCAGCGCCCTTTCAGGGTCAATGGCCGGATCACGTATGATATCTTCCAAGTGCCATTGAACGGTATCAATCCAGCACTTCCGGTAAAGCAGGTGAGCAAGATTCCCTGCCTCATGCGGATTTATGAAATCCTGATCAACCTGATCATGAAGGTGATAATATTCAATCACCTGATCAAAGATCTCATTAAAGGAGGCAATATCTTGCATGTCTTTTCCTATTACTTTAATTTTTCCACTGTTTCTCTTATCCTTTTTAAAGCTTCCACCAATTCTTCATCCGAAGCAGCATAGGAAAGCCTGACGCAATTAGGAGAACCAAAAGCAGCACCTGTAACTAAAGAAACATGGGCCTCATTAAGAATATATAGACAAAAATCATCCGCATTTTCAATTTTTTGATCTCCGATTGACTTGCCAAAAAAAGAGGAAACATCAGGAAAAAAATAAAACGCACCTTCAGGTACATGGGTCTGGATCCCGGGTATATTCCTAAGTAGACCCAAAACCAAATCCCTTCTTCTAAGATAGGCATTTGCCATATCTTGGGAAGGGCCTTGATCCCCGTTGAGCCCTGCTAAGGCAGCCCTTTGGGCAATGCCTGTTCCACCAGAGGTAAACTGGCCCTGTATTTTCTCACAGGCTTTTGCGATAAACAAGGGGGCACAGATATATCCAACCCTCCAACCAGTCATCGCATAACCTTTGGAAAAACCATTCACCGTAATAGTTCTGTCAAACATTCCTTCAAACGAGCCAATGCTTGCATGCTGTCCCGTGAAATTTATCAGTTCATAAATCTCATCTGCTACCACAAACAGGTCTTTTCTCCTTTTCACCACTTCTGCAATCGCTTCCAACTCTTCCTTGTTGAATACAGAACCTGTGGGATTACAGGGAGAAGAGTAAATTACCGCTTTGGTTTTATCCGTCAGGGCTTCTTCCAACTGGCTGGCTGTCGCTTTGAAGTTATTCTCCAGTGTCCCTTCTATAAATATGGGCACCCCTCCAGCCAACTTTATTATCTCTGCGTAACTCACCCAATATGGAGAGAAAATCACTACTTCATCCCCTTCATTCAAGAGGCACATGAATATGTTGGCAATTGAATGTTTTGCCCCTGTGGAAAGGACGATGTTTTCCACTTTCGCTTCAGCTATATGGTTTACCTCTCTCAGCTTTTTAGCTATGGCCTCCCTTAAATCCTGATACCCTGGAACCGGTGAATACGAAAAGTATTTTCCTTCATCAATGGCATCCTTGGCAGCATCCTGAATATGCTGTGGGGTCTTAAAGTCCGGCTCTCCCAAGCTTAGGCTTATAATGTCTATTCCCTGATTTTTTAACTCTCTAGCTTTTTTTGCCATAGCCAGCGTAGCTGACTCTTCCATATTGTTTATGCGGTCTGATAGGATATGGTTCATATATGTAAACTGTTTTTAACTAAGATTGCCAAAAATAAGGATTATGCTTGTTAATTCTAAACCTTTCCGTTATTTAGAAGATACAATATTGAAATCCATATTAGAAACTATAAAAACAAAGGAAACGTTATAATCCATGATTGTACGACCACGGCTTTACCTATACCGTCGATGCCCCCGGCAAGGGTAATTCACTTCATATATGATTGGAAATTATCTTAGTGATTAAAACGGTTTGGTTGTGGCGTAGAAACGGATAATCGGCAAACACCCTATTAATGATAAAAAAATTATTACTTTTTCTTTTCCCTTTCCTGTTATTAAACTTATATGCTTTGGCACAGGAAGAAGAAAAAACTGACCCGGACTCTTCTGGTGTGGTAAACAATGTATTATTGCCCACTTCGACGCCTATCCTTTTATTTTCAGCAATAGAAGATGAGGATGAGGACAAAAAGAAGAAGAAAAAGAAAAAGAAAAACTTCTACTTTGGAGAAAGAACGAAAAAAAGCTTCATAAAGCAAACTTTTAGGGATCAAACGGAAACCAGATATTTTCATTATACCCGAAGCACTCGGCAAGTGGATACCTATATAAGGGATATCTACTGGTTTGACAGGAAAAACCGGGTAATCAGGACCAAAGGGTTTGATCCTTCCAAAGGCTATCTGCTACATGGGCCTTATGAAAAGCGGATGGATGACAATGTGGTGGAAAGCGGCATGTTTTATTATGGCACAAAACATGGTAGATGGATGAGTTTTAATGAGAAAAACATCCTGCTGGACAAATCTTATTTTTACGAGGGCTGGCCAAAAGCTTCCCGTGTGACCTATTATAACAGAGCGGAACAGAAAATAGAAAAGCTCACTCCCGTAGAGTATGATTTAGAGGATGGCAATTTTTACCATTTTTATGAGAATGGACAGGTAGCCGTAGTGGGCGAATATAAATATGGGGAAAAAGTAGGACTTTGGACGGAATATTGGAACAATTCAGGAGAAAAGGTAATTAGAAAGCGGGAGATCCAGTACCAGGAAAAGCCCTTTACCAAAGATTTCCTCCCTTATATCAAAGCAGAATGGGATGAAGAAGGAAATCTGGTCTACCGCAGGGACTCTTGATAAGGCATTTTTAGGCATGGCACTCTCCTCCGTCAATCAAAGATCTATGATCATTTATCCATAAATATCATTTAATATACCTGCCAATCTAATGCCTGCAGCAAAAAGCCGATCTTCTATCAAGTGGAAATATTTATAATTGTATGCATAGGAAAGCCTATTGTCATCAGGAATGTCATAAACCATTGGTCTTAGGTTTTGGGCTTCTTGGAGCCATTCTGTCAGGTCAGCAGATTGAAGTTTATTGACTGTGGCTTTATCAGCCCTTTTATTGAGATGGCGGGACATTTCAGTAAAGCTAAGATTTTGTGCTTCAATCATTTTGGTGTCCCAAACACTGTGCAGGTTTGTTTGCTGATTGAAGTAATAGATTTTGATATCATTTCCACCCCTGTCATCCCCACGTCCCACATGCAAAGGCTGGTGAATATCTCCTACAAGATGAACCAGCATCTTAAGAAATTCCTTTTCCTCCTTGTCTGTTAAGTTTCCCTGTTTTAATGCAGCAATGATCTTTTGTAGCTGGGCATAAGCATCTCCACCTTTTTCCTGAATTGATGGGTCATAGCTTTTACCATCTTCCACTGTTAGGTAGTGCCAAGTGGTGGCATAATCATAATGTTCATCAGATCTGATTTCGTCCATCCAATTGGCTACCATAGGCAGGGATTCCTGCTTTAGGATAGCCTCAATATTCCTTCTGGCTTTTTTGTTCAAATGCCACTCGGCCAGTAGAGCCACCACCCGATGACCGTTTTGACCCCATCCAAAGGATTGAAGGACCACGACAGATAAAAGAAAAAAAGTGAAAAACAGTTTCTTCATTACATATCTCTTATAGGTGGGACCCCAATTCCTGAATGGCTATCCAGGCCATTAAACCGGCACCGACTTCGAGGGCATTTTCATCGATATCAAAAGTGGAGGTGTGCACACCAGAGGTAATACCTTTTTCTTCATTCCTGGTACCCAACCTATAAAAGCAACCGTCAATTTCCTGGGTATAGTAAGAGAAATCCTCTGCGGCCATCCAAATATCCAAGTCGACCACATTTTCATCCCCCAAATAATCCTTAGCGGCATAAAAGGCCCTATCAGTTAATTCATGATCATTTTGCAAAAAAGGATATCCCCGTCTCACTTCAAAATCAGCCGATCCACCCATCGCTTCAGCAATTCCCTCCGCCAATTTAACCATCTGCTTATTGGCCCTTGATCTCCATTCTTCATTTAATGTACGAAAAGTCCCTTCCACTTGAACTTCATTGGGGATGATGTTGGTGGCTCCATTGGCGATAACTTTTCCAAAAGAAAGGACCGAGGGAATCTTGGGGCTGGCATTTCTACTTACAATTTGCTGCAAAGCCACAATGATATGGGCTGTGATCAACACCGGATCGATCAATGTTTCAGGCATGGCGCCATGCCCCCCCTTCCCTTTTACGGTAAGGTAAAGCTCATCTGCACTGGCCATATACATGCCTTTTCTAAAACCCACTT
Organism: Anditalea sp.; assembly: GCA_040905145.1. Taxonomy (GTDB): domain Bacteria; phylum Bacteroidota; class Bacteroidia; order Cytophagales; family Cyclobacteriaceae; genus DATGMS01. The sequence continues at coordinate 42,909 of JBBDSC010000222.1, forward strand.
TTCCTGTAGGAATCAATGGCATCACATGCTGTCCGATTATTGCAGTAGGTTTGGGGTTTTCCAGAACTCTGTCCTTGATCATAAGCGATGCCCCCCCAGGTATGGTTTCTTCTCCAGGTTGAAAAACCAGCTTAATCGTCCCTTCAAATTCCTCCTTCACTTCATTCAGAATCCGAGCGGCCCCAAGCAGGGAAGAAGTGTGTACATCATGCCCACAGGCATGCATGACTCCTTCATTTTTGGACTTATAAGGGACATCGTTGGCTTCTACAATAGGGAGTGCATCCATATCAGCTCTTAAGGCAATTACTTTTTTAGATGGGTTCCTCCCCTCTATCAAAGCCACCAAGCCTGTTCCGGCTTTTTTCTCTATCTGCGATATGCCAAATGCCCGCAATTGCTTTTCGACAAAAGCACAGGTTTCAAATTCTTTAAAAGACAATTCCGGATTGGCATGTAAATGCTTTCTAAAATCAATGGTCTGACTTTTATACCTGTCAGCAAGGTCTTTTATTTTATTCTTCAGCATCTTCTAAATCTTGTTCATTTCCCAGGGTTTCCCGCTTAAATCTATCTTGAATTATCCGCGCCGTGGGGAATTCCTCATCTATTTTTTCAAATAGTTTTAAAGCTTCTATCCGGTTTATATATTTACCCACTTTCACCAGATACCTGGGCTGTTCGTATTGCATCTCCGCGTTGATGTCGGGAAAAACCGAATACAAATCGTTCCGCGTTTTGAAAGCCAGGTCCCGGTCCACTCCACTATAAACTAAAATGGTGAACCCACTGAAATAGGGCTCCTCCTTTTTGATATTGGTATTATGCGTCAAAGCTTCTTCCAGATCTTTGTCCACAGCGCTTCCGGCCCCGGCTCTTATTGCCCCATGGTCTACTTTAGGTTCCTTTACTTCAGGTAATTCCTCAAAAGTAATTCTACTACTGGTGAGGTCTTCACTGTAGTCCTCAAACCTTTCTGCTGAATAGCCGCTCTTTTTAATATTGATGATCCCGCATCCAGCAGAGAAAAGCAATATCAATATCCATAGGAATCCTTTTCTTACCATGACTTTCAATTTAGTCTTCAATCACTATACATTTTGCAGCAACAATATCCTGTTCCACGCTCTTATATTTCACGTCTTTTTTCACATTTCCGTCGGTGTACCTTACGGAGACACGGTCATTCCTCCCATAAGTCTTTTCTGATTTTCTGGGGGTCACTACCTGCTGCTGGGCAGTAGCTTTTCTCTGTGCTACAGCGGCCCTGTTTCCACCGCTCAGGGAATTGCCCGCTTCCTCTTTGGAAGCATGCACTTTAGGTTCCTGTGCCCGCTTAGCCTGCGCCGCTTTCACTTGGTCTGGATCTTGCCTCGGTAGCTCTGATTTTGCCAGAAACGATATAACATCCTCGTTCAATTTGCCAATAAAGCGCTTGAACATTTCAAAGGCTTCAAACTTGTAGATCAATAAAGGATCCTTCTGTTCATAGACGGCATTTTGAACAGATTGCTTCAGGTCATCCATGTCCCTCAAATGCTCTTTCCAATTTTGGTCGATGATGGCCAGGGTGACATTTTTCTCCACTGCCCTTATCAATTCCCTGCCTTTGTTATTGATGCTGGATTCCAGGTTGATCACTACGCCAATCTGTTTAATTCCATCAGTAATGGGCACCATAATCTCTTTTACGGTAGCCCCTCGTTTTGCGTGCACGTCAGCAAGAATCGGCATGGCTTTTTCCAAAAGCACCTGATTTTTAGCGATGTAATTTTTATACGAGGCATCAAACAATTCCTTGGTTAGCACCCTGGGTTCCTTGGCCTTTAAATCCTCTTCGCTCAATTTATAATCTATGCCCAAAGAACTATAAATATTCATTCGGGTGTTTTCCGCATCTTCCGTGGATTTCGCCATTTCTATGAGATCGGATGCTACATCATACATGATGTTCAGGATATCCAGCTCGAGTCTTTCCCCCATTAGTGCGTTCCTTCTTCTTTTGTAGACCACCTCACGCTGGGAATTCATCACGTCATCATATTCCAGCAACCTCTTTCTGACCCCAAAGTTGTTTTCCTCTACTTTGCGCTGTGCCCTTTCGATAGATTTGGTAATCATGGAGTGTTGAATCACTTCCCCTTCTTCCAAACCCATTCTGTCCATCAACTTGGCGATCCGTTCAGAGCCAAAGAGCCTCATTAAATTGTCTTCCAAAGACACAAAAAATTGGGAAGAACCCGGATCTCCCTGGCGTCCCGACCGCCCTCTCAACTGTCTGTCCACCCGTCTGGATTCGTGCCTTTCCGTACCTACGATAGCCAGGCCACCGGCAGCCTTGGATTCAGGGGAAAGCTTGATATCAGTACCACGGCCCGCCATGTTGGTGGCGATGGTAACCGTTCCGGATTTTCCAGCCTCGGCAACCACATCTGCTTCTTTTGCATGGTGCTTGGCGTTCAGCACCTGATGTTTGATTTTCCTGATGGTAAGCATCCGGCTGAGCAATTCTGAGATCTCCACTGATGTGGTCCCTACCAGGACTGGCCTCCCCACATCAGTCAGTTCATTGATTTCTTCTACTACGGCATTGAATTTCTCACGGACGGTTTTATAAACTTTGTCTTGCCTGTCGTCCCTTTGTATAGGTCTGTTGGTGGGGATGACTATTACATCCAGTTTATAGATCTGCCAAAATTCACCCGCTTCGGTTTCCGCAGTACCTGTCATTCCGGAAAGTTTATGGTACATCCTGAAATAGTTTTGCAGGGTAACCGTAGCATAAGTTTGGGTAGCATCTTCTACCTTCACGTTTTCCTTCGCTTCTATCGCCTGGTGCAATCCATCCGAATATCGCCGGCCCTCCATTACCCGGCCTGTCTGCTCGTCTACGATTTTCACTTTCTGATCTACCAGGATATACTCCGTGTCCTTCTCGAACATGCAATACGCTTTCAAAAGCTGGTTGACGGTATGGATCCGCTGAGCCTTCACCCCATAATCTTTGATCAGTTCTTCCTTCCGGATCAATTTTTCCTTATCATCCAGATCGGGGTTTTTTTCCATATCGGCGATTTCCACTCCAATATCCGGAAGAATAAAGAAATCCGGATTTTCGTTTTTCTTGGTGATCACTTCAATCCCATTATCCGTCAGGTCTACCGTATTTGATTTCTCATCAATGGTAAACAACAGAGGCTCATCTGCCTCAGGCATCATGCGCTTGTTGTCCTGTAGATAAAAATTTTCCGTCTTTTGAAGGACTACCCTAATTCCCGGTTCTGAAAGGTATTTGATCAACGGCTTGTATTTGGGCATTCCCCTAAACGCCCTGAAAAGAGGTAGACCACCTTCTTTGTGGTTACCTTCTTTGATCAGTCTTTTGGCCTCAGCCAAATAACCATGAACCAATTTCCTTTGTTCTTCGACCAAGGTTGACACCCTTGGCTTCATTTCATAAAATTCATGTTCATCACCCCTTGGAATGGGTCCTGATATGATCAATGGAGTCCTCGCATCATCAATCAATACAGAGTCCACTTCATCAATCATTGCAAAATGGTGTTTCCCCTGCACCAAATCCCCAGCATCCCTGGACATGTTATCCCTTAGGTAATCAAAACCAAATTCATTGTTTGTGCCATAGACAATATCCGAAGCATAGGCCTTTTTCCTGCCCTCGGAATTGGGGGGAAACTTGTCAATGCAATCCACGGAAAGGCCATGAAACTCAAAAAGTGGGGCATTCCATTCCGAATCACGCTTGGCCAGGTAATCGTTTACAGTAACAATATGTACCCCCCTTCCCGACAGCGCATTTAAATAAGCAGGCAAAGTGGAGACCAAGGTTTTACCTTCCCCAGTGGCCATTTCTGCGATATTCCCTTTATGCAGGACTACTCCCCCCAACAGCTGCACATCATAATGAATCATATCCCAGGTCACTTCTGTACCCGCGGCGTTCCATTTGTTGTGCCAGATAGCTTGGTCCCCTTCTATGACCACATGGGGTTTTAGGGCGGCTATTTCCTGATCTCCCGCCGCAGCCTTCACCACAAGTTGGTGGTTTTCTTTGAATCTTCTGGCCGTTTCTTTAACCACTGCAAAAGCCCTGGGAAGGACCTTCTCCAAAGTGGTTTCCAAGGCTTCATTCCTATTTTTCTCTACTTTGTCTATTTCATTGAACAAAGCATCCTTTGCATGAACCTTATCGGGGGACAAGGCATTTATTTCTTCCTTAAAATTTAAAATCTGATCATCAAATGATTTTAAATCTGCATCTATGATGCTCTTAATTTCAGTAGTTTGGGCACGCAATTCCTCATCGCTCAGTTGCTGCAACTTTCCGTATTCAGCATTGATCTGTTCTACGACAGGGAGAAGCGTTTTTATATCTCTATCTGACTTGGTACCAAAGACCTTTCCAAGTCCTTTTGCAATAAAATCCAACATATTTACCTTAAGTGTATTAAGATTATAAAATTACTTTCTTTTTGGGACAAATCGTAATGTTAACCGTGAGATTTGACACGTGAACGGGGAGGTAAGTTTATAGGACCCTTGGTAGTATCCACTAAATACAAAGGGTTAAATATTTATTACTCCACTAAACACTTGCTCGGCTGGCCCAATGAGAAGGATATCGCTAAAGCTTCCATCTGTATTGGCAGTGAACCTGACAGCAAGTTTCCCCCCAGGTGTTTGGATATTAACCCGGTCTATGCCGTTAAGTTTCCCATACACCAGTGCACAGGCAGTTACTCCTGTTCCGCAGGAAAGCGTCTCATTTTCTACTCCCCTCTCGTAAGTCCTGACATAAATTTCATCCTCTGAAAGTTCAGTGATAAAATTCACGTTGACACCGTTGGGCTTATAAATGTCACTGTACCTAATTTGTGAGCCTGTATCTACCACTGGATAAGCCTTTACATCCTCTACCAGCCGAACATGGTGAGGGGAACCTGTATTGACAAAATAATCAGGGCCTTCCGTGAAAATATTTTCGACCGGACTCATCCCCAATTCTACCTGCCCCTCTTTATATTTAGCTTCGTGTGGGCCATCAATGGCCAGAAAGCCACATTTATCCATGGTGATCCCTAGAAATTTTAAAAAGGCTACCGCGCATCTGGCTCCGTTTCCACACATGCTTTGAGTGCCATCCGCATTGAAATAAACCATTTCAAAATCGTATCCCGCTTTCTCCCTGATCAATATCAGACCATCCGCCCCAATCCCAAACTTTCTATTACACAGTTTTGCTATCGCATTCAGGTTATTATCGTCAAACCGTTCCTCACGGTCATCTATCATTATAAAATCATTACCAGTTCCCTGGTATTTGTAAAAGGTTATTTCCATTTTTTAAACTCACGCTTCGGTAATGCTTTTCGGCAAAAATCAATCCAAGGCTTTTCGATGGTACAAAATTAAACATCTTGTCCCAATATATGACGGAATGTCTGATAAATTAAGGATTTAATAGAGAAATGACCATCCGGCCCCCTAGCGATTCCATGACACAGAGTTTAAGGGAAAGTCAGATGATATGAAGTAAAGATATGGGATTCTGTTTGTCCATTTATTTCTCTTCAATATCGATGGAAGCATCGGTGATGGAAACTGCCCCAAAATAACCCAAGGCTCCATTGTCCCAATTGGTAATGGGATTGGAAGGGGCAACCTCTCCTATTCCCATTACTTCCACCAAAGTCCTATAATATTCGTATGTCCCTTTGTCCACCTGATGTAATTCAATATCCACCTTATCCCCTAGTTGCAATTTATGCGGGAATCCATAATCCATCAATTGCCCATTGAAGAATTTGTCATTGATCAACCAAAAATTATCATCTTTGATCCTTTTCCCATCGAATGCGAAAAAGTATGGTTCCCCATTGACAAAAACCTTCAAGCGGTAATAATTAACCTCATTGACGGGATCGTAAAAAAAGGCAGCCATATAAAAACCTTCCTCATTGAAAAGTGATTCCTTTAGAAATTTATAATTGATGGAGCTAATGGGTATCATGGTCTCAGGAATGGTGCTGGAGGCCGAATAGACCTCCCCCTCATACACTACTTCAAGCAAATAGGTCTTTCCATCTTCACCTTTCAGTTCTGCTGTTTCATATATCCCATCGGCTACTTCTTTTAGTATTTCGGAATACCCCTCTTCATCTGTGATCGTTACTTTTGCCCCCGAAACAGGTGGGAAAATATTGGTGTCCTGGTAATCTATGGATTGCCTGATTTTAACACTATAGGGTCCCCGGTGAGTAGTGACCAGCCCTTCTATTACTATCCTTGGTTCTGCGTTGCCCAAATCCAATTCGATCACTTCTTCGCAGGAAATCATCAACACCAGGATGAAAACCCAGGGAGCCCATTTTGCCGTCCACTTCATATCATTTAAATTTAAAATTATAAGTTACCGCAGGCAGGACACTGAACAAGGTCAATTTCACAACTTCTGTTTGGGTGGGATCATCCGCCACCTCCCGAAAATCAATGCTATAGGCGTTCTTTCGTGCATAAGCATTGTACACGGAGAAGTTGAGGCTGGACTCGAAATTGGCCTTTTCCTTCAACTGGAGAGTGGCCCCTAAATCCAATCGGTGATAATCGGGATACCTGGATTTATTCCGCTTGTCATATAGATTAATGACCCTGCCCTCCACTGCATATTTTCCTACGGGATAAGTCACTGCATTTCCTGTATAATACACAAAGGAAGCTGAAAAAGACCATTTGTTGTTCAATTGATACACGCCTACCAAGGACAGGTCATGTGTCCTGTCCTGATTGGCAGGATAAACCTGACCTTGGTCCACGCCAAGAAACTTCCTTTGTGTTCTTGACCAGGTATAACTCAGCCATCCGGTGAGTTTGCCCCTACTCTTTTTTAAATAGAATTCTGCCCCATAGGACCAGCCTTTTCCAAAGAGCAATTGGGATTCCACATTTTCATTGTAAATCAATTCTGCCCCCGTCTTATAGTCCACTTGGTTTTGCATGTCTTTGTAGTAAACTTCAATCGAGCCTTCCAGGGCATTGCCATTAAAATTCCTGTAATATCCGGCTGCATATTGGTCCACAAACTGCGGCTTTACATTGTTGCTGCTGGGAATCCAGAGATCAATGGGTGTCCCTGAGGTAGAATTGGACAGTAAATGAAGGTATTGACGGTTTCTTCCATAGGAGGTCTTGACGGAACTTTCCGCGTCCAGTATATAGGTGAGCCCTACCCTCGGCTCCAGTCCACCATAGGTTTTCACAATCTCCCCCTGTGCAAAATCCCGCATTTCAACTATTTCGCCGCTTTCATCATAGGTAAATATGTTGCCAGGGCCTATTTGGGAAAACAATGAATAACGTAGGCCATAATTGGCCTTGAACTTTTCGGAAAACTCCCTGTCCTGGGAAAGGTATAAAGATCCTTCCCAAGCATATTTCTGCTGCAATTCAGAAGCATTGACCTGTGAATTTTCATCTGTAGTGATGGCACCGGGCTTAAAGGCATGATGGATAATATTAGCCCCAAATTTTAAGGTGTTTTCAGGATTGATATAGTAGTCAAAGTCTTCTTTAATACTAAAATCACGGATAGCGGAAGTAATGTTAAACCCATTGTTTTGCGCTTCATCCCCTCCTATATTCACCTTATAATTATAGTCACTGTATAAGAAAGTGGAATTTAGAAATAGCTTATCATTGAACAGGTGGTTCCATCGTAGAGTGGTGGTAGTATTACCCCAATCAAAGCCAAACACATCGTTAAAACCAAACTTGTCCCTTCCAAAATAGCCAGAAATATAAAGTCGGTCATCATCGCCTAATTTATAGTTGGCTTTGGCATTGAGGTCATAGAAATATAGAATGGAATTGGAAAGGTCTTCATTATTGGAGAGTTTTAGAAAAACATCTGCATAAGTTCTTCTTCCCGACACAATAAAGGACCCCCGGTCTTTTACTATAGGGGCCTCCAACGCCAATCGTGAGGAGATCAAACCTATACCCCCCGATGCATTGAATTTCCTGGAATTACCATCCTTCATCCGGATGTCCAAAACGGAAGACGCCCTTCCCCCAAACTCTGCCGGGATATGCCCTTTGTAGATGGAAAGGTCCTTGATGGCATCTGAGTTAAAAACGGAAAAGAAACCCAACAAATGGGAGGCATTATAAATGGGGGCCTCATCAAGCATAATCAGGTTTTGATCGGCACTACCTCCCCTAACGAAGAAGCCTCCCCCTCCTTCGGAGGATTTTATTCCAGGCAATAACTGGATGGTCCTGATCACATCCTTTTCACCGAAAAGCACAGGAACAACTTCTATTTCCCTAAGATCCAATTTATTTACCCCCATGGTGGTGGATTGAACATTCGCATCCGGGCGCTCACTGGTCACGACCACTTCTTCAAGATTTCTGGATCCGGAAGAAAGCTCTTGGTTGATCCTAAGACTTTTATCGAGCATAATAGGCTGAGTGACCGTCTCATACCCCACATAGTGAATGGATAGCATATATTTTCCTTTCGGCAAGGTGATTGAATAAAAGCCGTATTCATTGGTCACTGCACCACTCCCGAGTTCCTTGACCAATACGGTGGCACCAATCAGCTCTTCCCCATTGTCAGCATCTATTATATTGCCGCTAATGGTAAACCGTTCTTGTCCGAAAGCGGTAAAAACAAGCCCACAAAACAAGAACAACATGCTGCATTCTTTTAAATCGGAAAACATATTTAACCTCATTGTTCAAAGATAATAGATGGAGCTTAGGGCATAAATGGAGTGCGATACTAATTTTCAAAGTTAATGATCTGTTCGTCAGAAATTGAATGAGCCATATAAATTTTTCTGTTATACTTTTAAAATGATGCTTGTTATCAAAACATTACTCCCACAATATCAGGGGCTTCTCCTTAAATTCATAAACTTTGGTTTTCAATATGCTTTATGGCATGTTATTTGGCAAAGAGAAACTCAATTCAATAAACAAAACCAATTTTTGATTAATTATGAGAAAGTCAATTCAGAATTTTGCAAATGCCCTAATGCCTTTGGGAATGGCTTTGGCCATAACGGCCTGTAACGATGAAGATTTGCCAAGACCGGGACACAGTAATGCTGAGATCAACTCCACCCTTACCAGTAGTAATTCAGATGCCAATTCTTCCGCTGACATTTCTTCCCCTGAGAGTCGTATAGGGATCGGTGCGTTTACCGTAACTGAATTTACATTGGGAATGCAGGAAGTAAACATGATGTATTTGCCAGAAAGTGCTGTTGAAGCGGGTGTCTCCCTTGAAATTGGCACTTTAAAGACAAATATCGATGCTGAAATTGGAACATCCAGTTCCAAACCCCAAACGATCACTCTTGCTGCGGATGGAGAAATCCGGAAAGCGAAAATAGGAGAGGGCGAAACTCCCAAAGGAGTTTATAGCGAAATAACTTTTAAATTATATAAAAACACTGCTGCAGGGGGCCATGAGGCTGCAAGCAGTAATTCCTTGTTTATAACAGGCGATCATAACGGTACTCCCGTCCATATTTGGTTGGAAACTGAAGAGATGATCATGGCGACATCAAAATCTGCTGATGGCTATGAGGTTGATGGGAATTCTTCCCTATTATTGACATTTAACCTGGACAAGATCTTTGCAAACGTCAATTTTGATCTGGCTTCGGATTTTGATAAGAATGGAACAATTGAGATTGGTCCCCATAATGCAGATGCCAATGGAAGTCTCCATTCCAAAATTAAAAGTAATTTCGCCTCTTCGGTAGAATTCGTGAAGGAGTAATTTCGAGTCGGAAGACAGGAAAGAGTACGATGTACAAGGTACAAAGGGATTCAGGTTGCCTAGGGTTCTATTGCCCCGTCCTTCAGAGCTGGGGAAAGGAATGGGGGAAAATTGGGCTTTAGCCCCATTAATAGTCCATCCGGGATAATGTGGCAAAAGCCAAAGGATTCCTATCCATTTTCCCGTTGGCTAAAGCCAACGGCAATGGAATAAAGGGCCAAAAGCACTTATTGTAATGTTTCCCCAGCTGGCATTTTTATGGCTTGAACGGAAAAATTATTAAGCGGAAAAAGTGTCGACCTATTTCAGGACGTGACAAATTTATTCCACCGTAACAGACTTGGCCAGGTTTCTTGGCTGATCTACATTACAGCCCCTCATGACTGCGATGTGATAGGAAAGCTGCTGCAAAGGGATGACCGAAAGCAAAGGGACAAGCGCTTCATGGGTATGGGGGATTTCAATAGTGTAATCCGCTATGCTTCTCACCTGTTCATCCCCTTCACTGACCACGGCAATAACTTTTCCCTTCCTGGCCCTTACTTCCTGTATATTGCTTACTACCTTTTCGTAAGAGCTATCCTTAGTGGCAATAAAAACCACTGGCATTTCTTCGTCGATCAGGGCGATAGGTCCATGCTTCATCTCAGCTGCTGGATAACCTTCCGCATGTATGTATGAAATCTCCTTTAATTTAAGCGCGCCTTCCAAAGCAACGGGGAAATTGTATCCCCTTCCCAAATAAATAAAGTTCCGGGCATCCTTGAACTCGGCAGCTATCTTTTCGATTTTCCCGTTCAATTTCAGGGTCCTTTCTACTTTTGCAGGGATTGACTCCAATTCCCTCAATAGTTCCATGTACTTACTTTCCGTTAAAGTGCCCCTTTGATAACCCAGCATTAATGCCATCATGGTCAATACAGAAATCTGTGCTGTAAAAGCTTTGGTAGAAGCTACCCCGATCTCTGGACCGGCATGGGTGTAACACCCTGCATGGGTAGCCCTGGCTATGGAAGAACCCACTACATTGCAGACCCCAAAAATAATGGCACCTTTTGACTTCGCCATTTCAATGGCCGCCAAGGTATCGGCTGTTTCGCCTGATTGCGAAATGGCAATAACAAAATCACCTTCTTTTATAACAGGGTTCCTGTACCGGAATTCGGAAGCATATTCTACTTCTAAAGGAACCCTTGCAAATTCTTCAAAAAGGTATTCCGCCACCAGTCCCGCATGCCATGAGGTACCGCAGGCAATGATGATGATCCTGTCAGCATTTTGAAATTTATTTCTAAAATCCCGCAATCCACCAAGGACCAAACGACCTGACTTTGCGTCTAATCTCCCCCTCATACAATCCGCAATAGACCTTGCCTGTTCGTTGATTTCTTTTAGCATGAAATGCTCATAGCCACCTTTTTCTATGGCCTCCAATTCCATCTCCAACTGATTGATATAGGGATTGGTGTCTACATTTTCAATAGTCTTGACCTGTAGCTTATTGTTTCTGATCACCGCGATCTCTTGGTCATCCAAATAGATCACCTGATTGGTATATTCAATAATTGGCGTGGCATCAGAAGCAAGGAAATACCCGTCTTCAGCTACACCTATTACCAGCGGGGATCCTTTTCTTGCAGCGATCAAGGTATCCGGCTCCTCTTTGTTTATTAAGACGATGGCATAAGCACCCACCACCTTATGGAGCGCCAACCGTACGGCTTCTTCCAGGCTACAATCATTATTTCTATAGATATCCTCAATGAAATTTAGGAAGACCTCCGAATCTGTATCACTCTTAAATTTATACCCCTTATTGGCCAAGTCTTTTTTTAAAACCTCATAATTTTCAATGATTCCATTGTGAACCATGGCAAAACTTTCATTGGAAGAATAATGGGGGTGGGCATTGGCATCATTGGGCTCACCATGAGTGGCCCATCGGGTGTGTCCTATGCCAATTGTAGCCATCAGATCCTGATGGGACAGAAGGGAGTTTTCAAGTTCGGATACTTTCCCCTTTTTCTTGTATATATTTAGACCTTTGTTATTTAAAAGGGCTATTCCAGCACTGTCATAGCCCCTGTATTCCAATCTTTTAAGACCTTTGATGATAATGGGCAGGGCATCCTGCTGCCCCACATAAGCTACAATTCCACACATATGAAAAATTCCAAATTAAAAATTACTTAACTTTTGAATAATAAATTTTGAGCTTAATGGTGTTATGATTGACGAGGTATTCTTTCAATGATTGTTTAAATTCATCACCTGATCCGCTGGGGGAGTTGGGGTATAATAATAAATCTGTCTTTGGGAGTCCAGACCTATATAGGGCATTAAAATAAGAAGTTATTTGTTGGGTATAAATGAATTTTTCGCCGTTAAAAATCAAGGAGCTGGGATTATCTATAGCAGGAACGACATTTCCCTCTACATCGGTTCCCTCTATCTGTGTCTGCCCTTCAGCTTGTACAGGAATCCTTCTTCCGTCAATTCTTTGAAGAAATTCATTACTTTCATCAGAGAAAAACATCATGATGTTTTTGATGGGCTGCTTGGTTTCGGGAAAGTTTTCCAAAGGTCCCATTTCCAATGAAACTTGATTGAAGGTTATATTTTGAAGGGTATCCAAAAATTCAGAAATGGGCTCTGTGTCCAATTTCATCACCAATCCTAAATTAGCTTTACTTCCTATAAGGTTTCCGGGTATCTCGTAGGCCACACTGGTGTCCGTAATTTGTTCGGTGGGTGTGCCTGACCGATCACTCTTCACCTGATTGAAGTACCTGGATTGGATCGTGTTGATTGGATAAGAGGTGGAAGCCGTATCCCCTTCGTAATGATAGTACAGGGATATTCCTGTACCGTTTCCTGGTGCTATAGAAATACTGGTTTGTTCCTCCGGCTTACCTGTTATGGTTATACCAGGGAAATAATCCCTAAAAGCAAATATATCGTTAAACGCAGGGTCATTGGCTTTTAATTTATCGAAAAACTCCAATGCCAGGTCTTCATCAAGATCCATGGTGACGGCATTGATCGTGTCCGCTTTCAATAAGAAGGATCCTTCCGCTATGGTTTCCTCCGTGAAGGGGAGTTCGCTAAAATTATAATAGGCGGTATCTTGAATGGGCTCTAGCAAGCGGTGCACCTGATAGGCCTTCCTCTCGCTCAGATTAATACCCGCCAGGCTCACTATGTTCAAATCGAATTTGGCGGAATCAAAAATGGCCTCATCCGTTGGAGGTGTACCGCCCGGATTAAAGGACAACCTACTATAGGCTATGGACTCTGTCCTGCCGAAGAAAGGGCTTATATCCCCACCCACGACCAACCTACCCCGCCGGGTAGTATTAAAGGAGTCCAATAATACCATAGAAGCAGATAGGGGTATTTCTGCATAGAAAACCCCTATCTGGTTATTATCCGGATCCAGTAGAACTTCCGAAGGATCGGAACATGAACTGGCGACGGTCAAAATTATTAACAGCGATGCCGCAAGTTTAGCCGGCAAGTTCTGTATAGATGTTGTAATAACTTTCAAAAAGCTGTTCGTCTTCTTCACTGGTAATTTCACACTGTTTATCTTTAGAGCACTCTTTAATTAATTGGATAAGGTTTTCTGAAATGTCCTTTCCCTGAATGACCACGTCGGCATATTCCATTCCCAATTTCAGGAAGCCTTCATAATCTTTTGATTTCAGGGGCGCCAAAATTTTATCATCAATATCCACCATTTTGACTTTTTCAAACAAATCGTCTCCAAATTTATGACTAAATCCGTTATTATAAATAGCGAATACTGATTTAGTGTCTTTAAACAAGGGTTCGTTTTTATAAGTAGTCTTCAAATACATGGGGATCAGGCTGGTCATCCAATCATTACAATGAACCACATCCGGTGCCCATCCTAATTTCTTGACTGTTTCGATGACTCCCTTGCAGAAGAAAATGGACCTTTCGTCATTGTCTTCATAGAATTTTTCCTGCTTGTCAAAGAAAACGCTTTTTCTTTGAAAATAGTCTTCATTATCTATAAAATAGACCTGGAGTTTGGCATTAGGAATAGATGCCACTTTAATAATCAGGGGTTTTTCTTCTTCGCCTACCGAAATATTAATTCCTGAAAGCCTTACTACCTCATGCAACCTGTTCTTTCTTTCGTTTATCAAACCAAATCTCGGAACAAGAATACGGATTTCCATTCCTTTTTCTTGCATAGCCTGTGGCAAAGCTCGCACGAAATTTGCGACCTCAGAAGTTTGAAGAAATGGATTAATTTCACTGGCTACGTAAAGAATACGAAGTTTAGACATATCTCTTGTGTTTTTGTTAAGGATATAACGGGTCTACAAAAGTACAAAAAATATTACAAAAAGCATTGTATTTAGAGAAAACATTATACTTTTGCAGCTATTTTGAAAATTGGTAAATCAAGAAATCTTGAAGATAATCCATACCAAAGAAGGTATTCAACAGGCTGTTTTCAAGCACCGCTGCTTAAATGAAACCATAGGCTTAGTCCCCACCATGGGCGCTTTGCACAAAGGACATTTTTCACTTGTGGAAAAATCGAAATATAATTCCGCTATTACCGTTGTTTCAATTTTTGTAAATCCTATCCAGTTCAACAATAAGTCGGACCTTGAAAGGTATCCAAGGACATTGGAAAAGGACCTTGCCCTGTTGGGTAAATTAAAGGTGGATTACGTTTTTATCCCAGAAGAAAAAGAAATTTATCCGGAGAAAACTCTTTTGAAATTTGATTTTTCTGGTTTGGAGACCACTTTGGAAGGAGCATTTCGCCCCGGTCACTTCAATGGAGTGGGGATAATAGTCTCCAAACTGTTGCATATAATCCACCCTTCCCATGTTTATTTTGGACAAAAAGACCTCCAGCAAGTAGCAATAATCAACAGATTGATCAAGGATTTATCCTTTAATATTGAGGTGATTGTTGTCCCCACCGCAAGGGAAGATGATGGGCTGGCCATGTCATCAAGAAATATTTTTTTAAATCAAGAGGAAAGAATGGCAGCTAATATTTTGTATAAAAATCTATCTTTCGCCAAAGATGAACTATTAAATGGGGTGAATTGGTTTGAAGTTAAAGATAAAATAAATGAAAAATTTCTAGAAGAAACTCTGATAAGGCTTGAATATTTTGAACTGGTAAAATCAGATTCCATGGAAAAAGTTTCCACCATTGACCAAAATAGTCCCTGTTCGATTTGTACTGCTGCATATGTCGGCAACGTAAGACTAATAGATAACATGACCATTTATATTTAATGCTATATATTATAAATCTTCTTTATTAAAATAAAGGCAGGCCCGATCAAAAGGCCACAAAATAAAGAGCCATGCATATCCAAATATTAAAATCTAAAATCCACCGTGTTAAAATAACTCAGGCAGAGCTTCATTATGTGGGGAGCATCACCATAGATGAGGACCTGATGGAAGCATCCAATATCATTGAAAATGAAAAGGTGCAGATCGTAAACGTAAATAACGGGGAACGGTTGGAAACCTATGTGATCAAAGGGGAGAGGGGAAGTGGACAGGTTTGCCTAAATGGTCCTGCGGCCAGAAAAGCCCAGGTTGGGGATGTTGTCATTATTATTTCCTATGCATCAATGGAATTTGAAGAAGCCAAAAAACACAAACCGGTGGTGATATTTCCGGACGAACACAATAGATTGACATAAAACTTGAAAATTACCCTCAAAGAATTTATACAGATCGCTCTCTCGCTGTTAGTTGCCGTTTGGATATTCTGGTTTCTATATAAGGACATTAAGATGGAAAGCCTGGCCGAAGCCCTTCGTCAGGCTTCCGTCTTTTGGATAACCCTCTCGATAGTGATTTCGGTTTGGGGCTATTGGTTGAGGGCATGGAGGTGGAAATTGCTAATTGATGTAAATGAACAGCAACAGGTGGATCTATGGAGGGTGTTTTGGGCTTTAATGACTGGATATTTGGCTAATTTGCTCGTCCCCCGTGCCGGAGAAGTAGTCAGATGTGGTGTATTAAAAAAAACCGATCACCTCCAAATGGGAAAGCTCTTTGGCACCGTAATCCTGGAGCGGACAGTAGACTTATTGTTTTTGATTTCCACCGTCCTATTGGCTTTTTTTATGGAAAACAAAGTTTTTTTATCCTTGATCGGAGAACTGGCATCATTGGAAACATTGGGAAGCGCAGCAAAAAATTATTTACCCCTGCTTATCGGGGGCCTGGTGCTAATGGGAATGCTGGCTTTTTGGATTTTGAAAAGATATAGGGATAGGGGGCTTATCAAAAAATTGAGACATTTTATAAGGGATTTTATAAAAGGAGTTATAAGCCTGAGGCACGTCAAAAACCAGTGGGGTTTTTGGACTTCCTCTATGCTGATCTGGACCATTTATTTTTTAATGATGTACTTTGTAGTCTTGGCCATTCCAAGCACCGCAAGTTTGAGTGCCACATCGGTTTTAATGGTGATGGTCATGGGGAGCATAGGCATGATTGCTCCTGTTCAGGGCGGGATTGGAACCTTTCATGCACTTGTGGCTTTTATTTTGGGTTTTTACGGTCTAAGCCTAGAAGAGGGTAAAATATTCGCTGTGATCATCCATGGTACCCAAATGCTTACTGTCATTGTGTTGGGAATTATCAGCTTAATTGTTTTGGCAAAAATTGTTGCCAAAGAAGAACCTATCCGAGGTTCATTGCGTTAAATTCAATTGTTAATAAAGGAAAAATAAAAAAATGATCTTAATCTTAATTGTTGTTGTATTCGGTATCTTAGGATACGTAGTGAGTAGGAAGTTGAAGAATAAATTTAAAAAATATTCTGAAACTTCCCTTCAGGCCAATTTGTCAGGGAAAGAAATAGCTGAACTCATGTTGGCTGACCATCATATTACCAACGTGAAGGTGAATTGTGTAGAAGGGAAACTTAGCGACCATTATAACCCGCTGAACAAAACAGTGAACTTAAGCCCAGAGGTTTATTACGGCAGAAATGCTGCGGCAACGGCTGTAGCTTCACACGAGTGCGGGCACGCTGTACAGCATGCTACCTCTTATGCCTGGCTGTCTGTACGTTCTGCACTGGTTCCCATCCAAAATGCCAGTGGGAAAATTCTAAACATTGTGCTTATCGCAGCCCTATTTGGTGGCATAGCTTTGTTTGGACTTCCTTATGAAGTAGTGGGCATCATTGTGGTGGGCTCCTATTCCGTGCTTACCTTATTCTCTCTTGTTACTTTACCTGTTGAATTTGATGCCAGTAACAGGGCATTGGCCTGGGTACAGCAAAGGAATATAGTAACCCAAACAGAATATGGCATGTCTAAAGACGCTTTGAAATGGGCTGCTATGACCTATGTGGTCGCCGCGTTAGCTTCTTTGGCTACTTTAGCTTATTATGCCTTCATCTTTTTCGGCAACAGGGAATAAAGAATTATCAACAATTTCAATCACAGAAAGGGACAATTCATTGTCCCTTTTCTTTTTTTCCGTATATTCCATTTTTAATTGGACCATCATTAATTTTTAAAAATGAATTTTGAATTAACTGAAGAACAGCTGGCAGTCAGGGATGTGGCAAGGGAATTTGCCAGAAACCAATTGCTTCCCGGTGTGATAGATAGGGACATTCAGGCAAAATTCCCCCATGAGCAGATTCAACAAATGGGAAAGCTTGGCTTTATGGGGATGATGGTTGATCCTGCTTATAATGGCGGGGGGATGGACAGCATTTCCTATGTGTTGGCCATGGAAGAAATTTCTAAAATAGATGCTTCTGCTGCTGTTTGTATGT
Organism: Anditalea sp.; assembly: GCA_040905145.1. Classification (GTDB taxonomy): domain Bacteria; phylum Bacteroidota; class Bacteroidia; order Cytophagales; family Cyclobacteriaceae; genus DATGMS01. The sequence continues at coordinate 60,539 of JBBDSC010000222.1, forward strand.
CAGTAAATAATTCATTGGTATGCTGGGGCATAGAAAGGTACGGCAAAGAAAACCAAAAAGAAAAATATCTAAAAGAGCTGGCCTCTGGAGAAAAGATTGGGGCATTCTGCCTATCCGAGCCCGAAGCAGGTTCGGATGCCACTTCTCAAAGGACACTTGCCGTTGATAAAGACGATCATTATGTACTCAATGGCACCAAGAACTGGATTACAAATGGCAATTCAGCCAGCATTTATCTGGTGTTTGCCCAAACAGATGTCTCCAAAGCTCATAAGGGCATTTCTGCTTTTATCGTCGAAAAAGGCTGGGACGGCTTTGTTGTAGGCAAAAAAGAAGACAAATTGGGTATCCGGGGCTCTGACACCCATTCTTTAATGTTCACCGATGTCAAGGTTCCCAAGGAAAACCTTATCGGGGAGGAGGGTTTTGGCTTCACTTTGGCCATGAAGATATTGGACGGTGGAAGATTAGGTATTGCTTCCCAGGCGCTGGGCATTGCCTCTGGGGCTTATGAACTTGCCCTGGCTTATTCCAAAGAAAGAAAAACATTTGGCAAACCTATATGTCAACACCAGGCCATTCAATTTAAATTAGCGGATATGGCTACGGATATTGAGGCGGCAAGAATGCTGTGCTTCCGAGCTGCCTGGCTAAAAGATCAGGGCAGAGACTATACCGCAGCCAGTGCCATGGCAAAACTTTTTGCTTCCAAAGTAGCCATGGAGGTAACCCTAGAAGCCGTTCAGGTCCATGGCGGATATGGCTACGTGAGGGAATACCATGTTGAAAGGATGATGAGGGACGCAAAAATCACCCAGATTTACGAGGGGACTTCAGAAATTCAAAAAATAGTCATATCGAGGGACCTTTTAAGATAAAAAAATATCCGTCGGAATAAGTGCCTTTATCAGTAATAAATCTTCCAAAGATTTATTTTTTTTGATTTTTATCTACTATTGTTATACGAAATTAAAAAAAAACAATACTTTTACATAAACACTATAGGAAAATCTTGTCATGGAATATTACAATAAAGTAATTGAATCCGTAGGGGTCCGGTTTATTAAGGGCAACAACTACAAAATTGAGCGGCCTGTGACTGTAACAGATTATATTGATACAGATAACACAGCCATACTTTTACATCATGGTTCATTGAGTTTTGATGAAGAACAGGAAACCGTGAATGAAGGGGAGATCCTTTTTATCCCTGCGGGAAGAAGTTCAAAGATTTCTTTTGGAACGGTTTCCAAAAGAAATGAAGCTTCGAATGAAAATTTTGTGGAGAACAAAAAGAAATTTCTTCAGACCATAAGTTTCAAGGAAATTAAGAATGCAGAAGAGGATTGTATAACGATGATGACTTTTGAAGCAAAAGTTTTCGATGTGGTTAACTTTTTCCATTCGCTGGGCCTCCCTCCTTTTGTAATCAGGTTCAATGACCGCATAGCCTCGATAATCGAAGATGCGGTGAAAGAATCGGAACAAAATGTACCGGGCAAAGAAAGGGTCATTAAAATACATACAGAATTATTAGTGGTGGAAATAGTTCGACATATCCTTAAGAACAGGCTTTTTGTTGAAGAATTATCCACAAACAGTACTTACTTTAAAGATCCCCGCTTGATAGATATGTTTAATTACATCAAGAAAAGCATTGGTGGGGACCTTTCAAACAAAGTACTGGCAAAAGTAGCCAATGTATCTGAAGATTACGTGGGACAGTATTTTAAAATGCTGACCGGTATTAATCCGCAGGATTATATAGAATACCAAAGAATGGAAGCTGCTGTAGACCTTCTAAGGACTACCAAAAAGAGTATCCGGGATATAGGAAAAGAAGTAGGCTACAAAGATACGGCTTATTTCTGCAGGCGGTTTAAAATGATGTATGGACTTCCTGCCGGGAAAATGAGGAGAAGGGAATCCCTAATTAACGTTCAGGGATAAATTATAAACATGGGCAAAGTCCAAGACCTCGATCAAAAGACCGGGGTTTTCTTCTACTCCATTGCCCAAAACCACGATGTCCGCCCCAGATTCCCAGGCCAATTTGGCTTTCTTTGGGGTATCAATTCCCCCGCCCACAAATAATGGACAGGCAGTGTTTTCCTTCACACTGCTGATAATTTCAGAAGAGACGGGATTTTTGGCACCACTCCCTGCGTCCAAGAACAGATATTGTAAACCTAAAAATGTTCCAGCCAAGGCTGTTGCTATGGCCAAATTAGGCTTGTTGTTGGGCAAAGGTAAAGTTTGGCTGATATAATTGACGCTGGTGATTCCACCGCTATCGAACAACATATAGCCAGTTGGTAAAACTTCCAGGGTAGATTTGGCCAAAAAAGGAGCCGAAACCACATGTTGCCCAATCAGCAAGTCCGGATTCCTTCCAGATATTAAAGATAAAAACAAAATCCCGTCCGCATTTTCGGCCACCTGGATAGCATTGCCAGGAAATAAAACCACCGGTATCTGGTTGGTTAAGGCTTTAATGAGGGAAATGCACCGATAGAGATTGCCGGTGGTGATCAAACTTCCTCCAATAAAAAAAAACCCGACATCGGACTCCATGGCCAATGAAACCAAATTCCGGAAAGATGATTCATCCGTGACTTTTTCAGGATCTATCAGGAGAGCTACGGATTTTTTACCCGTGGTATAAAAGTATTTTATCTTCTTGGAAATCAAATTATTTCTCATTCCGTCTTATTCTTTTATTCAGCTCATTAACGAGTTTGACTTCTCCATAAGAGAGAAGAGTAAGAAAAAGCCTCTTCTTTAAAGAGGAGAAAAAAGAAGATCTCTTGGCTGGCCTCTTCCGCTCCCGCTTTTCCCAGATTTCTTCTGGTTCCACCCTATCCAACTTTATTTTCTGCTTGCTTTTTTTATTGCGCAAGGCTTTTGTCACGCCAAAAGAAAGCAATCCTACTACCACTATCGCTCCCCCGACTTTTAGCCAGACTTCAGAATCCTTTTTGAGCTGCTGTATTTGCAGTTCCAGCGTCTTCTCCAATTCCCCTGCTCTTTTCTTTAAATCATTCTCATTCATCGTCTTTCCTTTTTTTTCCATAAAATATTAACTTTGTAAATGAACTTTTAAGGTTCGCCTGAAGCTTTAGCGAATTTCTTATAAAATACAGAACAATTAATATGAGGAGGTAAATGCCAGCCACATAAAGAAACCCCATAAAAGCGGAACGGCTTAATTCACTTAAGTAAAATGCAAGGGAAAAACTGGCAAAAACCAACATAAATAAAGCCGTAATACCCATAAGAACCAAAACAACCACCCTGCTGACCAAAGAAGTGATCCTTTCCCGAATTTCTCCTTTGATCATTTGTATCCTTATTTCAATAATCTCTTTGATGGTTTTCACTATTTCAGCAATATTTGACATAGACGAAATGTTTAAATTAAGATATGGATCATGTTAAAGAGTTGGTCTAATTTCACAACAAAAACCTTGCTGGAAAAAAAACCAATGTTTACGGCGTTTCCTTCTGATTATTACTAATGCCTCACAACTGCCCCAGATCCCTTCCTGAGGTTCAAATTGATCTGAAATTATTATAATCGTTCAATAATTACAATAAGTAGAAACATAATGAACTGTTTTGTGAAATATTTAATTTACTAAACAGGAATTTTTTCAAATTTTAAAATGAAAAACTTAAATTCGGAACTTAACGAAGGTATGATAAAATGATACCTGGTAGGTGGAGGTTTTTTTATTTTAAAGAATGAATTGTAATAATTTCCCTCGCTGAGATAATATTCAGCAAGATTACATCACGATGGATCGGGACAAGGCCTGACCTTTCATAGCAAATTATATCCAGATGAAAGATAAAGTAGAGAGCATAGAGCAGAATGAGGAAGATAAAATCAGAAGGGCATTTAAAGAAAAGGATTGGAGTGAAATAAAAAGTGCGGATTCATGGGCGATTTTTAAGGTCATGTCCGAATTCGTGGAAGGATTTGAGAAGCTTTCTAAAATAGGTCCCTGCGTCTCTATATTTGGATCTGCCAGAACACCCCAAGACAATCCCTTTTATAAAATAGCCGAAGAAATTGCTGCTAAATTGGTCAGACATGGTTATGGCGTTATTACCGGGGGAGGCCCGGGTATAATGGAAGCAGGGAATAAAGGAGCCCATTCAGAAAAAGGCAAATCTGTGGGACTTAATATTCAACTCCCCTTTGAACAGTTCAACAATATTTATATTGACCAGGATAAATTGATTACTTTCGATTATTTCTTTGTCAGAAAAGTCATGTTCACTAAATATGCACAGGGATTTGTGGTCCTGCCAGGGGGCTTTGGCACCATGGATGAACTTTTTGAAGCCCTGACTTTAATACAGACCAAAAAGATCGGGAGATTTCCCATTGTAATGGTTGGGAAAGACTATTGGAAGGGGTTGATCGATTGGATCCAAACCACCATGGTACAAGACCATAAAAACATCCATATAGAAGATATGGACCTCATCTCTTTGGTGGACACTGCCACAGATGCTGTTAAAGTCATTGACGACTTTTATAACAAATATTTACTTTCACCCAACTTTTAGGTTTTGCAGAAATCACATTTATCCTTTATTTACTTACTGATCATCATTCTTTTTGGACTTACCTTTTATCTACTCCAAGGTAAAGCTCAGCCAGTCCTTGAAAAAATGCTTGATGCGGAACTCACAGGTAGAACCTATCTGAACAAAGCAAGGGATCCATTGCCTCCGGTGATAATTTTTGACCTTCCGGAGCAGATGGACTTTGCCGGAGAAACTGTTCCCCTTGACCAACCGGATGTTCTGGAGCGGTTGGAAAGAGAGATCTATGTCAATGCCTACTGGCATTCCAATACGGTTTTAATGATGAAAAGGGCAGGTAAATTTTTACCGGTCATTGAGACCATTTTAGTCCAGAACGGTATCCCTGATGATTTTAAATATGTGGCCCTGATTGAATCCGGCCTGATGAATGTCGTCTCCCCTGCTGGGGCCAGGGGTTTTTGGCAGCTTATGACAGGTACCGCAAAAGAGCGGGGTTTGGAAATCAACCGGGAAGTGGATGAAAGATATCATTTCCAGAAATCCACCCAAGCTGCCTGTGATTATTTAAAAAGGTCCTATGCAAGGTTTGGTAATTGGACAAGCGTGGCTGCAAGCTACAATATGGGAGTAACCGGACTTTCCAGAAGAAAAAAGCAACAAAAAGCAAATGATTTTTATAACCTTTTACTGAATGAGGAAACCAGCAGGTACATTTTCAGGATTTTGGCAGTAAAGGAAATTTTTGAAGACCCAAAAAAATATGGATTTGAACTGCAGGCCGATGATTTATATTCCATGCCTTTAATGAAGGAACTGGTCGTTACCAATAGCATTGCCAATCTGGCAGACTGGGCTCTCGAGCACAACAGCAATTACAAAGAATTAAAAATTTATAACCCTTGGCTAAGGTCCAATAAACTTACCATTAGCAAGGGAAATTCCTATAAAATCATACTTCCTGCATAGATTTTTATATTTTTTGGCTGCTTTTCTAAAATATGCTTATATTACTTTTAAGTTTGACTTAGAAAAGATGAAAAAGAAACCAAATTTTTTGCTCAAAACTATCATACTGGTAATTGTTGTCCTACTATTGGTAATCGAGGGAGTTCCATTTTTAATCAATTTATATCTTAATGCCAATGCGGAAAGGATAGTCGGTAAAATGATTACCAGGACCCGTGATTTTGGGGGGCATGAGGTAAATTTTGGAAATATCAGGCTGGATTATAATTACAGGGGCACACTCCTACATTTATCTGATGTAAAAATCAGTCCTGGGGAGGAAATCACCGGGAAAAATAAAATCAGGTTGAATTTATCATTTGATGAAGCCAGCTTAACAGGGTTTAGCTGGGGGGCTTTTTTAATTAACAATTCTATTCGCCTGGATTCTGCATTTATACAAAATGTAAAGATAGAAAGTATCACCCCTCCCCTGGATTCTCTGGATTCAGAGAAACAAAACAGGTCCGGAAGGGAAGGAAAAGATTATGACCAGGTATCTGTTAGCCGCATCAGGGTAAATCAAGCTTCTTTCGAAAACAGGGACAGTTATACAGACTCCACCAGGCTGTCCGTTAAAGATCTTTTTGTGTTTGGGGAAACCTTTATACTGACCCGGGAAGATTTAAACGATCCCAATGCTTTGTTTAAGATCAACAGCATTGAAGGCTATATGGACCAGGCGGTCCTGCACCTCAATGGGTACAGAAACGCTGTTTTTGCCAACGACCTATCGTTTAATACCACTGATGAAAAAATAAATATAGATCAGGTAAGATTCGAAAATAAACTGTCAAAATATGGTTACGTCAATCAGTTTGAGAAAGAAACGGATTGGATAGAACTGGAGCAGGGAAGTGTCTTATTGGAAGGTATGGATTTTCAGGCTTATTTTAGGGAAGGATCTGTAAAAGCCCAAAAGCTCCGGGTCGATGATATGAAATTAGTGCTGTTCAGAGACAAGAGAAAACCCGAGGATCTGGAAAAGCGTCCCAAAATGATCCATGAAATCTTAAGGGAATTACCTTTGACACTTGACCTTCAAGAAGTAGAGGTCAGAAATGGCTATGTCTCCTATGAAGAAAGGCCAGAAAATGAAGCACCCCGTGCCGGCACAATTTTTTTTGATGAAATCAATGCCCAAATATCAGGAGTGACAAATTCATCAGAACATCTGGAAAATAATGATGAAATGGTATTGGCAGCCAATAGTAGATTGATGGGAAAAGGTTTAATTGATCTAAAAGTCACTTATTTTCTCAATGATACTACGGGAAAGTTTTTGATGGAAGGCAACATAGGAAGCATGGACCTTTTAAATTTGAACCAGATGATCGAGCCCTCTACCAAAGTAACTTTAAGAAACGGTACATTGAACAGCCTGTTCTTTAATATAGTGGCCAATGATATAGAAGGAACAGGCGAAGTAATTGTGAAGTATGAAGACTTGGAGATTGAAATTTTGGATAAGGATTTTGGCTATGATCAAAATATTTTTCAGAAGATAGGCTCCTTCCTGGCCAACAAATTGATTATCAAATCCCAGAACCCTGAAGACGGAGAATTAAAAAAGGGGGGGGTTTATTATCCCAGGGATCAGCACAAATTCATATTTAAATATTGGTGGGAGCTTATTCTCAGTGGGCTCAAATCCACGCTGACAGGAGATACAGAGGAGGATTTAAGGCGGAAGGCAAAATAATCCTAGAGGTATCCTCCGGTTGGGAACCCAGGCCCTATAAAAAATTAAACCCAATCAGTTGTAGTTAACCTTTATGGTGTATTATCGGTATTCCATTAATATTCCATATTTTTGTAAATTAATTTACAAAGCAATAAAGGAATTGTCCTTTCATGTCAGAACACAGAAACATCTTAGAAGGTAATGTTGAGATTTATGGAGCCAGGGAACATAATCTCAAAAATATAGATATTACAATCCCGAGAAATAAACTTGTTGTCATTACCGGACTCAGTGGAAGTGGTAAAAGCTCATTGGCTTTTGATACCATATACGCTGAAGGCCAAAGAAGGTATATGGAAAGTTTTTCTGCTTACGCCCGATCTTTTCTGGGAGGTATGCAGCGCCCTGATGTGGATAAAATAAATGGTCTCTCCCCTGTTATTTCCATAGAACAAAAAACTACCTCAAAAAATCCGCGATCTACCGTAGGAACGGTAACTGAGATTTATGATTTCATGAGGTTGTTATTTGCACGTGCAGGGGAAGCTTTTTCTTACCTATCTGGAGAAAAAATGGTGAGGCAGACAGAAGATCAAATTATTGAGCAACTGTTTCATAATTTTCCCGGCAAAAAACTTTATGTGCTTGCACCTGTGGTGAAAGGAAGAAAAGGACATTATCGGGAGCTTTTTGAGCAGATCCGAAAAATGGGCTTTTCCAAGGTCAGAATAGATGGGGCCGTCATGGAAGTAGTTCCCAAAATGCAGATAGACCGGTACAAGATCCATGATATAGAAATAGTAGTGGACAGGGTGATCGCTGAGGAGGAGGACCGTTATCGGATTACCCAATCTTTAAAGACTGCTTTACAACATGGCAAAGGCATTATCATGTTAAAGGATGAAGAGGGCGGCATCCACCACTTTTCCAAATATCTAATGGATCCCACGACCGGCCTTTCCTATGATGAGCCTGCTCCTAATTTTTTCTCCTTCAACAGCCCCTATGGTGCCTGCCCTACCTGTAATGGATTGGGAATCATCGAAGAAATCACCCCGGAAAACATTATTCCTGATCCTAGCCTAAGTATTAGCAGGGGAGGAATCGCACCGCTTGGGGATTATAGGGATATTTGGATTTTCAAAAAAATAGAAGCCATACTCAAGCATTATAAAGTCAGCCTGTCCACCCCCATTAAGAATATGGACAAAGAGGTGCTCCATGTATTACTTTATGGTGACCAAATAGAAGTGGCAGTGGATTCTCTAAAGCATCCCGGCACAAAATGGAATACCACCTTTGAAGGGATCGTCAATTTTCTTCAAAAACAGCAAGAAGAAGGGTCTGAGAAGATCCAGAAGTGGGTCAGTGACTTTACTACAACAAAAACCTGTCCTGATTGTGAGGGTTATAGATTGAAAAGAGAAGCCCTGCATTTCAAGATCGCAGGCAAGCATATAGGTGAGCTGGCCATGTTGGATATTACACAATTGGGCAAATGGTTTAATGAGGTGGGATCCAGAATGACCGAAAAACAAAAAGTCATTGGCGCAGAGGTACTAAAAGAAATCAACAAGCGGATTGGTTTTTTACTTGATATAGGTCTGAATTATCTTTCATTGGACAGGCCTTTAAGAACACTTTCCGGTGGGGAAGCCCAGCGAATACGCTTGGCTACCCAGATAGGTACTCAGCTCGTAGGGGTTTTATATATTCTGGACGAACCTAGTATTGGTCTTCATCAAAGGGACAATATGAAACTGATCAAGGCCCTGCAGGAGCTGAGGGATTTGGGTAATTCAGTCTTTGTGGTAGAACATGACAAAGACATGATGCTTGAATCGGATTTTATCGTGGATATGGGACCCGGAGCGGAAAGGCATGGGGGGCAAATCGTAGCCAGCGGCTCGCCAAAGGATTTCATAATACAGAATAGCTTGACCGCTAAATATTTAAATGGTGAGATGTCCATTCCTGTTCCCAAGGAAAGGAGAAAAGGGACAGGTCAAAAATTGAAGTTGACCCAGGCACAGGGCCACAACTTAAAGAATGTCACCTTTGAAATCCCTTTGGGCTGCATGGTGTGTGTGACAGGCGTTTCAGGGAGTGGAAAAAGCTCATTAATCCATGAAACGCTTTATCCCCTGCTCAACAGGCATTTTTATAACTCCAGAAAAGAGCCCCTGTCCCATGGAAAAATAGAGGGTTTGAACCATTTGGACAAAGTGATAGAGGTGGACCAATCCCCTATTGGCAGGACTCCCCGGTCCAATCCTGCTACTTATACCGGTGCTTTTACAGATGTTCGGGCACTTTTTACAGAGCTTCCTGAGTCCAAGATCAGGGGATACAAACCCGGCAGGTTTTCCTTCAATGTAAAAGGGGGAAGGTGTGAGGATTGTGAAGGAGCCGGCATGAAGCTCGTGGAGATGGACTTTTTGCCAGATGTACATATTCCATGCGAGACCTGTAAGGGGAAAAGGTACAACAGGGAAACTTTAGAGGTGAGGTTCAAGGGGAAATCCATAGCCGATGTTTTGGACATGACTGTGGAACAAGCGGTAAAATATTTTGAGAACCAGCCCAAGGTTTTAAGGAAAATACAGACCCTGAACGATGTGGGCTTAGGTTATATCACCCTTGGGCAGCATGCCACCACCCTTTCTGGAGGAGAAGCCCAAAGGGTAAAGTTGGCTACAGAACTATCGAAGAAGGACACAGGAAAAACCTTTTATATCTTGGATGAACCTACCACAGGGTTGCATTTCCAGGATATAGAACACCTGCTTGAAGTATTGAACAGATTGGTGGACAAAGGAAATTCGGTATTGGTTATTGAACATAATTTGGATGTGATCAAAGTAGCAGATTACATTGTCGATCTGGGACTCGAAGGGGGGGCAAAAGGTGGGGAGATCATCGCTCAGGGCACTCCGGAAAAAGTAGCGAAGCATCCCATAAGCCATACGGCAAGATTTCTGAAATTGGAACTGGGGTAAACAGGGGAATATTAGGAGTCAAAAATGGATAAGATACGTTTATATTGGTTACTACAAATATTAGGATGGTCTGCTTTTGCTTTCGTCAATCTATTTTTTGTTTCCCTGGCAAGAGGAATAACTTCCATACAAATAGGCGCTTATCTTGCCTTGGCTTCTTTTTATTTATTATCTACCCACCTGTTTAGGTACATAATAAAAGTCCATGGATGGTTTACCTTTCCTCTTTCCAAGTTAATCGCCCATGCTATTGCAGGTCTTATTATACTCAGTTTTTTGAATACTGTTGCACAAATATTAATAAACTGGGCTTTTAACACTTTAAACATAAATGAGGATTTACAGCCTTTGGTTATTTTGGTGAATCTGTTCATCAGCTTTTTATATTATGCGCTATGGTCCATGATGTATTTTCTTTATTATTTTCTGGATAATTACAACTCCTCCCTTCGCTATCAAGCTACCATCAATGAGATAAAGCTAAACCATTTGAGAAATCAACTGAACCCCCATTTCATTTTCAATGCCCTGAACAGTGTCAGGGCATTGGTGGATGAAGACCCCAAAAAGGCGAAATCGGCCATTACCCAGCTGTCAAATATCCTCAGGTATTCCCTGGTGATGGACAAACACAAAACGATTGATTTTGGGGATGAAATCAATACGGTCTTTGATTACCTGAACCTGGAAACCATAAGATTTGAGGAGCGGTTACAGGTAAGCTATGAAATAGAAGAAGATGCTTATGATTATAAAATTCCACCGATGATGTTGCAGACCATAGTGGAAAATGCCATAAAACATGGGATATCCAACTTGATAAAAGGCGGAACTATTGAGATAACCTGTTCCATAGGATTGACCAAAGACCTCTACATCCGGGTTAAAAACAGCGGCCAGCTAAAATCTTCCCCCTCTAAACGGAGAGAAGGGAGCGGGCATGGGATTCCCAATACCATACAACGATTAAAACTGATCTATGGAAACCGGGCTTCTTTTAAAATATCCAATTATGGTAATGAATTTGTAGTAACGGAAATCAAAATCCCAAAACAAAATATTACCTTAGAGTTATCAGAGTAATTAAAACCCAAAAAGAATGCGTGCATTAGTAGTAGATGACGAACGATTGGCAAGAAAAGAATTAATCAACCTGCTAGCCAACCATGAAAATGTGGAAATAGTAGGCGAAGCAATAAATGTCGACGATGCAAAGGAAAAAATTAACAACTTAAATCCTGATGTGGTTTTTTTGGATATCCAGATGCCTGAGAAGACAGGCTTTGATCTGCTCGAGGAATTGGATCATGTGCCTAATGTGATCTTCACGACCGCTTATGATGAATATGCTATTAAGGCTTTTCAAGTGAACGCATTGGATTATTTGCTCAAGCCCATCGAACCGGAAAGGCTTATGGAGGCATTGAACAGGTTGCAAAAAAAACTTGCGGATGAGCCCAAGGAAGAAGGCAGTAACCCCCTAACCCCTAGCAATAAATTAACGCTTAATGATCAGGTTTTTGTCAAGGATGGGGACAGGTGCTGGTTTGTAAAATTGATCAACGTCAAACTTTTTGAATCTGATGGAAATTACATCAAAGTCTATTTTGAAAACTTCAAGCCCATGATACATAAATCCCTTAACGCCCTGGATGAAAGGCTTGATCAAAAATCATTTTTTAGGGCAAGCAGAAAGCATATCATCAATTTAAGCTGGGTTGATAGCATAGAACCTTGGTTCAATGGTGGACTTGTTGTCACTTTAAAAGGTGGGGAAAGGATAGAAGTAAGTAGAAGGCAAGCTGCCAGATTTAAAGATATGATGAGTTTATGATATTTTAAAAGGATTTTTGTTTTGAAAAAATATTTTTTTTCTATGCCTAAGTTTGTAATTAGTGTTATATTTATTTCCTAAATGGAATTAATTATTTAAATAAAAATATTTTCCGCTAATTTTTCACTAATTATTTAACATTCATAAAATTATAAACATATGAAAGAGGAGAGAATTCTTATAGTAGAAGATGATGTAAGCATTTCTGAAAATATTGAAGAAATACTTCAGCTTTTAGGCTATTCCAATATTGATATCGCTAATTCCGCAAATCAAGCGGTCAAAGAGGTGAAAAAACGTCGTCCTGACATAGTTTTTATGGATATAAAACTTAAAGGAGACAAAGATGGGATAGAATTGGGAGAAATTATTCAGCATATGGCAAACGCACCGATCGTCTATGTTACTTCCTATAGCGATCCTGAAATTATCGAAAGGGCAAAAAGAACGCATCCAGCAGGATTCATTGTAAAACCATTTAATACCAATGACATCCATGCCATGGTAGAGATCGTGTTATACAATCAAAGGTCACGACCTATATCCTCAGATACTACTAGTATTCCTACCATAGAAAGCCCTTATTTGGTTACCGATGCGGTATATATAAAAGCCGATAATGCATTTGAAAGAGTGGACTACACAGATATATATTATGTGGAAGCCAATGGCAATATGGTGACTATTTTTTCCAAAAACAGAAATTTTACCATTAGGAAATCGATGAAGGATATGGAGGAGAAGCTTCCTTCCAATCGCTTTTTACGGGTACAAAAATCTTTTATCGTTCAATTGGCGCAAATTGATAATTTTAATACCAAAGAAATCAACCTGAAAACCGGGGATGTGGTCCAGGTTGGGCGGCAATACTATAATAGTTTCCTTGCCAAGCTGAATACAATTACTGAAAGTTAAGAAGGGTTCTATAACGGAGTAGGGAGCGAAGCCGGAGACCGGAG
>JBBDSC010000223.1:0-15832 GCA_040905145.1 Anditalea sp.
ATCCTATTATCCTTAGTGAGTTGTGAAATTGATAACTATGATGCACCGCAGTTAACAATTTCCGGTAAAATTCTCGATTCTGAATTAAATGAATTAGTTGGATCCAGCGGGATAAATGCCGGCACAGTGGTGAGATTATATGAGGATAACTCAACCCAGCCCCTTATTTATAACACCTTGCCAGAGGGGACATTTATCAATAGTAAAGTTTTCGCCGGGAACTATTCCTATATTGCTGAGGGACCATTTACTATGGTTGGAGAAAGCTCCCAAAATTTAATAATTGACAGGGATTTGGAGTTTGAAATAAAAGTAATTCCTAATGTAAGATTAGGCATTGCTCTTGATGAACTGACGGGGACAACAGCAAAAGTCATCCTACAATACGAAAAAGTCGCTGCAGAACAAGAATTGGTTAATCTTTCAGTTATTTGGAGTGAATTCAGGAATCCTAATGTCTATACATTTTCAGGGGGGGGCATTATTCAGGAAGATGTCAGCTCCCTGAACCTGACATCCGGTGAAAAACAATTCATTATAGAAGATTTAAAACCCAATACAAAATATTACATCAGAGGTAGTGGCGTTACCAACAATCCAGGTAATTATTATAACTATAGTAGCCAGATTGAAATCCAAACCCAGTGATTCAGGGACTGAATTATCACGATAACAAATCAGAAGAAATTTTTTCATCATCAATTTTCATCAAATCATTTTACTATTGAAATAAGTCTGCCGCTCAACTACTGCCATTTTTTGGTTGATATATTTTTATTAATTTATTACTTTTTTTGAATGAACAGTAATAAAACCTTTTGATAAATAAATAAAATACAATAATTAAATTTTTGTTTGTTTCTAGTTGCATATTTTTCCTTCTTAGATAAGTGAAGCAGAAAAAAATGAAATATGAACCACAAGCCGAGAGAAGGTAAGTGCATTTTTCTCCGGCCTTTAATTAGAAAAACATTCTCTTTAGCCACCGCTGTCAACCTCACTAAGGGATAGAAATGAAGAAAATTATGTTCCACTCACAACAAAAAAAGATATGAAAAAACCATTTACCAACTACGAGTCAGAATTACAAATTATATTGTTTAAAGGGGATATTACCTCAACGTCTTTTGTGGATGAATAGGAAATTTGGGCCAGGAAAAACTTATTTTGTCCAGTTTGCTGCACTTTCTGACAATTCTTTAAACCGCTATGGTGAATTACCAAACAAATAAAAAAAGGCCGAAGATAAGTGCGTTTATCTCCGGCCCCAATTAAAAAGACCCTACTCTTTAGCCACGGCTGCCAACCTGCTAAGGATAGGAATGCAGATAAACTATGTATAATCCACAACTACAAAAGTATGAAAAAATCACTTTACAAATTACTCCTCAGAGTAACTAATTATTCATGTATGGGTATTTTGGGCCAGTTTCTATTGGTTGGCCTTTGCCTGGCGCATGATGCTGATCCACAAAAAACAAAAAGTGTGTATGGCATAGAAGCTGTATATGCTAATGCTTTGGTGGCCGATGAAAAAAGAGAAGCGCCTGTCAACAGGATCAATGCGGCCATAAATGTTTCGGGTACAGTAATCTCTTCATCTGATGGGCTGGGCATTCCAGGGGTCAGTATATTGGTCAAGGGCACCACCTCTGGCACGGTCACTGATGTAGAGGGTAATTATAATTTCAGTGTACCCAATGAAGATGACATTCTGGTATTTTCATCCATTGGATATATCACACAGGAAGTCACAGTGAATGGTAGGGCAGTGATTGATATCACCTTGGAGGAAGATATGCAGAGTCTGGAGGAAGTGGTGGTGGTGGGATTTGGAGAGCAGAAAAAAGTTAATCTGACAGGAGCGATTTCCACAGTGGAATCAAAGGACCTAACTGCGGTTACCACCTCGGATATAAGTAATGCTCTTACAGGAAGGCTTCCCGGGTTAAGAGTGATGCAGGTAGGTGGTGAACCAGGACAATATGACAATAGGATAGATATCAGAGGCTGGGGGGATATGCTTGTAGTCGTAGACGGAATTCCACGTGAAGATTTCCAACGGATAGATCCCGCTACCATTGCAAATGTTACCATATTGAAGGATGCCTCCGCAGCAGTTTATGGCGTGAAGGCGGCCAATGGTGTGATGCTGGTTACCACCAAAAAAGGGACAGCTGGAAAAATGGAAGTCTCCTTGAATTCTTCATATGGCATTCAAAGGATGACTGAATTTCCAAAGTCCATACGTAATTCCATCGACAATCTAATTCTTAAAAATGAAGCTGCCTTGGTGGCCGGCAATCCACTGCCATACCCAGATTGGGAAAAATACACGGGAGAAGATCCGAACTTCCCCAATGTGGATTACTGGGGCCTGGTCATGAGGGAAAATGCCCCTATCTCTAAAAACAGTCTTTCCTTTAATGGAGGAAACGATAAGATCACGTATTTTATGTCAGTTGGTAACTTGCATCAAGAAGATGTGTGGAAACAGTTGGATAAGTCCAATCCCTCAGGTTACAACCGATATAATTTTATGGCAAATGTTTCCGCTGAGATTTATGACAATCTGACGGCTAATGTTATACTTAAGGGAATGATTGATGACAGAAGCCAGCCGTATGAAACCGCAAACGGTGTGGTTTTTCGACAGAACTGGATGGAACCTGCTTATTCTCCAATCTATGCCAACAATAATCCCTCTTATTACTATGATGGTTTGGCAGATCGCAATCCCCTTGCCATTATTGATAGGGGTTTAACCGGTTATAGAGAGCGCCAGAATAAAAGGTATGAATCCACCATTTCATTGACCTATGATATGCCATCCATAGAAGGCCTGCAAGTAAAAGGATTGTTTGCTTACGACACGAAGTATGGAAAGAGTAAACAATGGAGAATGGCATATGACGAATATAAATATAACCCAGAAACAGATGAATATGCCACCACCGGATTGAATAACCCTACAAAACTTCTGCAGGACTTTGATGAATCCGTTTATATGCAATCCCAACTGTCCTTAAATTATAAAAAATCATTTTTCGATGATAAACATGCCATTGAGGCTTTGCTGTTAGGCGAAAGGCGCAATGGAAGTGGAACCTATTTTAGAGCGGAAAGAAATTTTGCCTTGAATGCATTGGAACAACTTGATGCGGGTTTGACTGATAATCAGGGAGCTTTTGGGAAGGATAAAGTGCTGGATGCCAATATGGGGTTAGTTGGAAGACTCAACTATGACTATAATACAAAATACCTTGCGGAATTTAGCTTTCGCTATGATGGTTCCTCTTTGTTTCCTGAAAACAGTAGATGGGGTTTTTTTCCTGCCTTTTCTGTGGGATGGAGGGTAAATGAAGAAGCATTCATTAGAGACAACTTTAGTTTTATAGACAATTTGAAGCTAAGGCTTTCCCATGGTGTTATGGGGGATGATTCTTTTGCCAATGGCTTTGAATATTTGGAAGGGTATAACTATCCAACAGGATCCTATATTTTCGATGGAAAAACTTTAACCGCAGGAGCTGCCTCCAAAGGGTTAAATAACCCATTTATTACCTGGTATACTGCCACGACCTCCAATATCGGGATTGATGGAAACTTTTGGAGAGGATTGTTCGACTTTCAACTGGATTTATTTCAAAGAGAAAGAGAAGGACTTCTTGCCAGCAGGGCGGTAGCCATACCGAAAATATTTGGAACAGCATTGCCCCAGGAAAACCTGGAAAGTGATTTAAGCAGAGGCTTGGAAGTCGTCCTAGGACATGCGAACAACATCAATGGCATATCTTACAGTGTCCGGGGTAATTTTACATATACAAGGGTTAAATGGTTACACAAGGAAGCCGCATTGGCGGGGAATAGCTATTTAAATTGGAAGAACAGGTCCGATGACCGCTGGAAAAATCTCCGGTGGGGCTATGGGTATGATGGACAGTTCCAAAACCAGGAAGAAATAGATAGGGCTCCTGTACAAAATGCCAATGGGCACTCCGGGTTATTTCCAGGTGATGTCCGTTATGAGGATTGGAATGAAGATGGCATGATCAGTGAATTGGATCAATATCCCATAGGTCGTGATAATAATCCTGAAATATTTTATGGACTGGACCTTTCCGCTGGATACAAGGGAGTTACTCTTAGCGTGTTTTTTCAGGGGGCGACCAACTATTCCTTTTTGCCCGCAGGAATGTTGGCCGGACCCTTGGTATGGGGAAGGAACTCTTCTGAAATTTTTCTGGACCGTTGGCATCACGAAGACCCATTGGACTTTGACAGCCCTTGGGTGCCGGGAAGATTCCCCATATCCCGGGACAATTTTGGATATCCTCCCAACAAGCTAACATCAAAATACACTGTTCAAGATGTTACTTACCTAAGGTTAAAAAGCCTGGAGATCGCCTATTCATTGCCGATTATATGGGTGGAAAAAGTCAGGGCACAACAAATACGGCTGTATGCTAATGCGATGAACGTGTATACTTGGAAAGCTAAAGAGGTCCTTTTTGATCCTGAGCACAGGCTTGATGGACCGGAAGCACAGGGAGGTTTTAAATACCCCTTAATGGCAAATTACAATTTAGGTTTAAACATCACTTTTTAAAAAAAGAAACTATGAAAAAAAGATTTAAATATATCGGCAGATTATTAATGGTTTGCTTGTTTACAGTATTGATTGGCTGCGAGAAAGATTTTCTGGAAAGCGAGCCGGTTGATCTTTTAACAGAAGAGACATTATTGAGCGATAAAACGGCATTTGAATCTCATATATCTTATCTATATAGTCAAATGGGATTTGAGAGAATCGGTATCTGGTTATCGTATAATACTGACGAAATGGTTAATTGCTTTTCGGGTCAGAATACGGCATTGCTTGATGGTCCTATGACCTTTACCTCCAACACAGAGGTCTACAATTGGTGGGAAAGAGGCTATAGGCTGATACGTGATTTGAACAACGTGATAGAAAAATTTCCAGCTTCAACAGCTTATTCCGGTGAAGAAAAATCAGAAGTATTTGCTGAATTGAAGTTCATGCGGGCTTACGCCTATTTTAAGCTTGCCCGGGGATACGGGGGTGTGCCATTAATCACTGAGGTGTTATCACTTCCGGAATCCGGCGATCCCACAGCGCTTTATGCGCCAAGGGACAAGGAATCTGATGTGTTTAAATTTATAGAAACAGAGATGACAGAAGCAATTGAAATGATGTCAGACGTGCCTACTGAATATCGTCTCCACAAATGGTCTGCACTTGCCTTTAAAACCAGGGCTATGATCCATGCAGCCAGTATAGCCACTTATGGTGAATTACAACTGGATGGTGTTATTGGTATACCATCGTCCGAAGCTGAACATTATTGGGAATCCGCCCGGAATACAGCCAAACAGGTGATGGACAGTGGCATATATGAACTATATAATTATGAGGAAGATAAAACGGCCAATTACCATAAATTATTCTTTGATGAATCTACGGCGAATAAGGAACGGATATTTGTAACCGCCTATGAGTGGCCGGTACGGGCACATGAAATTGACAGAAATACGGCGCCTTTTAGCCACAGGAGCGGGGAAGGGTACGGGTCATACTTTAACCCTACCCTCGATATGGTTGAAAGCTTTGAATATACCAATGACAGGAACGGTTCTTTGAAAATAACCAATGAGGATGGCTCGCCTATAGTGTATGAAAGCCCTGCAGATCTTTTCCAAAATAAAGACTCCAGGTTTTTTGCCTCTGTTCTGTTCCCTGGATCTCCGTGGAAAGGTACCACTTTGGAGGTATATGGTAATATCATCGAAGGAGGAGTGTTAAAAGATGGGCATGGAGCTGACGGGATAGCCCAACCAGAAGCTACCTCAACGGGATTCTTACTTTCAAAATGGTCAGATCCCTCCCCTCCAAGGCCAATTAGTGGATCATCTTCCGATGTAGATAGAATAAGCATTAGATATGCAGAGGTACTTATGAATTATGCTGAAGCAGAAATGGAGTTGGGCAATGAACCTGAAGCCCGAAAATATGTGAACATGATCCGTCAGCGTGCAGGTATAGCCGAACTTACCAGCCCCATCACCATGGAGGATTATAGGCAAGAACGGAAAATAGAATTTGCCTTTGAAGGTAACCGGTATTGGGATATGAAAAGATGGAGAATATTTCACGAAGTGGTCTTTAACAGTGACACGTATGGGATATGGCCCGTGTACAACACAGATAACAATACCTATACCTTTAGAAAGCAAAAGTTGCCTGCTGAAAAGTTCACCCGGACTTACACTCCAAACATGTACTACTACAAAATTGCTACGGATATAGTAGAAATCAATTCATTGCTTGTTCAAAACCCTGGTTATTAGATGAAAAAGAAATTCTATATGAAAAGAACTATAAATTTAAGTTTATTGGCAGGATTATTTTTAATGATTTCCTGCGAATTGGATAATTATCCAGTTCCGGACATTGTCCTTGAAGGAAAGGTCATTGATGCCAGTACAGGCGAAACTATTCAGACCCGGCAACCAGATGGTATAAAGATTAGATTGTTGGAAGAAGGGTATGAAAATCCAGTGCCTTATGATTTTTGGACAAAATCCGACGGTAGTTTTAAAAATACCCGGATTTTTGCTGCCAAATATAAAATAGTTGCTGTGGAAGGGCCATTTGAACAATCAAGTGTTGAAGAATTGTCCGTGGATCTGACCGGAAATCAAACGGTGGTATTCGAAGTAGAGCCGTTTGTGCGCTTGTCCAATGTGGAAATTTCAAAAACTGGCGGAGGGATTCAAGCCTCTTATAAAATTTCCCAAACGACCAGTACAAAGAAGATCCTAAAAAGCATGCTGATAGTTGGTCCCTCTGATATCCTTCATCAGACGACCACCAACAAACTTTCATCTGCGGAAAATTCCTTGGAGGATATCGCCAACGAGGATATCGCCTCTATGTCATTTGTGGATGAAATAGGGAATTTAACACCTGGAAAAACATATTTTGCCCGGGTTGCTGTTCTTACCGACAATACGTTAAACCGCTATAATTATTCCCCCATCATCGAAATTAAATTATAAGATTTTATCTTAAGAAGTAATCACGAGGATCACAAAGATTTGCACAAAGTAAAGCAAAATCTTCATTGTGTATTTTGTGCAGTCATTGTGAACTTAGTGGTTAAAAAATAGAAATTAAAAAGGGATAGGTTCATGCATTCAAATCGTGTCCTTTAAAATGAAATTATTACAGATGAAAGATAAATTTCAGATAATAGGCGTGATGGCTGTGTCTATGATGATCCTCACATGTACCGCATCAATGACCAGCGTCAAAGCCCAAGTTAAATCAAAGCCTGTTTTTAATCCAAATCCATCACCAGCGTATTTATCACCGGAGGAAAGCATGAAAAGCATACATCTTCCTGAAGGCTACCACTTGGAACTGGTTGCCAGTGAGCCCATGATCAAAGAACCGGTAGCTATTGCCTGGGACGGTAATGCCAGGATGTATGTGGCCGAAATGCTGACCTATATGCAGGATGCGGATGCCACAGGAGAGCAGGAGCCAAGAAGCCGTATATCTTTACTGGAAGATACCGATAACGATGGTAAAATGGATAAAAGTACCGTTTTTATTGATAATCTATTGTTGCCCCGGATGCTGCAGTGTATCAATGGCGAGCTTTTGGTCAATGAAACCAATACTATAGACATCTGGAGTTATAGGGATACCAACGGGGATGGAAAAGCCGACACAAAAAAGATCGTGTATAAAAACGACCAGTACAGTGCAAATGGGGCTAATATGGAACATCAAAGGAGCGGATTGGACTGGAATTTGGATAATTGGATGTACATCACTTATGACCCTGTACGCTTTCGTTATACAAATGGTACGATACAGGGTGACACACTTGTTAGTGGATCCGGTGGCGGCCAATGGGGCCTAACGCATGATAACTACGGGCGTTTATTCTACTCTAGTGCAGGGGGGGAGGTCCCGGCAAGAGGATTTCAGATCAACCCGGTATATGGGAAGCTTGATTTTGCCGATCAGTTTAATGCCGAATTTCAGAAAGTGTGGCCAATTATCGCGACTCCTGATGTGCAAGGGGGGCCTAAGCGATTACGCCCGAACGTTACCCTTAATCATTTTACAGCTAGTACAGGGCAATCCATTTTCCGGGGCGATCGGCTTCCGCACGATCTGGTTGGAGATTATATCGTTTGTGAGCCTGTGGGAAGGATTATAAGGCGGGCAAAGGTGATTAATCTGGAAGGAAAAACCACCTTGCAGAATGCCTATTATCGGCAGGAGTTCATCTCTTCCTCAGACATGAATTTCCGACCGGTCAATACAGCGACCGGACCAGATGGCAACCTTTATATCGTAGATATGCACAGGGGTATTATCCAGCAGGGCAATTGGACCAGGCCCGGATCTTTTCTCCGGAAAAAAATAGATAGTTTGGGAATGGCCCCAAATATTGGACATGGGCGTATTTATCGGCTGGTTCATGATGAATACCAGAGAGGGCCAAAACCAAACATGCTCAATGAATCAAGTAGTAAGCTGTTAGCTTATTTAGACCATCCCAATGGTTGGTGGCGTGACAATGCCCAAAAGCAAATTATAGCCCTTGGGAATCTATCAGTGGTGTCTGCTTTGAGGGAAATAGCAGGAGGACATCAGTCTTCCCTTTCCAAGAAACCGGGACATCTGGGGAGAATCCATGCTTTATGGACCCTGGAAGGGTTAGGGGCTATTGATAAGGAGGTGATTTTCACCGCATTTAAGGATGAACATGCCCAGGTCAGGAAAACGGCAGTGTGGATCAGTGAAATGTATCTGAAGAGGGATGATGAACAGATGATCGATAAGGTTGGAGAGCTTAAAGATGATGCTGACCCCGACGTCAGGGTCCAACTGTTGCTGTCCTTGTACAATAGCAAATCCCAAAAGGCAAAAGCCATTGTCAAGCATGTTTTGGAGCAGAACCACAAAAACGAAATGCTGGCCGCCACCAAAAAAGCGCTTGATAAAAATGAAGAAGTTAGGACATTTGGCGCCAGACTGGGCAATATGGATAAGGCTGACAGAAATTTAATTATAAAAGGAGCGACTACTTTTAAATCACTTTGTGCAAGTTGCCATGGCGCTGACGGTAAAGGACTTGCTATCGGAGGATCGGAGATGGCGGCTCCCTCTCTGGAAGGGTCAGATCGCTTGACTTTCCCAGAGAAGAACGCTGCGATCAGGATCTTACTTCATGGATTGACCGGCCCTGTCAATGGGGAGACCTACCCCAGTGTAATGCCACCTATGGAAGCCAATAGTGATGAGTGGGTGGCATCAGTGGTAAGTTATATTCGATACGAATTTGGGAACAATACCCGTCTTTCACCTGCCGTCAAACCGGATGAGGTGAAGAAAATCAGGGAACAGCACCTGGGAAGAAAAGAAGCCTGGACCTTGGAAGAGCTGGGAATTAAAAGTAAAGAAGAGCGCGGGATGGAAGCACGAAACCAATAATGTATAATCCACAACTACAAAAGTATGAAAAAATCACTTTACAAATTACTCCTCAGAGTAACTAATTATTCATGTATGGGTATTTTGGGCCAGTTTCTATTGGTTGGCCTTTGCCTGGCGCATGATGCTGATCCACAAAAAGCAACCAGCATGCATGCCATTGAAGCTGCATATGCTAATGCGTCGTCGGCTGATAAAAAAGGAGAACCGCCTGTCAAGAGGATCGATGCTGCCATAAATGTATCCGGGAAGGTGACCTCATCATCTGATGAAGAGGGCATTCCAGGGGTCAATATAATGGTAAAAGGCACCATTACAGGTACAGTGACTGATGTAGAAGGCAGCTATAATCTTTCTGTTCCAAATGAAAACGATACTTTGGTATTTTCATCCATTGGCTATAAAAGACAAGAAGTGCCAGTAAATGGTAGAGCAGTGATTGACATCATTATGGAGGAAGATTTGCAGAGTTTGGATGAGGTGGTGGTAATTGGATACGGCACTGAGAAACAGGTTAATGTTATTGGATCTGTTACAACCGTTAACAGTGAAGCAATTACTGCCGCTCCGATTTCCAGTATCTCCAATGCTTTAGCAGGCCGTCTCCCCGGAGCTACTGTCCAGCAAAGAAGTGGCGAGCCAGGTAATGATGCAGCATCCATCCTTATCAGAGGAAATTCCACATTGGGCAATAGTGCTCCTTTGATAGTTGTTGACGGTATTCCTGGAAGGGATTTAAATTCCCTTAACCCAAACGACGTGGAAAGCATCACTGTCCTCAAAGATGCCTCTGCGGCAATTTATGGGGCAAGGGCTGCCAATGGTGTGGTATTAGTAACCACCAAACGTGGCAATGAGGAAACCCCGGCAACCTTTAATTATGAGTTTAATGAAGGTTTTCTTAGCCCAACCATGTTGCCTGAAATGGCTGATGCCCCAACTTATGCCCAGATGATCCGGGAGACGCAGTCATATAGGGGGATTGACGAATCCAACATGACTTTTTCCCTGGATGATATTGAAAAATACAAATCCGGAGAATATCCATGGACTCATCCAAATACAGATTGGTATAAAGCAGCTTTGGCGGATTACAGCACAAACCGTCGCCATAATTTCTCAGTGAGCGGAGGGACGAAAGCAATAAAATATTATGGGTCTTTTGGCAAACAATTTAATGATGGCATATACAAAAACTCTGCGACTTCTTATAACCGGTACAATCTCAATATTAATTTAGATGCCCAGATCAACGAGTTCTTAAGCGTTGGCATTGATATAAATGGTTCTCAGGAAAACAGGATGTATTCTACAAAAAGTTCAGCCAGTATATTTTCCTCCTTGATGAGAAGTTATCCTACTAGCACAGCAGTTTTTCCGAATGGTTTACCAGGGCCTGATATTGAATACGGGGACAATCCTGTGGTAACTCCTTCTTTTGAGACAGGATTCAATGATGATAAGCGCTATAGGAGTAATAACAAACTTTCTGCTAACTTTTTAGTTCCTGGGGTGGAAGGTTTATCCTTATCCAGTTATTACTCTTACGACATGTATTTTTCGCAAGGGAAACTGTTCCAAAAGCCATGGGTACTTTACCAATTGGATGAAGGCGCTTATTTGGCTGCAGGTAATACCGGAAGGGAAGATGGATCAGCTTTTCTTCTTGGCACCTCTAAAGCATATTCAGAACCGAGATTGACCGATTCTTTTAGCAGCACTAAAACAAGTACGTTTAATTTTAGGGCGAATTATGATAAAACCATTAATGAGGTTCATAACTTCAGCACATTTGTTGCCTACGAAAGTTCCGAATATACTGCCCAGGGAATTGAGGCATTCAGAAGGTATTTTGTTTCCGAGAAGTTGCCCTATTTATTTGCCGGTGGTGATGCGGAGAAAGATAATAGCGGATGGGTTGATATAGATTCCCGGGCAAACTATTTTGGTAGGTTTAGCTACAATTATGATGAAACCTATTTGTTCCAATTTAGTTTTAGAAGGGATGGTTCCCTTAGGTTTTCAGAAGAAAGCGGACGTTGGGGAAATTTCCCCGCCTTACTTGCTGGATGGAGGGTTTCCAATGAAGACTTCTGGCAGGAAAACATGGGCTTCATCAACTTTTTTAAACTCAAAGCTTCCTGGGGCCAAATGGGTAATGACTTGGTGGCCCCATTCCAATACGTATCAGGCTATGCGTTCGGAACCGGAGGAGTATATGGAGCTGGTAAGGACTATTTAACCAGTTTGTATTTGTCCGGTGCACCAAATCCCTTTATCACCTGGGAAGTGGCCAATGTTTATAATGCGGGCTTTGAATCCTCCTTTTTGGACGAAAAAATCACTTTAAATGCTGATTTCTTCTATCAGAGGCGTAGTGATATCCTTGTGAAAAGGAATGCATCGGTCCCGAGTTTTACCGGCATTTCATTACCTGATGAAAATTTCGGGATAGTTGATTCCAAAGGTTTTGAAATTATATTGGGGTATAATCAGCGCAAATCCGACCTCTCTTATGGAATCAATGGAAATTTTGCGTTTGCACGTAATAATGTTGTCGAATTCGATGAACCTGCGCGGAATGTACCCTGGCAGGTACAAACAGGACATCCCCAAGGGGCAGCCTTGTTGTACAGATCGATGGGTATTTTTAGAGATGAGGAACATGTGAATTCCTTGCCCCATGTGGCAGGAGCACGTCCGGGGGATATTATTATCGAAGATTATGATGGGGACGGTAAAATTACCAATGATGATAGAGTTTTGTTTGACCAAACAACTAACCCTGAAATCAGTTTTGGTTTATCATTTAATCTAAGTTATAAAAATTGGGCCTTGAATGGCCTGGTACAAGGTGTGGGAACAGCTATGAGAAGGATGTACAGTGATGACCGGCAAGGTTCGGGAGGAAATTATTTCCAATATGATGCGGAAGGAAGATGGACTCCGGATAATATGGATGCAGAAAAACCGCGGGCATTTGAAAGAATAGAAGAGTATTGGAGAGGAAGTCATATTACTGATTATTCCTATCAGAATACCACTTATGCCCGTCTGAAAAACCTGCAACTCTCTTACACACTTCCTCAAAACCTTCAAAATGCCATAAGGCTCAAGAATGCAGAGGTTTACGTTTCCGGACAGAATTTATTCATGATCTATTCAGAAAGTAAAATTATGGATCCAGAACTTGTATCTGATCAAAGCTATCCGTTGATGAGAGTCATGGCTGTAGGTGCAAGAGTTTCCTTTTAATAAAAACGTCGTCTTTAATTATAATAGAAAAGTATATGAAAATATATAAAATAAATATAAATGTCTTCGCATTCTTAGCAATGTTGCTATTGGCTTGCGAACATGAAGTATTGGACAAAACTCCTTTAGATAGGTACTCGGACGAAGTTCTTTGGTCTGATATCAATCTGGCGGATGCTTACCTGTTGGATACTTATCACAATTTAGCTATGGGCTTTGCCCCTGCCATGCTTATGTCAGTGACAGATGAAACCCGTTTTGAATTTACATGGGGACCCGAAAATTACGTTGGCGGGGCGATATCTGCCGACAATCCGCGGCCATGGATCACAGGATGGGCAACGGGAGAATTTCCAAATTGGTCAGCCAATTATGGTGATATTCAAAAGCTGAACATTTTCCTTGCGAATATTGATAGAGTTCCGGAAGCCTATGATGGGGCGGAGAGAGAGTCTGCCCTGCTAGCAGCTGAAAGAATGAAAGGTGAGGCGTTATTCCTGAGAGCCTACTGTTATGCTCAATTGGCCTTAACTTATGGAGGTGTACCTATTATTAATGAGCCATTTGAAAGAGAGGATGATTATTTATCCATACAAAGGTCCTCCTTCGAGGAAACCATTGATTTTATTTCACAGGACTGTGACGCTGCATCTGCTCTTCTCTTGACCAAGGAGGAAATGGAGATGGGAAAAGCAACCAAAGGGGCAGCACTAGCCCTTAAATCAAGAGTATTGCTATTTGCAGCCAGTGACCTTACTGCGGACGGAACGGCAGAAAACCAATATGTTGGTTACGAAAATCCCGATAGGAACGCATTATGGACGGCAGCAAGAAATGCAGCTAAAGCAGTTATTGATTTGGGAACCTATTCACTTTCAGATTTTGGTGCGCCGGATAAAGCGGCAGTGGCCCAAAACTACTATGAATTCTTCAGACAAAAAGACCTTTCAAACAGTGAAATTATATGGGGAAAGATGTATTTGAAGGCCAATGGAATCGCAAGTCAAATGAATCTGTGGAATGGAGCTAACGGAAACAATAACTGGGCAGGCCATAACCCTACCCAAAATTTGGTGGATGCTTATCAGATGGAGGACGGTTCAGGTTTCTTCGACCATTTTAAATTGGAAAATGGATATTATATGAATGTCTCTGAGAAGTATGAAAATGAAAATCCTTATCATGATCGCGAACCACGGTTTTATGGATCTATATTATATGATAGTGCTGTTTGGCAACCGCGTTTTCCTAACCTGGCTAATAGGGATCCGCTAGGGATATATGATAGACGGACCCGGATCACGATCGAGAATGGAGCTGTAACTTCCCAAATCTATGGAATTGATACACGCCAAGGTCCTATTGAAGCCTGGAATGGCTCCTTTACCGGTTACATCATGAAAAAGTGGCTCGACCATGAAATTACGGGCAAGGATGAGAATAACGATAACGTATGGATTGAGTTCAGATACGCAGAAGTGTTGTTGAATTATGCCGAAGCGCTGATTGAATTGGGGGAAACTTCAGAAGCCGCCACTTATATTAACAGGATCAGGAACCGGGTAGGTATGCCGGATTTCATAGGGGACATCACTGCAGCTCTTCGATATGAAAGAAAAATTGAATTGGCTTTTGAAGAAATTAGATGGTATGATATCAGAAGATGGAAAGTGCTTGAAGAAACCCTCACAGACGCTATGGGCATTGATATTACTGAAACCAACCAGGAAGGCACGGTGACAACAGACTGGAAGCAAATAGTGGCTGAGGAACGGTCGGTGGAAAAAAAGATGTATTGGGTTCCTATTCCAACGGATGAAATGAATAAAGCACCGCAGTTGGTGCAGAACCCCGGTTATTGAGTGTCACGAACAATGTGAATTAAGCTGTCGGTGGAGACCAACAACGAAGTCGTCCGAGTTGGTGTGTTCACCGGCCCTTCGCAATATCTTATTGGGTTACGATAGTATTACCTTGAAATGATGGAAAAGTTAAACAATGTTCATCCAGGTGAGATCTTGGAAAAAGATTTTCTGGAACATGAGATTAAGTGCTTATGCATTGGCAAAAGCAATTGGAGTAGATCAAACAAGAATCAGCCAATTGATCAAAGGAAAGCGAAAGATATCTGCCGATACTGCTTTGAGGTTATCAAGGTATTTTAAAATGTCTGCAGAATTCTGGCTAAATGCCCAGTGTCGATATGATCTTGAAGAAGAAAAGAAATACAATAAAGAATACAACAAAATCAAGCCTTACGAGCCAGTTTAAACTATAAATAGATTCCCATCCATGATTCACCACAACCTGAATATCCGGGAAAATCTGAAGGAGGCTTACAGCGATGTTTATACCTCTGAAGCCCTTTCGGTTCTTTCTTCGCTGGCCCATTTCAACAAGGATATCAAAAAGGTCATGGCCTCCCGCCTGAAAAGAAGGACAGAGTGCCATCAGCAGAAGAAAAGGATCACCTTCCTCGATCCGGGAAGTTTTATACCACGTACTCACATTACCGTACAGGATGCCCGTGCCGGGAAGTTTGAAGGTGCTGTAATTCCTTCAGATCTTCAAAGACAATGGATACAGGGCACCGGTCCGGCCGCAAAACCAGATGCTTCTGTTGAAAACAGTATCCGTAACGTGGCTTATGCCCTGCTTTCCGGTGCGGATGGCTGGATGTTCGATGGAGAAGATGCCCTTGGTCAAACCAAGACCATGTCACTCGATAACCAACGTAATTTAAAACTTGCCATTGGTAAAGATCCTTTGTTTATGAAGGTAGCCGAGCAGGTAGCAGAGGGGATGAACCTGTGGGCGATTGATTTCTTTGGCGGTCCAATTGTGAGCAACTGGGAAGGACAACTCAATTTTACCACAAAGATATTTCGGGCCCGCGGACTTCATCTCGATGACCGGCATATCCGTCATGTGGATGGTGAGGCTATGGCGGCCTCTATCGTGGACATGACCTTATATGTGGTGAATAATTACGCCGCCTTGCAAAAAGCCGGTTCCTCCATCGTCCTGTATCTTCCCAAAATC
>JBBDSC010000224.1:0-2589 GCA_040905145.1 Anditalea sp.
TGGTTTTTATTTGTTTTTTGGGATTTGTCTTTTGAAGTTTTGCCAAAAATAACACAAAAACCACTATTAAGAGCCTAATGCATGATAAGACATTACTTTAAAATTGCCATCCGTAACCTTTCCCGAAACAAGATTTTTTCCCTGATCAATATCTTGGGTCTGGCTGTGGGGATGGGGGTTTGTCTGTTGATCTATCAGTATGTGCATTTTGAAATGAGCTATGATCAGTTTCATCCCAACGCTCAAAATACTTATCGATTAACACAAACCACTTTTAGAAACGGAGAGGATCTTGGTACAGGTGTCTTTACCACCTACGGACTTGGAGCAAGGGGAAAAGAAACCATACCTGAAATAGAGGAATTTGTGAGGGTTCACCATCTGGACATAAGCTTGGTTGTTATGAATCCCGGGAAAAATGAGCCGTTTCAGGAAGATAACTTGTGGTATGTGGACAGTACCTTTCTACATATGTTTGATTTTCCGCTTAAATACGGAGATAGGGAATCTGCTTTCAGTGAGAAGTACAGCGTAGTGATTACTGAGCAAATGGCCTTAAAGTATTTCGGTGATAGCAATCCTTTGGGCAAAGCCTTGAAAGTTAGTGGAGGTGTTCTTAGTGGGGATTTTATAGTGACCGGTGTATTGAACGCACTTCCTGAAAACAGTCATTTGCAATTCGATTTTTTATTACCCATAGCATTTCTCCTTGAAAATTATGGGCAATATAAGAGTGATAAAGGTTGGGACTGGGACAATTTTGTAACGTATGTCAAGCTAAATGAAGGTGCTGATCTTAAAGAAGCAAGTAAAAAGTTTGATGAGCTGATCTCTACCCATGTAGGAGATGATTTGGCCAAATCCAATGAAAAGTGGAGCATAGGATTCCAACCATTGGCCGACATTCATTTAAGGTCTGATTTTCCAAGAGAAATTGCCAGGAATAATGGAGATATCCAGGATGTACACTTTTTTTCAATCATTGCCATTTTCATTCTCCTGATGGCATGGGTGAATCACATTAACCTCTCTACCGCACAAGCCATTAATAGGGCAAAAGAAGTGGGTGTCCGGAAATCCATCGGGGCTTTGAGAAAGCAGCTGATCAGTCAGTTTATGATGGAATCCGCTTTGATCAATCTCACCGCTGCCCTGCTGTCCATTGGCCTGGTATTTTTTATGCTGCCTGTACTCAATCAAATTATGGGAAAAGAAATAGGTTTTACCGTAATCCATGACTTAGAATTTTTAGGATGGTTTTCAGTGATTATCTTTTTTGGCACCATGATCTCCGGACTCTATCCTGCGTTTGTAATGTCCTCTTGCAAGCCTTTAGGCATAATTAATTCCTTAAAATTTACCTATAAAGGGAAATTCAGTTTGAGGAAAGGGCTGATTGTATTCCAGTTTCTGATGTCTGCACTCCTTATTTCCGGTACCTATTTGGTCTCTCAGCAGCTATCTTTTATGAGAAATCAGGATTTGGGCATTGATATGGAAAAAATATTGGTTATAGATGGCCCACGGGTGATTATAGAATCAGTTATAGCAAAAGGACAGACCTTAGAGTCGAGTTATACATCATTTAAAAACAAGGGGGCTAGCCATCATTCCGTTTTGGGTATAACTGCCACAAGTACTGTTCCCGGAATGGGCTACATGTACGAAGGGGATGTCCGTAAATCAGGTGAACCAATTGATGTCGGTCAGGCAGGGGATTTTGTATTGGTGGATAAAGATTTTTTCAGTACCTACGAATTGGAATTCTTATCTGAACCAGAGCTTCCTGAAAATGTACCGGGGTGGACATACACTTTCATCAATGAAGAAGCCATTGATGCTTTCGGCCTTGGATCACCGGAAAATGCCATTGGTCAGGAACTGGTCTTTTACAGCTATAAAGTAAAAATCCTGGGTATAGTGAAAAACTTTCATTGGAGTTCGCTCAAAGAATTGCATTCCCCAACACTCTTTATTTTGGATAATTCAGCTGGTGCTTATTTCTCCATCAAAATGAATTTATCCGACATCCAGGAAACCATCACCCACATAGAGTCGGCATATAAATCTGTGTTTCCGGGGGATCCATTTGATTACTTCTTCCTCGATGATAATTTCAACAGGCAATACCAGGCGGATCTTCAATTTCAAAACCTGTTCACCGCATTTTCCCTTCTTGCCATCTTTATTGCCTGTTTGGGACTGTTTGCTTTGGTTTCTTTTTCTGCGACTTTAAAGGTCAAAGAGATAGGAGTCAGAAAAGTCCTAGGAGCAAGTGTGGGCAATCTGATGCTGCTGATATCCAGGGAATACCTTTTGTTGCTGGCCATTGCAGTTGTTTTGGCCATTCCAATGATTGTTTTTGGTGCAAGCTCCTGGTTGGAAAATTATGCCTACAGAATTGACATCGGCCTGGACTTATTAATTATCCCGGCATTGGTCCTTTTCTTAATTGCATTGATGACAGTAAGCTACCGGACCTATATTGCAGCAAATGCCAATCCGGTGGATTCTCTGAAGTCGGAGTGATTTAAGAGGTGGGGGCGGAAGCTGGAAAATTTACGGTGATGAATACACTTCTGTTCCTTG
>JBBDSC010000225.1:0-2584 GCA_040905145.1 Anditalea sp.
AATAAAGCAGTAATTAAAGCTGAACAGGCATTTCGGCTCTACAGGAAAATAGACGCCGAAAAAAAAGCCTGTTTTCTGGAACAGATAGCTGAAGAGATAATAAAATCAAACGATCTTATCCAAAGATGTAGTGAGGAGACTGGTCTTCCGGAAGCAAGGCTAATGGGGGAAAGGGCAAGAACTATCAGCCAGCTAAAGCTCTTTGCAAGCCTGGTGCGGGAAGGTTCGTGGGTTAATGCAAGCATAGATACGGCTATATCTGACAGAACGCCACTCCCCAAACCGGATTTAAGGCAAATGCAGATAGCACTTGGCCCTGTAGGGATTTTTGGTGCCAGTAATTTCCCATTTGCATTTTCAGTAGCGGGCGGGGATACGGCCTCAGCCCTGGCAGCCGGATGTACCGTTGTTGTAAAAGGCCACCCAGCCCACCCCGGAACTTCAGAACTAACAGCATCAGCCATTCTCAAGGCAGCTCATGCCACAGGAATGCCCGATGGGGTTTTTTCATTGGTTCAGGGGGCCGGGACGGAAGTAGGAATGGCTATAGTGACCCATCCTTTGATTAAAGCGATAGGGTTTACAGGATCTTTCAGGGGAGGGAAAGCCCTTTATGATGCAGCCGCCCAAAGAAGGGAACCCATACCGGTATATGCTGAAATGGGAAGTATCAACCCTGTATTTATTTTACCGGAAGCCCTGAAAACCAGAGGCGGGGAAATAGCATTCAATCTCACTGAATCGATTACATTGGGGGCAGGGCAATTCTGTACGAATCCAGGGCTTGTGGTAGTGGAAGAAACTTCAGAAGGGTATTTACTCTTTCAGGAAAAAACCAATGAAAAACTATCCAATACGACGGCTTCTGCCATGCTCACCCCTGGAATAAAACAAGCCTATGACAATGGCACCCAAAATTTTCTAAAGATAGAAGGTGTTTCTGAACTGGCAAGAGGAAGAGGCGGAGACATTATGAACTCGGGCATTCCCCAAATTCTAACAACAACAGCAGCCATATATTTAGACCATAAAGAGCTATCCGAAGAAGTTTTCGGACCATCTTCCCTTTTTGTCAAAGCCAAGGATAAAGATGAAATCACCAAATTAGCTGAGAACCTGGATGGACATTTAACAGCCACCATCCATGGTACCGAAGATGATTTAAAAGTATACGCCGATTTGATACATATCCTGGAAAGAAAAGTAGGGAGAATTATCATCAATGGGTTTCCAACGGGTGTAGAAGTTTGTCCCTCCATGATCCACGGGGGCCCTTATCCGGCAACCACAGATTCACGGACAACCTCTGTAGGCACTTTGGCCATCTATAGGTTTACCAGACCGGTATGTTATCAGGGCTTTTCAGATGTCATGTTGCCAAGTGAACTAAAAAACAGCAATCCTTTATCCATATTCAGGTTGGTTAATGGCAAGTTATCTCAGGATCAGATATGATGACCAAACATAGATGACAGCCGATTCTTGGACGGTCACACCATTTGTATTTTGTGAAAACAGGAAAACTGGTTGTTGAAGTGGAAAAGAGAATTTCATTATACTAACGGGTTGAGAAAATACTGGGACCATAAAAAATTTTTACCCTTTAAAAATTGGAGCTATGAAAATGAGTTGTTTATCTGTGTCACTATTCCCATCCATCCTTAATGGCGAAATGAGCATTAGTGAATATGCAAAACTTTGCAAAAGTTTAGGACTGGATGGATTTGACCTCGGGTTGATCCTGTTAAAAAACCATACACCAAAATATATTAAGCAAATAAAAAAAGATATTGCTGATGAAGGAATACCCTTGGCAATGGTAACCACCTATCCTGATTTTACACATCCTGAGGCTCTTCAACGGGAACGGGAGTTTGACTTTTTGATACATGATATTGCTTTAGCTTCAGCGGTAGGTGCCAAGTTCCTGAGAATCACAGCAGGACAGGCCCACCCTGAAACCAATGAAATGGACGGGATAGAATGGACTGTTGACTATTTTAAAAAGGCCGCCCCGGTAAGTGATAAATATGGAATTACTTTAGTATACGAAGATCATTCAAAACCGGGAGCCTGGGATTATATGGATTTCAGTAGCCCCCCTCATATTTTTCTGAAGATAGCCGAACGGATAAAAGACACTTCCATTGGAATAAATTTTGATACCGCAAATATTTTAGTCGCAGGAGAGGACAAAACGATTGAAGTACTGGATAAAGTCATCCATCAAGTAAAGACCATTCATGTAGCCGAAACCGGGACTAAAGGAAAGATGGATCCAGTACCATTAGGTTCGGGAATTGTCCCTTTTAGTGAAATCTTCAGTTACCTTAAATCCAAAAACTTTGATGGTTGGCTATGCCTGGAAGAATGGGGGAATAAAGGCGTAGACGGTGTAAGAGAGGGCGTTGCCTTCGTTAAAGAAACCTGGGAAAAGGCCTGATGTCACTTTTATCCACTCAATTTAATAAATTGTTCTTTTGCAGAAGCTTTTCTAACACCCTTAATTATTAACTTTTCTTTTATGAAAATAAAAAACTTTCGTTGGTTGATCATCATGCTGGTTGCTTTGGCAACGGCAAAT
>JBBDSC010000226.1:0-72951 GCA_040905145.1 Anditalea sp.
GCAAAAAGTCATCAAGTGGGAGTACCTGCTCCTACCGCTAAAAGGAAGGTCATTGACGACAGTTACCATATCGCGTTGATCGTTAATTTCACCAATATAGCGGATCACGATAGGTATCAGGAAGACCCCGAACATCTGGAGTTTATCGCTGAACATAGCGATAAATGGGAAAAAGTTCAGATATATGATTTTGAAGTGGAATAAAAAACTGTTGTAGTGTTAGATGATTGGATGTTCATCCATTTACCAAGATGGAGCCTCTTTTGGAAAAGGGGCTCCATCTTGGTTAAAGAAATTCTCATTCTTGTTATATTACCTTCTCCACCACCACATTATGGTTAGTGTAAATACATATATCCGCGGCTATTCCCAAACTTTCCCTTACCATCTCTTCGGCAGTCAACTGGGGTGCATATTTCTTCAATGCCCTGGCAGCTGATTGTGCATACATGCTTCCAGATCCAATTGTGGCAATATTTTCATCCGGTTCGATCACATCGCCCGTCCCTGAAATTATAAGAATATCCGTTTCGTCGGCCACTATCATCATGGCTTCCAGCTTACTGAGCATCCGATCGGTCCTCCATTCTTTCGCCAGCTCTACCGCTGCCCTTTTCATGTTATTGCTAAAGGCTCCCAATTTTTCCTCAAACTTTTCCAAAAGGGTGAATGCATCCGCAGTGGAACCAGCAAAGCCGGTGACAATCTTGCCACCCTGCAATTTCCTGATTTTGTTCACACTGCTTTTGGCGATGGTATTTCCTAAAGTGGCCTGACCATCTGCCCCAATGACTACATCTCCATTGTGCTTTATGGCCACCACAGTGGTTGATCTTAATTTTTCCATAATGTTTTAAAATGTTCAATCCATTGATCAAAAATCATACAAATGCAAAAAGTCCCATTGAATAGGACTTTTTGGCAGAGTAATAAACTATTGTTTATCTTAAATACTTATATCAATATCCTTACCGGATCTTCCAGCAAGCTCTTGAATGTCTTCAGGAAGGAAGAACCAACGGCCCCATCCACTACCCTGTGGTCACAGGACAAAGTGACCTTCATCAAATTACCGATTTTCATCTCCCCGTTCTTTACAATCACTGTTTCTTTTATTCCACCCACTGCCATGATACAGGCGTCCGGAGGATTAATGATCGCGGTAAATTCATCGATACCGAACATGCCCAGATTGGAGACCGTAAAGGTATTTCCTTCCCAATCCGATGGCTGCAATTCCTTATTTTTGGCTTTTCCTCCCAATGATTTGGTCTCCTTGGAAATTTGGGACAAGGTTTTACTGTCCGCAAACCTGATGACCGGTACCAGTAATCCTTCTTCTACAGCCACTGCCATGCCAATATGGATATGATCATTGTACCTGATCTTATCCCCTAGCCAAGCTGAATTTACTTTGGGATGCTGACGAAGGGAAGCCGCAGCCGCTTTAATGACCATATCATTAAAGGAAATCTTTACCGGAGCAATTTCATTCATGCTTTTGCGGGCCTCTATCGCTTTGTCCATGTTGATTTCCATGGTCAGATAAAAATGGGGGGCATTGAATTTGCTTTCCGCCAAACGTTTGGCAATCACCTTTCTCATCTGGGAGACTTTCTCTTCCGTAAAGGATTCCTGTCCTACCACAGCACCAGATTCAGCAGCAGCGGTTGGGGCTTTTACCGAGGCAGGGTCAAAGTTTTCAATGTCCCTCTTTATTATCCTTCCGCCTTCCCCAGTTCCTTTGACTATAGAGATATCCACTCCTTTATCTTCTGCCAATTTTTTGGCCAATGGGGAAGCTTTAATTCTTCCATCCTCCGTAGTATTCTCGCCTGAAGCTTGAGGCGTGTCTTTTTTGGGTTTGGTTGATTCTGTGTCTTTTTCGGATTTTGAAGCTTCTTTTTTCTCTTCCTTTGGTCGTGCTTTTTCCTCGGGTCCTGAAGATTTTGCTTTATGGGCTTTCAACAACTTCTCATAATCAGCATCTTTCTCTCCGATCACGGCAATAACACCATCTATCTCAACGGAATCTCCTTCCCTCACTCCTATATGCAATAAAATACCGTCTTCATACGACTCCAGTTCCATGGTGGCTTTGTCTGTTTCCACCTCTGCCAGGATATCCCCAGATCTCACTTCATCTCCTTCTTTCTTCAACCAGGCTGCTATGGTACCTTCCTGCATGGTGTCACTCATTTTTGGCATGGTGATGAGAGTAGCTTTGATCTCAGAAGTGTCTATTGTTTCTTCAGAATCACCTTCTTTTTCCTGTGAACCTGCTTTCTTTTCCTCACCCTCTTTCTTATCCCCTGTTTCCTCTTCTGATTTTGCTGACTTTGCTTCAGAGGATCCACCTTCCTTTATCTCCTTTAGAAGGTCGTCAATATTTTCGTCTTTTTCCCCAACAATTGCAATCACCCCATTGACTGGAACAGCCTCTTTTTCTTGTATGCCAATATGAAGCAAAACACCTTCCTCATAGGATTCCAGCTCCATAGTCGCTTTATCAGTTTCTACTTCGGCAAGGATATCTCCTGCTTTTACTTCATCCCCTACTTGTTTTAACCAAGCAGCGATCACCCCTTCTTCCATGGTGTCGCTCATTTTGGGCATTCGTATTATTTCGGCCATAAGTTATTTTATTCTTTCAATTATACAGCAACTAAAAAATAACCTAACGCTTAACTACCTGTGGTTCTGTAATTTGAACAAGGTGATTTGACAGATAGTAGAACAGTAGCTTATTTCATTAAACTATTTAAATGTTTTCAAACTTTTATCTCCATTGCAAATATACATCAATTTGGCATTTTTGGAAGTGCTGTTAAAGTCTTTTCAATTTTTCGGCAAATCAATTTGCAGTTAACTTCTTTGGAATTCTGTTCTAAACAATGCAATTTCATTACATTCAACAAAAAATCCATTTAACAAATAAAAGAGGGACAAAAGGCCACAATAGAAAAACACCCAAATTTATTTAATCAATAAATATAAAGTTGTTCCTTCAAAGTTAATCAATGCCTATCATCACCGATAATATATTCGATACGCACCGCCTGTTGTTCAATGGTCACCTCCAGACCATTGTCCCGGCACTTTTCAGAAAACCAGTCCTTTTGCCTTTCAAAAGGGAAAGGATAAGCACACCAGATGATGATTTCTTGGACCTCGATTGGCTGAGACAGGGTGCTAAAAAATTGATCATTATCAGTCATGGGCTGGAAGGAAATAGTCTACGCCCCTATATGATCGGGATGGCAAAAGAATTTTTTAATAAAAAGTATGATGTACTGACCTGGAATTTTCGGGGTTGTAGTGGGGAAATTAATAAAAAGAGCATATTTTATCATTCCGGTGCTACCTATGATCTGGATACAGTGATACAGCATGCTGCCAAGGCCTACGATGAGGTCAATTTGATCGGTTTCAGTTTGGGGGGAAATCTTACGCTCAAATATTTGGGGGAATATTGGCCGCTTCATCCAAAAATCAGAAAAGCAACGGTTATCTCTGTACCCTTGCACCTGGAAAGCTCCAGTATAAAACTTTCTACGGGGGAAAACAGGATTTACGCCCGGCGTTTTTTAAAAACATTAAAGGAAAAAGTAATTAAAAAGGCCGTACAATTTCCCGACCAAATAAACACCATGGTTTTAAAGCAACTGAAAACGGTGTACGATTTTGATAACCATTATACCGGACCGCTCCATGGGTTTAAAAATGCCCGTGATTATTATGAAAAATGCTCTTCTCTTTATTTTCTAAAATCCATAAAAACTCCTACATTGATATTTAATGCTCAAAATGATCCGTTTTTAAGTACGCAATGTTTCCCGGTAAAAATGGGGAAAGAACTGGAAAATGTCTATATGGAGTTCCCAAGGTTTGGTGGCCATGTTGGCTTTAGCCCAAGAGGCAGTAAGGGTATTTACTGGTCAGAAAAAAGAGCATTTGAATTTATCGATTCGGAAGAATAATTAGCAGAACACCTAAGTAAATCATAGCATGTGCGGAAGATATACAATTGGCAAAAGCAGAAGAGAACTCGAAACCAGGTTTAAAGCCGAAATGCTCCAACATTTTGAACCGCGGTTCAACCTTGCCCCTACGCAATTGGCTCCTGTAATCACCTCTGATAGCCAAAAAGGGTTCTCCCACTTTTACTGGGGAACCACCCCGGAATTTGCCAAAAACAAACCGGTTTCCGAAAAGCTTATCAATGCCCGGGCAGAAACAGTAGCAGAAAAGGCGGCCTATAAGGGTTCATTTAAACGGAAAAGGTGTTTAATCCCTGCAGATGGATTTTATGAATGGAAAACTATAGGCAAAAAGACAAGAGTCCCTTACCGGTTTACTCTTTTAGATGACAGTCTTTTTGCCTTTGCGGGCCTTTGGGATGAATATGAAAATGAAAAAGGGGAAATCAATCATACATTTCTCATTCTTACCACTTCACCAAACCCACAGGTCGCCCAGGTAGGTGATTGCATGCCGGTTATTCTTACCCCTCAAAACGAGAAAAAATGGCTGGATAAAAATACCTCTCAGGAAGATTTACTACAAATGCTTAACCCTTATCAGGAGGATCAAATGATTTCCTATACCGTGTCCCCTTTGGTCAATCAGGTAACCAACGATTCTTCCTCCCTCATACGCAAAACCTCCCCCATGGATCAATTCGGAAACTATACCTTATTTGGATAATGGCGAAAATACATATTATCGATCTGAATTTTCTTCAGGAAAACCAAACCATTGCGGCATTTTTAATTGAAACCAATAAAGGACCAATTTTGATTGAAACTGGGCCTGAAAGCACCTGGACACAGCTTGAAAAAGGGATCAATATGCTAGGTTACCAGCCTGCAGACATCAAGCATGTGCTACTGACCCATATTCATTTTGACCATGCGGGAGCAGCATGGAAACTGGCTGAATCAGGTTCCACCATTTATGTGCATCCCATTGGGCTTCCTCACTTGGCTTCCCCTGAAAGATTATGGAATTCTGCTGCACAGATATATGGGAAGGACATGGAAAGACTCTGGGGCAAGATGAAGCCTGTTCCCGAGGATCAATTGAAGGAAATCCACCAAGGGGAATATTTACAACTTGGAGATTTGACAATAAAAGCCTTGCATACCCCCGGACACGCCGTGCACCATATCGCTTGGCAACTGGATAACATTATTTTTACAGGGGATGTTGCCGGGGTTAAAATTAACCAAGGTCCTGTAGTCCCTCCCTGCCCTCCCCCTGATATCCACCTTGAAAATTGGATAGCCTCCATTGCTCTACTCAAAGAGCAAAATCCAAAGCAAATTTACCTTACCCATTTTGGGAGGGTTGATGAGCCCCAAGCTCATTTGGATGAACTGGAAGAAATCCTGATAAACTGGGCAAATTGGATGAAACCTCATTATGAACACCAGAATGATCCAAAACGAATTACGCCAAAATTCATGGATTATACCAAGAATCAATTAAAAGCTAAAGGGGTCAGCATGATGGATATACAACGTTATGAATATGCCAACCCCAGTTGGATGTCTGTAAACGGATTATTGAGGTACTGGAGACTTAAAGATCAGGGAAGAATTTAAAAAAATGGTATTATTCCCTACCAGGAATTTATGATTCCTATGCTTTATTCCTGAACATTATTCATAGTACCCTGCGGATATAAACGGATTTTTTGGTTCAGTATCATCAAAAATATTTAAACCAGGTTTATCATTGAATATTTTTTTATATATTTATTAAAATGTTTTTAATATACATTTTTTAGTTTTTCATTTATTTCTGTCCAATTTAATAATTTATATTTTAAAGGTCGATTATGTAAAT
The DNA here is from genome assembly GCA_040905145.1 of Anditalea sp. GTDB lineage: Bacteria > Bacteroidota > Bacteroidia > Cytophagales > Cyclobacteriaceae > DATGMS01. The sequence goes on from JBBDSC010000226.1 coordinate 5,851, forward strand.
TTTACGACAATGAATAATACTTTTTTTAGAAAGTCATTTTCGGAAAATATCTTCTCCAAACCTCAAAAATTGGAAGACTTGGCCCATGGTATAGAATCAACCAACAAGCTAAGGGTAAAAAGAACATATGATGTGCTTTTAGCTTTGCTTGCAATAATATTTATTTGCTCTTGGATGTTTCCCCTTATCGCTGTAATAATTAAGATCACTTCAAATGGGCAAATAATTTTCAAGCAGTTAAGGCATGGTAAAGACAACGTTCCTTTTTATTGTTACAAATTTAGGACAATGGTATTGAACAATGAGGCAGATATACTACAGGCAAGTAAGAATGACCCCCGAATCACCAAATTCGGGGCCTTTTTGAGACGAAGCAGTCTGGATGAATTGCCACAGCTTTTTAATGTGCTAAAGGGAGAAATGTCCATAGTAGGGCCGAGGCCACATGCCGCACCTATGAATGAAGTGTTTTCAAAAGAAATCCCTGATTACATGAACCGACATAGGATGAAGCCAGGCATAACAGGCCTTGCTCAATCCAAAGGTTTTAGAGGGGAAATTATCAATTTCCATGACTTGTATTCCCGGTATAGACTGGACTTGTTCTATATTAAGAATTGGTGTTTGTATTTTGATCTGAAAATTATCCTTTTGACAGCTTATTCTATGCTTTTCAAAAATAAAAGGGCCTATTGATCAAAAGTTAAGGTTCTCAGTAAGCACCTGATACCATGACAACTTCTCACTCCTGTTGCAGCTTTTTGGCTTTTGGGGAAACACCGATTTTTCCCTGCCGCATGAGAAGCAGGTGTTGTGAATGGTATTTACAGAAAGAAATATGATATTTGCAAAGCAGGATCTATCAACTTTCCGTTGTAGAGTAATTTCCAAATTTAACCAGCTACAAAAATGCAAAAATCCAGGATTGCCGGTGTGGGGCATTATCTACCCGAAAGAATAGTCACTAATGAGGAACTTTCTGGGATGATGGATACCAACAATAAGTGGATTGTCGAAAGGACTGGAATCCAGGAGCGACGATGGTTTACCCCTGGAGTGGACACAGTGACGAACATGTCCCTAAAAGCTTCCAAATTGGCCATTGAAAGGGCAGGCATTGACACTAAAGAGATTGACTTTATTGTTTTTGCCACCGTCACTCCTGATTATTTTATTCCTGGAAACGGGGTTTTAGTGCAAAGGGAATTGGGGCTTCAGGGAATTGGAGCTTTGGATATCCGGAATGCCTGTTCCGGCTTTATTTATGGTCTGTCTGTTGCAGATCAGTTTATCAAAACCGGCATGTACCAGTGTGTGCTGGTGATCGGTGCGGAAATACAATCCTCGGCCTTGGATAAAAGCAATAATGGAAGATCCAGTTCGGTTATTTTTGCCGATGGTGCCGGGGCAGTGGTGTTGAAGGCAACCGAATCCCATGAACATGGACTCCTTTCCACACACCTACATGCCGATGGGGACTATGCCGAAGAACTTTACGTAAAAGACCCGGGCAGTAGCCGTGATGTGCGGCTTTCAGCAGAACTTATCGAAAGCGGCAGTTTTAACATGCAAATGAACGGGAGTACAGTTTTTAAACATGCGGTAGTTAATTTTCAGGAAGTCATACGGGAAGCTTTGAAAGCCAATGATAAGAGTGAAAGTGATATCGACTTATTGATCCCGCATCAGGCCAACCTTAGGATCAGCCAATTTATTCAGGAAAAGCTGGGACTTCCCGATGAAAAAATCTTCAATAATATCATGTATTACGGCAACACCACGGCTGCCACCATCCCGATAGCCATGAGCGAGGCTTGGGAAAAAGGCAGGATCAAAGAAGGAGACCTGGTCTGCCTTGCAGCCTTTGGAAGTGGTTTCACTTGGGCTTCAGCTTTGCTAACGTGGTGACATTGCAATTTCTGCTTGAGGTCTATGAAGCTATTTTAAAAGGTTAGGGGGTACAAAATTTGTCAACAAAACGTTATGTACGGAAACAACTATGAAAAAATTAGATCAAGCTTCAATTCAATTATTAGGGAACAGATCTCTTTTTGAAGAAATCCATGAGCTAAAATCTTCCTTTATTGTACTTTTTTCCGACTTGGCCAACGAAATCCCCCCCAGGGACTTGCTGGCTCTTCACCCAACTTCCCAGGGCCTAAAAATCAGTAAAGGAAATGAACTGCAGCATTGCCCCTATCAAGTGTTAGATATCATCCGGGATTTTGATAAGGAACAGGGATTCAACATTCGGATATTGAATTGGTGGGGGCGGGGTTTATATGTTTTTATTTATTTTGGGAAATACAATGAAAGGATCCTATTAGATAGAGATTTCCTTGCTGAAATGCAATTTCAGGGGTACCTGCTGGCAAAAACTTCTTCCCCCTGGGATTATAAAAGCATGATAGACACCGGCAATTTGGAACCTATTGATCATACGGCCCAATTATCAGCCCATCTTGAAAAGTTCCATTATATGCAATTGGTCAGAAAAATCACCTATACAAGTGATTACCTTACTTTAAAGCTTACCCTTAAGGAACAGGTAACGCAAATATTAAACTTTTACCGGAGATAAATATTATTTTATAAGTTTAAAAAAGTTAAATTAGAAACACGTTTTAGAAACAAGTTTCTATTGTTCCCGTAACATCCTATGTCAACTTCTATAATACCTATGAAATACATTTTTGCCTTAATTACCGGCTTTTTCCTATTTCAAGTTGCCTCTGCGCAAAATAAAGAAGTAAGTATATATAACAGTGATTCGACCCTTAGCGGCACCGGTGTAATGATCAATAACAAGATGGATGGCCTGTGGAAATTCCTTGATACCAAAACCAACAAACTTGTTCAGCAAGGCAATTTTCAGGATGGGGAAAAAGATGGTACATGGATTATCTATCATACCAACAATCAAAAACAAATCGAAGCAGAATACCGCAATGACCTCTTAAATGGTGCCTATAGAAAATACGATGAAGAAGGAGTCTTAATATTGGAAAACATTTTTCAGGACAGCGTGTTGATAGGTCCCCATAAAGAATATTACGGAAAAGCCGACGGACTTAATTATGTAGAACCCAAGCAAGTGAAAATTGAAGGACAATACCTGAACGGCAAGAAAAATGGGGAATGGTTATCTTATTATGAAAATGGGCAATTGGCGGTGAAGCAAACATTTTCCGAAGGAACTTTGGAAGGACCTTACTTAGAGTACTCCCCTTTTGGACAGCTAGTGATAGAAACCACCTATAAAAACAATAAACCCCAAGGTGTCTTTAAAAGATATAGCTTGGGGAATACCTTACAGGAAGTGGGGGAATATGACATGGGTAAAAAAGTAGGCAAATGGACCACCTATTTTCCGGAAAGCAAGATCATCGAATCAGAATCTATTTATGACGATAAAGGGAATAAAACCGGGGTTTGGACCTATTACTACGAAAACAGAAGAGTGGCACGAATTGAAAAATACGAAAATGGCATTGCTGTAGGCACCTGGGAGGAATTTTTCCCCAATAAATCCCTGGCCAAAAGAAAGACTTATGAACTGGGCGTACCAGTAGGGGAATATGTGGAAAACCACAGTAACGGTAAAATATCCGTTTCGGGACAATATGAAAACGGCGCCAGAACAGGGCTTTGGAAGAATTTTTATCCAGATGGCCAAGTTTATTCCATTGGTGAATACCACTTGGATGTAAAATCAGGAAATTGGAAGTATTTTAACAAAATAGGAATTTTAATAGCAGAGGGAGAATATAAACTTGGTTTAGAACATGGACAATGGTTTTTCTATTATGATGGGGGCCAGTTAAAATCAGTGGGCAGCTATTTCTATGGTTTTGAAGATGGGGACTGGGGATTGTTTTATGACAATAAACAGTTGACCCAAGAGGAAACTTGGGACAAGGGTAGGTTAATGAACATCAGTGCATATTATAACTATGATGGTTCCAAAACATTGGATCCCGGAACCTTAAAATCCGGTGAAGGTAGCCGGATCACTTATTATATTAATGAAAGGAAGGAGTCAGAAGGCCAGTATAAATTTGGCAAACCCGAAGGGGAATGGAAATATTATCATGATAATGGAAATCTTGCCTCCGAAGGTCTAATGATGGAAGGAAAAAAAGAAGGAACATGGAAGTATTATGGCCGAAATGGTTCATTGACTGATGTAATTACTTTTGAAGAGGGTGAAATGGTGCCTGAGGAAATCCCCGAAGCTGAATTAATGTTTCAAAACTTCAATTAATGGCTCACTTTTTGTGCATGGGGCATTTGACTACATTATTTATTAACAAAGCACCTGTTATAGGTTAGTATAAGGGATCCAATCTTCCATGTTAAACCTTATTTAATGTGGTTATTTTTTATTTTACCACTTTAATAGTAAATGGAAAATTATAATTTAAAATAATATTCCAAATTTATAGATCCTGATTAAACTTTTAATTTAACTGCAACGTTAAACGGGTAAGTACTAAATCTCAATGTTATGAAAAAGTCACTAATCAATCGGATTTCAGGTATAAAAGTTGGCGTTTTAATTGGTTTAATTGGCCTATTGTCTATCAAAACATCAACGGCTGAGGTCCTCCAAACAAGGATATCATTTCAGGTATTTTATGATGAACTTCTCCCTTATGGGGATTGGATCAATGATCCTGTCCATGGGTATGTTTGGGTCCCTTATGCAGAACCAAATTTTCAACCTTATGCTACCAATGGTTATTGGGTAATGTCGACTTACGGCAATACCTGGGTTTCCAACTATGAATGGGGCTGGGCCCCCTTCCATTATGGCAGATGGTATTTTGACGATTATTTGGGATGGGCCTGGGTTCCCGGCTATGAATGGGGTCCTGCATGGGTAAATTGGAGAACCGGGGGCGGTTATTATGGATGGGCACCTTTGATGCCTGGTATTAGTATCCAAGTGGCCATCAATATCCCCAGCCATCATTGGATCTTCGTACCAAGAAGAAGGCTGATCAGTAGGAATATATACAACTACTATATTTCCAGGAAAAATGTCTATAGGATATACAACCAGACCACCGTTATCAACAACACTTATGTATACAATAACAGGACCTATAGATCAGGGCCAGAAAGAAGGGAAATAGAAAGGGTGACGAGAAGATCTGTACCTGTCTATCAAGTGAACAACAGCAGCAGGCCTGGAAGATCAGCGGTAAGCAGAAATTCCTTACAAGTCTACCGGCCTGAGATCAGACAGGTGATCAATAATAGCAGAAGCACACAGGCAAGGCCTTCCAGGGTAGTTACGGCCAATGAGCATAAGGTAAATATGGTCAACCGGAAAAACAGTAGAAGCACTGCTAATTCAACCCAGGCCCGTACCGCACCTGCCAATTCCCGAACCAACAACAGGGCCACTGAAACCGTACGGAATAATAATTCTACCAGAAGGCGAGTAGAGGCTACGGCTGGAAACAGCTCCAGGACAAACATGAACAATCCCAGGATCCAATCGCCAGCTAACAGCAACCAAAGGGCCACGCCAAACCGTCCAGGCAATGCCACTAGGCAGGCAACCGAACAATCGAGAGTAAATGCCAATCAAAATAGAAAGGTACAATCCCCTGTTCATCAAAGACCTACGGATGTTAGACAGCAGAGATCAACAGGAAGACAAGTAAGGTCTGAAAGCCAGGCCTCTAGAGGTAATAGATCCGTTCAACCTGGACGATCAAGCAACCAGGTACGGACGGCACCGGCTCAAAAAAGCAGAAGCACTCCTAGAGTATCCTCTAGCAGTACCCGAGAGAGAAACAGTGGGAACGCAAGCAGAAGCAACACCCAAAACCGCCGGTCTACCAGAGGAAACAACTAAATACTACATCTACAAAAATCCCTGAATATGAGACCTTATATCCTGTCCGAAACCAACTGGAAAGCCATTAAAGAGGAAAATTTTGAAGTAGCCATTCTACCTTGGGGAGCCACTGAAGCCCATAATTACCATTTACCTTATGGAACGGATATTTACGAAGCGGATTCCATTGCTGCTGGTGCAGGCAAAATAGCTTGGGAAGCAGGAGCCAAAATAATAGTGCTCCCCACCCTCCCTTTTGGTGTAAATACAGGTCAGGCTGATATTTATCTGGATATCAACATCAATCCAAGCACCCAATTGGCCATCCTTAAAGATATAGTAGAAGTACTAAGCCGACAAAATATCAAGAAACTATTGATTCTCAACAGCCATGGCGGCAATGATTTTAAGACACTGCTCAGGGAAATAGGTTTACTATATCCGGACATGTTCCTTGCTTCCTGTAACTGGTTTCAATCTCTTGATAAATCGGAGTTTTTTGAACACAAAGGGGATCATGCCGACGAAATGGAGACAAGTTTGATCCAGTATCTCCACCCCCACCTGGTATTGCCATTGACTGAAGCAGGAGAAGGTAAGGAAAAGAAATCCAAAATAAAAGGCATACAGGAAGGGTGGGCTTGGTCTGAGCGACGTTGGTCCATGGTGACAGCAGACACTGGCATCGGAAATCCCAAAGCTTCCTCCAAAGAAAAAGGGTCTCGCTTTTTTGAGGCTGTCACCCAAAAAGTCGCAGAGCTTTTTATAGAAATTGCTGCGGTAGAGGTGGAAAACAGGTATGAGTAAACAGAGAAATTCTCATAGAAGCTGTGAAAGAATTAGAAGCCCTCGGTACTAAAGCCTATGAAAAACTTCAAATAACTGACCACTGAATAAAGCAGCTATGTGGCATTCCCCAATTTCCTGATATGCAGAAGGTGCGAAATAAATGCCTTTCCAATCGTTTGGTGTTCCAAGTAGGCTATATTGAATTCCTGGCAGGTTTCCTTCACCAGTTTATTGATATGGGGATAATGTATATGGCTTATCCCCGGAAATAAATGGTGCTCTACCTGAAAGTTTAGCCCCCCCAAAAACCAGGAGATTATTTTACTTTTAGTGGCAAAGTTTGCAGTGGTGCATAACTGGTGAACGGCCCATTCTTTTTGGATTTTATTGGTGTTTGCATCCGGTGCGGGAAATTGTGTGCCTTCTACAACATGCGCCAATTGAAATACAATACTGATAGAAAAGCCACACACTACACTCACAACAATAAATCCTATAAATGTTTCAACCCAGCCCACCATTATTATTGGCAGAATCAGGTATATGAATAAATATCCAGCTTTTGTTATCCAAAAGATCAGATGTTCTTTTCTGTTCAATTTCTTTCGCTTTCCGTCCCTTTCCATTTTTCGTGAAAAATATTTTTCAAAATCCTGGTATAGAACCCAGGCCATATAGGATATCCCATAAAGTAAGACCCAATAAAAGTGTTGGAATTGATGATACCAAAGCCTTGGTTGCTCTTCATGCAACCTCATAAATTTCACATCTATATCATGGTCCATCCCTTTAATATTTGTATAGGTATGGTGATCTATATTGTGCTTCTGTTTCCAGAAGTGAATAGTACCTCCCAAGAGATTGAGGGAGTAAGCTGAGATATCATTCAGCCATTTATATTTAGAAAAACTTCCATGTCCCCCTTCATGCATGATATTAAAGCCGATAGCTGCAAGATTAATTCCCAGTAAACAACAAAGAACAATTGCCACTGCTGTTGAAGGCGTGAAAAAAACAAGAACAACATAAATGGCCACGGCAGACAATGCAATTAACAAGCTTTTGAAAAAAAGTTTGGATCCGCCCGTTCTGGAAACCTGGTTTTCCCTGAAATAATTGTTTACTTTGCCTTTTAAGGATCGAAAGAAAGGACTGCTGGTATTGTTAAAGCTGACTTTTGACATAAGACCTATAAAACGGATTAAATAAGAATTAAATTTCAATTTTCAACAGTAATTTTTCAAGGAGAAGTAATACTAACCGATGGAAAGATCTGATGGATGGATGAAATTTCTCATTTTATGAGAGCCTATCTTTGGGAGATCCCCATCTATTTTGCGGGGGGTTGGGTAGGCCTCACCTCGATTTTACTGGGCAGGGTCCTAGGGTTTAGTTTAAATAGATCCACTACCAATTCCCCTATATCTTCGATTTGAATTTTCCAACTGTCCTTTTCATCTACTTCACGGTTGTTAAAACCCGTAGCCACAGAACCCGGCATTATCGTACTTACCCTGATACCTGATTGCCGCAGGTCCAGCATGACCGCCTGGGTAAAACCTGTAAGGCCAAATTTGCTGGCATTATAGGCCGATCCCCCGGCAAAGAAATTAGTCCCTGCCAAGCTGGAAATTGTGATAAAATAACCTTTTGATGCTTTCAATGCCTCTAAGGCCGCTTTTATACTATAAAATACCCCCGTAAGGTTGGTATCGATCGTTTCTTGCCACTTTTCCACGCTTAGCTCCTCCACTGGGGCAAAATGCCCCACCCCAGCATTGGCTACAAATAAATCTATTTGTCCCCACTTCTCCCTGGTCAAGCGGACCGCATTTTCCTGATCTTTTAAGTCCCTAACATCCGCTTCTATTCCCAAAACCTCTCCTGTTCCTTCTTTTAAAAGTTTTTCGGCGGCTTCTTCAGCCCTCTTTTTGGAACGGCTCGTGATAGCAACATTCATCCCTTCATTTATAAGAGCTGAAGCAATGCCAAATCCTATACCTGTGCTTCCTCCTGTGATAATTGCTGTTTTATTATTAATGGACATCATAAAGAAGTTTTTAATTTAAGCTCAAATTTCATCAATTTGGGATAACTGGTAAAATTTAAAGGCTTATGGAAAATTTCATAAGCCTTTAAACGGATAAATAAAAATAAGACAATGGATGATTTATTTTATTCTATTGGTCACATCTTTGTCCAATTCATTTACTTTACTTTTGCCCCTTTCACCCACATCGGATACATTTTTATTTACCTTGTCGAGTTTTTCTGTTACACCATCTATAAATCTATTGATCTGGGCATTGATTTCATCCAGGTAATCATCTCCTTTTTTTGATAATTTTCTACGGGTGTCCTCTCCTTTTTCCGGAGCAATCAACACCCCGATTTGAATTCCTATCGCTACACCTGCGATTGCACTTAATAATAACTTTGATGCGTTCATAGTATTTAAAATTTAAAGGTTAACAATTAAGAATAAGTATTTTGAAAACGCAAACTGATATCATTATCAAATTCCCGCTGTTGAATATCCTTACCCTTTTTGGTTTAATATATAAAGGCAACTATTATACCAAAGACAAAATTTTGATCTTTAAAGATTTAATTTGATTAATTCATCGAATTATATAATATAGGCGTAAAAATTGAACACCTTTAATAAATTTTATACCTCATTACCTATTGGTTTTAACCTTGAGCAAGAATTTATTACCCATTCTGTTTCTATTGCTATCAATAGTCAACACCCCTGAAGGGATGGCACAAGATACCACCGCCAATGTGATGGATTCCATATTGGTCAAAAAGGGGTCATATTTCATCATTGATGATCAGATCATACAAGTTAAAAAAGACACTGTTTTTGTGTTTGTGGATAGTTTAGAGTATTCCATAGGAAATGCGGACGATGAAACTTTTTACAGAGAATTAAAAAAAGAGGCCTCCAAAAGAGAATGGAGTAAAAAATTATATGATTTTTTGATCATTGAACCTGGAGAGGGAAGCAATCCCCAGGAGCGAAATAATTTGTTTTTGGCCTCAAGAAAACTCCGCAATTATCGGGACAAGAGAATGAATGGATTTACATTCCGGCAGTTGGAGGTATTTGGTCCCTCAATTGATGATACCACCAGGCAACCAAAGCTAATATTTGAAAAGATTGGAAATAACCTGCACATTACCACCAAGGAAAAGATCATCCAGAACAATTTACTTTTAAACAAAGGGGATCGTTTAAATTTTGAGAAAATTCAGGATGCGGAGCGGATTTTAAGGGAGCTTCCATTTATAAAGGATGCCAGGATATTGCCCATAGATAGCCTCTCTTCAGGTGATTCATTAAGCTTACAGGTTTTGACACAGGATGTATTTGCTTATTCTTTTGGAGTTGATTTTTATGGCACCAATGGAGGGGCACTCGAGGTGACTAACAATAATCTATTCGGACTCGGACATCAGCTCAGAAATCAGCTTAGCTTTAACAGGGAACATCCTGAAATGCAAGTGGGATATGGGCTAATGTATCGCATTCCTAATATCCGCAGAAGCTTTATCAGCGCGGAAGCAAATTATTTTAGGGATTATAATTCAAATTTAACCAATATTGCCCTCCGCAGGGATTTTATCAGTCCACAAATAAAATATGCGGGTGGGGTGGATATTGGGGAAAGGTATATAAATCAACGATTTTTCATTCATGGTAGCGAAGATGATATTGATACCTTGAAATCTACCCATACTTATCAAAACCTCTGGTTTGGAAGGGCTTTCCGTATTAATTTCGGGGATAAGGAATTGAGTGATCGAAGCAGGTTGGTTCTGTCAGGCAGGTATCATAGAAAAAGATATTCGGAAAGACCGGAGGTCACAGAAAATATAAACAGGGAATTTCACCATTCACAAATGCTGATGGGATCCTTGTCATTTTCCACCAGACATTATTTCAGGGACAGGTTGGTGTATAGTTATGGCCGCACTGAAGATATTCCTTATGGACAAAAAATATCCCTGAGTAGCGGCTATGAAAGGAATGAGTTTTCTGACCGGACTTTTGCCAGTATCAATATGTCCTTTGGAAGGTTTATTTCTGAACTAGGTTATTTATATACAGAAATCCTAGTGGAATCTTATTTTAGGAACGGCAAAAGTGAACAGGGTTTAGTAAGACCTGGCATCAATTATTTTAGTAACCTCTCAGACTGGGGAAGGTTTAAAACCCGGAGTTTTATTACCATTGAGTTTACCAGGGGCATAAACAGGTTTAACAATGAATTTCTAACGATAAACAGGGAATATGGTATTAGGGGATTCAATAGTGAGCGGGTATTGGGAAATCAGCGTTTAAACATCAGTTATGAACTGGTAGCATTTTCTCCGTCAAATATTATTGGATTCCGATTGGCCCCCTATTTTTTTTATGATGCGTCTATACTTGGCCAAAAAAACGACGCTATTTATAAGGGAAAGTATTACCATGGATTTGGTTTGGGCTGCAGGCTAAGAAATGAAAATTTAACCTTTAATACTATTGAAGTCCGGTTGGGATTTTATCCCAATGGACCTGAGGATGTGGGCACATTGGGTTTTAACATTTCGGAGCAATTAAGGACCCGCTTTAAGGACTTTGATGTAAGGGCTCCGGGGGTAACGCTTTTTAGATAAAGCGGGATTTGAATGTGAGAAGATAATTCTGGGACAAACACATGGGGGAGGATTTTCATCCATCTATTCCTAAGATCCACCAATTAAAAATATTAGGTAGGCGATATAGATACCGAGGAAAATAACTCCCTCCCATCTTTCCAAGCGTCTCCCTTTTCCGGTAAAAAGAAAAACAAACAATAACACTCCTGCAAGTATATTAAAGGCGATATCTATAAAAGAAGCAGATCTTACTATCACTGGAGTGATCACCGTAGAAGTTCCAAGGATAAAGAAAACATTAAAAATATTAGACCCAACAACATTTCCTATGGCAATATCCGGGTTCTTTTTTCTGACAGCGATTAAGGAAGTGGCGAGTTCAGGCAATGAAGTGCCGATGGAAACTATGGTTAAACCAATTACACGCTCAGATATGCCAAAGGATTGGGCAATATTTACAGCACTGGATACAATTAATCTTCCCCCGATCACCAAACCTAAAAGACCTAAAAGGATAAAAAGAACCCCTTTTAAATAAGTATAATTCTTGGATTCAATTTCTGCTTCATCAGGTGAATTTATTGAAAGTGAAATATTGTAAACCAAAAAAATCGAAAAGAATAAAAGCAATATTAATCCATCCGTCCTTGTGATCAGGTTTTGATCCATATTATCAAAAAAGACATCACTGGCAATGATATATACAGTAACCGCCGCCAGCAAGCTCAACGGGATTTCTATCCACGTGGTATTGTTTTTTACTGTCAAGGGATAAATGATAGAGGTGATTCCCAATATCGCCAGCACATTGAACAGGTTACTTCCCAATACATTCCCCAGTACCATCTCTGTACTATTGTTGACCGAGGCAAAAACATTGACTGCAAGTTCCGGTGCAGAGGTGCCAAAAGCCACAATGGTCAATCCTATCACAATATTGGGAATCCCTAATTTTGAGGCAAGGCTAGAAGCCGCGTCTACCAATTTATCGGCTCCTAAAATCAGCATTACAAAACCTGCCAAAAGAATTAAAAGGTCTAACATCAATATTTTATCTTTAGATATGACGCATGGGGCAGTATTATACCCTCAAAATTTTAAACAAAAATAGAAATTCCCGCCCAATAAACCTTATTATAGTTTTTTAGCTTTATAAAATCTCCTTTATACAAAAGGATTATTCAATTCGTATATTTGGGTTGAATTAGGATTTGCTTATGATTGTTGATAATAAAACACGTAAAAGTAAGATTATAGAGGCAATTAATGCCTGTGAGAATCCCTACATTTTACAGCAAGTGGAAAAAATTCTTCGCAGAAACGGTGCTTTGATTCTTTTGGAAAAGATGGTGAAGGAATATCCCTTCCTACTGAAAGAAGCCACCCCCCTCGATAAGGTGGTGAAAACACACTTGCCCCGGCCTGTTAATAACCGCATCAGCCGTTATGATAGTTTTGCAAGACCTGTTTTCTTTTTTCTGAGCCTGCTGATGTTAATATTGGCAGGGGTCATATTAAATCCCATTTCCCATGATCCCGGCAATCTGGAAATAGTCATTTTTCAGGACCTGGTGGTAAAAATTTACGTGATAGGCTGGCTGCTGTATTTGCTGGATTATATCACGGTTCTCGTGCTGGCTGGAAAAAACAAAAACAAACTTGCTGCCAGCGAATTTATCTTTAGGTTTCTTGCTTTGATATTTCCTCCTTTTCGTTTGGCTTCCCGACACATCCAAAAGGTAGAACTGACCTGGCTGCCTTTCTATGGCTGGTGTAAGGGCAATGAAGGCCTGCTAAAGCATCTTAAGCAGAGGTTTTCCATCCCTATGATTATCATTGCTTTATTGATAATTCCTGTATTATTGGTCGAATGGAAATTTTATGAAGAAGTATCCGCATTATTACAAGCGGATTTATCTTTTTGGCTGGACATCGTGCAGGCTTTTATCTGGATGGCCTTCGCTTTTGAATTTATTTTGATGTTTTCCATAAGCAATGATAAAAAAGATTATATCATACAGAACTGGATTGATGTTTTAATAATCCTATTACCTTTCATTGCATTCATTAGAAGCCTGAAAATAGTAAGAATAGCACGCATTACCCATCTGACACGCGGATATAAACTCCGGGGGCTGCTGATGAAGGCAAGACAAGGCTTTATTTTTGCCAGCTTCTTTTATAGAATTCTTACTTTAAGACCTGGCTTTCAAATCAAAAACCTGAAGAAGAAATTAGAAAAAAACCAAAAGGAACGGGAAAAAATTGAAGAAGACTTAGTAGAACTGTACCGGGCTTTGAAAGCATAATATTGCTTTTTCTTAGATAAAACGGGCTTTCAGAAAAAGGAAGCCCGTTCTGCTTTCTGTTTTATCTTTGCATGTAAAGCTATGGATTTTTATAAGCCTCCAAGGTTGCTTACAACCCTGGAGGCTTAAATTTATCATGTCAATGGCCACCGGTATCCAACTCCACCCTAGGGGCGTTGGAGGATTTAACAGCAAACTGTTTTTCTGAAGAATTTTTTTGAAAATCATCCAGCGTTTCATTGATCAGGTTTTGCCACTTTTGAATAAGAAGTGGCTCTCCCACTAGATCAATGTTTTCATCGGCATTATAAAACTCCAGATAAGTATCTGAGAGTTTTGGATCCTCATAAATAAGCAACAACCACAGCTTGTCTATTGCTTTTTCTCTATCCGGTCCAATGATCCTGTGTTCATTGACTACATTGACTTTTTTGACTTTCTTAAGATCCACTTTCTTAACCTGCATTTCAGGTTGGAACTTGACATACAATAATTGATGAAGGTCCTTGTCCAGACCTATCACATATGCTCTTCTCCATAGTTCGAAAGAATTGATATGGAGTTGATGTTCTTTTGCTTTGGTCATAAAACTGCTGACCAGCTGATTCTCGTGTTGTTTTTTCTTTTGGTGAGAATAAATGAAGGGGGTACAAAAGGCCGCCAAAATCACCAAAACGATACTTAACGTTGTGATATCTATCATGGGAATAAAATTTTAAATGAAGTAAAAGAATGGCATACCTCTTTAACCTTGCAGCTCCTTTCACAAGCTAACGCAAGGATCAAGGAAAAACAGCCAGATCTGATAAATGGAATAAACTTTTAAAGCCTCTAAGGGAAGCCAGAAAAAACTACCAGAAATAATGAAAAGGAAAAATAATGTCAGCGGGCTTAAATTTTATATTCACAGCCTCTAGAAAAGAAAGGACCGTGGTATAATAACTTTTCCAATAAAGATATTGAAAAACATATCCACTGAAAAAATGGTCTGCATTAGGGAAATGATCTACCCTGAAATGGCCCAGAAAAGAATTGGCAATTTTGTTTATCAGATATAAATTATCCGGCAGGTCTATTGAAGCCACTTTCTCAGATGAATTTTCCACCTGAGGGTGGGGCAATTGAATCTTAAGTATGGATAAATCACCATTTGGTATAGCAATACTCAAATATGCCAGAACAATTGCATAAAAGTAGCCAAGTATTTTATCGCGAAGATTCATCCTACAAATTTATCTCATTTTTTAATGGTAACGTCAAACTGATATGAATAATTTTTCACCAAACCAAAATATATGATTTTAACCACCTATTAAAAACAACAAATAGCTTATATATAGGGACAGGAAAATAACTCCCTCCCATCTTTCCAAACGTCTCCCTTTTCCTGTAAAAAGAAAAACAAACAATAACACGCCTGCAATTATATTAAGGGCGATATCTACAAAAGAAGCAGATCTTACTATCACTGGAGTGATCACCGTAGAAGTTCCAAGGACCAGGAAAATATTAAAAATGTTAGATCCAACAACATTTCCTATGGCAATATCGGGGTTCTTTTTTCTGACAGCGATTAAGGAAGTGGCGAGTTCAGGCAATGAAGTGCCGATGGAAACTATGGTTAAACCAATTACACGCTCAGATATGCCAAAGGATTGGGCAATATTTACAGCACTGGATACAATTAATCTTCCCCCGATCACCAAACCTAAAAGGCCCAAAAGGATAAAAAGAACCGCCTTTAAATAAGTGTAGTCTTTCGATTCAATTTCTGCTTCATCCGGAGAGTTTATCGAAAGGGTAACATTATAGACCAAAAATATTAAAAAGAACAAAAGCAATATCAAACCATCCGTCCTTGTGATCAGGTTCTGATCCATATTATCAAAAAAGACATCATTGGCAATGATATATACAGTAACCGCAGCCAGTAAGCTCAACGGGATTTCTATCCACGTGGTATTGCTTTTTACTGTCAAGGGATAAATGATAGAGGTAATACCCAGTATCGCGAGTACATTGAAAATATTACTTCCCAATACATTTCCAAATACCATTTCTGTACTATTGTTGACCGAGGCAAAAACATTGATGGCCAGTTCGGGCGCAGAAGTGCCAAAAGCCACAATGGTCAATCCTATCACAATATTAGGGATCCCTAATTTTGAGGCAAGGCTGGAAGCCGCATCTACCAATTTATCCGCTCCTAAAATCAGCATTACAAATCCTGCCGAAAGAATTAAAAGGTCTAACATCAATATTATCTTTAGATATGACACTTGGAGCAGTATTATCCCCAAAAATTTTAACAAAAATAAGAATTACCACCCAATAAATCCCCATAATAGCTTTTAGCTTTATAACCTCCATAAATTAAAGGTGATAAATTCTTAAAAACCTCCAAGGATATTTCATCAGGTATACTTTTAGACATTTTGTTTGAAAAAACAGCTTTGCATTGTTTAGCACTTACCGTACATTTGACCAAGCACTATTTCTTTCTACTATGCGAAAAATATATTTCTTCCTTATTTTACTGTTTTTAAACTTATCCATTTCCTCAGCCCAGGACCGATCAAAAACCTACAGGCTTCATTCCCACAACGATTATCTGCAAACCGTTCCTTTTTGGGAGGCTTTTGCCAACCAGATGGAATCCATTGAAGCGGATGTATTATTTGCTGACGATGAACTTTATGTAGCCCACGAAAAAGAATCGATCAAAAAAGACCGAACTCTGGCTTCCCTTTACCTTGAACCCATCCGCAAAGCTTTTGAATTGAACATTGGAGGGACTAAAAATTTTCAATTGCTTATTGATATTAAGACCGAGCCCTATGCCACCCTGAAAAAACTGGAGGAGGTATTGGCCTCTTATCAGGATATCCTAAGGGGAACCCACAACTCCCCTAAGGTGGATATTGTCATTTCCGGGAACCGCCCTTCTCCCAATGAATATGAAAATTATCCCGCTTATATCAGGTTTGATTATCAAAGTATCACAAAAACAACAGAGCTTCCTTTAGAAAAGATAGCTTTGATCAGCCTCAACTTTAAAAATATTTCAGGCTGGAACGGCAAAGGCAGAATAATTGACCAAGAGCTGGAAGCATTGAAAAATGCGATTGATGTGGCGCATTCATTGGACAAACCCATTAGATTTTGGGCATCCCCGGACAGCAAAACGGCTTGGAAAGCACTCAGGGAGCTAGGGGTGGATTATATCAATACTGACCAGCCCTTTGAAGCGCAGGCTTACTTGAAAACCCTGGAGGAAAGGATATATGCCAGCCCCAAGGTTACAGAAATCTACAAGCCGGAATTCAAGGTCGACGGTATCCATCAGCCGGTAAAAAATGTGGTCTTATTGATAGGCGACGGGAATGGCCTTGCCCAAATTTCCGCCGCACTTTATGCCAATAACAATCAACTCAGCCTGGCTACTTTAAAAAACATGGGGCTAATCAAGACCCAGTCGGCGGATGATTTTACCACTGATTCTGCCGCTGCAGGAACAGCCTTGGCCACTGGAAGTAAAGTGAAAAACAGAAGCATTGGGATCAAACCTGATGGAAGTCCTGCCCAAAACATACCCGAATATTTGCAGCAGTACCGTTACCTTACCGGAATCGTTTCCACTGATCATGTAACCGGAGCCACTCCTGCCGCATTTTATGCCCATCAATCCGATCGGGACATGATCAAGGAAATAAGCAGGGACTTAACCTTAAGTCCCTTAAACTTATTTATTGGGGCGGGCAAGGATGATTTTGTCCGGGAAAATGGGTTGGAAAAATTTTCCAAATCCGGTTTCTCCCTGTTTAATTCCCTAGATGAAATAAGCCTCTCCACTAAAGAAAAAGTGGGTTATTTTGCGTCTTCCGGAAGTTTGCCTACTGTGCAACAAGGAAGAAAAGGATTTCTACCCAAGGCGACTGTCCAGGCCCTATCCTATCTTTCCAGGGAGGGAAAACCCTTTTTTTTAATGGTAGAAGGAGCCATGATTGATTCTGGGGGGCATTTGAACCACTCGGAAACCGTAATAGAAGAAGGTGTAGACTTTGATCAGGCCATAGCAGAAGCTTTGAAGTTTGCAGACATTAATGGGGAAACCTTGGTAATCATCACTGCCGATCATGAAACTGGGGGAGTAACCATACCTCAGGGAAATTTGGAAAAAGTGGAAGTAGAGTTGGAATTCGAGACCAATGACCATACCGCAGTGCTGGTACCCATCTTTGCTTATGGTCCCCATTCAGATGAATTTAGGGGCGTTTATGAAAACACGGAGGTATTCCATAAGATCATCTCATTGATTGAAAGATATAGGAAGTAAATTAGGAGCCATGTCCATCATCCTTCACAAAATTAATAGGTAGAAAAAGACCATTATCCTCCTACTTCTTCTCTATTCTGCAAATACATTTGGGAAAACAAATAATTATTCTTACCTTTGTCCTTCAATTAAAATCAACAATTTTCTAAGCCGTGGATTTCCTAACTGTCGCTGTAATGGGATCTTCATGGAAGACCAGGGCGGAGAAGTAAGGAAACATTCATGGAACAAGAATTATTATTCTCAGATCTTGGGATTTCAGCCGAAATTCTAAGAGCGGTGGAAGATATGGGCTACACCCAACCTTCCCCAATTCAAGCACAAACAATCCCCCTTTTATTGGAAGGCAAGGATGTAATCGGCCAGGCACAAACTGGTACCGGTAAGACAGCCGCTTTTGCCATACCGATTATAGATCAGGTGGATTCACAATTAAACAAACCCCAGGCTTTGATCCTTTGCCCTACCCGTGAACTTGCTGTTCAGGTGGAAGGCGAGATATTCAAATTAGCCAAACATAAAAGGGGCATTTCAAGCACTGTGATTTACGGTGGTGAATCCATCGACAGGCAGATCAGGAGCCTTAAAAAAGGTGTTCAGATTGTCGTGGGTACTCCAGGTAGGATTATGGACCATATGGATAGGCGAACGCTGAATCTGGAAAATGTGGGCATAGTCGTATTGGATGAAGCAGATGAAATGTTGGACATGGGCTTTAGGGATGATATCGAAAAGATATTGAAATCAGTCCCCTCTGAAAGACAGACTGTATTTTTCTCTGCTACTATGGCCAGGCCAATCATGGACCTGACCAAAAAATACCAAAGTGATCCGGAGATCATTAAAGTAGTAAAAAAGGAACTTACTGTGGAGAATATCTCACAGGTTTATTATGAGGTAAGGCCTGCGTTGAAAATGGAATTGATCACCCGTTTGATCAACATACACCAGTTCAACATAAGCGTGGTATTTTGTAACACCAAAAGATCTGTAGATGAAGTCACAGAAGGCTTAATAGCCCGGGGCATTCAGGCAGAGGCGCTTCACGGAGATTTATCCCAGGCACAAAGGACCAAAGTAATGAGCAAGTTCCGTAGAGGGCATTGTTCAGTATTGGTGGCTACTGATGTGGCTGCAAGAGGCATAGATGTAGATAACGTGGAGGTGGTATTTAACTACGACCTACCATTGGACGAAGAATACTATGTCCACCGTATTGGCAGGACCGGTAGGGCCGGAAAGTCAGGAATGGCCATTACTTTCATTACCGGAAGAAGGGATGTTTCGAGATTAAAGGACGTGGAAAGGTATATTAAAACGACCATTTCCAAAATGGATCCTCCATCTGTGGGTGATTTAGTCGAATTGAAAAAGGAACAACTGGTCAAAAAAGTAACGGATCAAATTTCCAAAGATGAAGACAACCAATTCTACGAAGCATCATTAGGTCATTTATTGGCTGAAGGTTTAAGTATGGATCAGATTGCCCTTGGATTGATCAAGTTGCAATTAGGAAAAACTGTGGAGGAACTTTCCGAGAAAAATTTCGATCTCGACCTTGGCAGAGGTGGTGACCGAGGCGACAGGTCCAGATCCGGACGTGACCGTGACAGGGGCCAAAGAGGCGGAAGAGGCCGCGAAAGAAATGAAAGAGGAAGGGACAGAGGTCCTAGGGAAAAAGGAAAACGAGAGGCTAATATGGCCAGATTATTCCTGAACCTAGGTAAGAAGGATCAAATAAGGCCAAATGATATTGTTGGGGCCATCGCCGGAGAAACCGGAGTATCTGGAGGCAGCATAGGTGGCATTGATATTTTCGACAACTTCTCTTTCGTGGACGTTCCAACCAAGGATGCCGCTCATGTCATTGATGTGATGAATACAAATACGATTAAAGGTAAATCGGTTAGTATCGAATTATCAAAAAGTTAAATATAAGGTTAAACGAATTGAAAAAGCGCAATCAAATTGATTGCGCTTTTTTTGTGCCCGGACCCGGAGGTACTTAACTCCTGTTCCGATTTGTACGGAAAAATATGAGGTACGGAATCTACAAATTGTTACTTAAGAGAAACAAAACGATGGACCTATAGAGAGTTCAAACATGCCACGGCATGGTGCCACCTTTGCTTGTTTGACCCAAATTCTTCCGGCTGACCCGTAGCAGTATAGCATAATGAATAAATGGCACAGTAATGAAGAGAAGGTAGACAGGAAGCATCTATTTTGGGTGCACCCTTATCAACCTATCTATCTAAAGGCATGATTAATGTTGATTCTTCGCTGAGGTTTAGTTAGTCGAGGAGATAGGAGGTAAAGCTGAAAAACAGGAGTCAAAACGATTTTTGTTTTGAGATTAACCTTATCCCCTTCACTACTGATAGACACTTATAAAAGTCATATAATCAATCACTTAAACAACTGGCCATGAAAAAATCAATTTTAATTCTATTAATTGCAGCGGGTGCGTATTGCCTACAAAGCTGTAACTCGAACAACAGGAGTACTGATGACACCGTTGAACACGCAATGGACCAAAATGAGGAAATGGAGCAGAGTGGAGACACCGGTATGCTGCAGAATGACGACTCGGACTTTGCTGTAAAAGCAGCAAATGCAGGTATGGCAGAAGTAAGCGCAGGTGAGATTGCCCAAGAAAAGGCGCAAGACCAAAGGGTAAAAGATTTCGCTGCCATGATGGTGCAGGACCATACCAAAGCCAATGAGGAACTAAAATCCATAGCGGCCAATAAAAATATAACCCTGCCTGCCGCTGCTGGGGAAGACCATCAAGAACAAATTGCTGATCTGAATTCATACTCAGGAGCTGATTTTGATAAAGAATATATGGGCATGATGGTAGATGACCACCAGAAGGTCATTGATC
Organism: Anditalea sp.; assembly: GCA_040905145.1. Classification (GTDB taxonomy): domain Bacteria; phylum Bacteroidota; class Bacteroidia; order Cytophagales; family Cyclobacteriaceae; genus DATGMS01. The sequence goes on from JBBDSC010000226.1 coordinate 26,673, forward strand.
TGTTTGAGGGTGCAGCAGAGGATATCGAGGATGCAGAACTGAGGGCATTTGCGGAGAAAAACTTACCTGTATTGAGGAAACATCTGGAACAAGCCCAGGCTTTGGAAGAAGATATTGATTAGCTTTCTTCTTCAATCTTGGAGTAAATCAAAAGGGCGGAATCTTTCTGCCCTTTTTTGTGACATATAGCCTCAGACCCGTCCCACAAGCAACAATCAACTGATAATTAATACCCAATAAAAATGAATAATAACATTTTAATGCTGATTTTTCTGTTTTGTTTTTTTTCCTGTTCAGAAAAAAGCCGTACCGTTAAAACCGCGGATAAGTATCCAGAAGTAAAGGTTCTTTCCTATAATATCCATCATGGCAACCCTCCTTCCAAACCGGATTATATTGATTTGGACGCCATAGCAAAAGTGATAAAGGACAGTAGGGCCGAGTTGGTCGCCTTACAGGAAGTGGATGTTTATACTACCCGGTCCGGAAAAGCATCCCATCAGGCAGAGGAATTGGGGAAACTTACCGACATGGAAGTGTTTTTTTCCAAAGGCATAGATTATCAGGGGGGAGAATATGGGACGGCGATTCTTTCCAAATTCCCTATAATAGAAACCCAACGCCATGAGTTACCCAATTTGGAAGGAATAATGTCAGAACCAAGGACTTTAGCTGTGGCCACAGTGGAAGTTATGGGTATAAAAGTAAAGCTCGCCAACACCCATCTGGATTATACCAATGCGGAAAACAATTTACTCCAAGTAAAAAAGATAATGGAAATTTTTAATGGGGAGACTTTGCCCGTGATTATGGCAGGTGATTTTAACGCCGTACCGGAAAGTCCCTCCATCAGGCTATTGGATGAACAATTTACCCGGTCCTGTAGACAAGGATGTGCCTATACCAGTCCGCAGACCAACCCTGTACGTACCATTGACTACATCATGGCTTCTTCGGATTCCAATCTGGAAATAGTGGAACACCAAGTGATCGATGAAACCTATGCTTCAGATCATAGACCTGTCTATGCTGTTTACCGGTGGAGGGATTGACCGGATTCTTACACAGGTCTCTCTTCCCACTTTTCCTATGGTAATCGGTGGTCGGTAATCTTGATTCTTGGGTCTTGAGTCTTGGGTCTTGAGTCTTGATATGTCCGGTATTGGCTAAATCCAAATAACGCAGGCCCGGATCTGTATTTGCATTTTCCGGCACCCCCTGGCCCGAAGCGCTCATATTTTCTACATGATGGGACAGAGCCGTTATACCTCCTAAAATCTCTATTTCATTTTTCCCATGTGTTATATCATAGGTTACCGTATTCTGCCAATCCCAATTTGTCCATTGAAATTCAGTTCGGGTGACACTTGTCACCAGATTTCTTTGTAAAGGGAAAATATCAAAGGTGGGCGTATATTCGTACCCATTAGAAAAACCCAAATTGATGTTGATCTGGCTGCGGTAAACCAGATTTTTCAAGGGTCTAATATCCAGATAAGCACTCCCACTGATACTAGGTCTTTTGGTGGTGTTATTATATAGAGTAGCCTCGGCCACTGGATTTTTAGTATCTGAAAATTTAGGGTATCCCCAGGTTCCATCGGGGTTTTTTACCGGAGTAGTCGGATCCATATTCCAGGAGTTAGGAACCGGATTTCTTGAGCCAAATTCTGGAATGATATTTCTCCTGCCGTAACTCAAAGATAAATTCTCTCCAAAAGTAACCCCATTACTTATCTTATATTCCGAATTAATTCTAAAATTAAGTCTGCTATAATCCGTGTTTAATACAATCCCCTGTTGTTGAAAATATCCTCCTGATATAAAATAAGTTCCCTGTTCGGATCCCCCATTGACTGAAAAATTAATATCCTGTATCGGTGCTGATCTAAAAATCGCTTGCTGCCAATCTGTCCCTTCTCCAAGGGATGCCACATCCGTGAATAATGGGGAACGACCGGAATTAGTCAAGGCTTCGTTATAAATAGTAGCAAACTGCCTGCCATTCATAACCGGCATGGTCCTATGCACTTCCTGGAATCCCCTGTAAAAATCAACCTGTAAATTAGGGGCTCCCTTTATCCCACGTTTTGTTGTAATCAAAACCACCCCGTTAGCACCTTGTGCTCCATAAATAGCTGCTGCAGAAGCACTCTTTAATACTTCAATGGATTCAATATGATTAGGGTCCAAATCACTGGGATCAGCTCCTAGATTACCGTCCACCACATACAGCGGCTCGCTGTTATTGACAGTTCCGGTTCCTCTAATTCTGACCATCAGAGAGGATCCTGGGGATCCTGAGTTTTGAACAATGTGCAAGCCCGCAACTTTTCCCTGCAATGCCTGGCCCATTTGCTGAACAGGATAATTTTCTATTTCTTCTGATGAGACAGAACCAATGGATGAAGTTACGTTCCGTTTACTCTGTGTTCCATAACCCACCACCACAAATTCATCCATGGAAGAAATTTCTTCAGCTAACGTTACATTAATGACTTGCTGCACCCCTACAACTATCTTTTGTGTCTCAAAACCTATAAAAGAGAAAACCATGGTGGAACCTTCGGGAACAACCAAGGAGTAATTCCCCTCCAAATCTGTTACAGAACCAAGCGAAAGGCCTTCAACAGAAACGGTTACTCCGGGTATAGGCTTTCCGTTTTGATCCACGACCGTCCCCCGAACCTCAATATCCGGCATTATTAGGCGGGATTTTTCCTCCTCCCGATAATCCAATCTATCAACATTGATAAACAATAAATTCATCTCATTCAAGTAACCGCTGGCGATCAATCCGGTGGAGGGTTCAGCATATTCCACTGCAAACAAGAAATTAGGAAAGGATGCCAGGAAGGTTATTCCCAGAAACAACTTCCCTATCTTAATCGGAAGGAACTGTGCTTTTCTCTTCATAAAGGTGCTAACTTTAATTGATTAATATCAGGTATTCTCTCTTGCTCTTTGATTTTTCAAGTCCTTGAGCAGGTAGTAAGTTTAAAATTAAACCAATGTATCATGTCGAAGTGACTCCAAGACTCTACCATAACTGATAGGCAGGTCAGCCTGCTCTGCAGGGGAGATTATCTGAACTTGCAGTAAGACAGACCAACTATCTCAAAAAGAGGATTGATGATCATCATCAATCACCGACTTTTCAAATTACTCCCGTTAATTTTATCAGAATAGTAATTTACATCTTTCTAAAGTCACATTCTGATACTTTAATATACATTCCTGATACTATCTTTCCGAATGATGGGCGATTCATGTTATGGGTTTGCACTTTATTATAAAATGGCCCACTATCTGAATGACCAAAATCAAACGTAAGAAAAAAATTACACCCTATTTATTTTTTAGAAGAAGTTCCCATCATTACCGGAACTGGATTTTCAACTTTCCCCCGTATTCGCTGGTTGGCACCCGGACGATCCGTATCCCCCAGATCTTTACGTGCCTTTTCCGCCAGTACCATCAATCGGATAACTATTTCAGGATGTTGATCAGCCAAATTATCGGTTGATGAGGGATCTTTTATTATATGGTACAACAGCGGCTTTGAGCTTTCCCCTTTTATGAAATGCGGATGTTGGCTGAACTCCTTTAAAGGCACAAACAATTTCCAGGGACCACTCCGGACTGCTTGAAGCTGTTCTGCATAATAGTAATAAAACACCTCGTAAGGTGATTGAGCTGATTCCTTTCCCAGAACCAAGGGGAGAATATCATGCCCATCCATAATCCGGTCATCAGGAAAATTCCCCCCTGAAAGACCCGAAAAAGTCGGTAAGAAATCCATAATGGTTGCCATTTCTTCGCAGACTGTTCCCGCGGGTATTTTTCCCGGCCACCACATGATGGTTGGTACCCTGAAGGCTCCCTCAGCGGTTGTATAGCCACGGCCGTGCAAGGGTTTATTTGTGCCCCGCGCAATGCTTGATTTATCTTCAGTCATCGGTGCACCATTGTCTGAGGTAAAGATCAATAAGGTATTCCCATCAATGCCCAGCTCAACCAATTTGTCCATAATCTGCTCTACAGACCAATCAAGTTCTTCCACACTATCCCCCCAGGGGCCACCCCTGCTTTTCCCACGGAAGGCTTCGCTGGCAAAGGGTTTTTCCGTACTCCCGGGCATTGCCTGAGGCAAGTAAAGAAAAAAAGGCCGGTCCTTGTTTTCTTCAATAAATTCAACCGCTTTTCCAGTGTATTGTCTGGTGAGTAAGTTACGGTCGACTCCCGCCTCCACCACTTTATCATTCAGCATCACCGGCAAAGGGGGCCAATGGTTCCCGTCCATCCGTTCGCCAAGCCGTTTGCCGACGGCCTGGGTCATATCATCACTGTAAGGAATTCCATAAAAATAGTCAAATCCCTGTGCGGTGGGTAGAAAAGGAACTTGATCGCCCAGATGCCATTTTCCGATCAAGCCGGTCTTGTATCCCTTTTCCTTCAACACTTCAGCTATGGTAATTTCATCAGGATGAAGTCCATAGGGAGAAATAGGACGCAGGACAATCCCATCACGGGGATTCGTATGCATGCCCACCCGCTGAGCATAGCAACCGGTCATTATAGAAGCGCGTGAAGGGGTACATACACCCGCTGTCACGTAGAAGTGCGTAAATTTTCTTCCTTCCCTGGCCATCCGGTTCAAACCGGGAGTCCGGATCATGCTGGAACCAAAGGGTTCAATATCACCATACCCCAAATTGTCACAAAAGACAACAATAAAATTGGGTGGTTTTACTTTAGAAGAATCAATGGGTTGCTTTATATCATTCCCTCCCCAATCGCTTTTATCCATTTCAGCAAAAGCTTGGGTATTCATTAATGAGCAGATCCACATTATAGGGATAAACAGTGATTTTAGAATCATCTTCTTTTATTTTGCCTTATTTCCTAAATTCTCAAGTCATCGCATGACTAACTGATTTTCAATTAAAACTTATTCCGATGAGTCATGCGATGACACAATCTTTAATTTTATTTTTAGTACTGATTTATCTGCGGATTTTAGGTACTAAAGAATTTTATCATGAAAACCGGATAGGAATCAGTGACTTTTTTCACAATTCCGATATAGCTATTTATGAGGAAAGAGCTCAATCAAAGAGCGTATGGCAGCATCTACCCATATCTCTCCACCTCCCGGAGCAAAGCGCGCGCTGGAAACCTCGTAACTCCCTTCCGGGAAGGCTTTGCGATTGGGGACATAACTGATAGTCCCATTGCCGGACTGCTCATTAACTACGGTAAAGGGAAATGGGGAATTCATTTTTATTGACAGGCCAAGCTCCACAAAAGCATCACCGGGGAAGCCTACCAATGCAAGTTCATCGCCCAGGGTAATGGCCTGAACTTCACTCCTCAGCGCGCCTCCATCTTCAGTCAGCGGTACTGTGGTTGTTAATCTATGCCGGGCTTTAATTCCTCCTTCCAAAGGGGCGAGATCAAGGATTCTCCAGGCCTGTACCACCTCAGAAAAAGGAGGAGGTTCGGGCTTTCCAAATCTGCCAATTACCTCATGTGCCCATGTTACCTCTTTCTGTTGTACTGATGGTACCGGCAGTTCAACCGCCTCTGTATGAACCTGAAGTGTATTGATTTTAATAGGGCGAAGAGATGGTAGTGCCTTTAGGACATCTGCTGCTAGGATTGTTCCTATACGTGTCGATTCCGCATAACTTTCAAGCTGGTCAGGCCGGTTTACATCCACATGATTGATGTTGCCTGATGTGCTGTTGGTGAAAACAGTCACTACTTCCTCTCCATGAACCTTCGCTAACAAGGTAGAGAGCGTGCCGGGGAAATCGGCCGAAAAGTGATTTCCACCCACCACGGCTACATGTAAGGCAAAATTCACCAGGAAAGCCACCGGCTTTGAATCCAGTGATTCAAATTGTATTACGGAAAGTTCAGGATCCACTGGACCAACTGGCCTGATGCTGTTCTCGTTCAGTCTTCCCGGATTCATTTTAAAGCTGCCGTCCTTCATCAAGAAACGACGGTTAAAATTTACTGCGTTCTCCTGGATAGTACCCACAGAAACGCGGACAGTTTGAAGTCTGGTTTCTGCCATTTGAACGCTTTCTGCAATCATTGCTGGGAGTTCTTTGGCATACTCCTTACTCTTCTGCCTTGGCAAACCACCCACAGCTCCCCAAAAAAGCGGGTTCAATTGCGGTCCTGCATGTACATGCGTGGCGGTCATCATGATATGGGTATCAGGAATGTCTGTACGCTCAGCAATCAGTTCCCTTGTCCTCATGACAATTTCATGAGGAAGGCTAATCAGATCTAATGCAATGAATGCTGTTCTTACTCCCCCTTTTTCAAAGACCAGCGCTTTGGCAAACAGGTCATCGTTCACCCCTTCGGATACCGTTATGCCATAGGAATTGCCCATGATGCTTCCCACAGGAGGCGTAATCTTGCTCTTTGCCGCACCCGCTCTAAACCCGTCGTTTTGTCTAGACGCGGCTGTTGAAGAAGTGGTTTGGGCCTGCAAGGCCAGGCTGCTGAACAGAATGGTGAGGCAGCAAAAAATCTGACCAAAGTTCTGCTTTTGTCCGGTAAAATAAAAAAAGCCTGCTATGAATCCTCGTTTGCGAATCCAGCGTTCCAATAATTTCTTAACTTTAAACCGGGAAATTTTACTTACTATAAGTGCATTTATCTTTAACAGCTTAAAATAAGGCGTGATTTTATCATTCCCACTAAATACTTTTATAACCGCTGGTTTTCCCATTATTAATAACTAAATTAGGCATGAAATTTACCTTTATTGATTTTTGATATCCGGTACTTTTATATGCATTTATATGCATTCCTGATACTATCTTTCAAAAAATACCTATATCAAACTAAAGGAATAAAGAAATAGCTTTTTCACCACAAATTGCCCGGACCTGCCGGCCGGTTTTCACAGATTCATTAAGGTATTCCATTCTTTTCTCATCTGTCTTAATCTGTGGTGGTTTTATTTTATGAGGCCAGCTTCAGGGTTCCAATCCGTATATTGATCTTTAATTATAAATCCTTATGACGGAACAGCTTAAAAGAAATCAAAACAGGGGCCAATGCCCAAAATAAAAGCACTACCATACTTCCTGCAATGCCCCACCAATGGCTAAAAAACTGCTTGAAGATCGCTCCACTGTAGCCCATAAGGGCAGCGGCCTCTGTCTGCATCAATACCAGGATCCTTCCCAGATCAATGGGATTGAGAAAGGTGATAAAAAGCACCACTTTTTCTATGGGATAATCACTGAAATTATACATCAACAAAAGAATGATACCATCAAAGATCAAAACGAAATACACCCAAAACAATAAGGATATCCCCATACCTTTAGCTTTATCCCTAGCCCAAAGCCCCCCAAGTATCGCCAGGGATATAAAAACCAAAGTCAACATCAATCCTACCAACAGCACAATAACAGAAACACCGGAAGGATTCATGATCATCAACGGCAATCCCAGGCCAAGCATCAAAGCCAATCCAAAGGTCACCGCCAGCCCCAAAAATATACTGCCCAATACGGTCTTCCTTTTCAAGGGTTGGGCCAACAAGAGTACGATAAATTCATACATGTTGTAGTAATAAATCGTTGAAAAAATAATCGTCATCATGGGTACCAACAGGAGTACCAGGTTCAAAATTCCCAGTATGGCTTTGTCCGCCTGCCCTTCAAGCATAAAAAAACCAACAGCGGAAACCATCAAAAAGAGCATATACAGCAGGATGATCCAATTGCGGAATAAATCCTGAATGACAAATTTAGTGATCTTAAACATAGACTTTCTCCTGATTTAATACTTGGGCAATAATACGGTTCAAACGGAATTCAGCTGTTTCGCTTTTTAACTGATCCAGGCTTTTGAAAAACCTGACTTCCCCGTCCATCAAATACGCCACATGGGTGGTGATGTCATCAAGATCATTCAAGATATGGGAAGTAATGACTACCAGCTTCCCTGCATCGATCATTCTTTTCAACTTCTCCTTTAGAACCTCATTGGATACCGGGTCCAGTCCAGCAGTGGGTTCATCCAAAATCAATACCTGGGGGCCAAATAAAAACGCCAGTACTGCACTTACTTTTTGCTTCATCCCACCGGAAAGAATCCCCAGGCGCTTAGAGGCCATCTCTTCAATACCGAAAGCCTTATAAAGTTCCAGGTCATAATCCTTTTCATGGATATCGGATCTTAGTTCTTTCATCATAATAAACAGCTGGGCCACCGACATGTTATCAGGAAAGCGGCTCATTTGTGGCATATAACCTAATTCCCTGCGATAGTTGCTCTGCCCTTTTATGGATTGCCCATCAAAAAAGACCTCTCCACTATTGGCCACCATCAGTCCCAGCAATACTTTGATCAAGGTGGTTTTTCCAGAGCCATTGGGGCCGATCAAAGCTATACCCTGTCCTTTTTCAAAGTCCAGGCTGACATCTTTCAATACCTGATGTTTGCCAAAATATTTAGTTAATTTATTTATCTTAATCATATTTTATAGGCTTTATAAGCGGTTTTTCATCAATCAGGTGCTCTGGGATCATCTGGGGAAACAAACGCTCTGCTATTTCCAGTGTATTGACCAGAAAACTGTGCAGGAGCATGTTTGCCGCCGGGATCTTGTCCGTTACCAGGGCAAAAAGGTTGACCGGCCTGTGGGGAACATCCCCTATTCCATCTTTGTCAAGGTCATATCCTTTGTATTGCCCCCAATAATTTCCCTCAAAATGATTCAGGTTGGATCTGGAATTGGTCAGCACTTCAAAGGTATTCCCTATAAAATTATTGGATAGGATTTGGTTATCCATGCAATTTCCTTTGATGTCCATGGCTTTTCCATTGGAGATAAATTCATTGTTTTCCATTCTAATCCTATTCGCTCCCTCCGCGTAGATCCCTATGGTATTCCTTTCAAAAGAATTATTGACCATCAATCCATCACTGATTTCCTTTAATAATAAACCATACGAAGCACCTCCCCAATTTTCTGTAAACACATTGTTGATCATCCTGATGTGTTTGCTGAACATGACGGCTACCCCCGCTCCATTTTTTTCAAAGGTATTATCTTCATAGATATCATAATTGGAAAACATAAAATGCAGGCCATAACGCATATTGTTCTTACTCAAATTGCCTTTGATGATACTTTGGTCCACGAATTCAAAATAAATCCCGTCTCTATGATTTCTCAATTCATTGTTCAATACTTCTATCCGGCTTCCTTTCCATATATGAATGGCATTCCCTGCATTGACTTCATCTTTTGCCTCCCCTGAAATTACATTGTTCCGGACAATGCAGTCACTTGAATTTTGCAAGTAAATCCCAAAAAAGGCATTCACCAAGTGATTGCTCTCAATTACTGCCCTTTTTACTTCAATAAGCTTGATAGCTGCACGGTCCTTTAAAAAGCTTACGCCTATATTTTTTAGCGTCAGTCCACGGATCACCACATCGTCTGAGGTAACCACAAAGATTTCATCACCCCCCTTACTGTCTATAATGGGATTATTGATCCCGATTATTGAAAGGGGCTTATTGATCTCTATTAAACTTTCTATATAAACTCCTTCATGTATATAAAGTGTATCATAATCTTTAGCCAAAGCAATCCCTTTTTTAACATCAGCCAAATCGGTCCCTTTTTTAACATGCCAGCAAGTTGCACTGGCCGTACATACAACAAGCCAAAGGAGTGTGAAGATAAGGGAAGCTTTAGAATCAGGTGACATAGGAATTTTATCTGTTTTTGGAAAGATGTGATTTTAAGCTTTGCCAATCATATGTTTCGTGGTCCTCCTTAAAGGTTAAGGCTTCTCTGAAGGCAGCCACATGAGCCCCCATCGGACTGTTGAAGTTCTCCGAAATAAGAAATTGCAGGCTATCCACTGCCACCAGCTTTTCTGGTTGGTCATAAGCAATGGCCAAGGTAAAAGCATACTCCTGATCCGATTGTTCCATATAAGGAACCATACATTCCAGGGCATCAAATTTGAATATTTTTCCTTTGGTGGTGACCACCTCGCCACCAAACTTAGGATCAACAATGTTCATTTTACAGTAGGTACAATGATCTTTACCAAAAGCTATGGGTTCTGGATTTGTCCCACAGCTCATCAGCAGGAAGAAAGAGATGGTTAAAACCAATCCGATAGAACTTTTCATTTTGTTTGAAATATCAGGCTTATGCCTATTCAGTCCGCGATTACTACCCTTCAATTCTCTCTTACTTCTTTTTTTGAAATAAGCCAATCCTGCTATTATGATGGCTAGTCCCAGAAATAACCCGCCCCAATGAGGATAGGACTGAACATGGAAATTAAGCAGATCTTTATCCCCTAAAAGAGGTGGCATATAAGTCATCCCTTCTACTTTAATTGGAGCATTAGGGTCCAGGTTATGTCCATAATCATATAACCAAAGATAAAAATCATAGATGCCTAAAATGCTCAAAATAGCAAGAGCTATGGCCCATGATAAATAACCCCATCCTTTATTGATCCAAACCATTATAGACCCTAAACCTAACATCACATAAGTGATAAGCGGGAAATACTTCAATTCAGGTATGGAATCCGGATGAATAGCCTTCATCCCTATATAGTGATTGAGAATATTGATATTCTGAAGGATATATTTGTCGGTTCCGGAAATTTTGTTTACCCAAATGTAGAGTTGCAAACCTCCCGGGAATTGGGCTGCCTTCAGAAGGATTTGCCATAAAGGAAAAAAGAAGACTGCTCCAAGACATACCAAGGCAACAATCATCAATATTCTGGGAGAGGATAATATTTTCATAGCAGAAATTTAAAAAAACTGCCACCATTCCTGCGTGGCAGTTTTTATTTTGTTTATTTACCGACATTGGCTTTTGCTTCATCATAGAAGGCATTTGCCGCCTCTTGGTTTTCCCTCAGTTCTTCATTTAGCCCCCATTTTAGTGGGACATCTGAACCTTCAGGAGATACCCTGGCGTAGCCGGACATCTCCTGGTGCAGGGCTGAACAGAAATCTGTACAATAGAAGGCAAAAACCCCAATTTTTTTTGGCTCCCAAAGGAGGGTCCTTGTTTGTCCGGGCATCACCAATAATTCTCCATTGGTAGCTCCCTGCATGGCAAATCCATGGGGCACGTCCCAATCCTGCTCCAAGTTGGTGACGTGGAAATACACCTGGTCGCCTACTTTAATTCCTTCTATATTATCCGGGGCCAAGTGACTCCTCATGGCTGTCATATACACATGCACCTCACTGCCTTCCCTTTCCACCCTGGATTTACCCTCACCCAGCGTGACATGTGGGTGGGTATTTTCTTCAATAGGATAAAACTTTTTGGAATTGGGCATAAGCATATCTGCTGCAATCACTTGGGCATAGTGTGGTTCTCCCTTGGTAGGAAAATCCAGGATCAGCTTCATTTTATCCCCACTGATGTCGAATAGTTGTGCAGAATGCATCATCTCTGGACCAGTGGGCAAAAACCTGTCTTTGGTGATTTTATTCATAGCCACTAAATATTTGCCATTTGGCTTACGGGTTTCCCCACCTGGGATGGTCAGGTGGCCTGGAGAATAGAAAGTAGATTGTCTATCCAAAATCTCTTTGGTTTCCACATCCCACTTCACTACCTCTGAGGAGATAAAAAAGGTAGTATAAGCATTTCCCCTTTCATCAAATTCAGTATGCAAGGGGCCTAAGCCGGGCTTTTTTACTATTCCATGTAAGCCTGCTTCATAATTGATAATGGGAATTCCGTCAAATTCCCCATCAAAGTTTCCTTCCTCAATGGCTTTCATTAATTGACTGAAGGAATAAACCGACATATCAGCAGATAACTTACCATTGCCCACGATATATTCACCCGAAGGATCCACATCACAGCCGTGAGGGGACTTGGGAACAGGTATAAAATATACCATATCCGGACAATCTGCGGGGTTAAGGATTCTTGTGGTGGTTCTCTCTTCTGAATTGACAATTCCAGAACTTTCATCCATCAGGTTGTGAAAATAAGAGGTTTCTCTTTCCGTAAACCTTCCCTCCTCCAGGTATTCTTCTGCTTTTTTCCAATTGATAATGGCCATCAGGTCCTTGTCCATCTGAGAGGCATTTACCTCCAAAAGCGAGTGGGCTTGTTCTGAGTTATAGGTGGTCAAAAAACTCCAGCCGTGGGAAACTCCTTTACCGTTTCTTGCCAGATCATAATTAAATCCTGGCATTTCGATCTGGAACGCCAAATCCATATGGCCATGCTCCTGATCCAAGGATACATAGTTGATCAAACCTTTAAAGTTTTCTTTATAGGTATCAATGGGTACATCCTTCTGAGGGATAGGGACACTAAAGCGGGTACCGGAAACCAGGTATTCTGAATTTTCCGTAATAAAGGGAGAACAGTGCAGGCCAGCTACATCCGGTATCTCCAAAATCTCCACGGTTTCAAAAGTGGTCAGATCCACCCTGGCTATCCGGGGTGTATTGTTTCCGTTGACAAATAACCACCGTCCATCAAATTCCCCGTTCTGCTGGGAAAGCTCTATGTGGTGGGAATCATCCCAGGGCACAAAGCCATAGGAAGTATTGAACATGGGCTTGGTTTCCTCGCTGTAGCCATATCCGTTTTCAGGATATTGTGAAAAAACAGGTATTTCCTTGAACAAGCGTCCTGAAGGCAAACCATAGACCGTGATCTGTCCACTATAGCCCCCGGATAAAAATGCATAGAATTCATCGTATTCCCCTGGGGCTACATAGGTTTGTTGTGCGGCATCGCCATGCACCACTTGGTTGGTATCCCTGCCATTACAGGCAGCCATTAACATTAATGTCCCCGAAATAATTGCTGAATTAATTTTGTGTCGTTTCATCTGTCTATAATTTGTTTTTTTGGTCCCTTAGAATTCGCCATGAGGTAATTGAGCCATCACCGATGGTATGTGAAAAACTGCTTATCAAAATTCCACCTATTTTTTAGCTTGGATAAGAGTTATCCGACAGCACCATCTTTTTCACCCGACTTCTCCATGTCATTGTTTCTGAGAAATTCCAGAATACTCCTAGCATCTCCGATCGATACGTTTTGGTTCGGCATACGGGTAAGGCATTCTTCAAGCAATGCCTGTGCTGTTGGATCCTTTTCAAGCATGACATCTACATTGGTGATCATATTCATGATCCATTCAGGCCTTCTGCGGTTGGTAACCCCTTGAAAACCGGGTCCCACCACACGTTGATCGGTCAGTTTATGACAGGCGGAACATTTCATATCATAGATGGATTTTCCCATTTTAATCATATCAGGATCCAGTTCATCTTCCAGCTTTACTTCGGTGATTTCTCCCACCCCCTTACCTTCTGCAATGGATTGTGGAAGCTCAGGTTCCAAAGTTTCCGGTGTGCCGGAGGCTCTACTGCTTTCCTTATCCCCCGATCTGCAGGAATAGAATAACATGGTGAATGCTGCAAGTGTGATTAAAATTAAATTTTTCATACATAAGTTGTTTCAGATTATGATGTAAAATTAAATTGAAGACAAAGGATAAAACATGACGGAAGTCATGGTAAAAGGTAATTGATATCACTTTTGTATTTCCTGTTTACTATTAGATTAAATATTATTATTAGGATATAGGGTCCTGATCATGGGGGAAGCATTCGGGAAATAGTTCTTATAACTCCCTCTTATCAACAGGAAGAATAAAATTAAAGCCAGCAACTGAAACATCAGACCAAATGCATTGATGATCAATGGAAAAGATCCCCCGTAACCCCAGGCTATTACCAAACCATAGGTCAGCATGGTAGAGGTGATGAGCATGGAATAAAACCACTTAAAATGCTTTCCATTCAAGGTAACCCCTTGTGTCAATACATCAAGAAGTAGGGCCAGTACAGCAAAGGTAAACCAGCCATGAAATTGGAAATGGAGGTAAAATTGTATCGCAATCTGATAAAAAGTGGAGTTCCTTCCCCCTGATATGGCCAAGGGGCCTAAAGCCCATACACCAATAGTAGAGATGATCATCAGGACAAGGGCTGTTTTAAGTAATAAGCTTACTTCCGGCTTTTGAATAGGATGATCCTTCCAAACCAGGTAGCAGAATACATAGCTTGACAATATATGTAGGGAAGAAAAAGAAATGGATAGGACACCATATCCTTGAAGGGGAAAACTGATCATCATGCCCACTACCGTCATTTGGGTAAACCAAAATAATAGGGAATACACCGGTTTTTCCCGTTTGCCTTTCGGAATAAACCTGTACCATATCAAGGAATACAAGGCCAAATAAACCCAACCCAACATGGTCACATGAGAATGACCATGCATCATGTTCCTATACTCCAACCAATCTATTCCCCAGACAAAGGCTCCTCGAAGGATGAGTCCCATCATAGCAGCTATAAAAAAATTGAAAAGTGAAACTAATATCCAGCTATTTTTCATCCTTGTTAAAAATGAATGGAACAAGTTCAATATATAATTTTTTACTTTTAATGGACAAATTATTCATGCAAATCATGCTGGAATTCAGAACACCTGCCGAATCCCGGAAGTAAATGAGAGTATTATCACTGTTTATCATTCCAGGATATCGACAGGGCCTGAACAACAACCAATATGGTTCGGTTGCCCTTGCAGCAAAAATCTATTCCGAATGATTCAAACACTGTGGCAGCACGGTAATCCTTTGCCACCATTTCCCCCGATAGTCATTTGTTTTATAGTTTCCATCTTAATTTTTTTAATGTGATATAGTAAATCACTTTATAAAAAGATATTAATACCTTTTTATATTTTTATTAACCTCTACAAATATAAGTACAAATAATTTAAGACAAATTCATCTTTTATTATTTTTAAAATAATTTTTCAAAAAAAAATCAACCACTGATGGTCCTTGGTCTATTTTTCAACTTTTCCTATACAAAAAGCCCTATCCCACCTCTGAAATCATGCCTGCATTCTACCTGGGGATGTTAGAAAGAAAGGGAATCCTAGTGAAGATGATCGGGAAAAAATGGCAAGCCCACTTCAGAACTGGATCTGAAGAGCCAGTCATTAAATAAATTGCATTTCAACTCATCGCCTATGCTGTCCCATGGTGCTGACAGAAATTATTTCCACCTGGCGAAGTTCCGCTGCTCTTTCCACCATCTTTTCAATAAGATGGTGTGGTGTGGCTGCACTGCCATGCAGAAAGATGCGTGTATAGGATTGTATGGCTTTTACTGCTTCTTCTCCTGTAATGTACATGTTTCAATTATTATTAAACAGAACCCCGTAAATATAAACATCTCAAAAATAACTGTTTTATTCAATAGCCGACTTCAGCACAAGGGATACAATAATTTCCATGTTATCCTCTGTTTTTATCAGTCCACCAAGTTTTTTGGGTGGAATTAATTCAAATTCCGAGGCGGAGAAAATAAAATCTGTAGAAAGGACCTGGTTTTTGTCATGGGCCTTTAATGTAAACTTAACATCTTTCAGTATTTTGGATTTTCCCACAAGATGGAGTTTTATAGTGCCTCTAAAAATCCCGTTTTTCTCTTTTTGGAGCTTCAGAACCTGAACGGAAATTTCCGGATACCGCTTTGCTTTTAAAGTGGTCCGGAAATCCCTGTTCAAAAGAAAATTCCCACATCGGAATGCTTCTACGGGAACAGAAAAACTATATGGCGAAGATGTCAGCCTATCCATATACAATCGGTCATTCTTTCCCGATATCCCATAGTCACAACTAAAACTTCCTATGGAGGTGTTTCCATTTACGGTAATTCTTTTTTCTTGAATGATCAGGAAAGGTCCAGCTTCCAGATGCAATAAAGATAACCAGAGTAAAATGATACTAAGTGTACTCATTGCGACTGCTTTTTATTTTTTCTTTATCCTCCCTCAGTTTAGGAATAAAAATTATCAGGAAAAAAATTTTCTGGCATTAATAAAAGCTGAGGAGTCCTATAGAATCCTCAGCTTGTATGTAATTAAAGTACTTAAAAACCAATTGCTGCTTCTATAACCAATCCCTGAAAGGCTCCGCCTGCATATTTTGTGTTTGCAAAACCGGCTCCTTCATATTTTTGTCTCACATATTCTACTTTAGTAAGAATATTTTTGGTTAGGAACCAGCCTGCACCTATGTTCGTACGACTTATATTCATTTCAGGTGCCCCTTCTGTCCTCTCACCGTTTACTACATTATATCTTCCACCGAAATATAGTTGCTCCCTCATGCCAAACCTGTATATAAGTTCCCCTGCTGTCTGTGTAAAAGACCCATTTCCCTGATCATCACTGTTGTTGGCTATTTCAAAAACCCCAAACAATTCCAGGCCTTTGTATTTTATAAAAGGATTGACCTGTACTGCTGTAAGTTGGGTAAAGCGCGGGTTGTATCTGCCTTCCGCGAAGTTGGCATCTTCACCCACCGGAGTCATTATATTATAGTACCTGGATCCTGCACGGTCACCTCCATATAGGTTATTCCCTGTGGAAGTTCCTTTATTGGTATACAAGGATCCTGTCAAACGTAACCTTAAATCATCTGCTACATAATTATCATACCCTAATTTACCATAGAAAGATGGTTTATTGTCCGTATTTTCATTAACCGTTACATTTTGGTTCAATTTTCCATTTGTTAGGCCAATAACTCCAAGGAACCCACTGTGTTGGATGGTAACCTCTCCAAATGCTTCTGTTGAAAATGAATCCATGATATAATTACCCACAAACGGATTGTATATGGCATGCGCATTATCTGTTCTCCTAAAATGGGCGTCGCCGTAGTTGAACTCATCCAAGCCGATTCTTATAGAAATTGATTCCATCAATCCTTCCAAAAACCCTGGTTTAACAAAATCGAGCTTATCTATTTGAATATGACCACCTTTTACCCAGGCTTCCTGGTGGTTCCTGGAAGAAAGATAGGTTCTAAGATGCATTCTTATTCCATCATATAATTGAGCATCTAAATCAAGATTAGCCGTAGGCAAGTTAAAATCTGATCCAAGTGCAGTCAGGTTGTCTTCACTGTTTTCGTTACTCAAAGCCTGAAATTGGATTGCAAAAGCGCCACCAAGATGAACTTTTACACCTTCAAAGTTCACGGTATCTTCTTTTGGAGATTCAAAAACATTCACTCCATCCTGACCTGCAGGTCTGATAAACTGTAAAGATCTTTCCTGAGCATAATTCATCCAGCTTATTGCACTGAATAATGTCACCAAAATGATTCTAATTGACTTTTTCATGAGTATATAATTTGATTTTCAATGTTTACAAGCCAGCCTGGCCAATCATAGCTGCCAAACTGGTCCGATTTCAAGATTTTTTGTTTATAAATGTAAAGTTATAGTGGACAGTAATTTCATCTCCGGTCTTAATGGTTCCCAGTAGGGCTGTAGGCGGATCTACTTTAAAATCTGTCATGTTAAAGGTTTTACTTCCTGATAATTGAATTTTTTTCATATCAGGATATGCTTTCGCCTGCAGGCTAACCATCCTGCTTTCACCTGCTATAGTTAGGGTTCCCCCTGCTTCAACCAGGTAATGGTCACCTTTTTTTTCGATAGATTTAATTTGCTTTAAGCTAAAGCTAATCTCAGGGTTCTTTTTTGTTTTTAAAGCTTTATAGGTATTTCCATCCATTCCTGATTTACCGCTTTTTAAGGTTTCCGCCTTTATAGCAACAGAAAGCTTAAGAATATCTTTTAAAGCACTCTCCTCTAAATTGATGATCGCTTCTCCTGAAGCGCTGTGGGAAGTCAGGGTCCAATCATGCAGAGATGATGTTCCGGAAACTGTAAATTCAGCACCGGGGGCTAATATGTAGTTCGTCTGTGCCTGCAGCTGAAGACATACTGCCAATACTGGAAGCAGCAGGAACATGTGTTTTTTATAGGATGCTTTCATAACATTTGGTTTTATATTATATTTATCATTAAGCAAATTTAAGTCTACTGTCCATCAGAAAACATGACATAAATCAGAGAATTAGCTGTTTCTAATCAAGATGAAAAATGAAACCTGAATGCGGGGCAGAAGCAGGGACATCCCAAAAGAGGGGAGAATTTATGGGAAATCCAGGTCATGAGGGTAGATACGCCATTTCTGAAGTGCGGATGGAAATCGCCAATTGAAATAAAAGTTGATTTATACAGATTATTTGATTCCGACAAAAACCGATAAATTATTCCTTTTAAAAAGATTACTATATTCTTTTTTAGTGATTACATTTAACATTTCCATTAGATCAGGTTTTGTTAAGATCAGCAGGTCCGCTTTATTTTTCAAAGAATAGTTAAAGAGGTCACTAAACGTATTCAGTGGCAATTTAATAAAACCCAAAGCACCATAATATTCAGATGCCCTTTTTATTGTTTGTTTCTCTATGGCTACCTGGGATCTTGTAAAAGCTAAAGGAGATATCAAAGTGGCACTATTTGCTTTTTTGGCTTCTGATGGAAATAATTTTGAGAATGCCTGGATTGAAAAAATGGATGCTCCGGAACCGTCATATTTCAATATGATGTGGTTAAATTTTTCATGCTTGGGATTTAATAATAAAATGGCGTAACCACAGTTTTCCAGCAGTTTACAAAGTGATTTTATAAGTCCAATACTTTTATATATTTTACTCAGATCAAGAATTATCAAGCCGTTATACCGGGCTTCTTCAATAAATTGTAAGGGGTTGTCCCCCTGTTTTCTATAATTGGGTTCGAAAGAATCTTGATATTCCCCTGGTAGTATAGGTTCTTTGGAATTTGATCTTGCTTTCAATTTCCTAACAAAGCCCTTAATATTATTATCTGTCAGGAATGAAATTTCAATATCTTTCTTTGTGCTGGACATTTCACCAATTGTTTCCCGTCCAGCCTGAAGAAATCCCTGGACAAGCAGCATAAAGCTTCTGTCCGGTTCAGGTTCTGTAATCCCTATTGCTATATTAATCATTTTGCCAACATTCATCCTACCATTTTGCAGGAACGTGAAGAAAACTAATCAGATATCAGCAAAATTAAATTATTGATAAGGGATGCAAAATGATCGGACACAGGCAGGAATATGACTTTTGTCAGGAAAGCAATATCTGGCATTAAGCGTAAAAATCTGAAATTTTGGCTAAAGCTTTAGGATTTAAAATCCGGATCTTTTTGCCTTCAAAGCTGATGTGGCCATCACTTTTAAATTCGGAAAGCAGACGTATTACAGTCTCTGTGGCCGTACCCACAATGCTTGCCAAGTCCTCTCTTGAAAGTGCAATATCAATTTTTCGGGAATTATCGTCTCCATCAATGCCATAGGTTTCCCTTAGCATCAATAAGGTATGGGCCAATCGTTCTCTTACCGTCTTCTGGGAAAGTTCTGTGACTTTTTCCTCCATAAGACCCAATTCATGGCAAACAGATTTCATTAGTTTACGGTATAGATTGCTGTCCACAGCTAGCAAATGAATAAAACTTTCCTTCGGGATAAAACATACTTTGGCATCTTCCAATATAGTAGCGGAAGCGGCATAATGTTCTTCTCCCAATAGAGCACGGTACCCCAGGAAATCACCTGCTTTGGCCAGGCGGATGATCTGTTCTTTCCCGTTGGATGTGGATTTATAAACTTTTACAGCACCTTCATTGATACAGAACAAGCCCAAAGGGCGGGTGCCTTCATAAAACAGCGTTTGTCCTTTTTTATGGTATACACAATTTTTATCAGCCGTCAACTGGCACAAATGCTCTTGTGATACTTCATTAAACAATGAGAATTTTCTGCTTTGGCATAATTCACACGCTAAATTTTCAATCTTCTTTGCCATTCTTCTCCTTTACCGTATTAAAGTTAATTAAAACTGAGTAGTTTTCCTTCTGATAATTGTTTTTTTTCTTATTTAGTTTCTGTGTCAGAAAAGATGATTTTCCGTCTAACTTGCTAGCCGACTTTAAACAACAATTCTAATTGAAATCAAGTTGTCTTTACATTTTGAAGCAATAGATAAGCACTGCTAACTGAAATTATGTCCAGAACTGGTATAATAAAAATAGCAGGTATAATGACATAATCCATAAAACCCATATAGACAATTTTTGCAATTAGGGCAGTCATCATTAACGACAGAAATACAAGATGGCATCATGCGGGAGTATATTTTTGAAGTGGCAATCATTTCAATTGTATGGTCTGAATTGATTATTTCGTCCATTCTGCTAAGTATTGTTTTCAAAAGAGAAATGAGAAAATGAATTTTAAACAGCCAATAAATATTAAATAAACCATCCTGCAAATTTCTCTGACGAGAGGTGCCGGAACCTCCCAAACGAAAGCATACTTATTCTCACCTTGTGTTCTGTGGAATCCACAACCGAAAAAAATCATTAAAAGAAAGCTATCATGAAAAATACAATAACAATAATTGTAATGGCGATTGTCGTGCTCTCAGGAACCGCAGCATCATTTGGTATTTTTTCGGATTTTGGTGGAGGCACCTTTTTATACGAATCAATCCGAAAATAACATCAATAAACATCCAATACCCCTGGAATAGAAATACTTCCTGTTTATCTGGCTTGAATCAGACGTGACATTATTGTCCTGAGCTTTTGTGGTATTAACAAATAAGCAAAGAAACAATAGAAGACCGCAGAATAAAATAGTTTTCGGGCATTTCATGTGATTTAAATAGATACTTTGATGATGCACCATTGCTTTAGATCCCCTTGTGCGGTTATGCGTTTGACCTTTTGTTTTAATTTACTCTTTCCCCCCTCTAATGCTGTATCTTCATTCTGAATATAGCAGGACGCTGAAAGAACCATAAATACCGGGAGCATCAGATTTATGTCCCCGGTATTTTTGTGTAAAATAACCTACCGTATTTTGCCTGTACCAGTGGATAGAGAAAGTCCTCTACTATAATATCCGTTCATGTTTACGTTTGCCTGGATCTAAAAAATTTAAAAATCTCCATTGCAAATAAAATTATGGATGCGGTTGCAAACAATTTAACCCAATCCATTAATGGAATGGGAGAAAGAGCCAGTAAATTCTGCATAAAAGGAATATGCATAGCCAGGATATGAATTCCCTGAGCTGCTAAAATCCCTATAGTCAATACAGGATTTTTCCAAAGAGGAAGTTTAAAAATTGACTTGGTTTCCGAACGGCAGTTTAAAACATGAAAATTCTGAAGGAGTACCATCAGCAGTAATATGGCATTTCGGGCTGTGGCCTCCTCCCAATGTAAATTACTAAGTAAATGATACCACAGCCCGAAAGTCACCAGGCTTATTGTAACAGCAGAAAGGAGCGTCTGCTTAATCATAAGTTTATCAAAAACTGTTTCTGAAGGTTTTCTGGGAGGATGGGCCATTTCGGACGCATCCCCCGGTTCAAAAGCCAGTGCCACATCCTGAATTCCATTGGTCACCAGGTTCAACCAAAGTAATTGGACAGGAAGAAAGGGTAAAGGAAGCTGAAATACTAAGGAGAGTGCAATCATTAACAGTTCTGCAGCCCCTGTGGATATTAACAAGTAAATGATTTTTCTCAGATTGCTGTAAGTGGACCTGCCTTCTTCAACCCCTGCAGCAATAGAAGCAAAATTGTTATCAGATACTATAATGGAGGCCGTATCTTTAGCCACATCTGTGCCATATCCCATGGCAATTCCAATATTTGCTGATTTAAGGGCGGGGGCATCATTTACTCCATCTCCCGTAACTGCGATAAAGTGGCCCAAAGATCTGAAACCCTCTACTATCTGATATTTTTGTTGTGGTGAAACCCTTGAAAAAACCCTAATCCTTTTTAACAGTTCAGTAAAAGAATTGCCTCCCATATTATAGGCTTTGGCCAGTTCAATACCTGTGATCAATTCTTCTTTTTCAGAGGCTATTCCTACCTCTTTTGCAATGGAAAATGCTGTGGAAGGATGATCTCCTGTTATCATGGCCACTTCCACTCCGGCTTTGTGGCATAAGGCAACAGCATCTTTAGCTTCCGGCCTCAAAGGGTCAATCAAAGCTACTATTCCAAATAGTTCTACTTCAGGAATGCCCTCCGGATAAACTTCTCCCACTACTCCACCTCCTACGGCAATCACTCTGTAGCCATTTTCAGCCAGTTTTTCAGCTTCTTCTAACATGCTGTTTTTATATACTCCTGTAACAGATTCTGCAATTTTTTCAAAAGCTCCTTTAACGGCAATTTGTAGCCCATTTGCATTTCGATAGTATACAGCAGAAAATTGCCGCCCAGATTCAAATGGAATTTCTTTTATCTTTTCAATTCTTTGCAGCACTTCATCAGGTGAAGAACAGGCTTTGTAAGAAAGAGAAAGAAAAGCGATATCAATAGGGTCACCTGTGACAATCCATTTTTCATTTTCCTTTCGAAGTACCCCTTCATTACACACTGTCACCGCTTCTATTAACTTATCAAGCAGGTGAACATCTCCGGTTTTTACTATTTCCCCTTCCCCATCATGTATATTTCCCTCTCCGGTATATCCCTCTCCGGTTACCAGGAATTTCCGGACATCATTCAGTACAATTATCTTTACTGTTTGTTGGTCAACTGTTAAGGTTCCTGTCTTATCTGTAGCTATTAAGGTACAGCTACCGAGCCCTTCCACGGCGGTAAGTTTTCTTACGATGACATTCCGTTTTGCCATCCTGGAAGTGCCAATAGAAAGGGCAACGGTCATCGCGATGGGAAGGCCCTCAGGAATGGCAGAAACCGCAACAGCAACGACGAAGAAAAAGATCTCTGATAGGGGAATTCCATTTAAATACCCTATCACACTCAGAAAAAAACAAGCAAAAAGAGTAATCATACTGATCTTTCTGGCAAAAACCTCCATTCGTTCTACCAAAGGAGCTTTGCCTGTTTCCAAAACTTTTAAGGAAGTCGAAATTTTTCCAATTTCCGTATGAATACCCGTGGCAACTACCACTCCCATACCCCTCCCTGATGTGATGGTGGTGCCTGCATACATCATATTAAATCTCTCCGCAATTACTGTTTCACTTTGTTCCAAAGGTTCCTCATTTTTTAGCACGGCCATTGATTCCCCGGTAAGAATAGCTTCTTCTGCTGCTAAATTATTACTTTTGAGCACCCGGATGTCGGCGGGAACTTTATTCCCTGATTCCACCAGCACAATATCACCAGGAACCAGATCCTCACTGTTTATGGTCATTTCTCTTCCCTCCCTTTTTACACGTGCCCGGATCTTAATTAAATCCTGTAAGGCTGAGGCCTTTGATTCAGCTTTCGATTCCTGAAAAGCTCCAATGAAAGCATTAATAACCAGGATCAGAAAGATAAACCCTGCGTCAGAATATTCTTTTAAAACCAAAGAAAATATAGCAGCGGCCAACAATACATAAATCAGGGGGCTCAGAAATTGGTGAAGAATGATTTGGGCTAAAGTGATTCTCTTTCTTTTGGGAAGGAGATTCTTGCCATATATATTCCTTCTATCTTCTGCTTCTTTAGGGGAGATACCTGCTAAATAAGTTTTTAATTCTGATAGAACCTCTTCTTTTTTTAGTTGATGCCAGTTTTTCATTTTAAGGCTCTAAAACAACAGTTTTGCCACCATTTTTTTGATTGTCTCCCCTAAAATAAAGGAGTCCTCTGCATTTCCACAGGCATACTCCTGGATTTTCACGAAAGATCTAAAAAATCAATAGAGAACTGCCCGTCAAGGCTGATTATTCACTATTTCCGTATGTCTGATATTACCACCTAATCTTGATGTGTTTACGGTAATTCCAAAAGAGATTAATGCGATTGCTAAAATTATGTAAGAAAGTAGTTTGGAAAAGGAGGATTGATAAAAGGGATACAGCAGAGCGCCAATGGAAGCACTACCTAAAATTATCATGCTTAATAAAGCAATTCCTGCTGAATCTTCGTGCTTTTCAATTACAGCTTCTGAAATTCCCCCCATTCTTTCGATGGTTTCCTCGGCAGCTTCTCCTGTCCAGAAAGTAACTGCCGCACCCACCGCACATATTATAAATATATAATAGGCTGCTTTTATAATAGGGTATGAATGCATTATCATTCCATAAATAAGAACAAAAATTCCAAAAAAACTTCCAATAACAGGAATATGATTGGTGATTAAGTGAATATGTGTCTGATCCATGATTGAAAATTGTGAATATTTTGAACATTGGTTATATGTTACCAATTTAAGGCCTGACAAAGAATCAGTTAATGATTTTAATACTGTAAGCCATAAAGTGTAATGTTTTAGAGGCAGCTTTTTTCTTTATAGAAACCAATTGATCATTAGAAAGTAAATCAAATACTTAGGATATCCTGGATAATCGTTGCCAATGGTCCGACCCAAAGGCAGGGTCCATTTTAAACTTCGATAAACCCCAAGGAAACACAAGTCCTATAGTTGCTGCCACAGCTCCTGCAGCAGTTATCGAAAGGCTAACAGCGAGGGCCAGATGAAGTCCAAAAAAAACTTAATGGTGCCAAAGAATCAGGTTTTCTTCAAGAGGGATTGACACGCCTTCATATTTTGGTAGGATTCTAATGGTATAGTCACTTTGATTTCTGGAGGAATCAACCTTTCCAAAATAGCTATATTCCTGATTTTCATTGTTTGTGGAGGCAAGATCCATCTTTATCCTAACTGGATTAGAGCCATTTATTCCATCAGCGTACAATTTTACTGAAACTTCTTCCGGCTTAATAGCATTTAAATCAATCTTGACACTGAAAGTACAGTGATTCTCTACCTTTTCAATATACAGGACGCCAAATTTTATTTTATGCCAATTTTCCCGGAGCACATGTTTCCATTGAATTATTCTTGAACCTATTTCCCCATTTGCAGAAAGACGTTTTTTAAAAGCAGCTGCCGCGGAAATATAATACTTCTCTATATATTCTTTCAAGGTTCTGTTAGTTGAAAATCGGGGAGTAAGCAAGGACATGCTGTTCCTTATTTTGGCTGTCCAAGTACGAGGGATACCCTTTTCATCCCGGTTATAAAACTCAGGTATAATTTCATCTTCCAGCAAATCATACAACTGTTCAGCTTCAATGGAGTCCCAACTGGCATTGTCTCCATGTGATTTGCCGTCTCCCAAAGCCCACCTCAGGTTGGTAGGCCTCATTCCACCAGCCATCCAGTTCAGAGAGATTGAGACCTCCATTTACCAATACTTTCATCCCACTAGTTCCGGATGCCTCCCAAGGGCGCCGGGGGTTGTTCAACCAAACATCCACTCCCTGCACCATTTGGCCCGACAAGTACATATCATAATCACTTAGAAAAACTACATGGGACATAACCTCCTTTCTCCTGCTAAAGGTTACCCATTCCTTGACCATCGCATGTCCTTCATGATCCCCAGGATGGGCCTTTCCTGCAATAACAATTTGTACGGGTCTGGAGGGGTTGGTTAAAATGCGGAGTAGCCTTTCCTGGTTGTACAGTAGCAAAGTTGGCCTTTTATAGGAGGCAAAACGGCGGGCAAAGCCCAAGGTCAGGGTATGGGGATCAAAAAGGAGGTGGGCATTTTCTACTACCTCAGGTGAAGCGCCTGAAGCAGCTAAGGTTAACGGCAAGCGCTTTCGGATAAATTCTATAAAAGCTCTTCGGGAAGCAGTCCGCATCTCCCAGAGTCCTTCATCAGAAATACATCGAATATGTTCATCCAGCATTTCTGTCGTGCCCATCCAGCGGGCTTTTCCACAAGCTTGTGTCCACAATTCATCTGCAGCTTTAGAATCCCAACTACGCATATGAACGCCATTGGTAACATGCCCCACAGGCACTGCTTCTTTTGGCCATCGGGGGAAAAGCGGCTGAAACAATTCGCGGCTTACTTGGCCATGCAGTTTACTTACCCCGTTTACGGCCCCTGAACCGTTTATGGCTAATTGTTTTTGAAGTTTAATAGAAAGATTCCGCAGTTCCAGGGTATCCTTTTTAGTCTCAGGGCCTTGAACCTGGAGGGTCTCAATCGGTAATTTTAGGAGGATACCTCATCAGGGAGATCACAAAGGGCCACGGGTACATGATTTCCTCAGGCATACTTTTGCCGTTCACTCTATGGTAAAGATGGCTAAGTCCGGAATGGATGCTTCTTTTTTTTCTGTATTTGTACTTATTTCTCCGATTAAATAAAACCTCCTGAACAAGATTCAGCCGATTGATGTCAAAATTTATTTTTCCTGTTGCCTATAAAAAGTAAATATTTTTTCAATGTTAGAGGCTTCCACAACTAAAAAAAACTCGAATTCCCACAGATTGATTAAGGTATTCCATCCTTTTCTCATCTGTTTTCATCTGTGTTATCTGTGGTGGTATTATTTCGATTAAAATTTACCACAAATTGCTCGGACCCGCCTGCGGCCGGCAGTTTCCCACAGATTTTTTTCACTCTGTACCTCTGCTCGCTCTGTGGTTACTTTTTAACTAAGAAATTGCTTTTCCCAATAGATTATGGGTGATTTTTTGAACCCGTGCATCAGGTCCGTGCGGGCGGTTATAGTGGGACCAAGGGAGCGTGTGGCCCGGTGGATTGCTTAGGCCCTGCGCCCAGAATATGGTGGAAGCATTAAATATGAAATTTTCCTTAGGTCCCGGATAGATGACAGATTGCCATTTAGATGGATTATCCCCTCCCTGCCAGGCAATTCCTTCCGCAACTACTTCCATCCCGATTATTTCTGCTGCATCACCATGAAACTCCCATCCTATCAGGCCGGGGATCTTATCGCCTTTTTTTATTCCGGTACCTTTAAAAATCCAATGCTCAGGCTTTACCACAATCCAATCTCCACCACCATTCACTGGTTGGATATTACGGACACCCATTAAAAAACCTTCATCTGGACCCCTCTCTGGAAAAGGGCCATGTTCTTTCTCCCTGTTCACAGCATAATCATTGGTAGCTCCATAAGGTCCTGCTCTGAAAATCCTTCCAAATGGGTTTCCGCTTTTGCTTTCCGAATAAGGAGAAACCCAGCAAAGGGAGTTCCCGGAAAAGAACAGCAGATTCACCCCTTGTTCCTTTAAAACCTCCACACTTCTGAACTGTCGGATATCCCAATACTCATCATGTCCAATACTTAAGAAGGCTTTTGCTTTCAGGCCTCTTTCAGGGGCCACCATATCACTGTTGGAACAATAAGCTACGTCATACCCATGTTCTTCCAAAAAATAAGAAAAAGGGCGCTCAAAAGAGATAAACTCCCCGGAACCAAAAGACAGGGGATCATTGACAATTCCCGTAAATTGAGCCTGCCTCCCATAGGGCCTGTCAAAGCTCACAGCGGCCCACGGACCCTGGACCCCTTTTGGATGGGTGTACAAGGAATAATCATTGGGCCAGCGATTGTATGCCTGCCAGGTATTGTCCGAACACTGGAAAAGAACATCGACCGGACGCTCATCAGTGACAATGAAAATAATATAACTCTCCCAATACGGTTCGTCTTGGCTCTGGGGAAGTGTCTGGAGTTTCCCTAAATAAACCCCGCTTAACCAATTTTCAGGAACAGTTAAGCTGGTAGATACTTCCCATTCACATTCATGGATATTCTTCTCTCCATGGGAAGGGGTAATTTGAGGCTTTCCCGGTAAAGGGCCTATACTGTGTACCAATCTCCCACCGGTACCGGAGTAAAATCCGGTCCTATAGATATCTATCTTATAGGATTGTGCTGGGGAAGTAGAAATCATCAAATCCAATTTATCTTCGGCCTGGACGCTTTGTTTTGAACAATACCCTTCAATATAAGAGGTTCTGTACAGATCCTTATCAGGCCGTACCCGCGTAAGCTGCCAGTCTGTTGACCCCTTCTTTTTATTTTCCAGTATAATCGGATTATCCTTACGGAACCCAGTTCCTCCAAAGGAGGGCACTGGACCGAGTGAAAGGGATAAACCGGTTCCTGCACCCAGTTTTAAGGCTTCCCGTCGGGTAATATGATATCGGTTTTTCATTATTATTTTTCAATTTCAATAAATCCGTCCTCTCCATACGCAAGATTTGAGACCAATGTGAGCATATCATCTAAACTACTCCCGCTCTCTTGCTTCTATTAGCCGATCTATATCATAGGGAAGTGCTTCTAGAAATGCGATCAGATCTGCCATCTCAGCAACACTTAGCTGCTGGTCAAGACCGGGGGGCATCATGGATACATGATCAGGCTCTATGCTGACAATATCTGTACGGGGGATCCGGATTCCGGGACCAGGCCCAATGGTCAATATGATAGCATCAGACAGTTGCTCTGCGATAACTCCGGTATAGGTGTTGGTCTTGGTCTCCACTTGGTAAGTTTCATATTCCCGGGCAAAACTGGCATTAGGATACATGATTGCTTCTAGGATATCGTGCCTGGACCGGATTTCTCCTATATTGGTCAAATCAGGCCCGAACTCCCCCCCATCAGGACCAACAGAATGACAGGTGTAACAGGCAGATCTACCAAAGAAAATTTTACGACCTTCCCCTACATCTCCTTTGCAAGCTGTCCCTCCACCTCCTGAAGCTTTGTAAGCCGCTCGGCGTGTCTTTCCCGCAAGGTTTCCATCAGGGGCTCGGCAGAAATTTGTACAGATGAGGGAAAAGTACTGAACAATTTCTTTAGATCCTGTTCGGAAAGATTGTCCAAACCTTCTGTTTTGCTTTTCAGTGCCACGACCAGCGCTTCTCCTACTTCTTGGTTACTGTTGCCTTGAAAAGCATCGACAAGGCTTGGTAAAAGAAAAAGATCCGCAGTCGTAATATGACTGGCCAACTCCAGAAGCTGCTGATCATTTAGCTCAGCCCGGGCCAAGAGCCGCACGGCCAATTGTCTGACCGGAGATTCATGATCCGGACCTAGATGATCCAAAATCATGCGGAATTCAGACTCCGAAAGCAAAGGGCGGGACATCATCCGGGCACTCAGTGCTTTGAGACGGAAATCGGTTGCAACACTGGGATTTTTTATCAACTGATCCATCTCTTTTTCCAGGGCGGGTATATTGCGTGATTCGATCAGGCTGAGAACCTCTGACTGGACTTCAGTTTCTCCCCCTTTTAAAAGTTGGCTCAATGGGTTAACCCATGCAGTGGGAAGTTCCTCAAGCGGGCTTCTACCGATCACTTCCATCAACAACAGCTTTCTAGACATGGGAGTAGAGGATTTTCCCAACTCAGAGGCTATAAAGTGCTGCAAATCGGTGTCACTGCTAAAAGTAACCATTAGCTCCACCACAGCAGGCATATCGCTATCGGTGAGGTTGAGAGCATCTAATCCTTTTTTCAGAAAATCCACGACCACCTCACTCCATTCAGGATGGTGTGAGGCCAACCAAATCCCCGTGTTGCGCAATTTAGCATTATTGCTAGCCAGGAATGGCTCAAGGTGATGTTTGTCCAATGGCGTCCCTTCCATTTGATCCAATGCGATGACAGCAGCTCTCTTCACATTTACAGAAGAATGGTCCAAAGCTTTTAGAAGTGGGGCCGGACTGGCCATTGTAGTAAGGGCATGAATGATAGCATGTTCAACAAAGCGGTCATTGATATCTATGGAAGCACTCAACAATGCCTCAATAGAGCGCTGCTCCCCGATCTGTCCAAGCGCCGTCGCTGCCTGACGTCTAACGGAGGCTTGGTCATCTTGTACCATATCCATAAGCTGTTCCACTGCTCTCCTATCCTTCTCCAGTCCAGTGGCCCGGGCAGCAGCGGTACGGACCATAGGGCTTTTATCCTGAAGTGCGGAACGAACAGCTTCCAAGGCTTTAGCAGTATTGATCCTGTATAGGGCAAAAACTGATGATGTACGCACTTCCTCATCTTCTGATGTCAGGCTACTTTTCAGTGCATCAACCGCAGGTTCCCCTACAGCAACCAAGGTCTCTACAGCCTTGTCCCTTACCACAAAACGCGGGTCGGACAAATGCTCAACAAGTGCTTGTGGAGACATCCCCGAAAAATCCAAAGATAAACCTCTTGGATCCTTGGTGACTGAAGCCTCCTTTTTTCGTATACGGTAAATACCTCCCGGAACATCTGGTTTTGCTACACGGGAAAGTGGACAACCCTGAATAAACCATCCCCCAGTAACCAGGACAAGCAAACTGCCATCGGCATCCTGAAGGACATCCGTAGGATGGGAATCAGAACTTGTCGAGGTCATAAAAGGCTCACCCTCAGAACTAAAGGTAGCCCCTGATTCCTTGACAACATGCCTCATAATGCGTCCCGTATTAAACTCGGCACTAAAAAGATTTCCGGTAAATTCCGATCCGAACGCAGCATCCCTGTAACGCATCAAGCCCGCAGGAGATACCCGGGGGAATTTGGTCATTACGGGCATCAACTCCCCAGTCAGTTTCAGATTATCCTCTTGAATGACCTGATTCGGTTTGGGATAAACCCCGCCTTCTACCCAATGCATTAAGGCATCCCGCTGCCCATCCTGGGGATCCATAAAATAAGTCATGGTGCCTATAGTCTCTCCGGAAGGCGTGAAAATCACTTCAATGGAGTTGTCAAAGCCTCCTCCGGCCATGGCCTCCAATCCGGTCCCGTCTGGACGACAACGCCAGATCCGGGCTCCCTTACCTTTGACAACATCCCCTTCTTTACGCTGTATTTCAAAACCTCGCCTGGCATCGGCCAGATATAACCAGCCATCAGGACCGATAAAAGGCCCGCTCAAGGTGGCTGCATTGGAATTTAAAGTCCATCCTGTTAGTATCACTTCCCTTTCATCTGCAATACCATCACCATTGGTATCTGTTAAACGTTCCAAGTTTGGTGGTGCAGCAATATATAAGCTCCCCTGGTAAAATTCGCCACCCATAGGTAGGGGAATGCTATCGGCAAATATGGTGCTTTTATCAAAAACACCATCCCCGCTAAGATCCTCCAACAGGCGTATGTGGTAGGGCGGATTATTGAGCATGGCTTCTGTCCCCATAGTGTTGGGGCCGGTAGATTCAAACACGAAAAGTCGACCCCGGTCGTCAAAAGAAGCAAACATGGGAAAAGAAAGAAGTTCTGGAGGCGCTGCTTCCTCGATCGTAAATCCTGCTGGCACCTTTAGGCCTTCCACTTCTGCAGTAGGGGTGACTTTTTCGTTACAGCCGGTCAAAAGTAGATTTAAAATGATATGAGTTATCGGAAGTATCTCCCATAAAAAGATCTTCCTAAATATTTGAGAATTTTTCATCAAAGTTAATAGCAAGGTTATTCTTTAATTTAGAAAGGGTAATCAAATATACTTTTTTTGATTGGAGTTCCCTGTTACTTTTTTATGCATTCCTAATACTATCTTTCAAAAAAACTGTGAACAGAATTACTGGCCTTTTGAGAAAAGAATTATTTCAATCCTAACCGTCCTGTGGGCCTCCTGTGCAGGAATTTTTGTGATAGATCCTGTTTATCAGTTGATTTGTTTCCATACCCCCTACTGAGGGAAATTCATTCCAGGCATAAATATATAAACCTTACCCCAAATGATCCACAGCATAATCAAATCACTTGTAGCAGGTGTATTGATCCCTTTATCCTTTTCTTGTCATACCCGGTCATCTCAGCCGGAACTACCTCCGGAAGATTGGCCTGAAATCCCCCGGGAAGCAAAACCATGGACAAGATGGTGGTGGATGGGAAATGCAGTGGATGAAAAAAATATCGGCCAATTGTTGGAAACCTATCAAGTCTCCACTTGCTGAAGCAAGAACATCAATGAAGATAACAAAAAAGTTTCACGCAATGGACGCAAAGGTTAGGCGCAAAGGCCGCAAAAAATAAAATTAATTAGAAGTTATATAGTAGATGTGGGATTGGGAGGAGTGGAAATAGCTCCTATTTATGGTGCCAAAGGCTACGAGGACCGATACCTGGACTTCCTTTCGGAAGAATGGCTTAATATCCTTAAATATACTGTAGAAAAAGCAAAAAGCCTGGACATGGGCGTAGATCTTACCCAAGGTACAGGCTGGCCTTTTGGTGGGCCACAGGTCACAGAAGATGCGGCAGCTTCCCGGATCCTGATTCAGGAATACCAAATTTCAGATGGAAAGCCATTTAACCAAGCTATCGTATTCGAAAAGAGGAAAAATGGGGATTCAGATCCAGAATTGATGGCTCTAATGGCTTACGGAGCAAATGGGGAAAACAAAGAAATCACCCAACACCCAGCAGCCTCCAACTTAAATACACCTGTCCGTTTTCGGTATTTACAGCTACCAATCCGCGGTCCAGGTACTCCATAAGTCTGTTGATCTCCTGTGCTTCCGCTGCACAGGATAACATAAGGATCAAACCTATTAAAAACAGGTTAATTCTTTTCATTTGTTTCTTGCTTTTCATCTCTGAAGATTATTTTCAATGCTTTCTGATAATCCTTTTGTCACCGGTCATATTCGGAAAGCATAGCGGATTGGATCTATTGGACCGGAAATGAAAAACTGAAATTCTATCTATTCAAATCCTTTACACGGATATTTCTAAACCATACTTCAGAACCATGTCCCAGGAAACCAATATGACCTTTTTCACGATATATCCCCGGATGTTCCAGACCGTCCATTGTGCCATTTTCCCGGGCATCAGTAAGATCCCCGTCCAGAATAACCTTTCCATTTAATACCACTTTAATCTTCGGCCCCTTTACTATCACTTCTTGGTAATTCCATTCGCCTACTGGTTTCAGGTGACCTCGTTCGGCGGGCAAGATACCGTAGGCAGATCCGTGATACTGGTAAGGCTCAAGATCTTTATAGATAGAAGCTGTATTGTCCAGAATCTGCACTTCCATTCCTTCATAAGAAGCTCCTCCTTCCAATGGGGCCCGAATACCCAATCCATTGTTGGCCCCTGGTGTAAGCCGGAATTCAAACCGGAAATCAAAATCACCAAACTCTTCTTTAGTAAATAAATTCCCTCCAGAACCTTCCTCAGGGCGCACCACCAAGTTCCCGTTTTCAATGATATAACCTTTGGTATTCCCTGTCCAGTGGTCCATTTGGCTTCCATTAAAAAGAACCTTAAAACCCTCTTCTTTTTCTTCAGCGCTTAATTCAAAGGGTTCAAAAGACACAAAGCCTTCGCCCGAAGGCATTTCATCCAAATGTTGCCGCATAAATTCTTTCTGATACCCTGCTGAAGCCCCTTGGATCGCCTGTACTTGTTCTAATAGTTCCCGGACAATAGCACCATGGAATTCTTTGTTGGATAAGGCAATATTACTGACGGAATTGGCAGCCTCCTTTTGTAACTGGGAATCTCCCAAGAACTTACCGGCAAATACCAAAGCCGGGTAAGTGTTGATTTTTCCGATCTCCCCAAGAACCTGCCCTTTCTGTGAAGTTGTTTTTGCCGATTTCATGGACTTGCGCAACAATAATAGCTTTTGGGCTTCTGGATAGGTGGACTGGCTAATAACACGGATATAACTGTTAAACGCCTGGTCAAAATGTCCTTCATTGTCCTTTTCCTGGAAAATCCTGTACAATTCATCGGCTACACCATGCTCAGACAAAGAGGATAGAGCATCCAGAGCTACTTTCTGTGTCTGTCCCTCCCCGTTCCAGAAAGCAGTGGATAGGCTTTCCAAGGATTTTCTCCCACCTACACTTGCCAATATTTTATAGAAGTGAACTTTTTTATTGGATGGGACACTTTCCATTTGATTTAGCACCAAATCTACCGCTTCAGATTGTCCTTCAATCCCCGGCAAGACCGCAATAATTGCTTCTTGAATATTTATGGTTTCCTCATTTTTGGTGGAGTTTTTTAAAAGTGTAAATAATTCTGGAAGATTTTCATGGGATGTGACATTCTTTAGGGCCTCAAAAGCAGCCATTCGGACGATGGGATCGGAGCTTTCCAAATAAGGAGAAACCGTTTTCCAATGATGATGGGCACCCCGATGTGCCAACACGGCTATTAAAGCTGCTTGGGCATCAGCTGGCATGGATGGAACAGCCTCTGCTACTTTGTCGACTAGGCTATTCCCTGGAAGGATAAACAGGGCATGTTTAACAGCTTCCACTTCATCCTTACCCCCTTTTTCCATCTCAAACAGCAGATTGTCAAAAATCTGTTCGTCCCCCAGGTCTGCGGCAGCCGAAATAGCAGCAAGTCTGACCCTTCGATCATGGCTTTCTATTGCTTTTAAAATATGGGGTAAGGCTTCTTTGGCCCTGCTGTTGGCCAACATGTGAATGATTTCTACCTGTACTTCAGCATTGGAGCTTTTTAATTTTTTCAGCCATTTTGGTAGCATGGAATCAACATAACCGGAAGCTAAATTTAAAGCCATTACCCGGTATTCCTTATTGTCACTTTTTAAGGCGGCCATCAGGTCCCGGACACTTGCTTCCCCCTGAATGGTTACCCATAAATTCAATGCTGCCGAGCGGTATTGGATCTGATCATCCTGATCGGCATTTTTTATCAGGTATTTTGTTATCCTGGCTGCTTGCTTTTGGTTTCCATCCTTTATAAGGTTTCCTGCGTAAGTCAAATAGGCAGCAGTGGCTTCCGTCCCTTCGTAGGTAAACCCGGTTTTTTCTGCAGCTTTTTTCAAAACGGCCCCTGAAGCAGGATCTGCTATTTGGGCCAGGGCAAAAAGTGCTGCCTTTTGCAACATCCTGTCTTGGTCCTCCACCAAGGGAGTTATGGCCGCTATTGCCCCTTGATACTGACTT
The DNA here is from genome assembly GCA_040905145.1 of Anditalea sp. Classification (GTDB taxonomy): domain Bacteria; phylum Bacteroidota; class Bacteroidia; order Cytophagales; family Cyclobacteriaceae; genus DATGMS01. The sequence goes on from JBBDSC010000226.1 coordinate 61,409, forward strand.
TTGCCCAATGCTTTTACCAATGGTATTCTACAATTTCCCTGCACCTCATTTAAAGCCTCCAATAGAGCCTCATTGGCCTGGGGCGATTGAATATTGGACAAGGCACGCACAGCAGGGTCACAAAGTGCTTCATCATTCAAAAAGTCCTGCAGACAAAGGACAGCATCCTCCTTGCCTACCTTCTCCAGCTGGGCCATGATAAAGGCTTGGTTATTTCTATCATTTAAATTGACAAGCCCCTGACAATAAGCCTTAACCCCTATTTCTCTCCAATCTTCCCTCCCATTTTGTGTGGCATAAAAAGAAAATCCGCCAATAGCGTATTCCAAACTTGAATTATCCCCCTCTCCAATAGGGGAAAGCATGCTGATCATGGCCACCAGTCCATTTTCGCCCATACTCCTGATTTCCTCCATGTAGGTCTTGAGTTGAAGGGAATCCTTAGCCGGAAGTTTTAACAATAGATCTGCTACCCGTGTATTCAAGGTTCGCGGATCATTCTGTTGTTGGGCCTTTGTCATGGTTCCCCAAGTAAAAAGGGAAAGGAGCGTAAGAAAAATTATTTTTTTCATCATATCATCAAAAGTTAAATTATCCATGGTGAACGCATCGGAGGGTTCAATAATCGGTTAGCCCCCTCATCGTCAATAAATTCCTGATTGATTGGATCAAAATTCAGAGATCTGCCCAGACGTAAAGCAATTACGCCCATATTAACCAAGGTGCATGAGCGGTAACCATTTTCCTCATTCAATGCAAATTTCTTTCTTTCCTTAACCGCTTCGGAAAAATTGGTTACCTGGGGTGATGGGTCAGGGAAGGCAGCCAGCTTTCTTTCCAGATCTGGAATATCGGATTTGAAGCCTTTATACAATTTCCCTTTCGGCCCTTCAATATAAGGGGCATCAACCTCTTTGCTTTCCCCATCCAAAACAATTTTGCAGCCATCTGCATAGGTATATTCTATTCTCCGCCAAGGGCCGACGGCATCGGTGTGCTGAAGTGGGGTATCCACTTCAACAGATAGGGGGCTGGTATCATCTTTACCCAAAAAATACTGTACAGGGTCCAGCCAATGCTGGCCCATATCGCCCAATTTTCCTCCATCATAATCCCAGTAACCGCGAAAAGTAATGTGAACCCGGTGAGGATGGTAAGGTTTATAAGGTGCAGGCCCTAACCAGCTGTCGTAATCCAGCTCTGAAGGAACGGGAACGGGATCCAAATGATCTTTCCCCACCCAATTATGTGCCCAATCAAACCCGGTATGTTTTCCAATGGTGATTTTTAACGGCCAGCCCAATAAACCACTGTCCACCAGTTTTTTGATAGGCTTAACAGTAGATCCAAAGCCATAAAAATTATCCTTAAAGCGAAACCAGGTATTCAAACGGAAGATCCGGCCGTGTTGCTTTACCGCTTCCACCACCCGCTTCCCCTCTCCTATGGTACGTGTCATGGGTTTTTCGCACCAAATGTCTTTTCCTGCCTTAGCAGCTTCTGCGGCCATAATGCCATGCCAATGGGGTGGTGTGGCAATATGGACTATATCCACTTCCGGAAGGGTGATCAACTCCCTGTAATCTTCCAAGGTCTTTACCCCTTTTTCAAGCATCCCCGCTGCCAACTGCAGATGGTTGCGGTCCACATCGCAGATGGCCACGACTTTGGTGCCTTCATAACCAAAATGCCCCCGTCCCATGGGCCCAACACCTATGACAGCTTTGGTCAAGTGATCACTTGGGGCCAAGAATCCTTTCCCCCCCAGCACAAACCGCGGTACAATAGAAAAAGCTGCTGCTGAAAGGGCTGATTTTTTTATAAATTCCCGCCTGGAGTCATTGATTTTGAATTTCATATGCGTTATTTTTTGCCTCAAAAGGTATTTCGCCCTTTCAGGGCTGTAATTGTTTCGCTTATTAGCCTTTCAGGGCTTTTGCTATTGTAACGAGGATAATTTTAGCCCTGCAGGGGCGGACCTCTCTTAACACAGGGTACAGCCCTGTGTTAAATCAATTGATAAAATTTCTAAGCCCTGAAAGGGCGCAAGCTTTCTTGCCAGATTAATGCCATCTTATCTAAGGAAGTAAAGGCGCGGTTTGCTCCGCTGAAGTCACCCCAGAAGGAAGTTCCATCACCCTGAGGTTCCGAAAATGGATTTCTGCCCCTTCTGATTCCAGGCAGATATACCCCTTTTTTTGAGTGGATTTACTGATCCCGTTAACAAATTTCCCGTTGACGGAAAGTTTGATCACCCCATCCACACAGACTACATCATAAGTGTTCCATTCCCCTTTTCCTTTTACCAAATTCTCTATTGACTTGCTCCTGGTGCCCCTGGGATTATCCGGCACGGTCTCCACCCCTCCTACTCCAAACAATTCACCATGAACATAAGCAATGGGGGGTTTCACACCGTCCCTTTTATTAAGGTCCACCCATTCCAGATCCAGCATCTGAACCTCCACCCCATCGGGAAGACGATTGTCACCAGGGTTGGCACCACTCCATACAAAGGTGCCAGAATTTCCACCTGCCTCCATATGTCTCCATTCTACATGCATGATGAAATTCTCATATTGCTTTTCCGATCTGATCACTCCGATGGGCAGGCCTTCACATACCAAAATACTATCCTGATGGGACCAAGTTTCTTCTTCAGTGTTGACATTGATCCATTTAATGGGGACATCTTCTTTCTGATCTTCTAAAGTGAACTTTTGAAGACCCATTTCCTTTCCAAACTCGAACATTGTTTCTTGTCCAAAGGCGCTGGTTAAGCATAATAGGATTAAAGTAGACAAAGAAGCAGCTATTTTGAAAAAAGGGATTTGCATAAGATTTTTTTTATTAAGTGGAATGTTGAAATTGTGTCTGTTATACTACTTTGGTAACTCCGGGTACAGGCACAGGGCTCACTGGCCAATCCAGATCCCAGTTGTATTGCTCCAAGCCGGGACCCAGTACCTTTTCGGAATTGATGGCTTCCTCCCAAGTAAGAGTTTGTCCGCTATACCCAACCATTCTACCCATAATCGCCAACATCGTACTATTTGCCATTAATTCCCCCTCGTTCATGGGCTTGCCTGCACGAATAGAAGCAAAAAGCTCTTCATGTTGGGTTTCATACGGGTTGTTTTTTTCTCCTTCGTATTTCCACGAATTGGCGCCATAAATTTCATGGACTCCCCGACCTATATCCACCATTGCATTGCCTTCTTTTCCGGCTATCTCTACCTTATTGCTGTTGGAACAACCTTTTTGTTGTCGGCTAAAGTGAAATCCTTTTGCCCCATTTTCAAATTCATATTCTATGGCAAAATGGTCAAAAATGTTCCCATAGATTTCCTCTACCCTGGATTGCCTGCCTCCTGTTCCCGTGGCACTGACAGGCAATTTATCCCCCAATGCCCATGACATCATGTCAAGGCTATGCACCATCATTTCAACAATGTAATCCCCGGAGAGCCAGTCATAGTAGTACCAGTTTCTCAATTGATATTCCATTTCTTTCCAATCCGGTTGGCGCGGTTTGGTCCACAGTCCTCCCCCGTTCCTGACAGTATAAACCGTATTGATATCTCCGATGTCCCCATTCAACACCCTTTCAAAAAAGGCCCTCTTTGGGAAATCATACCGAAAGGTAAAACCCGAGACAACCGATAAGCCCTTTTCCCGGGCCTCCCTGGCCGTAGCCAAAACACTCCGCACTCCCGAAGCATCCACTGCCACTGGCTTTTCGCAGAAAACATGTTTTCCTGCACCTATTGCCGCTTGAAAATGTCCTGGCCTAAATGCCGGTGGAGTAGTCAAAAGCACCACATCCACATCGGATTCCAAAACCTTTTTGTAGGCATCAAATCCAATGAACTGATGGTCTTTGTCAACCTTTACCTGAGCGGGATTCGCCTTTTGGACTGAATTGTAGGACTCTTCCAAATAATCCGGGAATATATCTGCCATACAGGTAAGGATGGCATTTGGATCAGCTTTTAATGCCTGCACGGCAGCTCCGGTCCCTCTTCCCCCACAACCAATCAGCCCCACTTTTAACGTATTGTCCTTTGCCGCATAAGAAGGATTGATAGAAAAACCTAAAGGAAGAACTGCCCCTCCAATAATGACTGCACCAGTGGACTTCAAAAAGGTTCTCCTATTGCTTTTACCTGATTTTTCTAATATTTCATTCATAATATAATCAATTAGTAATTTTAGTTTTAAACTTTAGTTTTTCAAGAAGAAGTGTTTGGACCCACAAGAAAGAACTACATTCCATCTGCCCCCTTCAAGATTTTCTATTGAATGGTTAAAATAAGTAAATTTGGTAGATCTTAGATAAAGAAAATGATATTTAATTAAACTTTTACTTAAATGGTTCAAAAATTGCCATGAACCGTCATTTATAATTCAACTAAAAGCATGTGTTAAATTGATCGGTTTTTGTATATTTACTAACCAACAAAAATCCATAGTCCTATGATGCCTTATGTTTTTATCCTTTATTATTCTCTATTTGCTTTCAACCCTCCGGAATTTGAACAACAGACCATTGATGATGAGGTGGAAATCGGGTATGGTCTTGCCATTGGGGATGTGGATGGCGACGGAAAACCGGATATTATTTTAGCCGATAAAAAGCAGTTCGTTTGGTACCGGAACGGCGATTGGCAACGCTTTGTAATAGCAGAAAACCTGACGGCCTCGGACAATGTATGCATTACTGCAAGGGATATTACAGGGGATGGAAAAGTGGAAATTGCGGTAGGGGCCCAATGGAATCCTTCTGAAGTATCCGATCCGGAAAAGTCTGGCTCTGTTCATTACCTGATTAGGCCGGATGATCCGACAGAAGAATGGTCCCCTGTTCAACTTCATCATGAGCCTACGGTTCATAGAATGCGTTGGGTAAAGGCGGAAGAGAATAAATACCATCTGGTGGTATTGCCGCTTCATGGAAGGGGCAATAAAAATGGAGAAGGAGCAGGTGTAAAAGTGATCGCCTATGAAATGCCTGAGGATCCCACAAAGGAATGGAAGCATTGGACCATTGATGAATCCATGCACCTTACCCATAACTTCGATGTGGTGGAAGATGGAAAAGGGGAAAAACTTTATATAGGAGGAAAGGAAGGAGTCAAAGTATTGTCCTATAATAATGGGGAATGGGCGGCTCCCAGTTCGGGGGAATGGGTGGTTCAGGATCATAGCTTTGGGGAAGTAAGGATAGGAGAATCACAGGATAATCAAATTTTGGCCGGCATAGAACCCATGCATGGTAATCAACTCACCGTTTATAACATAGCCAATAACCCCTCCAACACAACCAATCCGGTACGTACCGTATTAACCTCAGATCTTAATCAGGGCCACGCTTTGGGGGTTGCCGATTTTATGGGTTTGGGAAGGGATCAGGTGGTAGTGGGATGGCGTAACCCAAACCAAGAGAACAAGGTTGGGGTTAAACTTTACATTCCCCAAAACGCAGAAAACACGGTCTGGAAGGATATTTGGATCGATGACAACGGAATGGCCTGTGAAGATCTGCAGCTTGCTGACCTAAATGGGGATGGAAAGCTGGATATAATAGCCGCAGGAAGGGCCACCCATAACTTGAAAGTGTACTGGAACAAGAGCGGTAGATGAGTTGGCTGTGGCTCCTTCTTTCCTCAGCGTTTTCCGCCATCGTCAGTGTTCCCAATGACGATATTTTCCCATTGACGATAATTTCGGAAATTCAAAGAGGAAGTGCTGAGATTGAAAAACAAGTCAGTGAAGACACTGACTTGGGCGAAAGCATAAGGTTCCAGAGATCCGATAAATTCTCATCCCTCACATATTACTGGGGGATTTTTATTTGAAATATTTATTCAAAATATCTTTCAATCCCTCCTTTGTTAAAGGCTTACTTATATGATCTTTCGCTTTAAGCTCCTTTGCCTTTTCATTATCACGAGGATTTAAAGAGGTGGTTAGCATGACTACAACAATGGAATGCTTATTTTTAAAATCAAGCTCATTAAACCTCTTTAAAAAATCAAACCCATTCATAACAGGCATATTTATATCCAGTAAAATTAAATTAGGACAATTATTATTCCGGATACATGTCTCGATAAGTTCATCAAGGGCCTCTTGCCCATTTAAAGCAATTATTAATTCATTGGTAATCCCCATTTCGTTAATGAGTAACTCATTAAGGAAATTAGTGGTAGGATCATCATCAACCAGTAGGATTCTATCAAGCTTTCTCATATTTTGTTAGTTTTCTTAAAGAATAATCTAAAAGTAGAACCTTCTCCCACTTTGCTTTCCACTTCGATTTTCCCGCCTGCATTGTCCATGATCCTTTTAACGATGTATAATCCTATTCCCGATCCTTCCACATGGTTATGCAACCTTTTGAACATTCCGAAGATGAAATCCTCATTGGACAAATCCATTCCAAGTCCATTGTCCTGTACGGTAATCACATAAAAATCAGGATCCTCTTTACCTGAAATAAAGATTACAGGATCCCTATCTTTCGATTTATATTTAAGACTGTTGGAAATCAAGTTATACAAAATACTTCTCAAATTTTTAGAAGAAAACGGGAGTTTTTGCAAACCATTGGGTTCAAAGTTTATCTGCCCGTTATATTTCTTGATGAGCAAGTATAAATCCAATTTAATATCATCAATGACTGCCTTGAATTCTACAGTTCCAATCACATGCTTCTCTCTAAGGCTCTGTAATTTAGAGATGTCGGAAAGGTCTTCAATGGTCTTGTTATATCTATCTATTGAAGTCTTGACCATCTGCAATAACCGGTTTACAACAGGATTTTCATAAGGTGGTTTTGATAAATAATCTGTCAGCGTATTGAATACTCCTTCTATATTTGAAATAGGAGCTTTAAGATCATGAGAGGCAGTATAGATAAAGTTATCCAAATCAGAATTTACCCGGATCAATTCATTGTTCAGGTTTATTAGCGCTTCATTTTTTACCATCATTGCTTCTTCTGACTTATGACGTTCACTAATATCACGTGTAGACCCTGCGACAAGAACCACATTTCCCTCCTTATCATAAATAGGTGTAAAAATATATTCATAGTGCCCGGTCTTGCCTTCAGGGTTTGTATACAACGTTTCATCTGTAGCTGATTTACCTGTAGCAATTACTTGAGCTATATGAGATTGCAAAGTATCAGCTAACGCTGAAGGATATGGAAGATCATGAAAGTTTTTCCCAATAATTTGATCCAGTGTTATTCCCAATAATTCCAATAGCGGTTTATTACTATAGGTAAATCTTCCGTCAATATCAAAAGTATAGACAAAATCTTTAAGCGCTGTAAGTGTGATATCAAATGCTTTTGCCTGCTGCTCTACTTTTAAAGCAAGTTGTTCTGCTGAATAGCGGGCCGCTACAAGATCAGTGACTTCGTAAGCTAAAACCAATATTCCATCTATTTCTTTTTTGTCATTCCATCTTGCTTGGTAGATGAAATTAAAATATTTATTTTCTAAAGGGGCACCATCATACCTTGAAAGGGGAACCAATAACTCCCTCCCTTCAAAGGTTTCCCCTGTATGATAGACATTGACTAAAATATCATGAATAGGTGCACCTTTTATTTCTGGAAGTGCGTCAAGTACTTCTTTTCCCAATAACTCCCTTCCAGGGAACAATTGTTGATAGGCTGGATTCACCAATTCAAAGATCATTTTGGGCCCATCCAGGATGCATATGGCCGCGGGAGCCTGGTTAAAAAATCGTTTATATCTCTCTTGTTCCAGTTTGGTTCGACGATCGTTAAGAACCTTCACCGTTGTTTCATAAACAATGGTAATTACTCCTCTAATTCCTTCTTCATCCATAATGGGACTATAGGAAAAAGTAAAATACCTATCTTCCCTTAGCCCATTCCTTTTTAAAGGAAACAATTGATCTTCCAACGAAATAGATTCTCCTGTCAATTTTACATTTTCAAGCATAGGGCCAATAGTATCCCAAATTTCTGACCAACACTCTTTAGTAGGCTTTCCAATAGCTTTTAAGGGATTGTCCTCATCCACCAATGCACTATAGGCGTTATTATAAAGCATAATTAATTGAGGACCCCAGGAAATGAGTATCGGGGTTGGAGAATTAAGACTTATACTTAAAGAGGTCTTTAAACTATGAGGCCACTTCTCCATTGTACCTAAAGGATTACTATCCCAATCTATGGCTTTAATTCCCTCACTTATTGCACCCCCTCCTTGTAAAAAATATTTACTCATCTTTCACTTGATTTGATAATAGCCTATCTACAATTGTGCCATACAATGAAAAATTAAACTAAAAATGTGCCAATGATTGGTAAAGGATATAACAGTGACCCTTTGGGTTAGAAAAGGTAAGCCTAAAGATAATCAGTTAATCTATTTTGCTTATCTTGACCATGGAATCCAGTATTAAAGAATGGGATACTTGAGCTATGACGAGTCAATGTGCATAGCCGGAAGTCTGGATCAACACAGAAAACAGTTGGGCAAATTGGCAGAAATAAATGAAAATTAAATGCCTGGCCATTAAAGATTTTGTTTTGGGATAATCAGGAAAATAAACCGCAATAGCACAAATCCAGTTGGTTCACTATCTTCCTAAACCTTCTCCGGCAGGACAAATGGCTCACGGTATTCCCGTGAAAGCAGGTTATCCGCTTCAGGATCGTTAATGAACTTCATCTTCACAGGATCGAATTCGAGGCTCCTCCCTAAACGGTAAGAAATATTCCCCAGATGGATAAGTGCGCAGGAATAGAATCCTTCACGGATATCGGCTTTGGCAACCTTCTGGTCATTGGCAAGGATGGCATTGATAAAATTTTCGTAATGATCACCAAGGCCTTTTCCCTTTTCACCGGGCAGACGCTCTTTTCCCATAAATGCCTGCCATTCGTTAACATTTTTGCTCATAAACCCTTCGGAACCATAGAAAAGGTTGCCGACTGTATTATCCGAACTGACCATATAGGCATTGTCCTTCTTGGGACTTTCGCTGTTGATCCCTTCGCGGTTGGTGATCCAATGCCGCACTTCGAATTGAAGGATTTTCTTCTTATCCCCGAGGCCTTCTGGATTTGGAAATTCGAATACTGTCATCAGATCATTAGGCGTTTGCTGGTCATCGTCGAACATGAAATGTCCCCCTACTGCGGTGATTTTTGTCGGTAAGGTAACATTCAGTCCCCATCGGGCAATATCCATCTCATGGACTCCCTGGTTGCCCATATCCCCATTGCCATAATCCCAGTTCCAATGCCAATTATAATGAAACCGGTTTTTGGTGAAAGGTTGTTTCGGCGCCGGACCCAGCCAAAGGTCGTAGTCGACCCCTGATGGAACGGGTTCCTCCGGTGTTTTTCCGATTGTATCCCGCCATTTATAACAAAGCCCTTTTGCCATATAAACTTCCCCCAGATTTCCCCCATGAAGGTATTCAGCCATGCTCTGTGCACAGGGATTGCTCCTTTGTTCGGCACCATCCTGCACGATGACCTTATATTTTTCAGCAGCCTCCACCAATTTCTGGCCCTCATGGAAGTTGTGGCAGCACGGCTTTTCCACCGATACATGCTTCCCGGCCTGTATCGCCCAGATGGCTGCAAGTGCGTGCCAGTGATTGGGTGTAACAATGGAAACGGCATCGATATCTTTATCTTCGTAAAGTTTCCGCAAATCAGCATAAACCTTTGGCTTCGTCAATCCTTTATCAGTGAAATGCTTTTTGATCCGTTCGTCAAACAGGTTACTGTCCACATCACAAAGTGCCGCCACTCTGGCATTCTTTGAATTGGAGTACCCCTGGATATGATTTTGCCCCATTCCACGGATCCCGATTACCGCAACATTGACGCGGTCGTTGGCCCCGATGATGGATGCATAGGATTTAGCACTGAGCCCCATACCCCCAATGGTGATACCGGCAGTTCCCAATAAACTTCTCTGTATAAACTCTCTTCTTTTTGTCATTTGATGGTCTTGTTAATGGATTGATTGTTAAAGTTGGACAAGCTTGTCCTTAGCACTTGCATAGCTTTTAATATTTAAATATAGTATTGTTTTTTCAGTAACCAGGGTTTTGGGTTAAATCCGGATTTACATCTATGGCATATTGCGGAATGGGAAACAGTAACTTCTCACTGTCAAAAGAACTGACTTTTCCTTGCATTACCTCCACTACGCGACTGGTTCTTACCAGATCGAAAAACCGATGCATTTCCATAGCGAGTTCCATTCTCCTTTCATGTTCTATGGCCAATTCCAGTGTTGGGTATAAATGGGAAGGATAATCAGCAGACCCAAAGGGGGGCATCCCAGCCCGTTCCCGGACCATATTGAGGTAATCCACATTTCCGGTAATTTCCGCATACATCAAGAGAATATCCGCATATCGGATAATTTCGAAATTCTGACCTGGATTAAACCAGTTTGGATGATAATATTTAAGAGTAAATGGATATTCCACATAAAATCCAGTAGCATTACTGGTAAAGCCAGGCACAATGGTAATGTCTTTTCGCCCGTCACCTTCCTCAAACTCTGACGCTAAATCATCAGTTGGTGTGTTGATTCCATTTCCGCGTGTTACCGTTCCTTCAATCAGTGGATGATTGAACCCATCAAGGTAGGGGGAAAACGCCTCTTGGTGATCGGAATTGCGCGCATTTGCCCCTCCCATATATTGAGCTTCCAAGATGGATGATTTGGAATTTTTTGTTTCGGGAAGGAAAAGATAACGGTAATCTTCTATATTTATCGTTCCATCATTACTGGCATCCAAAGAGTATAGACCGCTGTTAATAATAAACTCCAATTCCTGTTCTGCTGCCGATAAATCTCCTGTTGTCATATGTATTTTTGCAAGAATAGCTGCCGCACTGTATTTTGTGACTCTTCCCACATCTGCCCCTGAATAACTTTCCGGAAGATTATCTTTTGCAAAATTAAGATCAACAACCAATTGTTGGTAAACTACTTCAGGACTCTCCCGAAGATAATTATAAGCTTCTGTTGGTGTAATTTTCTCGGTAATAAGTGGAACGGCACCAAAAGCTCTTACCAGATTGAAATAAGCAAGTGAGCGGACCAAAGTGGCTTCAGAAAGCATCCTTGCCCTATGACTTTCCTCCATTTCGATTTCTGTTATTTCCAATTGGTGAATAACATTGTTACAAATATAAATGGCGCTGTAGGCGTCATCCCAAGCATTCAGAATCCTGGAGTTTTCCGAAAATATTTCATGCCGATCGATTGGCTGATCAACGGGAGTTCCAGCAAGTTGGGCTATTACTCCACCATTGTCCGAATACAGGATGCCATAAAGGCTGGGTATACTTCTGGCATCATACAAAATTCCCATTTGTCGATAAACATCATCCGCAGCTGATTGAAGCTGGGATAAATCCTGGTAAAAGGTACCTTCCGAAAGTGTTGTTAATGGATAAAGGTCAAGTTTTTCTTCACAACTATTCAACAGAATCAGTAAAGGGATAGTAAGTATATATCTTT
>JBBDSC010000227.1:0-15558 GCA_040905145.1 Anditalea sp.
CTTCCCGCCTTTGAAGGAGCTTTTATAATTCCGCTTTCCTCATTACCGGTAGCATTATCTACGATATCTTCTGTTGGGATTTTCTTTTCTTTTACCACGTCTTCTGCATTTTTATCCTCCCGCATTGCTATAAAAGAAGGATGCCGGAATACCCCATCTTCGGTAATTTCCGTAAAGCTGATTTCACAGACCAGGTGAGGTTTTATCCAGGTCACAGATGCATTTGGTGGATTGGGCCGGAACCGCGAAGGCTTGTTGTGATCGGGAGTTTGTTCAAAGGGGCTTTTTTTAATGACTAAAGGTTTAAACCTGGCAATCATTTCCTTTTGCTGCTTGTTTTTAAAGCCTGTGCCGACCTTGCCCACATACTGTAACTTCCTGTTTTCATAAACACCCAACAACAAGGAGCTGAATAATTTGGGAGAGCCTTCATTTTTGGTATAGCCTGCCACAATCACTTCCTGACGCTTCTGTACTTTTATTTTCAGCCAGTCCTTGGACCGTTTACCGGGAAAGTATCGGCTGTCAGAGCGTTTGGCAATAATACCTTCCAGTCCCATCTTTTCTGCAACATCAAAAAATTCAGTACCTCTGGCTTCCGCACTAAATCCAATGCGTATAATGCCTTCTTCAGGGACAATGTTTTGCAGGACGGCCTTACGTTCCTTTAGGGGAAGGCCCATGAGATTTTTCCCATCCAACCAGAGGACATCAAAAACATAAAAAAGCAGCTCCCCATCTACTTCGCTACGCCAGTTTTGCAGGGAACTGAAATTGGATACACCTTTTTCGTTGACTACTACGATTTCCCCATCCACCACCGCATTAATGCCCCATTTCTTTACCGCTTCCAGTACCGGATAGAATGACTTCTGGATGGATTTTCCTGCCGTAAGGAGACATTTGTCAACGAAGTTGCTTCTTAAAATGCTTTTGAAAGAGATGATACAAAAAATATGCCCGAAGGATAATACATTTGCCAGGAAAGCATTCTATAGCGCTTGAACTTCACCCTGCCTCTACTATATAATAGGGCTCACCTTACGCAGGGGGCGTCAGTATCCTGTAGAATAGGGCCAGCCAGATGCCCCCTCAGGCTGGATCGACAATAAGTGTAAATCGTTTCTTTCAAAGGAAGCACCACCTGGATTGGGCAATTGATTGAGAAACAGATCAATCTGGCATTAGCTTTGCGTAATTTCATAGGCCGAAAGGTAGTTTTTGTTTGAAATTAATGGCTGAAAAGTAGCAAAGGGTATGATATGGAACAGAAGAGCTTGATTAAAACAGAAGCCTATGTAAACGGGCAGTGGGTGAAAGCAGCAAGTGGAAAAACCTTTGAGGTGACAAATCCTGCTACAGGCGAAGTAATAGCGGCAGTACCTGATATGAGCCGGGAGGACGTGCGCAAAGCCATCGAGGCTGCTGATACGGCCTGGCCTGCCTACCGGGAGATGACTGCCAAAGAACGCTCAGCCATTTTACGAAAATGGTTCAACCTGATCATAGAGCACAAAGAAGAGTTGGCCCGCATCATGACCATCGAATCGGGAAAAGTACTGTCTGAAAGTTTGGGAGAAGTGAACTACGGGGCCTCCTTTATCGAATGGTTTGCCGAGGAAGCAAAACGTGCTTATGGGGATGTGATTCCACCGCCTACCAAAGACAAACGGTTGGTAGTCATTAAACAATCTGTAGGCGTAGCGGCTGCCATAACCCCTTGGAATTTTCCCTTGGCAATGATTACCCGCAAAGTAGGCCCTGCGCTTGCGGCCGGAAGCCCTGTCATCATCAAGCCGCCATCGGAAACACCGCTAACAGGTTTAGCCATTTCTTATTTGGCAGAAAAGGCAGGATTTCCAACCGGGGTTTATAATACGGTCACCTCGGCAGACAGCAGTGAAACAGGGAAAGAACTGTGTGAGAATACCAAAATCAGGAAGCTGTCATTCACTGGATCTACAGCTGTAGGCAAGGTACTCATGGGCCAATGTGCCTCAACTCTCAAGAAGCTCTCCCTTGAGTTGGGGGGCAATGCTCCTTTTATTGTTTTTGATGATGCAGATATTGACGCAGCTGTGAAAGGGGCCATCGTTTCCAAATATCGTCATAACGGCCAAACCTGCGTATGTGTAAACCGCCTATTGGTACAGGAGAATGTTTATGATGAGTTTGTGGAGAAATTTTCCCGGGCCGTTCAGGATTTAAAAACAGGTAATGTAATGGATAAGGAGGTGCAAGTGGGTCCCCTTATCAATGAAGATGGGTTGAAAAAAGTACAAAAACATATTGATGATGCTGTTGAAAAAGGAGCCAGAATAACTACAGGAGGAAGTGTTATAGAAGGATTGTTTTTTCAACCCACTGTTCTGGCAGAAGCAACTCCGGAAATGATTATTTCCAGGGAAGAGGTTTTCGGACCTGTTGCCCCTATCTTCCGGTTTAACTCAGAAAATGAAGCCATACAAATGGCGAATGATACGGAGTTCGGTTTGGCTTCTTATTTCTACAGCAAAGATGTTAACCGCTGCTGGCGTGTCGCCGAAGCGCTTGAATATGGCATGGTAGGCATAAACGAAGGTCTAATCTCTACCGAAGTGGCACCATTTGGCGGAATAAAAGAATCTGGCTTTGGGCGTGAAGGCTCCAAGTATGGCATGGACTATTTTATGGAGATAAAATACCTGTGCTTCGGTGGAGTGGATTAGACCAAATAGTAGGAGATGTGGGATATGAGATTCATGGTAAGGGAGAGCAATGTGAGATTGGATTGGGTGATCGGGAAGGCTGACAATAGAGACGGAGGGACTAATAAATATCAGAATGATAGAGGAAAAAGTGTCAGCTAAATTGTCGACCTGGCAGAGTGGCTGGTGGGACGGAGAGAGGGGGAGACGAAGGGACAAAGAGAGGGGGAGCCAATCCCTTAGTCAGTCTCTTAGTCCAAATGGGGTCCTCAGAAAATTGCGCTGATAAACTTGTAAGCCTGCTGCAAGCCGTCCAAAGTCTTATAGCAACTGAATCACCCCGAGATGAGGAGGATTTTAATGTTTTACAAAATGTAATGGTAGCTGTAAATGCGGAAGGGGCAATTATGTTCCTTCTGTGTTGCAGGACCGATATGAAAAGAAGTGTGGATCTGATGCAACGCCATCCAGATCAGCCTCAATTTGACCTGCTGAATTGCCAGAAATCCTTGTACACCCACTCCCCTTCATTCGGTGTGTCCAGGGCGATGGCAAACTCCTTGTTGGACCGTTTTTTGTACAGGACACGTACCTTACGAAACACAACGGGAAATGATCAAGCAAAGCCGTGATATACTGGATGAACAAATGTCGCGGAGCCAAAAGATGTTGAACCACTTAAACAGAATTTCATCTCAGGCCCTGCAATCTGTTCAGGAAGGTGCTTTGATAAAGCTATCTATTGGCTGCATCTGGATCAGCGTTCCACTGGGAAAACTGGAGCATGAAGGCCGGGAATACCAACTTGTTTCGAAGGATTCGCCTTTATTTATGGCACTCAAAGATTTAAAAGCCGGAGAAAGCAAGCTGTTTAGAGGTAAAAAATTAGTGGTAGAGGGATTGGTTTAATGGAAGAGTATTATTATATTGTTCAGTATGAATTCTTCAAAATACAAACTATAATGTTATTGGGTTTGGGAATGGTGTTAAAAATTGTGGGCCTCTGGTTAATATTTAAAAAAGGTTTTTGGGAACAAAAATAGTAGTCCCTGATAAGTTACCCGGTGACATTTTCAATATGCTTCTAAAAATTTGAAGTTTATCATGTTTTTATTTTACATTTGAAAAAACAAAGATCTTCCATTGGCTTATGGCGGATTCTTCTTCTTTATGTTTGTTGATGACTGTGATAAAAGTTGACTCCCATTAGTACAATAAAACAAATGGGTTTACCATTGATATAAGAATGCGCTTATCTACCAAAATGAAAGGGGGATAATACGAATGACGGATAAAACAAAAGAAAAAGTTGATGAGGTCTTTAAAGAAGAGACAAAAATCATCCCTGACTTCAAGTTCAGTGCCAAGGTGGCCCATGTTTTTGACGATATGGTGAACCGATCGGTGCCTTTCTATGGAGAGATACAAAGGATGGTCTCAGAAGTGGCAGCAGATTATGGACAAGAGGGGACCAATGTGTATGATCTAGGATGCTCAACAGGAACCACTCTGATTGGCATGGATGTTTCCATGCCTGAAGGAATACGATTTGTAGGGGTGGATGATTCTGCTGATATGTTGGATAAGTGCGATAAAAAATTGAAGGAAGCCGGAGTGGTCAGGCCTTACGAACTGAAAGTAGCTGACCTGCATCGGGATGTGGAGATCGAGAACGCCTCCGTGGTAGTTTTATGCTTGACCCTGCAATTTATCCGTCCTGTTTATCGTGAAAAACTGCTAAGAAAGATCGTCAATGGGCTAGTCCCCAATGGGGCACTTATCCTGGTAGAAAAAATTGTGACAGAAAACAGCCAGTTCAACAGGGATTTCATCAAATATTATTATAATTACAAGCGGAGGAACCAATACAGCGAATTGGAAATTTCCCAAAAAAGGGAAGCTCTGGAGAATGTGCTCATTCCTTATAAATTAAGTGAAAATGTGCACATGCTTCAGGAAGCCGGCTTCCCGCATTGTGAAACATTCTTTAAATGGTACAATTTTTCTGGTATTTTAGCGGTAAAAAAATAAATGATTTCAATCGGTAACTTCTTTTTTAAATACAGAAACATCGTCTTTATATTTCTATACCTGGCCCTGTTTATTCCATCACCAGCTTTGTTTAACAGTAATGTTTTTGGGGAAAACTATTATTGGTGGCCTATGGTCATTGGATTAGTGGTAACTGTTTCCGGGCAGTTGATACGCGGTGCCACCATTGGACTTGCCTATATCGTGCGAGGGGGGAAAGATAAAAAAGTGTACGCGGATAATTTGGTGACTGAAGGAATCTTTAACCATTGCCGCAACCCACTTTATGTTGGAAATGTGCTGATGTTGGTGGGTGTCGGGATACTGTCAAATTCATTGATATACGTTTGCGTGTTTATTCCACTTTTTCTGTTTATATATCAATCCATTATTCTTGCCGAAGAAAACTTTCTCCGTAAAAAATTCGGGCAAACCTTTAACGATTACTGCGCTCGTGTAAGTCGTTGGTTAATCAACTTAAAAGGAATGGGGAAGACCTTTAAGAACATGAACTTTAATACCAAACGCTGGATACTGAAGGAGTATAATACCCAGTTTGTTTGGCTGGCAGGTATAGTACTTATATTGCTTTTTAAATACCCCCAATTGACCGATGATGATATTCAGACCAGGAATATCCTTATTATTGCCATTATTTTGCTGCTGGGGATTTTCTATCTGTATGTTAGATATATGAAAAAGTCCAAGAAATGGTTGGCAAACTAAAAGCTTAAAAACTAACACAGAAAGCCAGAAACAGTTATGAAAAGCAATGGATTGGTTGGGGCTTATGTATGAAAAGAGCTCCACAAGAATCATCCACGCCTCCTAATTAACTCTCTTCCATTTCCACCCGCTCCTTGCCGGAATAAATATTAAACCTATCGTTCTTTAAGAATCCAATCAAAGTAATGCCCTTTTCCTTGGCCAGGGAGACCGCTAAACTGGAAGGGGCACCCACCGCTGCAATAATGGGGATCCTGGCCCTTATTGCCTTTTGGATCAGTTCAAAGCTTACCCTACCACTGAGCATCATCAAACCATCTGATAGGGGCAACAGCTTTTGTTGGAAAGCCGCTCCCACGACCTTGTCAAAAGCATTGTGACGGCCTACATCCTCCCTCAAAAAGAGCAATTCCCCATTGGTTCTAAAAAGTGCCGAAGCATGGATCCCACCTGTGTATTTAAATACCGTTTGCTCCTTCATCAGCATTTGGTTCAATCGCTTCAATAAGGAAGTCTTCACTTTTGAAAAGTCTTGAACCAGCGCTTTGTCTTCACAAGTAATGGCCTCTATGGCACTTTTGCCACACACCCCACAACTTGAATGGGTAAAGAAATGGCGATCCAACAAGGTGAGGTCAACCTTTACAGAGGGAGAAAGCTTTACGATAAGCACATTGCCCTTTTCTTCGTCTTTTACCTTTTTGCAATAGCGGATCAGCTGAATGTCTTCTGGCCCATGGATGATGTTTTCTGCCAATAAAAAACCAATGGCCAATTCAAAATCATGACCCGGTGTACGCATGGTGACGGCAAGTGCCTTTTCCTGCCAATGATCCCCTTGGCCAAACTGCAATTTGATTTGCAAAGGCTCTTCAACGGCCAAAAGATCCTCTTTCAAGCTGTTTTCCCCCTGCATCCAACGATTAATGGGGACCAAAGTCACCGGTGAAACAGTTTTCATATCATCGACTTTTTAACAGAAACCTCAACGAATTTAGAAGAGGGGCAAAGTGACTCTGGAGATTTATTGTCTATGGCTATCAGAACATTTCCTTCTGGAAAATAAACCCCAACACATCCTTTTGCAATGGCATAGGGGACAATCTGGAATTTTTTCAACACTCTTTTTTCACCATTGAAATGGCTGGTGATATCTACCCAGTCTTCGGCTGCCACACCTATGGATTCGATGTCTTCCTTGTGCATCATGACCACTTTTCTGCTGTTGTTTATTCCCCTATATCTATCGTTGAACCCATAAACCGTGGTATTGAACTGGTCATGGCTCCTCACGGTCATGAGGATGAAATTGCCCGGTGCAATTTGATTGTGGGGCAGGGGGGTGACTGTAAAATGGGCTTTGCCATCTTTTGTCTCAAACTTGCCTTCCCGGTTACAATTCGGCAAATAAAACCCCCCGGCTTCCCTAATCCTGGTATTGTAGTTTTCAAAGCCATCAATCACCCTCTCGATCTTTTCCCGAATAAGATCATAATCCTCAGAAAGGTCCTGCCAATTGGTTTTGCTTTTTCCTTTCAAGGTAGCATCTGCTATTCCACAGATAATGGCCACTTCACTTTTTAGATGGGAAGAGACTGGCGAAAGGTCCCCCCTGGACATCCTGACCCTCCCTGCTGTGTCTTCTGTACTCACAAATTGATCCCCCTTTGGACCCATATCTAATTCAGTCCTTCCAAGACAAGGAAGAAGGAGTGCTGTCTTCCCGTGTACCAAATGACTCCTGTTCAGTTTAGTGGAAATCTGTACGGTCAGATCACAATTTTGGAGGCCCTTGAAAACCAGATTTGTATCAGGTGCCGCTAAGGCAAAATTTCCTCCCAGAGCAAAAAATGCTTTTATTTTATTGGCCGCCATCGCTTTAACCGAATCCACAGCAGCAAGACCATGTTTTTTGGGGGTTTTAAAATCAAATGTCTTTTCCATTCGATTCAAAAATGCCTCTGGCATCTTTTCCCAAATGCCCATGGTCCGGTCTCCCTGAACATTGCTATGGCCACGAATTGGCAAGGTGCCGGCCCCCTTCTTGCCAATGGCCCCTTTTAACAATAAGAGATTGACAATTTCCCTGATGGTATTTTCCGCATTGCGGTGTTGTGTGACACCCATGGCCCAGGCGATGATAATTTTATTCCTGTTCTTGATCATAGAAGCAGCTTGATAGATTAAATCGGCTGCCAAACCACTTTCCTTTATCAGATCCTCCAGTTTTGTTTGTTTTAGCTCCTCCAAAAATTCATCAAATCCAATGGTTTGGGATTGGATAAAGACATGATCAAAAACTTCGCCCCCGCTTTTTTGATCTTCTTCCCATAAAATGCGCATTATTGCTTTTAAAAAGGCAATGTCCCCGTTGATTTTAACCGGAAGATAAAGATCCTGTAACTGAGTGGGTTCACCAATCCATTCCCAGGGTTTTTGCGGATGTCTAAATTGCATAAATCCAGCCTCGGGCAAAGGATTGATGGCAATGATTTTACCTCCGTTTTTCTTTAATTGCTGCAATGCCGTGAGCATCCTAGGGGAGTTGGTCCCCGGATTTTGACCAATGTTGATCAACACCTCTGCCTCTGCTATATCGTTTAGGGTAACAGAGGCTTTACCTATTCCCAAAGTTTCCTTCAGGGCTTTTCCGCTGGCTTCATGGCACATATTGGAACAATCGGGTAGATTGTTAGTGCCGAATTGCCTGACAAAACACTGATATAAAAATGCAGCTTCATTGCTGGCCCTTCCCGAAGTATAGAAAATAGCTTCATCCGGTGAATCCAATTGTTGTAAGGTATTGGCGATTTCTTTGAAAGCTTCTTCCCAGGTGATTGGCTCATAATGGCTGGAATTTTCCCTGAGGACCATGGGCTGTGTAAGCCTACCTTGTTTTTCCAACCAGTGGTCAGACTTCTCCAATAAACTTTGAACCGGATTTTCCTTAAAAAATTCAGGCCCGATGCTGTGTTTGGTGGCTTCCCAAGCCACCGCTTTGGCACCGTTTTCACAATATTCCGCAATTGGATTAAGGTGTTTGGCATCTGGATCCGGCCAGGCACAACTTGGGCAATCAAAGCCACTGGCCTGATTCATCTTTAAAAGGGTTTTTACCCCCCGGCCTATGTAAGTTTCTTCCCAGATATAATAACCCACCGATTGTATGGATGAAAAACCAACGGCTGTTTTGGGCATTTTATTTATTTTGACTTTTCTATTTTTTTCCATAATGACCTCTTCCACTTAAAAATATCACTGTTTTTTATCAATTCCTAAAGCTTGAATCTTCTTTGTTATCTTTCATTTGCCGGGTTGAAAGTAAAAGATGGATTGACATCCTGATTTTTTCAGTAAATTAACGCATTCTTTATCCTAATTTTCTATGAAAACCATGAAAAGTCTCCTGACCTCCTTCTTACTTCTGCTTGTTTTTAATGTCTGTAATGCCCAATCAAGCCTTCTCCTTCCCCCTTCATTGAAAGGAGAGGTTCCATGGGTACTTGAAGAACTGGAAAAGGCACCTTCCTATCAATGGGAAGACCAGAAAGATTTGGTTTGGTCTTTAAAATACCAGGGAGAAAAGTATGAAGAGAAAGTTTCAGAGGTATTTGCTTATTATGCCAGTCCCAATACTATCAGTGGGCGAACAAAAGCAACTGAAAAATTCCCAGCCATAGTTTTGATCCATGGAGGGGGTGGAACTGCTTTTAGGATATGGGCCTTGGAATGGGCCAAGAGAGGCTATGCTGCCATAGCCATGGACTTGGGTGGCAACAGACCAGCTGCTATAAAAGAGCAGGAAAGCCCTTGGGGATCAAAATCGACCAGGCTTACTTTGGGAGGTCCCAACCAGGATGATGAGCATAAATTCCACCGTTTGGAGGAAGACTTTACTGAACAATGGCAATTTCATTCTGTTTCAAATATTATAAGAGCCCATTCGTTGATCCGCTCATTTCAGGAGGTGGATGCCAACAGGACAGCCATGACCGGCATTAGTTGGGGAGGCTACTTGACCAATATTGTTGCGGGTATTGACCATAGGTTCAAAGCGGCAGTCCCTGTTTATGGCTGCGGCTTTTTACAGGAAGGCAGCGCCTGGGACCAGCAGTTTGATTCCCTAGGTACGGAAAAGACCAACCAATGGGTTAATCTATGGGATCCTTCCCAATATGTAGGGAATTCCAGGATGCCCATACTGTTTATTAATGGCACCAATGACTTTGCTTATTTTGTGGAAAATTGGGATAAGACGGTTAAATTGGCAAAAGATCATCAATTCTGCCTCATCCCGGAAATGAAGCACAGCCATTTACATGGGGCCGAACCCGAAGAGGTTTACAATTTTATAAAGCAGCATTTGGAAGATGGCCCGACGATTCCTTCGTTTCAAAGGATAGAGAAAGTAGGAGGCCAATTAAAGGCTTACTTAAAGAATGATCCCAAGGACATCAAAGAAGTGCATCTGGTTTATACCAAAGATCGGAAACACAGCCCGGAAAGAAAGTGGGAAATGCTGGAGCTTAAAATAAAAGAGGGTACAATAGCTACTACAATTCCTGAGGAAACCCTGTTGTGTTATATCTATCTGATTGATAAAAATGGCAATAGGATAAGTAGTTCGGTGATTAAGGTTTAGTGGGTTCTAATGAAATACGGATTAGACGAAGCTACCATTAAAAAAATACAAGATGTATTTATTTCGATCGATCAGTTTTTTCACAGATAAAAAACATGGATTTACTGGAACATATCGACCAGGTTGGGGTGGAGATGTATAGTAGATCCAAGGAATATAAATAACTTATGTTTGTCCACCGGGATTAATGGGCATAACACTTGTTTCCATTTTTACTCATTTAGTATAATTATATCCCCACCAATTCAACAGTTTTATCCCCTATTCTGTAAAAAAGAAGAATTAAAAAGGTTAAAGCATTTGGTCTATATTTTGTAATCAGTATAACCCAAGCTTAAGTAGTTGGAAAGTATTATTAAATAAACACTAAACCACAAAATTATGACATCTAGGCTTTTATCATCATCCTCACTTTCTGGAACAAATATTAGGAACCTTAAGGGGGAAAATATTGGAGAAATCAAAGATCTTATGATCGATTGGAAGAATGGAACAGTTGCTTATGCTGTGCTGTCGTTTGGGGGGTTCCTTGGATTGGGGGAAAAGCTCTTTGCCATTCCCCTGGAAGCTTTCAATTTCAATGAGCATCATGGAATAGACGCCCATGTCGTTTTGGACATTGATAAAGAAAGGTTGGAGAATGCACCAGGATTTGATAAGAACAATATGCCAAATCATGCAGATAATACCTTTCTGGATACTATTTACAAACATTATGGATATGGGTCTTACAATAAATACCTCTAAACCAACTGGATTTAGCTCCATAATTTAAGGCCCCATGTTTGGGGCCTTTTTTATTTGGATAGTGTTAATTTTTTTGCACCACAGATTTACACAGATTCTCACAGATGAAATCAGCTAATTCTCAATAGTTATATAATTGGATATGGTGCGCCAATAGCGCTCCAGAGAAACTCAAGTCTCCATTACGTCAACATGGCACCATCAATCTGAAGTACTTGACCTGAGATATAAGAACTCATGTCTGAGGCCAAAAAAGCGCAGGCATTGGCCACCTCTTCGGGCTGCCCGCCGCGTTTCATAGGGATGGCATCCCTCCAGCCTTGTACCGTTTTTTCCTCTAAAATCCCCGTCATTTCGGTTTCAATAAACCCAGGGGCCACTGCATTGCAACGGATATTTCTGGAGCCTAATTCCAATGCTATTGATTTGGTAAAGCCAATGATCCCTGCTTTGGAAGCAGCATAATTGGCTTGTCCCGCATTCCCTTTTATGCCTACTACCGAAGTAATGTTAATGATAGATCCTGATTTTTGTTTCATCATGGTCCTGGTGACTGCTTTTACTGTATTGAAGCAGGATTTAAGGTTGGTATTGATGACCTCATCCCAATGTTCCTCAGACATTCTCATGAGCAGATTATCCTTGGTAATCCCTGCATTGTTGACCAAAATATCAAGAGAGCCGAATTCAGCAACTACATTATTGATTAATTCCTCAGCGGCTTTAAAGTTGGAGGCGTCTGATTTAAAACCCTTGGCATTTTTTGAAACTGTGGCATGTCCAAACCCTTTTTCGGTCTGATTATAAGCCAGTAATTCGTGCTCCAATGTCTCGGCTTTTTCCACACTGGAGAGGTAGGTAAAGGCCACATTGGCACCCTCTTGTGCAAATTTTAGGGCAATGGCCCTGCCTATTCCCTTAGAAGCTCCCGTGACAAGAGCGGTTTTTCCTGATAATAATCCCATATCAATAATTTTCGGTTTAGTTTTGTCATTAGATCCAACAAATCCATATCCACGCTACTTTCAGGATCAATGGCCTTCCTATTCTAAATCGGTTTTCGGTCATTAATCATGGTCAGTAACTCCGTTGGATTGAATGCTTGGTTTTTCAAAAATAGAAATTAATTCCCAAAAACAAGGAACATGTAAAATCCGGGGGACCTGACCAGGTTTCTATCACTGGCAAATAGCCGATTCCACAAAAAATAGCTTTATGTAGCAAACCATAATCAAAACCAATTTTTTTTCTGAACATTAAAATTATAGATTTGCATAGGTAAAAATGATTTATATAACGTAAAGAGCAATTAAAATATTATAAAATGTCTTCAACCAAATTTGATGTTATCGTAGTCGGTAGTGGTCCAGGAGGTTATGTAGCTGCGATCCGCGCTTCTCAGTTAGGCCTGAAAACTGCCGTGGTAGAGACTGCGGAGCTAGGCGGGATCTGTCTTAACTGGGGTTGTATACCCACCAAAGCGTTACTTAAAAGTGCGCAGGTATTCGAATATATCAACCATTCGGCTGATTATGGTATCACTGTAAAAGATGCAAAAGCCAATTTTGAGGACATGATCAAGCGAAGCCGGGGAGTGGCAGATGGCATGAGCAAGGGTATCCAGTTTCTATTCAAAAAAAATAAAATAGAGAAACTGACAGGATGGGGCAAAGTCAAGCCAGGAAAAAAGGTGGAGGTGGAAGGCCCGGATGGCAATAAGAACATTTATTCTGCCGATCATATCATCATTGCTACAGGGGCCAGATCCAAAGAACTTCCTGCCCTGAAGATAGACAACAAGAAAATCATAGGTTATAGAAAAGCCATGGCCTTGGAGAAGCAGCCGAAAAAAATGGTAGTGGTCGGCTCTGGTGCCATAGGTGTGGAATTCGCTTATTTTTACAGTACTATAGGTACTGAAGTGACTATAGTGGAATTCCTGGACAGAGTAGTGCCCAATGAAGACGAAGAAGTGTCCAGGACTTTGGAGAAGTTGTATAAAAAGGAGGGCATGAAAATAATGACCAGCTCTGAAGTGACTGCAGTCGATACCAAAGGTGACGGCTGCAAGGTGACCGTGAAAACAGAAAATGGAGAAGAAGCACTGGAATGCGATGTGGTATTATCTGCTGTTGGTGTGGTTTCCAACGTCGAAGACTGTGGACTTGAAGATGTAGGCATCCTCGTAGATAAAGGAAAGATCAAAGTGGATGAGTTTTACAAGACCAATATGCCGGGTTATTATGCTATTGGGGATGTAGTGGCAGGGCCAGCTCTGGCCCACGTTGCTTCAGCTGAAGGGATTATTTGCGTGGAGAAGATTGCAGGTCAATCTCCTGAAGCCCTGGATTACAATAACCTTCCTGGTTGTACCTATTGCTCACCGGAAATTGCTTCCGTAGGGTATACCGAAAAAGCAGCCAAAGAGGCAGGATATGAGATCAAGATAGGAAAATTCCCCTTTTCTGCCTCAGGAAAAGCTTCAGCAGCAGGGGCCAAAGATGGTTTTGTTAAATTGATTTTTGATGCAAAATATGGGGAACTATTGGGTGCCCATATGATCGGGTCCAATGTAACTGAAATGATCGCTGAAATAGTTGCTATCAGGAAATTGGAGACTACGGGCCATGAACTGATTAAAACTGTTCATCCGCACCCTACCATGTCAGAAGCGACTATGGAAGCCGCCGCCGCTGCCTACGGTGAGGTGATACATTTATAACGCCAATTGCTGGTTTAGACCTTCCAGGTTTCAAAAAACCTGGAAGGTCTTCGTCTTCGGATGGTAAGAAATAGGTTGAACCCCTTCAAATAACTTGATGGGGTTTTTATTTTGCGTAAAAATATTGAATTTAGGGGATAAATTAACCACATGGAGCTCGAACTCTCAACGCCTGCATTACTGTTTTCGGCCATTACTTTGTTAATGTTGGCCTTTACCAACAGGTTTTTGGCCATTGCCAGCCTGATCAGGAGCTTACATAGCATCCATCTTGAGCATCCGGACCAGACCGTTATCGTGGATCAGATCAAAAACCTGAGAAGAAGGTTGAACATGATTAAAAACATGCAGGTTTATGGGGTACTGAGTTTCTTGCTTTGTGTGATTTGCATGTTTTTAATATACCAAGAGTTTAGCCAAGCGGCCAATATTGTATTTATGTTAAGCATGATGGCTTTGTTGGTCTCTTTGTTTTTGTCCTTAATAGAAATTCAAATTTCTACCAGAGCATTAAACATTGAACTGGCGGATATGGAAGAAGTTCTTAATACAGGGTTAAACCCTCAAATTAAAAAAAACAGTAAGAGCTGAAGTTAGTAGTATCTGTCATTGCAAAGGACCTTATGGAGGCATTGTCTAAGGCTTTTGAATATTCTTAAACATGATGAACCAGACCCCTTTAGCAGAAAGAATGCGGCCAACAAAATTGGAAGACCTTATAGGCCAGGAGCATTTATCTTCTCCCAGTTCATTTCTTTTTAAGGCCATTAAATCAGGGACAGTTCCTTCCTTGATCCTTTGGGGCCCACCAGGTGTGGGAAAAACCACAATTGCCAATATTATAGCCAATGAAGTCAAAGCCCCATTTTATTCCCTTAGTGCCATCAGTTCCGGTGTTAAGGATATTCGGGAAATTATCGGAAAAGCCCGTTTTCAGCAGGGGGTGGTTTTGTTTATTGATGAGATTCACCGTTTTAACAAATCACAACAGGACGCACTTTTGGGAGCGGTGGAGAAAGGTGTTATTAGATTAATCGGTGCTACCACAGAAAACCCTTCTTTTGAAGTCAATGCCGCCCTGCTGTCCCGGTGCCAAGTCTTTACCCTTAATGCCTTAGGAAAAAAAGAACTGGAAGGGATGTTAAAGCAGGCGTTGGAAAAGGATATTTTGCTGAAAAAGGTATCGGTAGAACTTAAGGAAACCGAGGCCTTGCTCCGGATTTCCGGAGGAGACGGCCGCAAACTGTTGAACCTCCTGGAAATAACCATAGAGGGGATGAACGAGGTCCCCTGTGTCATTACCAACGAAAAGGTAATAGAAATCGCTCAGCAACGCATCGCCATTTACGATAAATCCGGGGAGCAGCATTATGATATTGTGTCTGCCTTTATCAAATCCATCCGGGGAAGTGATCCTAATGCCGCAGTATATTGGCTGGCAAGGATGATAGAAGGAGGGGAGGATGTGAAATTTATTGCCCGAAGGTTGGTGATTTTGGCCTCTGAAGATATTGGGAATGCCAATCCCAATGCGTTATTGTTGGCGACCAATTGCTTTGAAGCAGTAAAAATGATTGGTTATCCTGAGTCAAGGATTATTCTTTCACAGTGCGTAACTTATCTTGCCAGTTCTGCAAAAAGCAACGCCAGCTACATGGCGATCAATAAAGCGCAGGAATTGGTCAGACAGGAAGGGGACTTGTCCGTTCCCCTACATTTAAGAAATGCCCCTACCAAATTGATGAAGGACTTGAATTATGGCAAAGAATATAAATATTCCCATGATTATGAAAATAACTTTGTCCATCAGGAATTTATGCCGGATAAGTTGAAGGGACAAAAGCTTTATGACCCCGGGGCCAATGCAAGGGAAAATGAACTTAGAAGGAATTTGCAGAAGCTTTGGGGTAAAAAGTATGGGTATTAGAACAGTATCAAGAATCAAGATCCAAGACTCATATTCTCAAATCTCCCCAATCAAACCAAATTATCATATACATTGA
>JBBDSC010000228.1:0-2546 GCA_040905145.1 Anditalea sp.
TGCCTTCATTTTAGATAATAAACGGTATGATTCTAATTGGCTTCTGGACCAACTACGGTGACCATACCCGCATCGTGGACGACCTGTTTAAAATTAGGTCCTTGATAGCCATGATTTGTAACTACAATATTAAGATCAAACTCACCAGCTGTTTCATAAGTATAGGAAGTATGCCAGCCTGTTTCCCCAAGAGATGTTTTGAATCCCCTGGCCTTGACCAGTCCATAATCAGAATAATCATCGCTGACAATTAATACCGGATTGCCGAACATGTCTATAGAATCCGTTTCTGTATTCCGCTTTTTAACAATCCTTCTTTCACCCCCGGGCCAAACCGTAGCAATATCAGCATCTGTTTCAACCACAAATTTCAGGGGTTGGTTCACGGTTGGCTGGGTAATAAGTGAATCATTTCCCGCTATGTCCGACATATACATCTTCACATCATTTACTGTAGGAATTGGCACGATGTCCTCCTCCAGACAGGATAAGAAGATAAAGGGAGTGATCAACCCTAATAATAAAGAATTTTTTATCTTTTTCATTTTTTTCATTTTTTTTTGATGGCCAAATCCGGATACCTAACAGGCCATAAATATTTTATTTGTCAATAAAATCATCCACTAATATCCTGGATTTTGGGTCAAAGAGGGGTCTTTTTCAATTTCCCCTACAGGTATAGGCAGAAGTAACTGAAATTCCTCAATGGGTTCGGTAGTAAAAATCCGGACATCATAGCCGATTGGAGTTGTCAAAGCCCAGGTGATTTTCTCTATGGCTTTTCCTGTTCTTACCAAATCCAGAAAACGGTGGCCTTCAAAAGCCAATTCCAACCGCCTTTCGTGAAGTATTCGCTCCAGATCCAATTCATCAGGAGTTATCCCCTTCAAGCCAACTCTTTCCCTTACCATATTAACATAGATAACGGCCTCATTTGGCTGATTGATTCCCAGTAGGGCTTCGGCATACATCAACAAAGCATCTGCATATCGGGTTACCATGTAATTGTTGTCTGTACCAGTGATATCATATTGGGCCAAAGTGCTTTTTTCAGGTGTAAATTTTTTGGGCCAGGGTTGAAGTTCAGGACTTCCTCCGGGCAATTTTCCAGAATCCAGGGTGGCATTATATCGTGTGTAATCCGGGTTACTGATCCAATCATCGTCAGCAACAAATTCTTCTATAAAGTTGAACATGACAATTGGACCGCCCCCTGTGGCGACACCATAGCGGTAGCCATTTTCATTTGTCATCCATTTGAAGAGGAAGTTAGGCTGTCCTGCAGTTGCATTATAATTCACTTCAAAAATGGACTCATCGTTGAATTTATTTTCTGCGACATGGATTTGGGAAAAATCTGACAATAAGGAATAATCTCCTGCTTCTTTGTCCACTATCAACCTTTTAAGGGATTCAGCAGCTTTTGCATAATCTTCCAATGTTAAATAAACTTTTCCGAGTATTGTCAAAGCTGCCCCTTTGCTGGCTCGCGCTTCTTCCCCCTGAAGGTCTGGATCACCCTTTTTAAAACAATTGGCTACGGCAAATTCCAAGTCAGGAATAATTACGGAATTGTAAATTTCGCTAACAGAAGTCCTTCCAATACCAATAGCATTGGTGGGATCATTAAGACGGTCCACTAATTTAGGAACATCCCCATAAATCCTTACCAGATTAAAATATGCCAATGCGCGGAGAAAACTTGCTTCCCCACGATAGGCGTTGAGCAAATTACTCTGTGAAGTATTCAGAGGCTCATAGTTATTGATTATATCTATGATGTTATTGGCATTGACAATTATCTTGTAATGATCCCTCCACAGGTTAAACCTTGAATTACTCGTTGTTTTCATAAACAGGTAATCATCACTTTGCCAATGAACATGCCGTCCATCATCGGATATAATCTCCAGGTATTGAGGAAGATCATTTCGGCCATAAATTGACTGCAAAGGTTCGTAACAAGCTATCAAACCAGCCTTGATCTCACTGGGATTGTTGAAAAAGGCCTCAGTGGACAAGGTATCCTCCGGCTGTCTGTCCAAGAATTCCTCCGTACAGGAAATCATTGTGGCTATTGATATAATCAGTGAAAATAATTTCTTCATAATAAAGTTAATTTTACAATGCTAAATTAATTCCCAACGAAATTGTCCGGGCCAAGGGGTATGCCCCACGGTCAATCCCTTGTGATAGGGCAGAATCACCCCGGAAATTAACCTCCGGATTAAATCCTGGGTATTGGGTAAAGTACAGGGCATTTTGTACACTCAGGTACATCCGTAAATTTGAAATATTGGCCCTGCTCGCAATATTGTTGGGCAAAGTATATCCCAACACCACGTTTTGAATATTTACATAAGTTCCTTTAAACACTAGACTCCCGTTGGAACTTGCGCCGTCTGCACTTTTTCGGATAGGGGTGGCATAAATACCGTCAGTCTGGTTTGGCCTCCAATAATTTTCAAAATATTCCACCGTCATGCTGCGACGTCCTCCCCCTCTTCCCAACATACTTTCATATTCTGCCATGGAAAGATCTCCAC
>JBBDSC010000229.1:0-15467 GCA_040905145.1 Anditalea sp.
TTGCCTTTCTTGACTAGCGTTTGAAGTTCTTCTCTTTCTTCTTTGGTTAATGTGACCTTATATTTTTTCATGGTTTTAACCAAAGATAAGAAATCTATTTTAACCGTCAAATTAGGTGTGACTTGACACTCGGAGGATTATCATTCGCCTACCGCTTAAGCCAATGGGGCAGTGTTCATAAACAATACAGGACTAAACAATAATTGCCGTCTGCTTCAGCTGACGGGATAGCAAGACTCTGGTCACATTTGGCTTTAGCCACACATATGGTTCTGCCTTAGCTCTTTTCTTTCCGCAGCACATAAAACAAATCCAGCCCCTTATCAGGATGGTCCACCACCAGATAGTCCTCATGGGAAATTTCCCCAACCGAACTTCCCTGCTGCTTGTGGAGCTTATTTCTGTTCATTCTGTTGAGTATTTCATAAGGCACCCTGAGCAGAGAAGCTGACAATCTGTATTGCAGGTTGAAAATATCAAATCGTGTTATCCTATCAACTGACCGCCTGTTGGCTTCATGATAGGCCCAAACTTTTTCATTCCCGCCAATGCCTTTGGCCTCCACTTTCTTAAAGATTCCTTCGCACAGCAACTTCAATTGATTCCCTGTATATTCCCTGATATGCCAGGGGTTTCTGCTTAGGGTATGCCTGATATTTGGAGTGGAGATGATCGCCTTGCCCCCTGGTTTTAAAACCCTATGGATTTCCTGCAGAAAAAGTTGATCGTCTTCAATATGTTCTATCACCTGAAAACTCACCACCGTATCAAATTTATTGGATGGAATGGTCCCCAGAGGGGGAATGACCGCTTGTTCAAAGGTAGCCATGGGGAACCTTTGCTCCAATTTTTCAATTACTCCCCGGATTTTATCCAGACCATGATAAGTCTTTACCTGATCCAGTAAAACTTCAACTCCTCTCCCTTCCCCACAGCCAACTTCCAATAAATCCCCATTTACAATGGGCTTGGCAGCAATGTATGCTTTCAATAGACGTTGATGAATTGGATTATCACTGATCAACTTATCGGATGCAATTTCCGTTGTATAGGTAGTCATTTAAAATTTGATTATTTTGGACAAAATTAAGATTAATTTTTAAAACCAAACGATGATAAAGATAAAGACATTTAAACAAAGCCTACTGATCGGGCTACTGCTCACCGCCCCTGGTCTTACAGTCACTGCTCAATCTTCTTTGGAAAATATAAACCAGAATCTAAGATACTCCAGGTATTCAAGGTTGGCGCTAAAGGTGATTCCCATCAAAGAAGAGGATAGGACATTTAAGCTTCAGATGTTGGCAGAAAAACTGGAAGCAGACCCACAGTTTAGTGATTATCTTTTTTCTTATAGTCTTGTGAGCAGCTTTCAGGAAAGCATTACAGAGGAAAAAATCATTCCCTTGGAGGAATCCGATCTAAAATATGACACAGAGAGCCATTATTATTTCGAGGAAATTGTAGAAATCCCCTCCAGTCAAGAAGAAGCCTATGTGGTGTTTTGGGCCAAAGATTTAAGGCAAGATGATGAATACGTTTATCACACCAATTTAATCAGTCCTTTTGTTTTTGAACAAACTGATTTTGGGGCTTATTATGGAAACAATATTCCCTTCGATCAGACTTTCTTGCACGTAAACGAGGCTTTGCTCTTCAAAAGCAACAAAGGAGTAAACCTGTACAGCTATTTTTACCCACAGGATTTTCACGTTCCACTTCCTCCAATGGAAACTAAAACTCCGGCGGTTCAAAAAGAGGTTTCAGTAATTGATGATGGAGACTTCTTGGTGAATGCGCCTAAGACCTTTGATCGTGAAGGATACTACTTTATTCAATCCGATACCTCATCTTCTGCAGGTTTATTGGTAAAAACCGTACCGGAATCTTTCCCCAATGTCCCTTCTTGGGAAGAGATGGTGGAGAGGGTGGCCTATATTTCAACCCGAAAGGAACATGAGGCCTTGTTGGAAGCTGACAATAAAAAATCAGCCTTGGATCAATATTGGATCAATATAACCAAAGACGAGGAAAAAGCAAAAGCACTGATCAGGGAGTATTTCAGACAAGTAGAATTTGCCAATATTCTTTTTTCCGGTTTCAAAGAGGGCTGGATGACAGACCGGGGTATGATCTATATTGTCATGGGCCCGCCCCAGGAAGTCTATTTCCACTCGGACCGGGAGATTTGGATTTATGATGGAATAAATTCAAAATCAAAAATTAACTTTACCTTTGCACGCGTCAAAAATATTTTGACCCCTAATTATTACATACTGAACCGTTCCAGGGCTTATCAGCCCGAATGGTTTAAAAGCATCACATTATGGAGAAGCGGAAGGATGGCTTTCTGATTGGAAAAGAAGAAAACGAAAAAGATTTCATTTTTGGCACCAGAGCCGTCATTGAAGCACTGAAGGCGCGCAAAGAAATTGATAAAATACTTGTCAATAAGGAATTGAACAATGAATTGATCAAAGAACTGCTTGGCCTGGCCAAACAGGAAAGCATTCCCGTCGTCAGAGTCCCAGAAGCTAAGCTTAACAGGACTACACGGAAAAACCATCAGGGAGTAGTTGCCCATATTTCGGCTATTTCCTATGCTTCTTTGGACAATGTAATTGATGAATGCTTTTCTAAGGGAGTATCCCCTTTGATCATGATATTGGACAGGATTACAGATGTCAGGAATTTTGGAGCAATAGCCAGAACGGCTGATGTGGCCGGAGTCCATGCCTTGGTAATCCCAGAAAAAGGAAGTGCCCAAATCAATTCTGATGCCGTCAAAACTTCTGCCGGAGCCCTTAATTTTCTCCCTGTCTGTAGAGTCAAAAACCTTTACTATACAGTCAAAGATCTGAAAAAAATGGGTTTAAATGTGGTAAGTGCAACCGAAAAGACAGAAAGAAAAATGTATGAGGCCGACTTCAGAGTGCCGACCGCCTTGGTTTTAGGTTCTGAGGAGGACGGCATCTCCCATGAATTGATGGGAATAACAGATGAATTTGTGGGTATTCCAATGGCAGGGAACATAGAAAGCTTAAATGTCTCAGTAGCTGCTGCTGTTTTGATTTATGAAGCCATCAGGCAGAGGAGAGTGTAAAAGGTTTTTTATATTATGATTCAGATCAAAGACAAACGATTCATCCCCTTCATTACAGAAAAAGAACTCCTTCAGCGGGTGTCCGAACTGGGCCAACAAATAACGGCTGATTACAAAGGGAGTACACCTATTGTAATAGGCATAATGAACGGAGCATTTATGTTTTTATCCGATTTGTCAAAGCATTTAGATCTATCCGTCGAAATTTCCTTCATGAAAGTTTCCTCCTATGCTTCAATGTCATCCACCGGAAAAATTAAATCCCTTATTGGATTGGAGAAGGACCTTTTGGATAAGGATGTTATTATCGTGGAGGATATTGTGGATACGGGGCTGAGTATGTCCTATATTTTGGAGGTGATAAAAGAAAAAAAACCAAATAGCGTTCAGATTGTCAGCTTATTATTAAAGCCCGATGCCCTTACAAAAAATATTTCAGTAAAATATGTCGGCTTTGAAATCCCCAATAAATTTGTAGTGGGCTATGGCCTGGATTATGATGGGTATGGAAGGAATTTAAAAGAAGTCTACCAATTAAAATAATTTCTTGGTAGTTTGCTTAGGTTTATACATTTAAAAATCATTAATGAAATAAAGCATGAGAAAAGCCTCACACACCAGGATGAATATTTCCGGGGAGATTCGATTTGACCGTTAAAAATCAAGTTATATACATATGAAATTAATTTATTATGCTTAATATAGTTTTATTCGGACCGCCGGGAGCAGGAAAAGGAACTCAAAGTGAGAAACTGATTGAGAAATATAAACTTAACCATATATCAACTGGTGATCTATTCAGGAAACATTTGGGTGAAGGAACAGAATTGGGTCAATCAGCCAAAAAATATATGGATGAGGGCAGATTGGTACCCGATGAGGTGGTAATAGGCATGGTGGAGGAAGAGATAAAGTCTACCGAAGATGTCCAGGGTTTTATCTTTGATGGCTTCCCAAGAACAGTGGCACAAGCTGAAGCCTTGGATAAGCTTTTGGAAAAAAATTCCATGGAAATTTCAGGAATGATTGCCTTGGAAGTCCCTGAAGACATTTTGAAGGAAAGGATTACGGGACGGGGCAAAACTTCAGGAAGAACGGATGACCAAGATGAAAACAAAGTCAATACCCGGATAAAAGTATATAAGGAGGAAACACTTCCCGTTGCTGATTTCTACAAAAACCAGGACAAACTATCCACTGTGTACGGTGTGGGAGGGATAGATGAAATTTTTGACCAAATAAGTGAGGTGGTGGATAGTTATTGAAAGAGGGAAGTTGGAGGGAAGCTTGAAGTTGTCGAAGGTTAGATGTCAGAAGTTGGATGAACCCGCACTGTCATGTCCTGACATTACAGGCTGGAAGACCGAAGTCGCCTGCCTGCCGAAGGTAGGGAAGAGTTTGTCCTTTGTACTTATTCCTTTTCCGCTTCGGAAGACCTGGACCATAAATATAAGATTCCCATAGACCCCACTGAACCAATAATAACCAAATAATTAATCCTACTAAAATATTTGGTAAAAACCTTGTAACTTTGTGAAAATTATTGGATTGGCTAAGCATTCAGGCTTAGCCAATTTTTTTGGTGAAATTAAATTAAAAGATCTTGGCAGAATCAAATTTTATAGATTATGTGAAATTTTGCTCCAGATCCGGGGCAGGAGGTGCAGGTTCCGTTCATTTTCGAAGGGAAAAGCACGTGCCAAAAGGAGGGCCCGATGGCGGTGATGGTGGCCGGGGAGGAAATATAATATTAAGGGGCAACGCACAACTTTGGACCTTACTTCACCTCAAATATAAAAAGCATGTTATCGCTGAAAATGGAAAAGGAGGAGAAGGAGGCCGTAGAAAAGGCGCCGATGGTAAAGACGTTGTACTGGAAGTACCTTTAGGGACTTTGGCCAAAGAGGCGGAATCAGGCGAAGTGAGATATGAAATCACCGAAGATGGACAGGAGATCATACTTACCCCCGGGGGAAGAGGTGGATTGGGTAATGACCATTTCAAATCAGCTACCAACCAAGCTCCCCATTATGCCCAACCCGGAGAAGAGGGTGTGGAAGAATGGATGATCCTTGAACTCAGATTGTTGGCAGATGTGGGTTTGGTGGGGTTTCCCAATGCTGGAAAGTCCACCTTGTTGTCTACCATTTCTGCTGCAAAGCCTGAAATAGGCGATTATCCTTTCACTACTTTAGTCCCCAATCTTGGTGTAGTGGGTTATAGGGACGACAAATCATTTGTTATGGCAGATATTCCGGGTATCATCGAAGGTGCAGCGGAAGGAAGGGGTTTGGGCTTAAGGTTCCTGAGACATATTGAACGAAATTCCATCCTTTTATTCCTTATTCCTGCAGATGCGGATGATATTAAGGCCGAATATGCTGTTCTCATTAATGAATTGAAAAAGTATAATCCTGAACTTTTGGATAAAAAGGGAGTTTTAGGGATTTCCAAAGCAGATATGTTGGATGAAGAGTTGAGGGAAGAAATGGCAGCGGATCTTCCTCAAGGTATTCCTGCTATTTTCATATCCTCCATGACCCAGTATAACCTGGATAAGCTGAAGGATATGATATGGACAGCAATACTGGAATAATGCCAGTTTGTCAGTATTACTAGAATGGCAAACTAATTGATTATCGATTGTTAACTTTTAAAATATCAAAAATTATGGCGGAGAAAGATAATTTAGAAAAAGAAGAAACCACAAAAGAAAACCGTTCTGAAGAATCAGTTGAGCCTCAGGAAGAGGAACTTAAAGTGGAAGAACAGATTAGAACGGCAGAATTATCCGACGAAGATAAATTAAAGGCAGAAAATCAAGAGCTAAAGGATAAATATTTGAGGTTATACTCAGAGTTTGAAAATTACAGAAGAAGAACGGCCAAAGAACGTTTGGATTTAATTAAAACAGCTTCTGAAGATGTGATCCTGGATATGATCCCTATAGTGGATGATTTCGAAAGGTCTCTGAAAACAGAGGAAACAGAAATTCAAAGTATAATTGAAGGTAACCATCTGATCTATAACAAACTGAGTAAGGTGTTGGAAGACAAAGGACTGAAACCTGTGGAAGGATTGATAGGCACAGCATTTGATGCAGAAACCCAAGAAGCAATTACGATGGTCCCTGCCCCAACAGAAGAGATGAGAGGAAAAGTGATAGATGTGGTAGAAAAAGGATATACCCTTGGCACTAAAGTAGTAAGATATGCTAAAGTGGTTATTGGATCTTAAAATGTTATGGTAAAAAGAGATTATTACGAAGTATTAGAGATTGCAAAGGATGCAAATCAGGAGGAGATCAAAAAAGCCTATAGAAAAATGGCCATTAAACATCACCCTGATAAAAATCCGGACGATCCTGCAGCAGAAGAAAAATTCAAAGAAGCCGCAGAAGCCTATGAGGTACTAAGCAACGCTGAAAAGCGCCAGCGCTATGACCAATTTGGACATCAAGGCGTGAGTGGAAATGGGGGCTACGGTGGTGGCATGAACATGGATGACATCTTCTCTCAATTTGGGGACATCTTTGGAGGAGGAGGCTTTGATTCTTTCTTCGGTGGTGGAAGCCGTGGGGGCAGAAGGTCAAAAAAAGGAACCAATCTGCGTGTTAAACTCAAGCTTAACCTTGCGGAAATAGCCAATGGTGTAGAAAAGAAAATAAAAGTAAAACGTCATCTGGTAGCAAATGGGGTTACTTTCAAAAACTGTTCATCATGTAACGGTGCCGGGCAGATCAAAAAAGTGGTGAACACCATGTTGGGCCAGATGGTTTCGGCAAGCACTTGTCCTGCCTGTGGGGGCAGTGGTCAAATGGTAGACAAAAAGCCGGCAGAAGCTGATGCAAAAGGATTGATAGTTAAAGAAGAGATTATCCCTATTAATATCCCTGCAGGTGTTAGCGACAGCATGCAATTGAGCCTTTCGGGAAAAGGGAATGAAGCACCAGGCGGTATTCCAGGAGATTTGTTGATCGTCATAGAAGAAATCGAGCATGATTCCCTACAAAGGGACGGGAACAATGTTGTTTATGATTTGTATGTCAGCTTTATTGATGCCGTCTTGGGAGCACAAGTGGAAGTACCCACCATAGATGGCAAAGTCAAGATAAAACTGGAATCCGGAACCCAAAGTGGTAGAATATTGAGACTAAAAGGCAAAGGAATCAAGGAATTGAACGGATATGGCAAGGGAGATCAATTGATCCATGTGAATGTATGGACACCCAAACAATTGACCAAAGAGGAAAAAGATATACTTGAAGGGCTAAAGAATTCTGAAAACTTCGCCCCCGCTCCAGGGAAATCCGAGAAAAGCATCTTCGATAAGATGAAAGAGTTTTTTTGATGATTAAAAGCCGGATACCTTCCGGCTTTTTTGATGGAAATAAAACCTTTTGCGATTGACACCGTATTTTTCCGTATGCTTAAAAAATTATGCTTATTGATTTTTGTGCTCATAGGAATTACGCCACTGTTAGATGCTCAGATTACTAAGGAATTTATAGTAGATGAAAAAGAGGGATTTAATCTGGTCCGATTTGATTTTTCATCCTATAAAGGAACATCGTATATTAAACACAAAAATTCCGGTCAACCCTTAAGAGTTCATGCACACTTGGCCAAAGTAAATATTTTGCCCACTTTTACACATCATATCTCTCAGGGGATTCTTAACGCCAATATAGATCACCAGAATATTGAATCCGAAAACCTTGGCAAAAGCCTTTCCTATAGATTATTCTCCGGAAGTAACGAAGACTTTGACCATTCCTGGTATATAGATTTGGACACCACCTTTTTATATGATCTAAATTTTAGCCTGGGCATAGGAAAGGCTAATTTTGATCTGTCAAACTTGTCTGTTTCCAATTGTAAAATTAAATCGGCCAGTGCTGATATTTCCTTGGATTACTCCAACAACACCCTCAATTCAGTAAGCATGGATACCATGATGGTGATGATCAATATGGGGACCATTGATGCCAAGGGCATTAATTATTCCAATGCCAAAAACATGTTTTTTAATGTAGATTACGGCACACTTAATCTCTCCTTTGCTGACAATATTCCTGGGGGAAGTACCGTTTTGACCATGGTTGGCGCAGGATCTGTAAATATCGATTTGCCTTCGGACAGCCACCCATATATAGTCAAAATAAAATCCACAGCCATGTGCAGGACTTCCATTCCGGGAAATCTAAAAGAAATAGAGAACAAGACGTATGTGAGTAAAGGTTATAAAAGAAATGCAGCCAATCTCATGACATTTTTGATTGACATATCCGTTGGTTCTGTTTCTCTGGAATAAAAAACGCCGAAATTGCAAGCTTGGCTGCTTATCTTTTTATCATTGTTGAATATTAACACCCGTCTTTCTTGAATGTTTTAGAAATAAATTCACTTAATAAATCATATGGTAATCATCCTGCACTTACCGATATTGATTTACAGGTCCCTAAAGGTTCTATTTTTGGATTGTTAGGCCCAAATGGGGCAGGGAAAACTACTTTGATAAGAATCGTAAATCAAATCATAGAGGGTGATTCAGGATATATTTTATTTAAAAATGAAACATTACGCCCTGATCATATCAAACATATTGGCTACCTGCCCGAAGAGCGTGGTTTGTATAAAAAAATGAAGGTAGGTGAACAGCTCCTATATTTTGCCCAAATAAAAGGACTATCTGCTTCAGATGCCAAAATAAAAGTGAATTACTGGCTCAAAAGACTTCAAATCTCCGAATGGAAAGACAAGAGAATAGAAGATCTCTCCAAGGGCATGGCCCAAAAAGTGCAGTTTATAGCCACCGTTATTCATGGCCCGGAACTGCTCATCCTGGATGAACCGTTTTCAGGTTTTGATCCCGTAAACGCGGATATAATTAAAAACGAAATCCTAGCCTTAAGAAATTCCGGGACCACTGTAATTCTCTCCACACATAGGATGGAATCTGTGGATTTGTTGTGCGATAATATCGCCATGATCAATAAGTCATACAAGGTCATAGATGGTCCGGTACAGGAAATAAAAAGGAATGCAAGACCCAATACTTTTGCGGTCAAATTAATCAAAAACGAAAATGCATTGCCCCCCGAATGGGATGACGTAATAGATCATCAAGAGTACGTTAGCTTTTCCATAACCCTTGATGATGCCCCGCCTAACATGATGCTACGCCATTTGATGCATTTCGGAGAAATTTTAGGCTTTGAGGAAGTCATCCCTTCCATAGAGGAAATCTTTATCCAAAAAATCAAAGAAAGCGATCATGAATAAAATTCTTTTAGTGATCAAAAGAGAATACCTGGCCCGGGTAAAGAAAAAATCATTTTTATTGGCCACGTTAATCACTCCCCTCATCTTTCCTACCATTATGGGCATTTTTCTTTGGATAGCTATAAGTGATAGCAATGGAGGAGATGCTTTAAGGATCATTGAAGTGGTGGATGAAAACAACAGTTTTTTTATGGAAAGTGCTGACAATTATGCCTTTTCATATTCTGACATCAATATAGATGAAGCTAAGGAGTTGGTTCGCAAAGAGAGCAGGTATGGTTTTCTGCATATACCAAAGATAGATTTGGAGAAGCCAGTCGGAATATCCTATTATTCGATAGAAAATCCAAGTAGGACTTTCTTAGGAAGCTTAGAAGCTACTTTAAAAAGAAAAATCGAAGAGCTAAGGCTCTATGATTCCGGGATTGACCCAGCCATAATTGCAGACTTAAAAACCAACGTTTCTATCCAATCCGTAACTTTAGATACCTTTGGCCAAGAAACCATTTCCAATGCCACTGTCAATTATGCCATAGGCTTTATCGCCGGTATTTTAATCTATACCTTTATATTTGTATATGGAAACCAGATCATGCAAGGAGTCATAGAAGAGAAATCCAGTAGAATTATTGAAATTCTTATTTCTTCCTTGAAACCCTTTCAACTGATGATGGGCAAAATAATCGGAATCGGAGCGGTTGGCCTTACCCAGTTTTTGATTTGGATAATTTTGATAAGTGCGGTTTCCTCTTTAATCATGGGATATTTCGGGATGCAGATGCCACAGCAACAGGCTTTGGAATTGGCCAATCCGGATGCTAACCGGCTCTTTGATGGCCCAGGTGAAATAGAACAGATCTTGCAGGTTATCCAAGACATCAATTTGATTCAATTGGCCCTCACCTTTATATTTTACTTTATAGGGGGATACCTGTTGTATGGGGCCTTCTTTGCGGCCATCGGCGCTGCAGTGGATACCCCTTCAGATGCCCAGCAATTTATGTTCCCGGTAACTATACCTCTGATTATAGCTTATTTGGGTTTATTTATTTTTGTCTTGGATGATCCCAATAGCAATATTTCCTTCTGGCTTTCTGTGATTCCTTTTACTTCGCCCATAGCCATGATGGGAAGGATCAGCTATGGCGTTCCATTTTTTGATTTGGCCCTGTCCATAATTCTGCTGATTGCAGGCTTTCTTTTTACCACATGGCTGGCAGGGAAGATATATCGTATAGGTATTTTGGTCCACGGAACCAAGGTCGGTTATAGGACCCTGTGGAGATGGTTTAAGGCGAGTTGAGAGTAGGGTTGAAAAGTACAACGTACCAAGTACAAGGCACAAAGAGAGAACATTGTACTTTGTACCTAGTACTTCTCCGCTTCGGAAGACCCAAACCATAAATATCAAATTATTCCAATTTGGAAGGTTGCAAAAGTATGGTGGTATTTCCAGGTTAAACAGATACTGTATTCCACAAAACCGAGTTATAAAGATTGTCTGCTTAACATTAGAATAATGAAGAACAAATTTCAAGATTTGACCACCTTGGACTTTTACCAAAACAAAGGAAAGGTCAAGTGGATGGTTTTTGGGCTTTCTCTCCTAATCAGTATTGGATCAATATCTTATACCAATACATTGGTGGAAGAATTGAAAGAAAGGGAGAAAAAGCAAATTGACTTGTTTGCCAGAGCCCTTGAATATGCTGCAAACAACTCGGATAATCTAACTTTTATCAATCAGGAAATCATCGTACAAAACCATGATATCCCTGTCATTATTGCCGATGCCTTTGGCAATCCTACGGGTATTTATAGAAATATTAAATTTGAAGAAGATGCTACAGAAGAAGAAATCAATGAAAAGTTGAAAGCAGAACTTCAGCTCATGAAGGCAGAATATGAGCCGGTTATCCTGGCTGAGCTCGATC
Organism: Anditalea sp.; assembly: GCA_040905145.1. Lineage (GTDB taxonomy): Bacteria > Bacteroidota > Bacteroidia > Cytophagales > Cyclobacteriaceae > DATGMS01. The sequence continues at coordinate 11,322 of JBBDSC010000229.1, forward strand.
AGTATATTTATTACAAAAACTCGGACCTCCTGGTTTCCCTGTATTTTTATCCCTATGTTCAACTCTCCGTAATCCTGGTCTTTGGCCTCCTGGCTTATGCGGTTTTTAATCAATCCAAAATAGCGGAGCAAAACAGGGTTTGGGCAGGACTTACCAAGGAAACTGCCCACCAGCTGGGCACCCCCCTGGCCTCACTCATGGCCTGGATCGATTATTTTAAGAACTCCCCCGTCTGGGAAGAGAACAAGGAAGTAATCCTGGAATTGGAAAAAGATGTGATCAAACTTAAAATGATCACAGAAAGATTTAGCAATATTGGCAGTTCGCCCGTGATCAAATCCGAAAATGTCCATCAAGTCGTAGATGAGGCCATCAACTACCTTAGACCTAGGATCTCCAACAAGGTAAACATTACTCTCAACTCGCATGCTGAAGACATATATGCCATGATGAATAAATCCTTGTTCGAATGGGTGATCGAAAATATCTGTAAAAATGCCGTTGACGCCATGAAAGGCCAAGGGGAAATAAATATCGGCATCATCAAAGAGAGCGAAAAATATGTCCATATAGATATTGCCGATACAGGAAAAGGAATGGAAAAATCTATGTTTAAAAAAGTTTTTAATCCCGGGTTCACTACCCGAAAACGGGGATGGGGACTGGGCCTTACCTTGGCCAAAAGAATCATCGAAGGATATCATCAAGGAAAAATCTTTGTCAGTTCTTCCGAATTGGGCAAAGGGACTTCTTTCAGGATCGTCCTTAATGGGGTAAAGGAGGCGTGATGTGGATAGTTGGGAGACCGAAGTTGGAAGAATAAAAATGACGAAGAGACGAAGGGAGAGGGGCCCGAAGTTGAACACCAAGCCCCGCGGGCTGACAAGATTATAGAAAAGGGTTAACCTATGAATTTGAACCCCTGCCTGCCCTGCCGGGAGGCGAGCCTGCCCGCAGGCCGCCAGGGGTGATATTATTGGATCAAAAAGTGTCAACTAAATTCAGGAGGTGACATGCCAGGGATTTAATTGCCCTGTCCTTAGGGCAGGGAAAGGAATAGGGAGAGAACACCGGGCTTTAGCCCCATTAAAAGGCTCACCCGGGATAATGTGGCTAAAGCCAAAAAGGATTCCTGTCTATTTTCCGTTGGTTAAAGCCAAACGGCAATTGATTAACCATTACCAGTTGGAGATTAAATATCAAAAAAACAAGCCGCCGCCTTACACTTTTATTGTTTTCACTGAAATCCCTTCCCTCGTCATCTCATATCTGCTTTCTATTTCTTACCTTTGCGCTCTTAAAATATTACCGGAAGATGAACCTGACGAAAGAGATACAGAAGAGAAGAACCTTTGGCATTATCGCCCACCCTGATGCGGGGAAAACCACCTTGACCGAAAAAATGCTGCTTTTTGGAGGTGCCATTAAAACTGCCGGGGCCGTCAAATCCAATAAAATCGATACCCAAACCAAATCCGATTGGATGGAAATAGAAAAGCAAAGGGGGATCTCTGTGGCAACTTCGGTCATGGGATTTGAGTACAGAGGACTTAAGATCAACTTGTTGGATACACCCGGCCATCAGGATTTTGCCGAAGATACCTACAGGACACTTACGGCGGTTGATTCTGTCATCCTGGTAATCGACTGTGTAAAAGGGGTAGAGATCCAGACGGAGAAACTGATGGAAGTTTGCCGTATGAGAAATACGCCCGTGATCTGTTTTATCAATAAGCTGGATAGGGAAGGAAGAGATCCCTATGATTTACTGGACGAAGTAGAAGAAAAGCTGAACATAAAAGTCCGTCCACTTTCATGGCCCATCTCCATGGGCAAAACATTTAAAGGGGTGTACAACCTCTATAATAAATCCCTTAATTTATTTACCCCCTCCCAAAGAAAACTAAATGCAGACAAAATTACTGTCGCTGATCTGAATGATGAAAACCTGGAAAATCTGGTGGGTATAAATAATGCCCATCAGCTTAGAGAGGATGTTGAACTGATAGAAGGGGTTTACCCTGATTTTGATCCCAAAGATTATTTGAAAGGAGAAGTTGCCCCGGTATTTTTTGGTTCTGCGGTCAATAATTTCGGGGTGCAGGAGATGTTGGATACCTTTATTGATATTGCCCCCATTCCTAGAAGTAGGGAGACGGAGGAGCGGGAAGTATTACCCGAAGAGAATAAATTCAGTGGCTTTATTTTTAAAATCCATGCCAATATGGATCCCAATCACAGGAACAGAATTGCTTTCTTAAGGATTTGTTCCGGAAAGTTTGAACGGAACAAACCTTACAATCATGTAAGGGGGACCAAGCCTTTGCGCTTTTCCAATATTACCTCCTTTATGGCACAAGATAAGGAAACCATTGATTTTGCCTTTCCGGGAGATATAGTGGGTCTGTTTGATACGGGTAACCTGAGGATAGGCGATACCTTGACCGATGGTGAAAACATTACTTTCAAAGGTATCCCAAGCTTCTCCCCTGAGATTTTCCGGGAGGTCATCAACAAGGATACTATGAAAACCAAACAATTGGAAAAGGGGTTGAAGCAACTGATGGAAGAAGGAGTGGCACAGCTTTTTACCTTTGATATTGGTTCCAGAAAAGTGGTGGGCACGGTAGGCCAGCTTCAGTTTGAGGTTATCCAATTCCGTTTAAAAAACGAATACAATGCCACGGTGGAATTTGCACCGATGAATTTATACAAAGCCTGCTGGATCAGCAGCAAGGACAAAAACCAATTAAACGAATTTGTCCGGTCTAAAAACCGCCATATTGCCAGGGACAAAGAGGGTAATTTGGTTTTTATGGCCGAAACAAAAGCCTGGCTACAAATGGTGCAGGACAATTATCCGGATATTGAATTTCATTTTACCTCGGAGTTTTAACACTAATTAGGTCCAGTAAAAAATTGAGGAACTTTCTTTCGTCAATTTATAAGTAGTAGGGACCTGTATCAAAAACTGACATTCCATGAGCTTTAACTACCTTTACAGCATAAAAGATTTGAGACAATGAAGAAGCCATTTTCAGTAGTTTATGAAGATAACCATCTTTTGGTAGTCAATAAAACAGCCGGGATTTTAGTGCAGGGGGACAAAACCAAAGATAAAACCCTTACCGATTATTGCAGGGAATATATCGCACACAAGTATAATAAACCGGGGGATGTATTTTTGCACCCAGTCCACCGGCTGGACAGGCCTGTCAGTGGCTTGGTCATCTTTGCCAGAACTTCAAAAGGCCTGGAAAGGATGATGGAGCTGTTTCGTAAAAGGGACATTCATAAAGTTTATTGGGCCATAGTCAAAAAAAGGCCCCCCGAAGAAATGGCCAAGCTGACCCATTGGCTGGTTAAGGATGAACAAAAAAACGTGGTAACTGCCTACGACAGCGAGGTTCCTGGCAGTCAGAAGGCCGAATTGAACTACAAGAGACTGGGTAAACTAAATGACCACTGGCTTGTGGAAGTAAGACCGGTTACCGGAAGGCCCCACCAGATCCGCGTACAATTGGCTTCTATGAATTGTCCAATCCGGGGAGATATAAAATATGGTTTTGTAAAACCAAATCCAGACGCCGGCATTAACTTGCATGCCTTTCATCTGGTGTTTGTTCATCCCGTTAAAAAAGAAAAATTGTTTTTAAGGGCAGGTTTGCCCGCAGAACCTTTCTGGGAACAATTTTTGGAGTTTGAAGATATCAAAGTCAAAGATCAGCATTTGGACAATACCTTCAGTGGCTAATTGGTTACGAAGTACAACGTACTAAGGTTCTCACCGATTGTTTCTTATTATTTCTCTGTATTAATCTGTGTCTATCTGTGGTTGGCTTTTTATATATCGTCCTGAATCTGCTTGACACTTTTTCATTACCAGAACCTCCTATGATTCCGGTGTGGACAAATATGCTTTCACACAATGGCTTTAATTCCGCAAAACATGTTTATACCTGTGCATTCCTGAATTCTTTCTCCACTCACTCTTCTCCCGACTGTCCTCCTGTAGAAATTCCGGACCCAGGATAATCCGGGTTAGGGATACCAAATAGTAACATTGACAACCTGTTCTTGATTCTTGGTTCTACTACTATATAACTCAATGTATTGAGAATATCAGTTAATTTTATGCAGCTTTTT
>JBBDSC010000230.1:0-2522 GCA_040905145.1 Anditalea sp.
AAGAAACGTCTTCCCCAAAGAAACACACCCTTGTAGTAGCCAGTACAGGAGCCGGCAAAACTGATTACCTGTTCAAAAGAACAAAAGGACGGGTTTTTTATACGCTCCCATTTCAAGCCTCCATCAATGCCATGTTTAAACGGGTTTCGAAGGATTTGAAACCGTTCAACCCTGATCTTGATATCCGGGTTTTGCATTCTGCCTCTATGGTGGTCCGACAAAATGGAAAGGAAGAAGAAAGTGTCCTACAACCTCTTTTTGGTTCGGCGATTAAAATTCTAACCCCACATCAATTGGCTGCGATTGCATTTGGTATGAAGGGCTACGAAGCCATGTTGCTGGACTTAAAAGGTTGTGATATCATTTTGGATGAAATCCATACTTACACAGGTGTTTCACAGGCCATTGTACTGAAACTGGTTCAGATTCTTAGACAATTGGACTGCGCTATTCATATTGGTACAGCTACTATGCCAACAAAGCTATATCAGAAAATAGTGGAGGAATTGGGTAATGATATTTTAGAGGAAAAACTGACTCCTGAAGAACTGGATAATTTTGACCGGCATACCCTATACAAAATCAATTCATTTGAAGAGAGTTTACCATTTATCCGTCAGGCTATTGAAGAGGACAAGAAAGTATTGGTGGTTTATAACCGGGTTGCAAGAGCGCAGGAAGCCTATTTCAATTTAAAAGAATTGTATCCCAATATTCCGATTCTTTTGCTTCATAGCCGCTTTAAAAGAGGTGATAGAAATTTTAAAGAAAAGCTACTGCTTGGCTTGGATGAGGAAGGAAATCCAAATGGAGAATTTAATACTTCTACCGAAGCTTGCATTGTGGTATCCACCCAGATCGTTGAAGTAAGTCTGGATATCAGTTTTGACCTGATGGTGACAGAGACTGCCCCTATCGATGCCTTGATTCAGCGTTTCGGTCGGGTCAACCGAAAAAGGACCGAGGACACTATAGGTAAAACCAAACCCATCTATGTAATCGCCCCTCCAGAAAATAAAAACGACGCCCTGCCCTATGCTGTGGAAGTGCTCCAAAGATCCTATGATGTATTGGAGGACAGCCAAGTACTAAAAGAAAGGGATTTGCAGGGAAAAATCGACTATGTATTTCCTGAGATTGATTTTATGAATATAGAAGAACACGCAGTATTCAAAGCGGATGGGAGAGTCACCATTGACAAGCTAACCCATCGAAGCAAATCGATTCTATTTGAACTGCTCGAAATAGACGGTGTATCCTGTATTTGTGAGGGAGATCTGGAAGCGTATGAGAATACTGATTTCGAGAGGAGACTGGAGCTGGAAATACCGGTCAGGTATTTTGCGGTACGTGGAATGAACCAGGCACAAAAAGGCAACAAACCCTTTATCATCCCTGATAAGGCGTATGATTTTGAGAGTGGCTTGGATGTGAAGCAAATAAGGGAAAACAACTTTGACGTAAACAATCAAATATTATGATCACGGCAGTAATAGGCAGGACTTTTCTCTATGCATATAATGAAAAATACGGCAAAGCATTTTCTCCAAAAGCGTTTTTTGAGCAGGAGTATTGGGAACTTTTTTATAATCACAATAAATATTTAATGGCGGGAGGTAACTCACCATTTGAAAACCCGAAAATTAGTTGGGGTAAAATGTTGTCTGGAAAAATTCCTTTTGAATCTGACCTAAGACGAATAGAGAGGTTTGAAAATTTCATGGAAAAAGCAATAAATACTAAAGGGGTATTGGATGCTAGTATTGCTATGGGTTTTCCTGCTTCTGATTCTAAAGAATTTGCAAGCACTTCAGGTTTAGTCAGCGACGTTGCAATTCCAGCAGATGAAGATGAAGTTTATCTTTCCTGGATTGGCAGTGGTCTTGGAATTGGAGTAGCCGGTGGCTTCACCATTCTTTTTGACAATCCTGCTATCACACTCCAAACCTTTGAAGGTTGGAAGGTTTATCGTAAGTATTTGAACGATCCGACTTTGGAAAAACTCCGAGGTAATCAGATCAACACCTGGAATGGGCAGTGGCTAACCTATTCGCTAAATCCCGAGGAATACCGAGAGGACTTTGACTTTTCGGAATTAACCAATCAGAAAATATTCAAGGTGGATTCAAGTCTGGCTGAAGTTGCCACTGTCAGTTGGAGCCAATTGTTTTTTAGTCTATCAACCCAATTTCCCAACGATGAACTGATGGGCTATGTCTACGGGTTCGGGCAAACAAATAAAACCATCGGATTTATCCCTTTTCAGCTTAAGTCGGGAGGAAATATCAAGGAGGTTTATCAAAAGCTATTTGGGGACTTTAAAATCAACAAAAAGGAATTTGAAAGCCTGTTTGGTATGCATATCAAGCGTGCCTGTGAATTGGGGAGTATAGGGTTGCAGGCACTAAGACCGGACAGTTTGAAGAAATACATGACTGAGAACAAGAACTTAACATTTAAGAAAGAGGAAGACACAATAAATTATCAAGCATATAAAACCTGGTTAGTCGCTATGTTAACAC
>JBBDSC010000231.1:0-71180 GCA_040905145.1 Anditalea sp.
TCACTCCCTAAACCATAACTCAGCCAAGCCCCCATGCTTGGACGATTACCTTGCTGGGCTCCTGTTTGGAAAAAAGTCAGTGCCGGATCGTGGTTTATGGCCTCTGTATGCATGGATTTGATAATGCAAATGTCGTTTACAATTTTGGCTGTATGGGGGAAAAGTTCACTGATCCAAGCCCGGGCTTCTCCATATTGCTGGAAATTATAAATCGAACCTACTAATGGGAAAGAACTTTGACTGGCTGTCATACCGGTCAATATCTGTCCTTGCCGTACAGATTCGGGTAGCTCTTCTCCCCACATTTCCCTGAGTTTGGGCTTGAAGTCGAATGATTCCAGTTGTGAAGGGGCTCCATTTTGAAAGAGGTAAATCACCCTTTTGGCTTTTGGGGCAAAATGTGGAACGCCGGCCAACAGGTCTTCACTCTCTCCCCTCGTTTTTCCACTGAATAAATCAGGGATTAAAAGGGAACCTAAAGCCGCGCTTCCCAAACCCAAACTTAAGCGGGACAGAAAATGACGCCGGTTCTTATTCAATCCATGTTCTACAATTTCTTTTTCCATGGTTACGACTTTATTAATGATTCTTCTAAATTATAAATGATTTGGATGACCTGCATCATGGCTGCCAACTGACTTTTATCCAAATTTTCATCAATAGGATATTCTCCTACTTCCAATAGTTTTTCCGCAGTTGCCTTGTCCTCTTTGAGCAATTGAAGCTGTTCGTTATAATATTGATCCATGATGGTTAATTCTTTTGAATCAGCCATTCTGCTGACAATCAATCGAAAGGCTTTCTTTATTTTGTCCTCCGTAGCTGAATCTTCTACTATCAATTTAGCAGCCAAAACCCGGGAGGCTTCCAAAACTGTAGGATCATTCATCATCACCAAAGCCTGTAAGGGGGTGTTCGTAAAGAGACGTTCCACTTCACATTCATCACGGTTACTGGCATCAAAAAGTATCATCGTGGGTGGTGGGACGGTACGCTTGATAAAGGTATAGAGGCCCCTTCGGTACAGAGCCTTTCCGGTATCCTGCTTATAAGCGGACAAATTGCCCCTACCGGAGGTGGCTGCCTCCCAAAGGCCGGATGGCTGATAGGGTTTTACACTGGGTCCTCCTATGATAGGTTCCAATAAGCCGCTGCTGGACAATACCATGTCCCTGATATGTTCTGCCGGTAAACGTAATCTGGGGAATCTCGCTACAAGTATATTTTCCGGATCCTTTTCCAGTTTTTTTATACTTACTTCAGAAGATTGCCTGTAAGTGGCAGACATCACTATTTTCTTGATCAGTCTTTTGATGTCCCAACCGTTTTCCATAAAATCCACCGCTAACCAGTCCAATAATTCAGGATGTGTAGGCAGTTCCCCCTGCATACCAAAGTCCCCTGGGGTTGGGACCAGACCCAAACCAAAAATTTTCTGCCATATCCGGTTGACAAACACCCTTGCCGTCAAAGGATGGTCCCTGTCAAAAAGCCATTGGGAGAGGCCCAATCGGTTTTTGGGATAATCCTCTGAAAAAGGCATTATACTTTTAGGTGTCCCAACGGATACTTCTTCTCCATGGGCCTCATAATCTCCCCTTTCCAATACAAAAGATTTCCTTAGGGTATCCAAATCTCCCATTACGGACACTTTTAAAATGGCAGCTTCCGAAGCCAGGGCATGGAAATTTGCCCCCTCCTTCACATCTCCTATGATAGCATTGACCTGGGAAGCGGAATCGGGCCTGTTGACAAAAGAAAGTATGCTTCCTACATCCACATCTTCATCTGTGATTTCCAACAAAGGAAGTTTGGCCGGGCTCTTTTTGGAAAAACCGGGGGTGGATTCCTCCATACCATACTCTGCTACATTGTTGAAAAAAGCATATAGCTGGAAATATTCTTTTTGGGAAATTGGGTCAAATTTATGGTCATGGCATTGGGCACATTCCATGGTAATGCCTAAGAGGGCCTTACCTACTGTATTGGTTCTGTCCACCACGTACATCACCCGGTATTCTTCATCTATGGCTCCGGATTCTTCGGTGATTTTATGGTTACGGTTAAAACCGGTGGCTAAAATCTGTTCTTTGTTGGGTTCAGGAAGCAGGTCACCTGCCAGTTGCCAGGTGATGAACTGGTCATATGGCATGTTTTTGTTAAAAGCGTGGATCACCCAATCCCTCCAGGGCCATTGTGTGCGGTAGTAGTCATCCTGATACCCATGGGAGTCTGCATATCTGGCTATATCCATCCAACCTACGGCCATTTTTTCCCCATAAGTCTTTTCACTGAGGAGCTGGTTTACTGTTTTATCATAAGCATCTGCGCTTTCATCTGCCAAAAAACTTTCCATTAATGCCATGTCTGGGGGTAACCCTGTCAGGTCTAAACTCAGCCTTCTAAGCAACATCTCCTTATTGGCTTCATGGTTTGGTTTTAATCCTGATTTTTCCTGTTGCTCTAGGATGAAATAATCCAGTTCATTTCTTGGCCAATCTTTTTGTTCAATTTCGGGTAAATTGTGCTTTTTAGGAGGGATAAAAGCCCAATGGGGCTCATATTCAGCACCCTGTTGGATCCATTTTTCTATTAATTTTACTTGTCTTGGGCTTAAACTTAGATGGGATTCGGGAGGGGGCATCATTTCGGACTCATCTTTGGAGCTGACCCTTTGGAAAACTTCTGAATCCCTGGGTTTTCCCGGGACGATGGCGTGGGCATCGGGGTTTTCTTTTAGGGCTTTAAAAGCATCCTCCGGCAGATCCAATCTCAGCTCCGCTTCCCTTTTGTTGGCATCGGGACCATGGCAGGAAAAACAGTTATTTGAAAGTATAGGGCGGATATGGAGGTTATAGCTGATGTCTTTTGGAATGGGTGCCTCTTCCATTGTTTTTTCACCATCAGCTATGCAAGCTGATAAATACCAACTTGCAAGCAAAATGACGCTTAAAGAAGAAATAGTAAACAGAAACTCATAAGTTTTCATTAACATTTTTATTCCATATTTACTTAATTAGTACTTGTTATTTGTACGGAAGAAAGGTAATTAAGGTGTTATTAATATTTTTTTATAGATGAACGGTTGAAGAACCCTTTGAAAAAGATTTATTTTTCAAAGGGTTCTTGGTTATATCTGATTAACAATCAGCCCCAATATACCCACAGTTTTGTTCGTATCCACCATCTGTTCTGTCTATTTGTTCCAAAGGTATGGGTCTGAATTTATGATAATCCTGGATATTCAGTCCACCATCCGGGTTATGGGCCTTTACTCTTTCTACCAGCCTTCCTGTACGGACAAGATCAAACCAACGGTGTCCTTCTCCAACCAATTCCCTTCCCCGCTCATCCAAAAGAAAATCAAGCGTGATTTCTGCCGGTAACACTTTTATTGCTTCTTCCTTTCCTGGCCAACTTGCCCGTTGTCTGATCACGTTAATATCATCAGCAGCTCCTGTAAGGTTTTCCATCATAATTCTTGCTTCTGCCCTTATTAAATAAGCATCCGCCAATCGCATTAAAGGATGATCTCTTTGGCCTGGTACATGCTGCCTATTTGGCCTGGTAGGATCGATCCATTTGTTTAAGGTAGGATACCACCTCTGATCATACTGATCGTTGGTAATCACCAGGTATGGCGTCCTCCCAATTCTATCTTCAGTCCATTCCTCATCCTTTCCAGGTCCTGGAATAAATACCGCTGTATCTCCCACGCTGAATTTAGGGGCACCTACCAAATCTGAAGGTATATAACCATTATTGGCATCCTCTTGAGTCCAGTGAGGGATGCTGCTCTCAGTGTTGGATATCCATGTATGTTTATAAGTCTTATCATATCTTGAATCGATCTCTCTGTTCCAAAGTCCTAAAAGAAATGAGGTGGGGCGGAACCTTATCCAGGGCCGGCCATTTTCTGTATCCCTGGCCATGCCTGGCAATATGTCATATTCCATCAGGAAATATAAATGACCACTGTGCCCCCTCTCGTCCAGTCCTTCATCTACCTGACTTTTATTGTTTTGTATGGAAAAAACAATCTCACTGTTGTTTTCATTATTGATATCCCAAAGATCACCAAATTCTTCCAGTAAACTGAAGCTGTAATTATTGATCACATTTCCCATCAATCTTTCTGCCTCCTGAGCATCCGCTGTCCCTTGGCCATAAGGCTGGTAGGCGCGGGTCATGTATACTTTTGCCAATAAGAACTCAGCGGCGGCCTTTGTAGCCCTCCCGTAATCATTTTGAGTGGCAGGAAGGTTACTGATAGCAAACAGCAGATCAGGAATAATCGCTGTACTATAAATTTCGCCGGCAGGCGTTCTATTTGCAGCAATCTCTACGCCCTCTGTTTCTTCCAGGGAAAGATGTACATCCCCAAAAAATCTAACCAGGTTAAAATAATAAAGCGCCCTTAAAAACCGGACTTCGGCAATTCTTGCTACCTTAAGCTGTTCTGGCACACCCTCGACCTGAGTAGATCTGTTAATTACCGCATTTGCCTGATTGACCCCCCTGTAGAAATCTCTCCAAGTATCTCTGACAAAACTTTGGGAGGGGTTAAAAGCACCATCATAATAGTTAATCATTTTATGACTACCACCTCTTCCATTGGTATGCAGATCTGTACCGAATACCGTCATGGTAAATCCTCTTTCCCATCCATAAAATGATTTGGTCTCAGAATAAGTAGCAGCAACCGCTGCTTCAAAACCGCTTGCAGTGGTATAATAGGTACCCGCTGATACGCCGGAAATAAGTTCCTCCTCCAGATATCCATCACAGCCAGGTAAGAGAATTGCTCCAAATACCATGATTAGAATTATAATATATTTTTTCATGATTATCAAATTTTAGAATGAAATATTAACTCCCATTAAGAATTGTCTTGAAGAAGGTATCGAACCTGCACTGATATCTCCCGCCAGCTCGGGATCCCAGGTATCATAAGTAGACCAGAAAACCGGGTTTTGGGCTGAAGCATATATTCTTAATCTTTTCATGGCTAATTTATTGGCAACTGAAAGTGGAAGCGTATAACCCAAGGTTACATTTCTTAGTTTTAGAAAGCTCCCGTTAAAATAACTCCTGGTAGAGCTATTCCGTGGAAACTCCTGGTATACATTTGGTCTTGGATTGGCATTACTAGGATTATCAATGGTCCAATAATCCACATTTAAATTATTATAACGGGCCTCCAGATTGTTGTTATCGTCATGGAACCTGCTTCTGATCATGTGTCCCATCCTAAAGAATAAGAAAAAGCTAAAATCAAAATCTTTAATCTGAAACCTGTTGGTCAAACCTCCCAAAAAATCCGGAACATCACTTCCTAATACAACTCTATCTGTAGGGGTAATTTTATCGTCTCCATCCTGGTCCTTCAGCTTGATTTCTCCTGGAAATTTGTTTTCCATTTCCCTTGCTAAATCAGCCTCGTCAGCCTGCCATATTCCTATCTTTTCATAATCGAAATATACATGGATAGGCTTTCCGATAAACCACTGATTGCCCACATCATCAACCGGATTACCGTCTGCATCCTTCAAAACCAGATCAGTTATTTGTTCATTATATCTTGAAACATTGAATTGGATATCCCAACGGATATCACTTTTATCCACCGGCGTGGCATTGAGGGATAATTCCACGCCTTGGGATTTGGTCGCGCCGATATTTTGCAGGATATTATTGTAGCCAGAGGTATAAGGTAGGTTTCTTTGCAGCAAAAGATCTGTGGTGTTGGTAATATAATACTCGAAAGAACCGGATAGTCTGTTATTAAAGAATCCAAAATCTACTCCAAAATTAGTCGTAGAAGAAATTTCCCAGCCTAAACCAGGATTGGGAATTTCATTCAAGCCAAAGCCTAAATAAGGGGTATTGCCCAAACCATAAACGGTCCTTCTCAACCTACCTAATGTTTGGTAAGGGTCAACAGAGGTATTCCCCACTTTACCGTAAGAGGCTCTTAATTTCAACTCTGAAATAAAATTAGCATTACTCATAAATGCTTCATCAATCAGTCTCCACCCAATAGAGGCGCCTGGGAAATAGGCCCATTTTTTTTCTGGTGCCAATCTAGAAGAACCATCTGCCCTTAAAGTAGCTTGGAAAAGGTACTTACCGTCCAGTTCGTAATTCACCCTGCCCATATAAGAGGCTAAGGACCACTCTTGCAACCGGCTATTCAAGGTGCCTTTTACCTCACCAGTCCCAATGTTGTAGAATAACTGGGATTCATAGGGAAGATTGGATACTTCACTGGAATGTTCCTCATTCCTTAAGCCCTGAATACTTTGCAGCAGTGTCGCTTGAAAAGAATGAATTTCACCGAATACTTTGTCATAATTCAGGATATTTTCAACGGTATAACCAAAATCCACTTCATTTTCAATGGAGGCACGTGCTGGTCCACCCCGGTTGGTATTGGTTTGACGGGCACTGAAAACACCCCTTCTGCCATACCTGATATCCGGGCCGGCATTTATCCTAAAAGTCAGTCCATCGGCAATTTTGGTTTCAAGATAAACCGGTGCAAATATTCTTGTCGACCTTCTTTCATCTATATAGGCCCCAGGAACAATTTCGCTCAAGGGGTTGGTACGGATTCCATCATTAGTAGGAAGGAATTTTAAGCTGCCGTCTTCATTAAAAGGCACTCCAAGGGGATTATTTGAGACGGCCTCTCCAATCGTAGAACCAGATCCCCAGTTTTGAATTGCAAAGGATGCCAGGAAAGAAGTTCCCACTTTAAAAATCTTACTGATATTATGGTCTAAGTTAATTCTGGCAGTTACACGGGTATAATCCATGTTTTCCACAATACCTACCTCATTGAAGTATCCCATGGAAATGTTGAACTGTGTCTGCTGATCACCCCCATTTACACTTACCTGTTGGTTGGTTTGATGTCCTTCGTTTATCACTAAATCCAACCAATCAGTTGATCTGCCTAAAGAAACGGATTCAAACGCTGTAGGATCTAAAAATACCTCTTCATCCGAAGGAACCACGCCATTCCAGGATGGCTGTCCAGTTTCGGGATTCCATCTTCTTGCCTCTCTCTTCATGGCCGCAAATTGTTCCCCATTCATCATGTCTACCATATTGGTTACATTAGAGATACCATAGTAGCCTTCATAAGAGACGGTTGTCTCACCCGTAGTGGAACCTCTTTTTGTCGTAATGATGATTACTCCATTGGCACCTCTGGAACCGTAGATGGCTGTCGCAGCGGCATCCTTTAATACCTCCATGGAGGTAATGTCCTGAGGATTGATGTCAAAGATGGCACTGGTAGCGCTGGTTTGGGGAATTCCGTCAATAACATATAAGGGGTCATTGGAAGCTGAGATCGATCTTCTGCCCCGGATCAGGATTTGGGGATTTTGACCGGGACGGCCACCGGACGAAACAATATCCACACCCGCGATTTGTCCCTGCATGGCCTCTACAGCACTGGCAACCGGGATCTCTCTTATTGATTTTTCATCTAAAGAAGATATAGCTCCCGTTACGTTCCGTTTTTCCTGAGTGCCATAGCCTATCACAATAACCTCCTTCAAAGAAGACAGATCTTCTTCCAGGGTAATGGTGAGGATACTTTGACTTTCTATTTTAATCTCTTGGGGTTTATATCCTATAAAGGAAACAATTAACACAGTCCCTTCCGGGACATCCAGTGAAAAATTACCATCCATATCCGTAGCAGTTCCTGTGGTACTGCCTTTTACCAATATAGTGGCTCCCGGTATCCCTTGGCCACTTTCGTCCGTCACCTTCCCACGCAGGGGGAACCTGACCATCTTCAGGATTTTTCCCTCGGGGTGTTCGGTTTTAATGACTTCTGTTTTACTTTCCTCTTTTGCAGGTCTTATTATTTCGTCAATAGGTGTTGCCTGGCCATTGATATTAATGGCCATTAAGGTAATCAAGAATAAAACCTGGATTTTAAAAGCATTCAGCAATTTTTTTAATAAAATACTGGATAGGTGCAGTAATTTTCTGTTCATAATTTTGGGTTTATTTCAAAAGATAAAGTTTTCAAAAGCATTAGGATACAAAATCCATTGGCGGTGAGGTTACCGGATTCTTTATTTCATAAGCGATAGAAGTTGGATGGGTTCAGTTCTTCCACATGGCATATTATATTTTAATCAGATGAAAATCCTAATATGGATACTGATTTTGGCAATATATCAATTATATATTCGAAATTAAATCTAAATAAACATTTATTAAATCTTATTGCATTAGAACTATTCTTAAAATTAAAAATCGGGATTTTTTGTTTTTTTGGACAATATCATCTTTTTTTTGTTCTATTTATGCTGAAATCATTCATCATGGAAACTACCCTATTCTGATTCTATAAATGGCCATTCCGGATCCTCTGTTCTGGCTGTTTCCATAATTTTAAGGATTTTTTGCAAAACCTCAGGATGTTGTTTTGACAGGTCCTGTTTCTCCATGGGATCGGTTTTAAGGTGATAAAGGAAGGCTGTTGGCTCCCCTTTCACCACATTCAGTTTAATGCCTTTCCAGTCTCCCATACGGACAGCCTGCTTGCCCCCCTGTTCATGAAATTCCCAGTATAAATAATCATGCTCAGGCTGCTCTCTATCTAAAAGGGTTGGCAAAAATGATATCCCATCCACCTCCCGGGGTATTTCGATGCCGGTAAGCTCACTGATAGTAGGTAATACATCCCAAAAGGCAGAAATATGAGCAGATTGGCTACCCTCAGCAATTTGGCCCGGCCAACTGGCAATCATTGGTATCCTGATCCCTCCTTCGTATAGATCCCTTTTATACCCCTGAAAAGGGCCGTTACTGTTGAAGAAATCCGGATCAGCGCCCCCTTCCAAATGGGGGCCATTGTCAGAGGTGAAGATCACCAAGGTATTTTCCGTTAAGCCCAATTCTTCCAGTTTATCCAAAATTTCCCCTACCTGATCATCCAGAAGCTTTACCATGGCTGCAAAAGCCGCCTTGGGATGCGGTTGGGAACCATAACCACCTACTTTATACCTTGGATGCTCCGGGTCATCAATACCTTCATAAGGTTGCTCCGGAGCGAACTTGCTGATGTAATGGTGGGGTGGTTCGGGTGAAGACTTTTCCATAAACATTTCCAGGTAATCTGCAGGTGCAAATAGTTCAGCATGGGGAATGATTGAAGGCACAAATAGAAAAAAAGTGGTATCCTGGTGCCTGTCTATAAATTCCATGGTTTTCTGATGGATCAGGTTTGGAGCATATAGACCATGCTGGGTGCCTTTATTCTCTTCCAAAACAAAGGTTTCATCATTGTCCCATAACTCCCAAGGGTAATAATTATGGGCTATGCCCTGGCTGTTATAGCCAAAGAATTCATCGAATCCCTGCTTTAACGGATCACCTGTGGAACCTGGATACCCAAGGCCCCATTTTCCAAAAGCACCGGTTACATACCCCGCTTTTTTTAACAGTTTGGGCATGGTGATTGCTTCTGGGGGCAAAGGAAATTGTCCTCCGTTCATGGTCCGGTTACCGCGGACATAGCTATGTCCGGTGTGCATCCCTGTCATTAAGGACGCGCGGGAAGGCGCGCATACGGTGGTACCGGCATAATGTTGCGTAAAAATCATTCCTCTGGCTGCCAATCGGTCTATATTGGGGGTGTTGAATTTTTCCTGCCCATAACAACTCAAGTCCCCATAGCCAAGATCGTCGGCAATGATATAGATGATGTTGGGTAATTTTTCATTTTCATTTTCTGCTGGTTGGCAGGAACAGATCAATGCCAGAAAACCAATAATCCCTAAACATTTCATTTTTATGTGTGGCTTGTTCATCATGCTTTTACTGATATAATCCAGTGTCTCCTTTTTCCCATAATTTCATGAGGTTTTTAACCAGCTCAGGTCGTTCTCCGGCTATGTTTTTTGTTTCCCATGGATCCATTTGATGGTCATATAATTCAATTGTCGGAACCTGATCCCTGAAATATTTGGTCAGCCTAAACCTGTCTGTCCTCATGGAAATGCCCTGGTTAAAATAACTAAAAGCCACATTTTCCCTTTTCGAATCGGCGCCTTCTCTGGTCAAAGTTACCAGGCTCTGTCCATCCAGGGGAAAGTTCAATTTAATCCCGCACAATTCCATCAGGGTAGGATAGATATCGATAGAACTTACCACCTTATCCGGTGAAATCACCTTGGCGGATATCCCCGGTGCCCTGATGATTAAGGGACTTCTCAGGGAGGTTTCGAAAAGGGTATGCTTACCCCATACCCGATGGTCACCCAAATGCCAGCCATGGTCCCCCCATAGGACGACAATAGTTTGATCCGACAGCCCGAGCCTTTCCAGTTCGTCCATCACTTTGCCAACCTGTGCATCTACATAGCTCACCGAGGCATAATAGGCATGCCGGAGTTTTCTTGCGTAACCCTCGGAGAGCCGGTTTTCTAACCCCGCTTTTTCTTCTCCCAGCCTGTACTGGTTGAATTCCTCGCTGTTATGTAAGCTGGCCATATGGATATTTTCCGGAATATCCGGAACAGGGGAGAGGGGGATATCCGCTTCCTCATACAGGTCCCAGTATTTTTTTGGAGCTGTAAAAGGAAGATGGGGCTTGAAAAATCCCACTCCCATAAAAAAAGGTTGAGGGTTTTCAGCGAGCTCCTGTAGTTTTTCCATAGCCAAATCTGCCGTTAGACCGTCCGGATATCCCTGGTCAGAAACCTCTGCTTGCTCATAAGGCTTCACCTGATGCTTGTTGCTTTGACGGTTGGAACCATCGGCATATCCAAAAAAGGCATTCCAACCCGTGCCCCACTTCCCCGGATCAAAAAGCATTTCATCCCAACTATAGGGCAATTCCCATTTTGCCCCTTCTGGTTGCTCCTCATATCCATACAATAATCCGTCTACTGAATGACTGATTTTCCCTATGCCTACGGTATGGTAGCCGTTTCTTCTAAAAAGATGCACAAAAGTCTCCGGAACCTTACCCTCCGGTTTGTTGGAAAGGAAATGCTCCATCGCTGAATTTTGGAGGTGCCGGGGAGTCCTTGGTAATAAACCGGTAAGCATACTGGCCCTGGAAGCCCCACAGGTTGGTACCTGTACATAGTGGCTTTGAAAAACAACGGCCTGATCTGCAAACTTGTCCATGGAAGGGGTTTTTATCATTTCATTCCCATAGGCCCCCAGTTCGGGCCGTAGGTCATCCACGGCTATAAATAGAACATTAAATTTTGGGTTTTTTTCATTGGGGTTTTTCTTAATAAATTTGGTCAGGGAAAATAATATTCCCCAAATTAAAATAATCGTAATGGCGATTTGGGCCTGAATCGAAACTTTCATGCAATTTTAAATAATACTTTCAAGAAATTCCTTTTGAAAAGAACTTAAGGATTGGTCCTGTGGCGATACTTGATATTAAGGCCATAATTACCAGACCTATAAATATTTCTTCATTGATTAAATTACTTTCAAGTGCTATTAAAGCAAGAACAATATCCACACTTCCTCTGGAGTTCAGGCCAAAGCCGATGATAATAGAATCATTTTTATTCAAACCCGTGAACCTACTACCTAGAAATGTACCAATTACTTTTGTAGAAACACCCAATACTACAATAATCAGTACAAGCAATGGATTAAAACCTTCAATGAAGTTGAGTTTAATCCCAATGGAAATAAAGAAAATAGGTGCAAAAATATTGTTAATAAACTGATATAAGATTTCTTTGGCTTTCTCTGGCATGTGTTCAGAGTCGCCAAGGGCCACACCCATTATAAATGCGCCAAATGTGCCGTGAATTCCAATATATTCTGTGAAAGATCCTGCAAAAAAGCAAAGAGCAAGGGAGATGGACAAAAAGCCTCCGGGCCAAGCCATTTTTTTATTTATCCATGGAAGCACTTTATTAATAAATGCCTTTCCCACAGTTAACATGATAAAGGTAAACACCAGTGTTAAAGCTATGGTAAGTATCACCCCCATGCCTTCTGGACTATCTCCCTTAAGAGAAAGGATAACAGAAAAAATAATCCAGGCTAAAACATCGATTATCATTGCAGAACCGATCATCAATAGGCCTGAGTTAGTTTTAAACAATTCCAAGTCCATCAAAATACGTGCAATTACGGCTAGACCGGTAATGGAAATGGACAATCCAAAAAACAGGGCGTAAACCAATGGCTGATCACCGCTTAAGCCTAGTATTTCAGGAAAGGTTAGGGCAAAAGCAAATCCGGCTAAAAGAGGGGTGAATATAGAAAACAAGGCTATTTGAAGTGCCCGTTTTCCCTGGCTCCATACTACGTTGAGTTCAACCTCCAATCCTGCAATAAATAAAAGCGATACCACCGAAATTTGAACCAGTCCGTCGAGTACAATGGCAGAACCTCCTTCTGATGGAAACAGGAAAGTGAAAATATCCGGAAAAGCAAGTCCAAAAACAGTAGGACCTAAAATAATCCCAACTATAATTTCTCCAATGACAGCTGGTTGTTTAAACTTTCGCGCCGTTTCAGCAAATATTCTTGCCATAGCAAGCATAATGGATAATTGCAATAGTAATTTTATTACTTCTGAATGATTCAAGCTATCCATGAATATTGCCTATTTTTTTACAATTAAAATATTACAGGGAAGATTGATCAATAGCTCTTCTAAATCATGAGGAAAAAGTCTGTCAAAAAAATTGAGATTATTGTGCCCTCCTACTATCAGTAAATCAGCCTGGATATTTTCAGAAAATTTCGCAAGTTCTGTAGTCCATCTACCTGTACTAACCTTGATGTTGATTTTAAGGCTTCCTGTATCAATGTTCTTTAAAATATTCTTTACATAGGCAATTTCTTGATTAACCAGGCTTTTCCGGAAGTTTGAAACCTCATCCTTGCTTCCCTCTCCTGCAGTAGCCATTTGAAGACCATACATTTTTATTTCATTCAAAATAAAAACACGATTTGTGGTTTCCAGCTTACAAAATTCAACAGCCCGGTTTATTACAAAAGGAGTCTGAGCCTGCTGTATCCCATTTATCACCACTTTTTTAAATGGCTTAGGGGAAGTGCCGGGTTCAATCAAAATTAAAACAGAGCATTTGGCTTTTCTGATAATTTTTCTTGCTATAGATCCAAGATAGTAGGTAAATAGTACTTCCTTTTTTAGTGCTCCTGCCACTAAGAGATCAACCCCTTCATTATTGCATATTTGAAGTATTTTCTTGGCAGGTTTACCTTTTCTCCAAATGATCTTAATTTCTTCTTTGTTTATCTTATGCCTTTCCAAAAGTGAATCCAAAAACTCTTTATTCTCTTCAGATTCCTCTCCAATATTAATAAGTAACAATAATGCCTGATGAATGTCTTTTATTCTTTTTACCTCACAAATTAAAGCTTCAATGGTTGGGGAAAAGGCTATCGCAAGGGCTATCTTTTTGTACATAAACAAGCTTGAATTTGAATAGGATCTTTCAAAGTAGAAAAAAAGGGTTATAAAGTCAATTTTCTTACCAAATATACCAAGCAGAAAAACCCAGGTTAAGGGTATTCATGGATATAAGGGTTAAAATGAATTTCAGAAATAAGAAAGAAATTTTGCTGTTGCCATCACGGACCAATCACAGGATGAATTAATATCAAAAAATACCTGATACAGGGTATTTTTTTGATGAAGTATAATCTTTACATTTGAGACACAATCCTTATTTACTGATATGAAATTCTTTTATTTAGGCATAAGTAAGAATCCTTTAGAGGTGAGTGAGGTTCATAGGAATAATTGTCCTCAACTACCTTCTATGTTAAACCGTACCTATCTTGGTTCATTTAACAATGCAAAAGAAGCATTAAGAAATGCTAAAGGAAAGAAAGAAAATGTGACTATTTGTTCTGAATGTTGTCAAAAAGAAATGTCCTCAGTTGCTTTTTTCAATCCGGTAGGCGTTGAGGAGCAATAACTTCTGTCCCCAACTTCCCAACTTCAACATTTCTACCTTCAAGTCAGCCAGTTATTATTTCAAGAATCAATTCTTCGGGCTTTTTTTCTTCAACTTTATTACCGTTATCTCGGGCCATATTCCCACTCTTCCCGCAAAGGCATGGAAACCAAAACCCCTGTTCACATAAAGAAATCTGCCCGCTTGTTCCGCTAGTCCTGCCCAATTAGGATAACGGTACTTTGCAGGGCTCCACCGTATTACGGGCGTTTCTATACCCATTTGCATCCCGTGGGTATGTCCGGACAAGGTCAGGTGGATATTAGAGGGATGGTGTTTTACCACTTCCTCCCAATGAGAGGGATCATGGGACAGTAGAATTTTAAAGTCTTTTTCATTTACTCCTATCAATGCTTTTTCCAAATCCCCCTTGGATTTAAACCCTACACCCCAGTTTTCCACTCCAAGAAGTTGGATTTTCTCCCCATCTTTTTCTATGGTCACATGCTCATCAAGCAATAGTCTGTAATCTAAGCTATTATGTTGTGCTTTGAGCGCATTGAAATTTTTGGTTTTATCTTCTGCAGTGGGCCAATGGATATAATCTCCATAGTCATGGTTTCCCAATATGGAATACTGGCCATATAGAGCTTTTATTTCTTTAAACTGCGCCAATAGTGGTTCAATTTCATCCGCTGTTCGATTGACCAAATCCCCGGTAAAGACAAACAAGTCTGATTTTTGGGCCTTTGCCAAATCGATGCCCCTTTGTACCGCCTGGTAATCCTTAAAACTCCCGGCGTGGACATCCGATATTTGGGTAATGGTAAAGCCGTCAAAAGCTTCCGGAAGATCTTCAAAATAAAGGGTTTCTTTAATTACTTTAAAATTATATTTTCCTCTTGTAATTCCATAAACAAAGCTTAGAAAAGGGAAAGCCGCAATCAACAAAGCAAGTTGGCTGACAAATTTTCTTCTACCTGGAATTAATCGGCTTCCATTGGGAGAGTTGTTTGTAAAAAAATTGACTCCTCCTGTAAGTCCTCTGAAAATATCCTCCCCGAAAAGAAAGAATATAACGGTCAGTTGGGTAATGGTGACAGTCAGTAAAATATTTAGGACTGATTGGGATTTCGAGGAAATTTCACCTGCCTGAACTATGGTTAAAAAGTTAAGCATCAAATAGAGGATATACACCCCAAAAACAAACCAGTAGGCAACATAAAAATTTGTTTTTTCTATTGGACCTTCCCAATCCGATAGGATTGTTTTTAAGGCTTGGAAAACATACCAACTTAAAAAAAGGGAAATTAGGAAGAGGAGGATTAAGAAGATAATTGATCCGAAATTGTTCATTTAGATAAGTTTGAGTAAATATCTAATCGGATTTCTCCAAAAAAAGTTTGGATTTAAAGTCAAAATCTTAAAAAAGTTGTCGCCTGATCACTTGAGAGGAATCAGGCAGCAACTTTTATTCTGCTAAAGCTAAATCAAAGAACAAAATGATGATCAATTCATTTTCCCGGCCAAATCCATGATAAAAGTATATTCCAGGGCCAATTCTTTCAAAGCTTTGAACCTTCCCGAAGCACCGCCATGTCCGGCATCCATATTGGTATGGAGCAATAGTTTATTGTCGTCGGTTTTCAATTCCCGAAGTTTGGCGACCCACTTTGTGGGTTCCCAATATTGTACTTGGCTATCGTGAAGCCCTGAGGTGACCAATAAATGGGGATAATCTTTGGCTTTCACATTATCATAAGGGGAATAGGAAAGCATCAAATCATAGTATTCCTTGTTCTTTGGGTTGCCCCATTCATCAAATTCCCCTGTGGTCAATGGGATACTTTCATCAAGCATCGTGGTTACCACATCCACAAAAGGAACGGCAGCGATAACCCCTTTGTATAAGCTTGATTTTAGGTTCATGACCGCGCCCATGAGTAATCCTCCCGCACTTCCGCCCATGGCATAGAGATTTTCGGGACTGGTGTATTGGTGCTTGATAAGGTATTCCGAACAGGCGATAAAATCTGTAAAAGTATTCATCTTGTTCAACATTTTACCCCCATCATACCAATGTCTTCCCATTTCCTGTCCCCCTCGGATATGGGCGATCGCAAAGACAAAGCCCCTGTCGAGCAGACTGAGTCTGCTCGGGCTGAAAACTGCATCCGTACTATGTCCATATGATCCGTAGGCATATTGAAGTAAGGGATTGCTCCCGTCTTTATGGAAAAGCGCTTTTTTGTATACCAAAGACATGGGGACCAGTGTTCCATCTTTTGCGGTGGCCCAGATTCTTTCAGATAAATACTCCCCTGGGCAGTAACCTCCTACGATTTCCTGCCGTTTTAGTAGCACCTTTTCGCGGGTGTTCATGTCATAATCATACGTGGAAGCAGGTGTGGTAAGGGAATTGTAACCAAAACGGAGAATTTTACTGTCAAATTCCGGATTATGCCCAATCCAGGCAGAATAAGCCGATTCGTCAAATTCTATATAATGGGTTATTGTTCCGTCCCAGGACCGGATTTGAATCCTGTTTAATCCATTGAACCTTTCATCCAGTACCAAAAAATCCTTGAACACCTCAAATCCCTCTAATAAGACATCTTTTTGGTGCGGGATGACATCCGCCCAGTTTTCTTTTCCGGGGGAAGTGACCGGAGTTTTCACCAATTTGAAATTACTCGCTTGCTGATCATTGGTAAGGATGAGGAAGTCATTTTCATAATGTTCCACCGCATATTCCAAATCCCTTATTCTTTCCTGTACCAAAGTCGCTTTTTCATCAGGCTCGTTGGCACGGATAAACCTATATTCTGAAGAAACAGTACTTTGGGAATTGATAAATATATACTCCCTGGATTTTGATTTACTGACAGAGCAGGTAAAAGTTTCATCATCCTCCTGAAAGATCAAAACATCCTCTTCTTGGGGCGTGCCCAGTTTGTGCTTGTAAATCTGGAATGAGCGGAGTGTATCGGGATCCTGCCTGGAGTAGAAAAGAGTTTGGTTGTCATTGGCCCAGGTAAAGTTGCCAGTGACTGACGAGATTTCATCTGTAGAAAATTCTCCGGTCAATAGATCCTTGAACCTGATATTATAAACCCTACGTCCTATATTGTCCTGGGAAAAGGCCAATAAACGTTGGTTGGAAGCTACAACTACCGCCCCGATATTCAGGTATTCCTGATCTAAGGCCAATAGGTTGATGTCAAGTATGATTTCTTCGGGAGCATCTAAGCTGCCTTTTTTTCGACAGAAAACCGGGTATTCACCACCTTTTTCAAATTTGATGTAATAGTAAAAGCCATCTTTGAGGTAGGGGACACTTTCATCCTCCTCCTTGATTCTGCCCTTCATTTCCTGAAAAAGCTTTTCCTGAAATTCTTCGGTATGTTTTAATTCTTTCTTTAAAAAGTCATTTTCTTCATTGAGGTATTGGATTACCTCTGGATTGCTGCGGTCATTTAACCAATAATATTTATCTGTTCTTGTATGTCCATGGCGGATGATATCTTGAGGTATTTGCTTAGCTAAGGGAGCGTTGATTAATGTAAGTTCTGTCATGCTTATTCAAATCGTTCTTTAATTCAAGGTGTAAACAAGCTATAAAATCAAATAAGTTCACGGAAGCATTGCAAAAAAAAAATTGAACCTGATTAGTTTCAGCCATGAGCTCATTTAAAGATTCTTTACTGCCTTTAGAATAACACTGTAAGCTATTCTTTGGAAAAGACTTCAATTTAGCAGAAAAGCAAAAAGCAGTTTACTTAAGAAACTGCTTTTTATTACTTGATCACTTTATCAATCATTCAGACAGGATTTCTTTAATAAATTCCACCTCACCCGTATCCACATCATAATACCCCCCAGTAATGCCTATCTCTCCTGCATCCAAGAGTCCTTTCAGCAGAGGGCTTTCTTCTACAATCTTATCCATTGTATGGAGTACATTGTGGTATTCCACTGCCTTTGCAAATGCCAGATCAGTATTTTCTGCTTCCGGCATCTCCGCACGTACTTCATCCACCGACACATGTATCTTTTCAAGTAAACCGGTTAGATGGCCCAATTTTACCCCTGAACAAGCACCTTTGATCGCACCACATTTGCTGTGCCCCAACACCACAATCAATTTTGACCCGGCTAATTTACAGGCAAATTCCATGCTGCCCAGAATATCATTGTTCAGTACATTCCCCGCAATCCTAACGCTGAAAATATCGCCTAAGCCTTGATCAAATACCAATTCTGCGGATGTTCTGCTATCAATGCAACTCAATACAATGGCAAAGGGAAATTGTCCATCCTTGGTGTCGTTTACCTGTTCCAGTAGGTTTCTGTTTATCTTTAAGTTGTTAATAAACCGTTGATTGCCTTCCTTTAATATTCCCAAGGCCTTGGCGGGGGTGATAGTGGCCTGGGTTTCTGCGGTATGTGCTCTCATTTATTTTTTATTTTATCTTGTTTACTCTCTTTATCTCAATTTATTTCCTACTTATTCTTTTTGGTCAATTCAGTAATCAATTCCTTATGAAATCCGTTTCCTTTTGGCCCCTTTGGAATGATGTTGTGTTCCACAAAAACATGGTTGTCTTTGTCATCTATGTCATTTTCCAGACGATAAGACTTTTTAAATCCTATCAGAATGACTTCAATACCCGCTTCCGGTGCTTTGACTGTTTTAAATTCATTGATCAGGTCCAGAACATCATGGGCTATATATACCGTATCAGAAGCATTAATGATTACTTTTGAATTGCTCGGCAAATTATTTAAAGTGAGTTTAATGGCAGCTTTGTTCAGGAAGGAAACTTCCTGGGCCAAATCAACATGTATGACATCTCCCTGATGATATTCTTCTTTTTTAAAGAAGTAGGCTCTTTTAATATTTCCCCTCAAAATAAAGATTACACTTATTACCATTCCCAAAGCAACTCCCTTTAACAAATCCATAAAGACAACCGCTAAAAGTGTGGAGATGAAAGGAATAAATTGATATTTTCCCTTTTCCCAAAAATGCTTTATGGTAGAGGGCTTGGCCAATTTATAACCAATGAGCAACAAAATAGCCGCTAAAGTGGCCATGGGAATTTTGTTGAGCAAAAGCGGTATGGACAATACGCTGATCAAAAGGAAAAGTCCGTGAAATATAGCAGACATTTTGGATTTTGCACCTGCATCGATATTGGCTGTTGATCTCACTACCACACAGGTCATAGGTAAGCCGCCCAAAAATCCACTGATCAAGTTACCGATCCCCTGAGCTTTTAATTCCATGTTTGTACTGGTAAAACGTTTTAGCGGGTCCATCCGCTCAGTTGCTTCAATGCAAAGAAGGGATTCAATGGAGGCTACAATGGTAATGGTAACGGCCACCACCCACACATTAGGATTGGTAACTGCTGCCAAATTTGGAGTGATTAGGACGCTTTTAAATTCCTCCAGACTGCTGGGCACAGGCAGGCTGACCAGGTAATTCTGGGATACAGCCAATGAGCTTCCGGAAAGGATAAAAATCTCATTGATTCCGATTCCCAATACAACTGCGATCAAAGCCCCTGGAACCAATTTCAGTTTTTTGAGAAAAGGGAATTTTTCCCAGGCCATTAAAACCAATAAGGAAACTACGGTAATGATCACTATCCCAGGCTGGACATCTTGAAAAGACGCTAGTATATCGGTGAAGATAGCAAAACCTGCACCAAGTTCTACATCAGATCCCAGGGCAACCGGGATTTGTTGGAGAAAAATGATTACCCCGATCCCGGCCAACATACCTCCAATAACATTTGAAGGAAAGTAATTCGATATAGTGCCGGCTTTCATGATCCCAAGTACTAATTGTAAAGCCCCGCCTATAACCACGGCAGTCAAAAACGCTTCGAATCCTAAATTGGAAATCGCTACAAATACAATGGCTGTTAAACCGGCAGCTGGTCCGGATACACTTACATGGGATTGACTTAAGAACCCGACCACAATACCGCCAATAATTCCGGTGATAATTCCGGAAAACAAAGGGGCACCGGATGCCATGGCAATGCCCAAACATAAAGGAAGTGCTACTAAGAAAACCACTAAACCCGATGCAAAATCTGATTTCAGATGTGCAAATAGATTATTATTTTTCATTGAAATAAATTGAATAGTATGAGAAAAAATGCATTGGTGTAAAAACGGATTTTACAATGCATGATAAGAAAAGGCAGTCAGTAAATGGAAATAGACCAAATTAAAACATGCCCATGGAGGGAATTTAAGAAAGTTCAGGGGGTGGGGCGACTTCCCCAGGACAATATGGGTTGTATAGGATTTTGCAGTAAAAAATTTCAGTTGCTTTTATTTCAAAAAGATCATAAGTCAATACCGAATTGGGTCTTTCAAATGCCTCATCCGAGTTAAGGGATTTTTTTTCATTGGTTTCTTTGGTCTCTTCTTCGACAAGGGTGAAGACCAATGAAATATCAACATCTTCATCTATCCAGCTCACCAGAATCGTAGGAGTAACAATAAACGAAAGGAATAGCACCAAAAACGCAAATGAGATTATCCGATATGTAGCCTTTTTAAATATCAACCGTTTTACTTTTGATAAATGCAAAATTAGTGAAAAAATCTTTAACAATTCCCCATTAATTCAAAAAAAATCAATAAAGCGCAGATTTCTTGCTGTTCTTCTTGTTTCTGACAACTTCTGTTAAAAATACAACAATTTGAGGTTCAGGTAATAAGAGGTTATAATGGATATTTTGTCATTATTTTTTATATATTCATTAAATTTTTGGTTAACCTAATCCATTAAATTTATGGAAATCATAAAAGAATTCAAAAAGTTTGCCATCAGAGGAAATGTCGTGGATTTAGCAGTAGCGGTCATAATTGGTGGTGCTTTTGGGGCTATTGTTTCATCGTTTGTCAATGACATTATCATGCCTCCGCTGGGATTACTTTTGGGAGGTGTGGATTTCACGGATCTTAAATGGGTTCTTAGGGATGCGTATACTGATCCAGACGGGACTGAATTAGGTGCGGTTTCTATAAATTATGGTACTTTTATTCAGTTTGTGATCGATTTTTTAATCATTGCGGCGGTGGTATTTTTTGCAATAAGGGCATTGAATTCAATGAAAAGGAAAGAAGAAGCCAAACCAACGCCTCCTCCGGTGCCGACCAAAGAAGAGGCCTTGCTTTCTGAAATTCGGGATATTTTGAAAGATCAACAGGGAAACATCAGATAATAAACCAAAAGAAAGACCATAGGGACAAAGGGAGGGGGAGACGGGGAGAATCCTTTAGTGCCTCAGTCCCTTTGTCTCTTAATCCCTAAGTCCCTCCATACGAAACACGTCTCCTCATTGATTGAACTGATATCTCATCTGGAAGGTGGTTTCGCTGATTTTACTGCCTTGAATGGTTTGAAGTCCGGAGCCGATCTCCTCTCTATCTGTAAAGGATGTTCGTGCCCATCTGGCCCAAAAGGTTAATTTTCTGTTAACTTTGTATTCTCCCAACAGGTAATGCCTCATTCCTTGACCATGATAATTAGGTATGGAAAAAGCCCATAATACATTTTTCTCGTAAACATATTGTCTGTTCTCATAATCATCTGTATCAAATAGCGCTATTCTACCGCTAAGACGAAATCTCTCCCAATCCGCACTGATTTCCTGGAGAATGGCATATCCCTTGGTTTTAGTCCGGTTAAAGTCATAAGAGCTAAACTGTATCCTGGATTTTATGCTCCATCTCTTGTCTATGATCAGGTTTAGGCTGGTGGCATAATTTCTTCTTTTTCCTGTAGCCATTTGATATCCAGCACCAGCCCTTTCTGGGTCCGAAATATTCCTGTCCTTTACCTCTTCCCTCATCTGAAAAAATAAAGCCATGCTTTTGTGGGGAGAAAAAGTGACCCTGTTCAGCCATTCATGCCCCACCGAAGGTGCATAAGCCCTGAACCGCAACCAGGGGAAATGGAAGCGGTCGAGGTTCATACTCCAGTTGATTTTCCTATTAGGCCGATATTGAAGACCCAAATAAGTTCCTTTTTCATTAATGGGCCTGGTTCCTTCGGAAAAGGCATTGCCGTAAAAAGAATGAAAATCCCGATCAAAGCTTCTATAAAGAACGGAAACATCGAAATGCGGGGTCAAGCTGGCCATCAGGCCGATAACATTACCCATCCCACCACTTTTAGAAATAGCAGATTCCCCAAAGAAAAAATAATTCTGGTAGTTGTAGGAAAAATAGGTACTATGAATGTGGTTGTATTTCCCCCTGAATTCAAAACCATTGTAAATCCTGTCAGCCCGTATAAAAGGTTGACTATAGTTGGAGAACAAAGAATTGATTCCAAAATGAAATGCACCATCATCACTTTTATAGGAAATATTGCCCCCCAAATTTTGTTCCCTTGCCTTTGATTTATTGCCGATTTCGGTAGGTGTCCGATGATACCCACTGAGCAATAGGGAAGAAATAAAATCCTCTTGATTTTCCAAAGTATCCGTTAACGATTGGATATTCCCATCTCTAGGAGCATTTGAAAGGAGGGCCGAAATTTCTATATTTCCCATGGTATAAGTGGCCGCCCCACCTCTAAAAAATCCATACTCCATTACTGACGTGTATGGCCTTATGCCAATAGAACTTCTTTTTACAGTGGTGATGGCTTCGGCCCCTTTCCCAACAGAATATCCTGATCCAAAAACAAGACCCTGCCCATATTGCGCCTGAAAGTCACCTAAAGTAATGGCTTTCCACCGTCCTTTTTGGTAAAAGGTGAAATGGTAAGAGAGGAAATTGAAGCCATATCTTTTGGAAGCATGATCCCAGCGGAATTCTTCCCCGGCATCTTTATCCAGCGTAAAACCAAGACTGAAATCCTTTGCATGCTGGATCCTAAACCTGACATAAAGATCTTGAGGGTCTCCTAAATACCTGCTGCTAAGCCTGCCGTTATTTAGGGTGTCCGGAGCAGAAAATCCTCTTCTGGTTTCCCATACTCTTCTATGTCGGATCATTAAATAAGCATTCTTTTCGGTAATGATCCTTTCTGTTATCGACTGACTGGCTTTTCCCTCTCCATCATCCAGCGTAACAAAAGGAAGTAAACGATAAATGATCTCCAGGTTAAATTCAGGGACTGCCTGTAATTCATAGAGGGAAAGCAAAGGGCCATATTTTTCCCTATAATCCATAAAGCTATTGATCTGGATCGGATTTAATATGTAAAGGGCCTGTAGTTCTTCAGCATTGGTCTTATTGAGGTTTACCGGATTCAGGTAGACCTGGAGCAAGCTTTCGTAAAGTTCTCCATAGTTTATTTCTTCTTCCTGTATAGAGAACAATTCTTCTGCAAATGCTTCAATATCAATTTCTGTTTTCTTGTAAATTTGAGAAAAGGAAAAAGCAGGAAGCAAAGAAAGACCCAGGAGCCCTATAATTATTTTATAGTTCAATCCATATTAAAGAGATAGTTGAAAGAAAAATGATGGGTATATCCCAATTGGTAATTTTGACT
This sequence comes from Anditalea sp., assembly GCA_040905145.1. Classification (GTDB taxonomy): domain Bacteria; phylum Bacteroidota; class Bacteroidia; order Cytophagales; family Cyclobacteriaceae; genus DATGMS01. Next base: position 23,479 of record JBBDSC010000231.1, read on the forward strand.
GAGTGCGTAGTCAATATGATACCTTTTAGGTTTGAAACCCATACCAAAAAACAAATTGCGGGGATTGGTATGAATACCTGATCTTGCCCATAACCTATTGAGCAGATTATATTCTATTCCTGTTTTTAACTGTGGCGGGAGAATGATTTCCTTTTCTGCTTCCACATTGATCATCAATTTATCAGAAGGGTGGTAAGATATTCCTGCCTTGATAACTGTAGGGAGATAATCATGCGAGATCTTGCTCAGTTTGGCCCGGGTAAAGTTATAAATATGCGCTCCAAAAAATAAACCTGGATTTAATGTTGCCATCCCCCCAAACTCCAGCACAGGGCTGGCATTCCGGCCGAAGCCTTCAATGTTGGTCTGGAAATAATTTACTTTTACACCAAAACTGGCAATGCCCAATGAATTGGAAAAAGCCAAACCGATGTTTTGTTGATTGAACAGTTCTCCCCCGTAATGCGAGAGGCTTAAGCCCAAGACTCCAAAGTTATTGACAACAGCAGTTCCGGCAGCGAGGGTCGTTAGCTCGTTGATTCCGAGCCTATGGTCATAGCTAAAAAATGCCTGGGTGGTTTCAAGCCTTCCCATTGCGCCAACATTGTTGAAAACACTCCAGCCATCATCTATGGTGACATTGGTATTGGCCAATCCCATACTTCTGGCACCGCTGGGAAAAGTTTCCGTTCCATTTTGGCCAAATGAATGAAAACAGGCCAAAAATAGGATGTTACAGCACGGGTAAATATATTGTTTATTCATTTTCGAAAAAAAACAAAAGTAAAAAATATATTTGGAGGTATTAACTTAACACAAAATAATATAAAAATAAAGGAAAAAGAGGATAATTTTTAGAGAGGAGCCCTTACATTGATGAAAAAGTTACCTGTTCCCAAGCTATTGATGGAATATTCAAAACGAAACACCTGATCATAAAAGGTCACTAAATCCAGCCCAAGCCCATAGCCATAAAGATAAGTATTGGTCAATTGTGCATTTTCGGGAAGACGGTTTCTGTCGTTCACATGGCCATGATCAAAGTTGGCACTGAGATAAGCACGAATGGGAAAATGTGAAAATTCTTCTATGGGCATGAATGTTGAAATATCAAAGGCAATATCCATGAATTTATACCGAAGACTACTTTTATGTACAATAGTCTGCTGCCCTTCTATCACATTTACTTCGAAACCTCTAATGAAATCAGGATTATAACCTATACCTTGTATTAAAGTGTAGGGTTGTAAAGAGCTTAAATAGGCAGAAGCGGATAAACCGGTGACAAAATGAAATTCATTATTTAGGGGAAAATATTTATTGGCCATGAGCGAAATTTCTGTTTCATTTACATCGTCATTGGTAAATAACCCGTAACGGGCCAGTCCAATGTTGAGTAGTTCCCCGTTGATGGCGTAAGCCACATTGTCCCTTCGGTCATGCTTGAAATTATATCCGGCATAAAAGTACCTCAATTTGTTATCTCCATGAAGGAAGTAGTTGGGATTTTGGTCAAGTACATCATCATTGATTGAGGTGTAATTGTATCCAAATGAGAGGTAGTGGAAATTATAAAAACTTCCGCGGTAGGTATAGGTTAAGCTGGAATTCAGGTTTTTACTTAATACATCTTCTTCTTCATTGGTATAAAAGACCTGTTTGTTATTTACTGACCTTATGGCTATGGTTTTATTGGTGAAATAGGTGAACTTGGCGGATAGGCCATGTAGCTGTTCTTTGTCTATGTAAGGTTTGATGTAAGTGAGATCAAAGGCTTGGGTAAATCCCCATTGACCTGCAACCTTGAGTTTTTCATTTCTCCCGCCCACATTGTTATGGTTTAGTTTGAGACCATAATTGACCCTGGAAAAGTCCCTGCCCTGATTGATCCACCATTCCGAAAAATTTCTGTCTGCCAGGGAAAATATCACACTGGGGATGACATACCAACGTTCTTTGACAGAAACTAAAAGTTCTACTTGTTCATTCTCTATAAAAAGCGGCGTTATTGTGACACTGGTGAAAAGCTGAAGATTATGGATTTTAGATTGGTCTCCTTTTATCATTAGGGTAAATTCTTCCCAATCATAAGTGTTGCCTACTAAAATGCCCATTTCCCTTACAATTACGTTTTTTCGGGTTTTCTCATTGCCAACAATAAAGATATGGCTGACCGTGACTTTTTCAGGAATATTACCTGTGCCCGGTAAGGCTTCTTGGGCCCAAATGGAGCTCCTGCTTAAGATGGTAATCAGCAGTGTTAGAAGTAAAAGGTGATTTGTTTTTGGGGTATTGAACTTCAAAGTCAATCAATTGTTTATTGTTGTATATTTACAAACTCTGTTGGACTGGTATTTATTACCTATACAAATACTTAAATTTTGAAATCCATTGTTAGAAAAGTAGCTGTATTTCCTGTATTGCTTTATCAGTATTTGATATCGCCTTTATTACCTAATTCCTGTAGGTTCAGTCCTACTTGTAGCCAATACATGAAAGAAGCGATATTAAAACATGGGTTATTTAAGGGCGGATGGCTGGGCACTAGAAGGATTTTAAAATGCCACCCTTGGGGAGGTCATGGTCATGACCCTGTCCCCTGAATGTTTTTAGGTTTTATTCCATTTTTTAAGGCATAAATTATCAAAGCTATTCCCGCGATCACCAAAGGAATACTTAAACTCTGTCCCATATTGAAAGTCAGATTTTCTTCAAAATCCACTTGGTTCTCTTTGAAGAACTCCCAATAAAACCGCATGCCAAAAACTGAAACAAGAAATATGCCCAAGTACAGTCCATCTGGTAATTGTTCTTTGTATTTTGTCCATCCTGCCCACAGAAAAAGGAAAATAAAAAAGTAAGAAAGGGATTCATATATTTGTGTAGGATGTTTAGTGATGCCGAACGTTCTGACGGTGGCAACGTAAAAATCTCCTTTATCTGTTAGGGTATAATCGAGTGGCGTATCAGGATCTTCTGCCAAATATTTTTGAGAACTCCGAAATTGGGTTAGTACATATTTGACATCGGTTTCCAGGGCAGTCCTGAGGTCATTTTCTTCATATCCACCTTTGGCAATTTCAATATCAAAGTTTACGGGCACTCTACCATTGCCTGTCAACTCCTCTTTTCTATCGACTGGTTGGTAAGCTTCTATACTTTCTATTGGTAATTTTAAAGTGCTCATGATTTCTTCCGCATCTCTGGCAAAAACAAACCCACTATCGGTTCCTGTGGGCTTTCCGCCAATCTCAGAGTTCATCAGGTTGCCAAATCTTATTAAAGCACCGACCATGGCCACTACGATTACGATTCTGTCCACTACCCAAAGGTAATTCTGAGTGGGCACTTTCCTTACATAGAGCCATAAGGCAAACAAGATGGCAATGGCAGCACCATGACTGGCCAGGCCGCCTTCCCAAACCTTCAGGATATCAATGGGATTGCTAAGATACCTTTCTGGCTCGTAAAATAAAACGTGTCCTAATCTGGCTCCCAGGATGGTGGAGATGACCATGTATATGGTCAGTTTATCGACCAGTCTTTCATCGTGACCTTCTTTCTTGAAAATATAGAACATGATCTGTTGGGCGATAATAAATCCAAGGGCGAAAAATAAACTGTACCATCTTAATCTTTCAAAACCTGGAAAAACCGCTGGATTGGGACTCCAGACCACATAATCTAAAATACTAATGATCATTTTTTTTGTTTTTTTGCTAAGATAGGGTTATTCTTCTTCCATTGTTTCCAATTCTTTCAATTCTTCCCCATAGCCCCCAGAGAGAATGGGAAACCTATACCAGGTTTTCGGATCCACATTAAACTCATCCAAGTGAAAGGAAGGAGCAATTCTCTCCCTTTTCCATTGATTTCTGGACCAGAGCTGGAAGAATTTCCTAATGTATCCTTTTAGTTGCTTGGGATCAAGATTCAGTTCCTCCTTTAGGATAAGATAAATATCCACTGGGGATCTTTTGTCCCGGATAGCCAACCTTTCTATTTCTACAATCACCGCATATGGCATCAAGTCATCTTCATCAGTCTGATGCTTTTCCAAAGGACGTAATTCCGCAGTGGGAGTCAAGGCATTCACATGGCTCAGTCCCTCATAGCCCAGGCTGGTTTCGGCCCATTTAAGCCATTCTAACAGAAAAAACTTATCTACTGCAGCAATGGGGGAGAGGCTTCCACTCGTGTCCCCATCCATGGTAGCATACCCAACATCCCCTTCGCTTCTGTTGGAGGGTGTAAGCAGAAGGGCTTTTTTGATATTCGCCAACATCCAGATAATGGGGGACCTGGTCCTGGCTTGTATATTTTGTAGTGCTATGTCATCCTGCTCCCAAGTAAGTTTTCTTCCCAGTGCCGTCTCAATTTTTTTGGTATAAGAGGCTACTTCTTCAGAGATTTCCCAATTGTAAAAAGTGGCACCTATGCTTTTGGCAAGGAATTTTGCACTTTCCAAAGTGTCTTTGGAAGAGTTTTTTGAACCTTGGTAGGCCGTAGTAAGTAATTCTCCGGTGATTTCTCTAACAGGGTCCGCGGTGACAGGCTTATAAGGGGAATTTATCTTTTCCAAAAAAGCAGAAGCTCCTAATTCTGCAATGCCTCTTTTTACCATTTCTGCCACCAGCACAGCAATGGATGAAGAATCTGCTCCGCCACTTAAGGACAATACAAAGCCTTTGGTTTTACTTTTTCTCAGGTAATCAAAAAGAGCCAGACTTGAAGCTTTAGTAAATTCTTCATTCTTGGAATGAAGAGACTCCACTTCCTTTGTTTTCTTGTTTTTGCTTTCGGATCTATTATCAAAGGTAAAGGTGAGCAATTGGAAATCCTGGAAGGATAACAAGGGGTTTTTAACCAGTAGTTTTCCTTCAGCTGCCAAGAGAATTTCCCCGTCAAAGATCATCCTTCCAGATTCATTGCCCAGCAAATTGACATAAAAATAAGTAGCATGCAGGCTTTTGGAACTCTCCTTTACCAATTCTTCACGAAGAAGGCTTTTTCCCATTGCAAAGTGACTGGCGCTGGGGTTGAAAATAAGATCAACTGACCGGTCCTTTAGCCGATATCCCGGCCTTTGCTCGCCTCTCCAGGCATCCTCACAGATTTCAAACCCATATTTGATGCCGTTTTTTTCATAGATAATGTCCCCGAAGGGAATTTCCTCCCCGAAAAAATCTATGACAGTGGTTTTCCCGGCCTCCCAGGCAGTGAACCACCGATATTCGTAATGGACCCCATCCGTCGCCAAGCTTTGCTTGGCAACAAATGACTGTAGCTTTCCATCCTCAATGATGGCCATGCAGTTATACACTTTACCTTTTATCTTAGCTGGGGTACCTATGCAAAGGGTAATATCAGTTGATAGTAAAATGGCTTGCTTTATGTAGCTCAATGCCTTCTTGAGGTACCAATTATTTAAAAAAAGATCTTCGCTGCCATAACCTGTTATGCTTAATTCAGGAAAGCATAAAAGATCCACACCCTGCTTTTTAGCTTCTTCAATGGATCTTTTGATGTGTTGGAAATTTCCTTCCCAATCCAAGGGGGTTTGGTTGACAGTGGCGCCACCAATTTTTAAGACAGACATACATTTGGAATTTCAATCGGGAAGCAATTAATAAAGGAATTGTTTAGAAAGCTAAATTCAATTTTTCACAGGCATTTTTGGCGGCTTCTTGTTCTGCTTTCTTTTTAGTGGCGCCCTTGCCTTCTGTACATACTTCCCCATCAATATTCAGTTCAACCACAAATTCCTTGAAACGCTGGCTTTTGGATGCCGATTTGAGAATAAAGTCAATTGCATGGTTGTCTTTCTGGGCCCATTCGATGACTTTACTCTTAAAGTTAATGGTAGTATTGATGATATCGTCCAAATCAAAATAAGGAACAATGATCCTGTTATAGACAAATTTTTTGCAGAAATAATAACCCCTATCCAAATAAACAGCACCTACCAGAGCTTCCAGAGTATCCCCATAAATTGATTTGTACGAATAAAACCCTTTGTACGAGAGTTCGGATTCCACGATTTTGGCCAACCCTATTTTCAATCCTACCTGGTTTAAAGCCTCCCTATTTACAATCCTCGATCTGGTTTCGGTCAGGAAGCCCTCATCACGATAGGGGAATTTTTGGAATAAATGTTCAGCTACAATGGTTCCCAGTACAGCATCCCCAAGAAATTCCAAGCGCTCGTTGGATATTTTAATCCCACTTTTTGTTTCTTCGGCAGTGGAAGAATGCTTGAAGGCCAGCTTATACAATGATAAATTTAAAGGCTTACTGCCCACTATCAATTTGATAGAAGCAGCAAGCCTTTTATCTTTTTTACTATAAATTAGCTTCTGTAATCCGAGTAAACGTATGATTTTCAAATTTACTCCTTTAGTTTTTTGAAAATGACAGAACAGTTATGCCCTCCAAATCCAAAAGTATTACTTAAAGCCGCCCTTACTTCTCTTTTTTGAGCCTTATTGAAAGTCAAATTAAGTTTGTTGTCCAACCCTTCATCATCCGTAAAATGGTTGATGGTTGGGGGTACAAGATCGTGTTGAATGGAAAGAATAACCGCTATGGCTTCTATTGCTCCTGCAGCACCAAGTAAATGGCCCGTCATCGATTTTGTACTGTTTATGTTCAATTCATAGGCATGTTCACCAAACACCCGCTGTATTGCTTTAATTTCACTCACATCACCAAGGGGGGTAGATGTACCATGCACATTGATATAATCAATATCTTCTGGCTTCATTCCAGCATCTTCAAGTGCAAATTTCATCACATTGCTAGCACCTCTTCCTTCCGGATGTGGGGCAGTGATGTGATAGGCATCAGCGGTCATGCCACTGCCTACCAATTCCGCGTAAATTTTGGCTCCACGGTCTTTGGCGTGTTCATACTCTTCCAGGATGACAGCACCCGCCCCTTCGCCTAAGACAAAACCATCACGGTCTTTGTCAAAAGGTCTGGAAGCAGTTGTAGGGGAATCATTTCTTTGGGACAAGGCCTTCATGGCATTGAATCCACCTATCCCCGCTTCAGTCACTGCTGCTTCCGAACCGCCTGTGATAAAGATATTGGCTTTTCCTAACCTAATGTAGTTATAAGCATCAATCAGGGCATTGGTAGCAGAGGCGCATGCAGAAACGGTGGCGAAGTTAGGACCTTGAAACCCGTACTTTATAGAAATAAAACCTGCTCCAATATCAGCGATCATCTTGGGGATAAAGAATGGATTGAACCTGGGTGTTCCATCTCCCCCGGCGAAATCAACAACCTCATCCTGAAAGGTCTTCAAACCCCCAATTCCCGATCCCCAGATTACCCCCGCCTTTGCCAAATCTATTTTTTCCGGATCCAATCCCGAATCAATCATGGCTTCTTCCGCAGCAATCATTGCATATTGTGCGTACGGATCCATTTTTCTGGCTTCCTTCTTGTCAATCAGCTGGTAGATGTCCAGATTTTTGATTTCGCAGGCAAATTGCGTTTTGAATTTTGATGCATCAAACCTAGTAATAGGTGCAGCACCACTCACACCAGTAGCTAATCCCTCCCAGTATTCTTGGACGTTATTACCAATTGGTGTAAGGGCACCTAAACCTGTTACTACAACTCTTCTTAAATCCATGTAGGAATTTTAAGTGGATTAATTATTTCACGTTAGCTTCAAGATAGCTTACCGCCTGACCTACTGTCCCAATTTGTTCAGCTTGGTCATCCGGAATTGAAATATTGAATTCTTTTTCGAATTCCATAATGAGCTCTACCGTATCAAGAGAGTCAGCACCTAGGTCATTAGTGAAGCTTGCCTCAGGGGTTACTTCAGATTCTTCCACGCCTAACTTATCAACGATAATGGCTTTTACTTTTTGTGCAATTTCAGACATTTTGTGATCAGTTTAGTTTAAACACTCCGCAAAGAAATATATTTAAAACCTTAATGTCAAAAAAAAACAGAAACTAAATTAAGATATTGTTTCCAAACATAGAAGTTGGTATAATATTTTTAACTTTGTTTTTTTAAAATTCTTCCTAATGAAGAGAAGCAAACTCCAGGTAACCCATCAGTATGAATTTGATCTTTTAGGTCTTGTAGCATCTGTAAAGGACTATAAGATGGCTTGGGTGATCAATAATTCCCTAGGAATAAAGCTGATAAAAGCCAATGATTTCAAGATGGAGTTTCTCAACCAACCGGACTTAATAATCTCCCAATTTATATTAAAAAAAGAGCATGGTTATATTCAGCTGTTAAGGAATCGGTCCTATTCCAATCTAGGCCTGGTAAGATATCTTATACCGGAATTAAAAATCATGGATTACTTTCTGCTCTTGCAGGATTATACCTTCCAAATGGATATTAATTCCTATATTGAGGATCTTTCAGCCAACAGGTTTATCCAAAATGTGGTAAAACTTGATATTTCCAAATTAAAATCGAAAGAAAACCTATTAACCTATTAAAACTTTAGAAAACAATGAGAGTACCTATCTTTAATAAAACAAAGATTTTGGCTACTGTTGGGCCTGCATGTAATGACGAGAAAATCCTCACAGAATTGGTAATGTCCGGTGTTGATATTTTCAGGCTTAATTTTTCCCATGGAAACCATGAGGGGCATGCTGAGGTCATCAGGCTTATCCGTAAAATAAACGAAGATAATAAACTGAACATCGGCATTCTTCAAGACCTTCAGGGCCCTAAAATAAGGGTTGGGGAAGTGGAAAATAATGGGGTACTTATCAAATCTGGTGATAAAATAGCCATTACCAATGATCCTGTAATCGGGAATGCCACCTTGGTGAGCACTGTATATCAAAATTTGCCGCAAGATGTGGTGGAAGGTGACCGCATTCTTATCGATGATGGAAATCTGGAGCTGATCGTTATAAGCATCGAAGGTAATAACGTGAATTGTACGGTGATCCACGGAGGGATTTTGAAATCCAGAAAAGGGATTAATCTTCCTAACACAAAAATAAGCGCACCCTCCCTAACAGAAAAGGATTTGGTTGATCTGCAATTTGGACTGGCCAATGAAGTAGACTGGATAGCCTTGTCTTTTGTCAGGTCTGCGGAAGATATTTTGCAACTTAGGGAACGTATTCATAAAGCGGGAAAAGATTGCAAAATTGTCGCCAAAATAGAAAAACCCGAAGCACTGGATAATATAGATGAAATTATTGATGCTACGGACGCTTTGATGGTAGCAAGGGGTGATTTGGGAGTAGAGGTGGCGATGGAGATGGTTCCCCTTTGGCAGAAAAGAATGGTCGAGAAATGTAAGGTGGCCTGCAAGCCCGTCATCATTGCCACTCAAATGATGGAAAGCATGATCATCAATCCACGACCCACCCGTGCTGAAGCCAACGATGTGGCCAATGCTGTCCTGGATGGGGCAGATGCGGTGATGCTCTCTGCCGAAACAGCTTCTGGTAAATATCCAGTGGGTGCGGTAAAGGCGATGAACAGTGTCATAGAATATATCGAACAGAACGCTGAAATCTATCATAATCTTTACAAAATACCGGAGGACGATGATAATTATTTAAGTAACAACCTATTGCTCATGGCCTCCAGACTTTCCAGGAACGTAAGAGCCAAAGCAATTGTAGGGATTACTACCTCAGGGTTTACGGCTTTTAGGGTGTCATCCCATAGGCCATTGGCCAATATCTTTGTATTTACCAGGAACAGGTCACTGATCACTCAATTGAGTTTAGTATGGGGGGTCAGGGCATATCATTATGATAAGTCTACTTCTACTGACGATACTTTTACGGATATTCAGAATAAATTGAAAGAAGAAAGGTTTGTAGTGGAAGGGGATATTGTCATTAACACAGCGAGTATGCCCCTAAAAGCAAAAGGAAAGACCAATATGCTGAAGATACATATTGTGGAGTAGGTTTGGTATGGAGTATTATATAGTATGTGGTATATGGTATATATAGTATACCGTGGTATTGAAAGGAGGTACTAAATACTAAAATACTCCAATCTAAGAACCCAGGAGCAATAAATGAACTTGTTGTGGTCAATGGTGTGGAAATAGGATAATCGCCACAAGTTTTTTCCCTATTTCCACACCTTTTTCTATCCATTACACGTTAGAAACGTATACAATTTATCCTATACCACACGTGGCCCTTTGGGACTGACCATGATCACGCTTTCCTTGTCCACCGTGACCGCCCCGGGGGCAGAGCCCTTCACTTTTCTTATAAATTTGCAGGGGGTATAAATAACGGTTGCCAGGGATTCGTTTTTGTTTTTGGAATAGTACGCTGCCAATTCGGCAGCACGCTCTATTGTGGGGACCGGAAAAGTGAGCCCTGCCTTGTATTTAAGAATCGCATGAGATCCGGAAACATCCTTCGCATGTAGCCAAAGATCTTCTTTCCAGGAATAATGTCTCAGCAGCTCATCATTGGCTTTGGCAGATTTCCCTATCAACAACTCAAAACCATCTATTTCAAAACGTTTAAAGGGAATGTTCTCCTGCTGTCCTTTCTGCTGGGAAATCAGATTGTTTTCCTTTATAAAAGCTTTAAGTTCTTTAAAATTGCTGATTTCCCCCACTTCTTCCAGATGGGTCTCTATATCCAATAAATAGTTTTCCTTTTCCTGAAGGTTCTTTTGAAGCTGTTTGATTTCAATCTTCCTGTTCTTGCCTTTTCTGTATAGATTTTCGGCATGTTTTTGTGGGCTTACCCCCTTTTTGATGGCCACATCAATTTCTTGATCATTATAAAAATCAAATAAAGTCACTTTTTCCGCGCTCATAGGAATCTGATGGAGGTTTGCCATGATGATATCTGCCAATTTGTTGGGAGCTGATTGATGTTCTAGCTCATATAGTTTTCCTGCTGTTTTGTTTAAATAAGCCTGGGTTTTCTTTTTCTTGTCTTCCAGGTTTTTTAGCAAAGCATTTCTTTCTTTTTCCAAAGATTGGTAAACAACGGCATATCGAAAGAATTCATTAGCTGCTTCTACAGGATTATCTGAGCTGAATAGCTTGTCTTCTGAGGGTAAAAGGGTGAACTGGTACCCTTCTTTTTCTTTTCTAATGGAGAATAGGGGACTATCCAGCATGTCCATCACTGTTTTTATCAATTGCCATTTTTCCTGCAGTGTGGCATTCAAGTATCCATGAGCTTTAAGCCATTGCCTTGGGACTTTTCCCAGAGTAGGGAGAAATAATGATGCGTTGCCTTCCAGATGCACAAAACGTTCCCAATTCGGGACGATAGGATTCCGGAGCTGGTTTATCTTAATGGCCGCATCTTCTTTCAGTTCATTTCGGAACAGGGTCAATGGCAAGGAATCTTCCTCAGGAAAGAACAGGATATTGCTTCGTGTCCCATGCATCTTAAAGAGTATAATTTTACCGGATACAAACCGGATGGTAAAGGCCCTTTCAAAATCAAGGACCTGTATTTTGCTCACTTTCTCATGGAGGATGTCGCTGAAAAGGGAAACATTGTTTTTCTTGCTTCTTTTAAATTCATTGGGGAAGCTTAGGCAGGTATTGGAAGGAGCCAAATTGGAGCGGATAAAGTGTTCTTTTTCGCCATCCGATAAACCTATGATCAGTTCATCTTTATTTTGGGAAAAGCATTCGACCACTTGCATCCCCTCAAAAAGCTGCTGAAGTTCAGGGCAAAGAAATTTAAAGAAATGGTAATTCAGGTGCATTATTCCAAGGAAAGTTTCAAACCGTCATAAGCCAGAAACACATTTTCAGGCAAGTTGCTTTCCACTTCCCGATGAGATCCCAGTTTATGGCTGATATGTGTGAAGAAAGCTTTTTCAGGCTGGATTAACCGTACTATTTCCAGTGCCTGCTCAAGGGTAAAATGTGAAAGATGTTCTTTTTTTTGCAGGGCATTTAATACGAGGATTTTTGTCCCATAAATCTTTTTTAGCTCTTCAGTCGGGATATGATTGGCATCAGTAATGTAAGTAAAATCTTTGACACGGTAGCCGAACACGGGAAGCTTATAATGTAAGACTTCAATGGGGATAAAAGGGATCCCTTCTACTTCAAAAGGCTTATTTTCAATTTCATGGGTTATGACCATCGGGATCCCTGGATACTTCTTCCTGGTAAATATATAAGAGAATTCGGTTTTTATCTGATTGAGAACAGGCAATTTGCCATAGATGGGCATATCCTTTCGCTGCATGAAATTGTAAGGACGTATATCGTCCAAACCTGCTGTGTGGTCTTTATGCTCATGGGTATACAGGATACCATCCAGCTTTCCGATCCTTTCTCTGAGCATTTGTTGCCTAAAATCAGGTCCTGTATCTATAACCAAGCTTTTTTGATCAATTTCCAGGTGAATGGAGGTCCTTAATCTTTTGTCCCTAAAATCCAAAGAACTGCAAACATTACAATTACAACCGATGACGGGAACCCCTTGGGATGTACCGGTTCCTAAAAAAGTTATTTTCAAAGCTTAAGTTGGGTTTGTTGTAATTCTATTAATAATTCCTGGTTCCCTTTATGGTTAAAATCTTTCGGATTAAGGCGCAATTCCTTTAATATATCAATTAGGGCATTGATTTTTCCTTCTATGGGAAAATACTTGTTGACTACAACTACTTTATTTTCTTTAAGAATACAATAACCGGATTTAAAGTTTCCTTTTTCGTACCTTAAAATATAATCGGATGCTGCGAAAAGATTTTCTATTTTATCCAGATATGTTTTAGTGTACCTTACCGCCATTGTTATTTTGTAAGGTGTTTTTTCACGGTAGAAAGAAGAAGATCGTAGTCCAAGGGTTTTTGTATATAATCATTTATACCTACCTTTTTAAAATCATCCAAGGTATAATTTTTATAGTTACCGGTGATAGCAACTATCGGGATAGTGGCTTTCTTTTGATCAGCTAAGGCACGAACTGCTTTGGTGCATTCTATCCCATCCATTACCGGCATATTGATATCCATTAATATAAGATCATAATCTTCTTTTTGTAATTTATCCAAAACCTGTTGACCATTTTTCACAGCGGTAATCCCGAATTTTTCAAACAGCAACACATTTTTTGTGAGATTAATAATTACGGAGCTGTCTTCCGCTACAAGGATTTTTTTTTGATCTGTCATACTTCAAAATATTTTTTTTTCTTTAAGACTAATGCGAAAGTTATATAAGTGCTTTTCCAGCGTGATGCAATCTTCTAAAATACCGTCAAAATCTGAATTCTTTATTTTTTTTTCAAAAATAGCACTAAAAGTAAAGAGTTGCTTAGCTCCAAGAGTGCCTGAGTTTCCTTTCAATATATGAAGTTTTTCGCCGATTTCAGAAAATCTTTTGTTTTCAATAAAATTATTTATTTCTTCTACCAGTCCTTCAGCTTCTTCTAAAAAATCAAGGTAAACTGTCTTGATATTTTCCATGGAATTGTACTTCATCAATTTTCTGATCATGGATTCATCAAAATCAGAAATAATGGCTTCGGCATTGTTTGCTTTATCCAGAATAGAAGGTTTATTGATGTGATGGTAAATGGATTCCAGCAAATCCTTCGGCTTTACAGGCTTGGCCATAAATTCATCAAAACCAGTGGAAAGAAAATAATCCCTGTCACTTTGGCTAGAATAGGCAGAAATAGCAATAATTGGCGAGGCAGTGAGATCATCCTCTTTAATAATTTTCAGGGTGGAAATCCCATCAAGTTTCGGCATTTGAATATCCATTAAGATCACATCAAAGTGCTCGCTTTTTATCTTCTCTATTGCTTCTAAACCATTAACTGCCACATCAAAAAGGTAACTATGTCCAATAATGTTTTCAAAAACTTTTCTGTTCAGCGCATTATCATCTACTATTAACACCTTTTTGTTTTTCATGACTTTAAATTTCTTAATTTGACGCCATAAAACTCGAATAATCCGCTTCTATCTTGTCAATAAAAAATAAAATCCTTCTAATTATAGCAGGCCCCACGGCTGTCGGCAAAACGGATTTATGCATAAATCTAGCCAAAAAATTTAATACTTGCATTGTTTCTGCCGATAGTAGACAATTTTTTAATGAAATGAACATAGGGACTGCCAAACCTTCCCCAAAGGAATTGGGTGAAATAAAACATTATTTTATTAATAATTTATCTGTAATGGATAATTATGATGTGGGTAAGTTTGAAAAAGAGGCTTTGGCACTTTTGGACGGACTCTTTACATCCCATGAAATGATAATTCTAACAGGGGGATCCGGCTTGTATATAGATGCCATCAGCAATGGTTTTGATGACATTCCATCAGTGGGTGAATCCATAAGGGCTGAATTGAATTTTGTTTTTAAAAGGGAAGGGATTACCGTTCTCCAAGAAAAGCTTAAGCTCCTCGATCCAATCTACTATGCAAGAGTGGATGTAAAAAACCCACAAAGACTTATCAGGGCATTAGAGGTGACTATAGGTACGGGAAAACCTTTCAGTAGCTTTAGGAAAAGAAGGAAAGCTGAACGTCCATTTAAAATAATAAAAGTAGGTCTTGAAAGGGAAAGGGAGGAACTTTATGCCCGCATAGACCTGAGGATGGACCAGATGATTGCAGAAGGCTTGTTCGAAGAAGCAAAGAATTTGTATCCCATGAGGCAATATAATGCGCTACAAACTGTGGGATACAAGGAGGTTTTTGGATACTTAGAGGGTAAATATGATAAAAAAGAAGCAATAAGGCTCCTGAAGCGAAATTCAAGAAGGTATGCCAAGAGACAAATGACCTGGTTTAGGAGAGATGAAGACTTTCATTGGTTTCATCCCTCCGAAGTACAGGAAATAATGGATTTTGTAAATGATCAAATAAGGGAGTGACCTGTGATTTTAGCGATAAAACTGTAAGGCTTTATCCTGATCATTTTATTATACCAGTATAAATGCAGTTTTGCTTGGGTCAGGTAAGGCTTGACAGTTTGATCCAACAAAGCCAAACGTTCTGTGTCTGCCTTTGCCTTTAGGGATAAGTAATACTTTTCTACCTCCTCTAATTTCCACTCCTTAAAATGAACTGCCTGTTCTGGTGGATTTGGATTTAGGTTGTTCAGGTGGAATATCAGCTTATCGAAGGATTTCAGGTACTGCAGTTTTTTACTTTTAAAATTATTTGCCACCACCAGGACAAATAAAAATATAAAACCACCCAGGTACAGAAATATTGGAATAAACCCCATTATATAGATAAATTAGATGCTCAGGATTTCCTGTAGTTTTATATAGGCCGGATTTAAAGGTTTGCTTTTCCCAATACAATCCTCGAAGGGGGTGTAAATGATCTCGTCATTCATAATTCCCGCCATGCAGTTTGATTTCCCTTCCATCAATGCCTCTACGGCCGCCAATCCACAACGGCTTCCCAAGATCCTGTCTTTGCCTGTGGGACTTCCCCCTCGTTGGATATGGCCCAAGGTGGTTACCTTAAAATCTTTTTCTTCATCATTGATCAACACCTTTACTTTTTCCATAATCTCTGCGGCGCCACCTTCCTCGTCGCCTTCGGCCACTACCACGATACTGGAGGTTTTTGTCTTACGCAGACTTTTCAAAGACCGGACCACATCATCGATAGTTGTCTTTGTTTCGGGCACCATCACCAGCTCTGCACCACCACCAATGGCACATTCCACAGCGATGTAGCCACTGTCCCTGCCCATCACTTCTATGAAGAAGATTCTGTCATGGGCAGCAGCGGTATCACGGATTTTATCTATAGCCTCCAGGGCCGTGTTAAGGGCCGTATCAAAACCAATGGTATAATCAGTTCCATAAATATCATTATCTATAGTTCCGGGGCAGCCGATGACTGGAATGTCAAATTCTTCGCTTAGGATTTTTGCCCCCTTAAAAGTTCCATCGCCACCAATTGCTATTAGTCCTTCTATCCCATGCTTTTGAAGTTGCGCATAAGCTTTTTGGCGGCCTTCTTTGCTCATGAATTCATTGCTCCTTGCTGATTTAAGAATGGTCCCTCCACGCTGAAGCACATTGCTTACAGAAAGGGATTGCATTTTTTTGATGTTACCTGCTATCATTCCATCATAACCGTACATGATCCCATATACATCCAATCCATGATATATTCCGGTTCTGACAACAGCTCTGATACAGGCATTCATTCCTGGGGCATCTCCTCCAGACGTAAAAACGGCGATTTTTTTCATTGTTTAATAGGTTTCGAAAAGCTAAAAATAATGAATAATGCACGCTAATTTAATTTTTTCATGAAATCTTTTAGACAGAAGATTAAAGAAAGGAGACGGAAGACCGAAGATGGTGGGCGTGACAAAGTGAGGAATTATGAATGATGAGTTAAGAATTATTATAATTTCCAATTCATCATTCATGATTTCATCCGGTTTTGATCTTTGACCTAAAGCGTACATAGAATATACTAAATACCATACCTCGGACCTTGTACTTGAAGTGTTTTATACTACGGTCTCCGGTCTTCCGTCCTTTTCACCTACTGGGCATCCGACAATCACCAAACCAACATCATCTGTAGGTGTCATCCTAATCCTTATCTTTGTTTTTATGGATCAAAATAAAAAGGTTTTAATCATTACCTACTATTGGCCACCAAGTGCGGGGTCGGGAGTCCAGAGATGGCTGAAGTTTGCCAAATATCTTCCTGGATATGGCTGGGATCCTATTGTTTTTACACCAGAAAACCCTGACTTTGAGCTTCAGGATGAATCGCTCCTGCGGGAAGTTCCCGTCGGGATGGAAGTGCTGAGGTTTCCGATTTGGGAGCCTTACAGTATTTTAAGGTCCCTTAAGAAGGAAAAAATAAAGGATCCTGGTGTTATTATGGAGAAAAAGAACAAAAGCCTGTTGGATCAAGTGGCCATTTGGTTGAGGGCAAATGCCATCGTGCC
Source organism: Anditalea sp. (assembly GCA_040905145.1). GTDB lineage: Bacteria > Bacteroidota > Bacteroidia > Cytophagales > Cyclobacteriaceae > DATGMS01. Next base: position 40,389 of record JBBDSC010000231.1, read on the forward strand.
CGACCCAAAGGTATATTGGGTCAAGCCTTCAGTAGGCTTTTTACTTGATATCATCGAAAAAAATAATATAGAGGCCATCATCACTACGGGGCCGCCACATAGTTTGCATTTGATAGGCAGAGACATTAAGCGTAAAAAGGAGATCCCATGGATAGCTGACTTCAGGGATCCATGGTCTTCATGGGAGTTTTTGGATTCCTTGCCCATGCTAAAAATGATCAGGAAGAAACACGAATTGATGGAACAGTCCGTATTACGGGAAGCAGATGCCGTGATGACCATTTCGCCTACTTTCAAGACGGAGATAGAAGCGATTGGAAATAGGGAAGTAAGGGTAATTACCAACGGGTTTGACCGTACAGATATGCCCATTTCCTTTAATGCGCCCATCAATGATGCTGGAGCTTTCCATATTGTTTATACAGGTATTATTGATTCCATTAGGGATCCGATCCCATTTTTAAACGCTTTTAAATCCGCTTTTTGTAAAACGGAAAAAGAAGTATTGCTCACCTTTGTTGGAAAAGTGAGCGGACAAGTGGTGGATTTTATCAAAGGTGATCCTTGGCTTTCTGCGCAGGTTGAATTTGCCGGCTACCTTTCGCATCAGGAAGTCTTTAAGTTTTATGCAAAAGCAAATCTTTTGTTGTTGATCCTTACCCATACAAAAAATGCAAAAGGAAATATTCCGGGAAAATTGTTTGAATACATTGCCACTGGCAGAAAAATAATAGCATTGGGAGATCCTGGCGGTGATGCGGCCAAAATTATTCAAGAGGCCAATGCGGGAAAAGTCTTTAAACATGAAGCGGTAAAGGAGATCCAACAATTTCTGGAAAACCAATTTAATTCTTCTACGAAAGAAGTGGAAAATAAAAGTATAGAACAATTTGAAAGAAAATTTTTAACCGGCAATTTGGCCAAACTATTAGATGAAAAAGTACATTCCATTTCTTGAACTAGGGACCCTACATCAACAAATTGCTGATGAACTGAAAGAAAAGTTTTTGGAAGTATTGGGTGAGGGTATCTTTTCAGCAGGAAAGGAAGTAGCAATGTTTGAAAAAAAAGTAGGGAACTTACTGAAGGTATCTTATGCCATTCCTTGTTCCAATGGTACAGACGCTTTGGAATTGGCCCTGACAGCTTTGGAAATAGGCCCTGGAGATGAAGTAATTGTACCGGCACTTACCTGGACTTCTACTGCTGAAGCAGTGGTGAACGTGGGTGCCAAGCCTATCTTTTGCGATGTGGACCAAGATGGATTAATAGCTGTTTCCGAAGCTGAAAAGCTGGTTACCACTCGTACAAAAGGAATGATTCCGGTTCATCTATATGGTAAGATGGTGGACATGAAAAGGCTTTTAAACTTTGCGCATCAACATCAATTGAGGGTAATAGAAGATGGGGCACAAGCTTTTGGAGCATTTCAGCAGGGGATCAGTGCAGGGGCATTTGGTGATATTGGTTGCTTTAGTTTTTATCCCACCAAAAATCTTGGGGCTTTGGGAGAAGCGGGGCTTTTGACCACCAAAGAGGAGATTTTGGCGAAAAGGTTAAGATTTATTTTAAACCATGGGCAATCCGAGCGGAATGTACATGAATTGGTAGGAAGGAACAGTAAGATCGATACCCTACAAGCAGCTTTTCTAAATGTTAAACTCCGTCATTTTGATACATGGCAAAACATAAGGAAAAGGTGGGCGTCCCATTATTTGAAAGAACTGCAGGAGGTAAAGGCTTTTCATTTACCCCATGACATTTTGAATGCTGACCACAATGCCCATTTATTCACCATTAGGTTTAATCAAAGGGATACATTAAAAGATTATTTGGAGAAGCAGGGGATAGGGACAGCCGTTCATTATCCGGCATCTCTGCCAAAGACCAAAGCTTTCTACAGTTTGTCCTCCTTTCCTGTGGCAGAGGAAATTGCCAGGACCACCCTTTCATTGCCCCTTCATCCCCTTTTAAAAGAAGAAGAGCTAATGCTCATCTGCGGGAAAATCAAGGATTTCTTTAGGTTGCAATCCTCCTAACCCGCTCATCCAAGGTAAATGCCATGTGAATTTTTACAATTTTCAAAGGAAAATAACGCACAGTCTGAATGTACGGACATTCTGTTTGCTGGAATCAGAGGAGCAGGATTTTAAAATGTTTTAATTATTTGATGTAATCTTATTTATTGAAGTATCCTATTTTATCCATTATTATTCTCTGGGATTCAGGGGCAATCTTCAATAACCAAATTCCAAACAGATAAGAGGTCAATAGAAATCCAACACGTACTATCAAGTCCAAAATTACAAGATTGAATTTTGGTATCAGGTAGTAATTAATAGTGAAAACCAATATTCCCAAAAAAATTATTTTGGCGATATCAAAGGTAAATGGATCAAAACCAAGCCTTATTTTTACATAGAGGTATTTGATAAGATTGAAAAAGAACATGGCAATCAATGAAGCTAAAGCGGCTCCTTCAATTCCATATAAAGGAATAAAAATAAAATTTAGCGTGATTACAGTAACACTCATCAAAAGTGTGGCGGTGATATTAAAAATATAGAACCGGGAAAATATGATTATTTCTCCATTTATAGAGAAAAGAACATCAGAAAGTTTGCCTAGTCCAATTAACAAGACTACCCATTTACCAGCTTCGTATACATTTTTGTTAGGCACAAAATAATAAAAATTATCTACGTTTGCCCAAATTAAGAGGAAGATCAACAAGCATAAAACCAGTTGATTTATTGCTACTTTTTTATATAATGCATCTATATCATCTAATTGGTTCAAAGCAAATTTTTCAGCAACTATCGGCATTACAACTTGTGAGATTGCTCTTCTGGGCATTTCTATGACAATTGCCATGGCAAATCCAATGGAATAAATGGCATTGGCATCCAAACCGATCATAGAAGTAACCATTAGGCTGTCGATCTTCGAAATAAGAAGGGCACCTGTGGCTCCTAATAAGGTTATTAAACTAAATCCAAGAAACTCTTTTTTAAAAGCTTTAGGTATACTTTTCCAGTTAAAATTCAATTTTAAAAGCCCATTTCGGAACATAAAAATACCCATACCAAAAAGTGTGATAAAATAAAGGGTGGAAAGTCCCCACATCATGGCTTGAAAAGATATCCACTCCATGAAATAACTTCCTACTAAAATTGAAATAAGTATCCTAAGAAATACATCACGAAAGAAACTGGGCACGGCAATTTTCATAAAGGATCTACAAAAAGAATCCAATATGGTATTGAGTACGGAAAAGAAGGTAATGAGTAAAACCACCCCCAGATAATCGATCACTTCTGGAGAATTTGTAGCAAAAGCAGAAATGATATTACTCTTGAATATAAACAATAAAAAAGTAATGAGCAGGAAACCTATAAAAGAAAGAAACAGACTCATAGTGAAAAAAGCAAATTGGTTATCCTTTATTTTTGGGTAATAACGGGTGATACCGTTACCTAATCCCAATTGAGCCAAGGACACCAACAGCAATGCCATGTCTTGAATGGTCTTGAATAAGCCCATTTGATCCGGTTCTAGTGCATAGGGCAAGAGCCATAGCATATTGAAATAGCCGATAACCACACCTATATAAGAAAAAAAGGTTGTAAGTAAGCTCTCTTTGATAACTTTTCCCATGCTATTTTTTCAAAGGAAATGGATGGTTTTTCAACTCTTGCAATATGTCACAAAATTCGGGATGATTATTCTGATCAAGATTTGATATTTCACCTCTCATCCGATCTCATAAAATTTATAACGGAAACTTTCTAAAAATAAGAAGATATCTTTGGAGGACCAGGAACCGCCACCTCCAATATACCAGATTCAAATTATTTTTTGAAGGAATTTACTACTCCTATGATAATGAATAGTAGAATGAAATATTGGAATACAATCATCAATTTTACACTACTGTAATAGGTGCTTGGTTCAAATCTGAATTCAACTTCAGCATTCCCTTCCGGCACCACTAATCCTCTTAGAAGATAATTTACCCGCAGTATCTCTGCTTCTTCCCCATTTATAAACGCTTTCCATCCGGCAGGGTAGTAAATTTCAGAGAAAACTACCAATCCACCTTTTTCAGCATTGACACGGTAATTTAATTCATTGGGTTGATAATCAAGTAACTCAATCTTCCCATCTCCTGTCGGAACCTCCCCGAATTCACCGGTATTTAAGGTTGCCTGTGTTTTGGTATTGAGGTTGGAAAGCTTATTTATTTCATCCTCGTTGGATGCCGCGGGTACAATTTCTCGGGGAAACCAAGCCGGACCATTAGCGGCATTGTTTTTAAAAACCGCATTTTCATCCCGCCCGGCCAGGATGTAACGGGTGTTCAGCATATTTAATAAGTGGATTCCTTCGAAATCAAAATCTCCTTCTTGGGCCTTTTGGATGAACTGATTTATTTCCGGCGATAAGGAAGTTTCTATAAGGTTCTGGTAACGGCCCATTTTAGCTCCATGATACCCTCCTATGCTGTTAAACCGATAACTGGTTTTTGCTTCATTGAAGGTGCTTTCATAAATATTGAGTACCCTGAAATATTCTTCATCCTGCATGATTTTCTGGTCGGCGGGGGTAGGGTTAAAAAATTCTTTACTGGGATTGGTGACAAAATTTTCCTTGTTTACATAACGTCTGTCTATCATCCAAACATCTAAAATTACCAGGACCGAAATTCCCAAAAATGCCAGATGGTAATTAATCTTTTGGTTAACCAGTGCAAATATCAAGGCCGCTGAAATAGCCACAAAGGCCAGGCTTCTGATGGCATCACTTCTGAGCAAGGATTTCCGGTCTTCCCGAAGTGCATTTGTCAGCCAGTCGGGATAATTGGCATCAGCTAAACCCCTGAACCCAAACATTCCTGCGAATAAAATCAGCAACAAAATAAAGCCTGCGACTATGGCTAATGCGATCAAAAATGATTTTTGGGCTTCTTTCCGATTGGATTCTGTAATCAGCTTTTCCAGACCCAGACAAGCCAGTACAGGAATGGAGAATAAAGCGATACCCAATGCCATGGAAACGGCCCTGAACTTATTGTACCCAGGTAAATAATCGAACAAGGTATAATTGAACCATTGGAGATTCTTTCCCCAGGAAAGCATCAAGGATACGAGGGTAATGACTAAAAATATATTCCTATATCTTTTTGGGGCATACACGATTCCAAGAACAAAAAGGAAGATCATTATTGCCCCGGCGTATATAGGGCCTCCTGTTCCTGGTTGGTCTCCCCAATAGGTAGGAGCTCCGCCATTAACAAAGCCATTGATTTCCGCTTGGGGGATTCCATTTTGTCTTAGAGCATTTTCTGTGGCAGAATCATCTGGTAGTTCGTCCTGAGTGGCTCCCCCATAAAAATTGGGGATCAATAAAGTCAGTGTTTCCATCTTTCCCTGGGACCAGCGGAAAGCATATTCTCTATCCAAGCCAGCTTTGCCCTCAGATTCCCCACCCGCCGTGCCACGGGTAGAATATTGCCCATATTCAAGTACAGGTAATAATCTTCCAGCATTGGCACAGACGGCCAGTACAGCTCCCAATAATAAAAGGGCAACGGTTTTTCCAAAAGCGGGCAATTCCTTTTTTTTATACGCATGGAAGAGTTGACCTAAACCGTATATTACAACTATAATGAGGGTGTAATAGGTGATTTGAAGGTGGTTGAATTTAAGCTGTAACATCAGTGCGAAAGCTGTCAATGCCACACCCAATATTTTCTTTCCGTCAAATGCTAAATGAATTCCCGCCAAGATTGAAGGTATGAGACAAATGGCCCATACTTTAGAATTATGGCCAGCTTCGAGGCTGAGCAGATTAAAGGTATTGAAAGCAAAAACCCAGGCTCCTAATATGGCAATCTCAGGTCTGATTTTCAAGCAGAGCAGTAGAATATACATTCCGAGCATACCAAAAAACAAAGAATTGATTGGATGTGGAAGCCCCAAAGTCACCATATTAATTAAAAAGGTGGTGATATCCCCTGCTGGCTCCATACTGATCAGATAAGCCGGCATTCCCCCAAACATCCGATTGGTCCAAAGAGCCTCTTCTCCAGTGCTTTCCCTGAAATCCAGGATTTCCTTTGCAGAACCTTCCCATTGAAGGATATCCCCTTGGAACATCATCTTCCCCTCAAAAATGATGGGGGAAAAGTAAAGTATCACTAGGACATAAAAAGAGATGATACCTAAGAGATGAGGCAAGACGTCCTTTTTGAAATCTATCTGCATGGAGCTTAAGTTCTAATTAGAAGGATGAAAATCAACCGCAAATTAGAAATTAATAGGGATTTCCAATAATTATATCAAAAATGAAAGAGTAGATACTGGTTATCAGTGGTCAGTGTTACTGGTTACTGATTACCGTTTCTTGAATCTTACTACTTAATACTTTTCTATTTGATTTCAGAAGCATTTCAGTATACCATCATCAATTCCCCTGGATCCAAAATATAAGCCTACAGAAATCTCATGGGAGTTGTTTCTATAATTGTTCAGCACATTCATGTTATAATCATAGGCATAACCAATCCGCATTTGATCAGTGGCAAATACTTCAACGATCATGGCAATGGCATTTCTATTGGAGAGATCGGGTCGATCTGAACTGCTTTTTGTATTCAGATGGGACCTATAAGCAGCTCCTAACCACAATTTCTCATATAGCAGGAACATTCCATTGATATCATAATTAGTGGGGCCTGTTGGGGCTTCGCGGATTAGGACAGAGGGCTTGAATTCTACTTGATCAGTAATGGGAAGTAAACCGCCCACCTGTAGATAATAATGAATGTTATGGAAGGCCAGGGACATATCCTCCCTGTTGAAGTTTCTTTTTCCGATAAGGTTAAACGCACTGAATCCAGCAAAAAACCTATCCGTATGAAAAAACAAACCAGCATTTAAATTCGGGGTAAACATATGCTGTCTTCCAGCAGGTATGGTGGCATCGCTTAGGTCATCCGGGTGCAGCAGTGAGAAGTCCAGCATATATTCAGAGGCACCCGCGCTGATTCCCATACCTAAAAAAGAATTCGTAGCAGTCTGGATTCTATAGGCATAGGTTAATAAGGCTGTATTCGTCCTCGTAGCCCCTAACTGATCGGAGGATACCGAAACCCCAAATCCCATTTTATCATTAAGGGACCCCATATCAGCACTAATACTGAAGGTTTTGGGCGCTCCCGGAAATTCTATATACTGGCTTCTATACGTGGCTTGTACAAACGGGTCCAACTTATATCCCGCATAGCCTGGATTGATATGTAGACTATTGAAAACATATTGACTGAACAGTGGCAACTGTTGGGTAAAAGCAAAATCGATGGTCAACAATATGACCGTCAGAATCAAACAGGTTAATTTTATGCATTTTCTCATTATTTCTACCTGCTATTTTTTATTACCTGGATCCAGCCCTTGTAAATCTTCTCTCTTTCTTGTATATCAGTAGCTTTGATTACATAATAATATGTCCCCGAATTTAATCCTTCTGCCGCCCAATCATTTTTATAGTCTAAAGATTCATAAATATGGTCCCCCCATCTGTTAAAGATCACCAAGTCTATTTTTTGAAATTTATCCAATGACCTAATGATAAAAAATTCATTCTTGCCATCGTTATCAGGTTTGATCACATTAGGAATAAACATGGGCCGAACTTTGTTTTGATCACTAGCAGTGTTATCTGAAGGATTTTCATCCTCTTCTTTACTGTCTATCCCCACTGAATTGATTACTGGCCCCTCTTCGATGGCAGAAACCTCCAATCTGATGGTTAATGATTCCCCTTTTGGAAAATTGGGGATATTCCAGCTAATAATGCGATCATCAGTGGCAGTAGATACCTCAATTTCTTGAGAAGAGGCAATAATTTCTGAACCAATGTAGACCAGGTTTGAAGGCAATTGATCAGAGATGACTACGCTGCTGGCATCATAAAGGCCGGAATTTTCTATGTAGATTTCATAATTAAATTTATCCCCGTCAAATATCTCTTTATTAAAAGAGGTTTTGGTAACGGACATATCTACGGATTTTACGGTTATTTCAATGCTGTTGCTGATATAGGCTGTACAAACACCATTTATGATCCGTCTATAATAAACATTCTCCTTTATAGCTTCCGGGCTGAAATGTTGTTGATTGGCACCAGGGATATTTTCCCAAATCAAACTATCAGTTGACTTTTGCCATTGATATTCATAGATATCTGATCCACCGGTTGGAACTGAGCCTGTTAAGGGTTCAGGGACATCATCTTTATTTATGGTCTGATCTTGGCCGATTTCGTTGTTTTGTATGGTTTCTTCAATCGTTACCTTTGTTTCGAATCGGGTTGATTTACAGCCATCTACAAATTGTTCGGCAAAATATAGCGTATTATCCAAAAGAACTTCATCGGGCGATAAGGCAGATCCTCCCACAGCCTGCAGATACCACGTGATATTTTCCCCATCTGCCTTAAGCTCTGACACTTTAGGAAGATCTCCCTCACAAAAAGCTTGAAGTGGTTCTCCTAAGGGGACTTGAGGACTGGAAAGATTGATGACGACATTGGTGCTGTCTTCACCGGCACATAGGCCTGGCACGATGTAATTGAATTCATATTCACCTGTCGGCAAACCCGTAGTAGTCCAGTAATTTCCCGTAAGGGAATTACTTTCCGATGTTTCCTCCCAATAGCCATAGGTATCGAATGGACCTTCCAGAAAATCGAACAAGTCGACGATCTCACCTTCACATAATGCTGAAGTCATTCCAATCCCTGCCTGTGGCCCGTCATCAGTGGCCAGGATTTCGAACTCCAGGATTTCACTTGAACAGGAATTGGCGTTATCGGTTTTAATTTCAACTTTATAGATACCCGGATCTGAATTTGCGTCAAAAGGGGAAAAGGATAAGCTGGGGCCATTGCTTAGGATAGTGGCGGGATCATCATCCTTCCACCATTCAAATTCCAGGAAATCCAATCCAAAAACGGCGAGTTCCCCGTTTTCTCCATGGCAAAGGTTATTGGGTATTATCCTGGGCTCATATCCATCAGATACATGCAAGGCCCGGGTAAGGATATTTTTACAGTTGTCTTCAATCTCGAAAGTATAAACCCCTTCCTCTAAACCCTGAAAAAGAGGGTTATTTCCATTGTCCGATAAAAATGGGGTACCGTCCTTGGAAATGATTTTGTAGCGGAGAGGCTCATAACCTGTAGCAGAAATGGCCACATCAAAAAGATCACCTGAACATGTAAAAGAATTGATACCGGTCAAACCTATAGTATAAGGGTCTATGGTAAACTCCTTGAGTACATTTAAACAATAAGTTAAAGGATCTTCTCCTGAAGTGATGTCGGATCCATTTTTCCACAGCCTGAAGGATTTCACCACCCTGAAGGTCCCTGAAAAGGGGAAATTATAGTTCATGGCATCATTGGATAATAAAATGGAATTATTTTTATCGAGTTCCTCCCCCTCCACATAGGTAGACCCTGTACTTGGATGGCCCCAAGATCCTGTTTCAGGATCAAATTTCTGTAAGCCGAAGGTATCATGCTGTTTAAACAGGTTGCTTTCGTGTTTCAAAAATATATTAAAAGAACTGCAGACCTCCATTACCTCTACCTGGTTTTCAGTGACTTCATAATCTTCAATGGTAACAGGGGCTATATGGGATAATCCACAATCATCTTCCACATAAAATTCATAATTTCCTGCCGGAAGGTTGTTCATGGAAAAATCGTGGGGATTGGATTTATTGACATTTTCAGTGACATCGTGAGGCAGGGAATGGGGATAAGTGGAAGGGGCCTTACTTATTTCCACTAAAGTCATATTATAATCCCATGTGGATAGCTGAACAGATCCCAAACCTGGATCGCATCCGATATAGGTAATATTAGAAGGGCGGGAAATGATGGTTGTATGATCCAGGATAATTTCATCACTTGTGTTTCCACAGGCATCGGTCACTTCGAATATATATTTGCCATCGGGGATGGGGTTTTGATCATCTCCAAAAAAAGTGGTCTCATCATTAAAAGGGCCTGGATATGATGAATTGGTTGTAGGTTCAAATCCCTCAGGATAGGAGATGAAGTTTATGGAATAAGGAGCCGAATAATTTATAGGGCTAATTGCCAACCGCCTTTTTCCACACCCTCCGGCACCCCATCTCATGTCCTCTGAAACTGACAGTTTTCTGTTGACGGGAATATTAGAATTAGAGGCTACATTGCCACAGTTATCTGTGACTTTAATATCATAGGTATAGGCTTCATTATTGTAAAATGGAATGGTACCATAGACATAATCTCCTAATATATCGCCCTCCTCCACTACTGTCCGGATAACCTCCTCACCGCCACCTGGGCTGTTCACTGTAAATTCCAAAGTAACAGGGTACTGAATTTCTGTACCCACAGGTTTAATAAAATGTTCTACTGTTATTTTTCCACATTCTGGCAGTAAAGGAACAAAATCCATGGAATTGTAGATAAAAAATTCAGTTTTTAGGATTTCAAAGGTTTGGGATGTTTTTGATCCGCACTCATTTATTACCTGTACGGAATAGCTTCCTGCCGATAATTCTTCAAAGATGTTACTGCTTTGTGGTCCGGAATTAACAGGCCCCTGTAACTCGTAAGAACTGGCTGTTCCTGAGACCATTTCTATCTGGATCCTACCATCGTTTACCTGGCATACATCCTCTGCGATTATATTAAAATCAGTCGGTTCATAGGTCAAGTCTATGGTTACATCCTGCTGTTCACTATTGCTTTCCCCATTATATTCCTGCGTGGCAATTATTCTGTAATCGCCGGCTCTCAAACTACTTAAGGTAGAGGCTTGTTGAACCTTGAACGGTTTGTTTAATTCGGGCAGTAAATATATAGTATACGTAATGACCGCAGATGGCTCGGTTTGGCTTACGGAAAATTTTAATTCCCCATTGGAGGGACAGCTTTCCGCTGTTGCTTCCACAGAAAAAGAAAAAGCAGGTAAAGCTTTTGCAGATGCAGATTTAGGATATAAAAGTACAAGAGAAAATACGCAAAAAAAGAAGATTTGAAAGAGTAAATGACTACTTTTCACCTCACCTTTGTTCTTTTGGGTTATGAAATTAATTTGTAAAAAGTGTTTCAATTTCTTATTGGAAAAATTAATTAATATCTATCGGAAATAACTGGATTTTCACCCTACCGCAGTTCTTATGCCAAACCTAATTATTAGGTTAAAATAAACAAAATTTTTGCTAAAAAATAACAAAAATGTATTTTTTAGCAAAAATAATGAAATTCAGTGCCTTTTTTATTAAAAAAACGTAGGGGCCAAAACAATCCATCTTATCTCGACAGGCAATAAATTAAAACAATGGCTCAGGTATAATTTGATTTTTCTTTAGCAATGTCAATAGGGATCTATATCCACTACAAACCGGGCAGCCTTAAAATCTTTCTTGGCTTTCATTTCCTCTATTTTAAGATATAATTCATGTTTAAAAACGGAGGGCCCATTTCCTGTTTTATGCAGTTTTATTAATATTTCAAAAAGATACTGGTTTTTTATTTTGCCCACAAGACTTTTTTCAGGGCCCAAGACTATTTTCTTTACAGCTATACTATTCAGTAAATTGGTCAGATGTCTGGCTGCTTTTTCGGCGATCTTAGCTTCTTTGTGTTTGACCGTTATCTTAATGATTTTCACAAAAGGAGGATAAAAGAACTGCTGCCTTTCATTCATCTCCTGGAGATAGAAATCTTTATAGTTCCCTTTGATGATTTGACCGAAAATGGGATTGTCGGGCCGACGGCTTTGAATAATCACACATCCTTTTCTTTCTCTTCTTCCTGCTCTCCCCGCCACCTGTGTGATTTGTTGGAATGCCCGTTCCCCGGATCGGAAATCCGGAAAATACAGGATCCTGTCCGCATCCACAATGCCCACCACAGTGACCTTATCAAAATCCAGTCCTTTGGTAATCATTTGGGTTCCTACCAGGATGTCGATATTGCCCGATCCAAATTCCTCCAATAGACTTTGATAGCCATATTTACTTCTAGTGGTATCCAGATCCATTCTGGAAATCCGGGCTTCGGGAAATAACAGGGAAAGGCTTTCCTCTATCCGCTCGGTTCCCTGACCAACGCTGGAAAGTTTATTGCTGCCACATGCAGGGCAGGAGTGGGGCACCTTTTCTTTGAAGCCACAATAATGACAACGCATCTCCTCCCTAAATTGATGATAAGTGAGGCTAACATCACAATGCTCACATTCCGGGATCCAACCACAGTCCCCACAGGAAATATAAGGGGCATAACCCCTTCTGTTTTGAAAAATAAGGACCTGCTCCTGTTTGTTCAGGGCCTCTTGGATTTTTTCCCTTAGGATTCTGGTAAAATCCAATTTGAGGAGGTTTTTCTTTTGGTCCGACAAAATATCGGAAAGGAGGAATTCAGGGAGTAAAGCTTCTCCAAATCTGCGGTCAAGGTAGGCATATCCGTACTTATTTGTCCGGGCATTATAATAGGATTCAAAGGAAGGGGTGGCACTGCCCAAAAGCGTCTTTGCCTGATGGAGCCAGGACAACATGATGGCAGCATCCCGGGCCTGGAACCTGGGGGCAGGATCATATTGCTTGTAGGAAGTTTCATGCTCTTCGTCCACAATGATAAGTCCCAAGCTGTCAAAGGGAAGGAATAGGGAAGAACGGACACCAACCACAAAGCTATATTGGCCGCTTAATACCCCCTGCCAGACTTCTACCCTTTCACTGTCTGAAAATTTGGAGTGATAAATGCCCATTTTGCTGCCGAAGACTTTTTGAAGCCTGGACACGATTTGGGTGGTTAGGGCTATTTCCGGCAATAACAGTAAAACCTGCGAACCGCTTTGCAATACCTCCTGAATATGGTGGACGTATATTTCTGTTTTGCCACTGCCTGTAATTCCATGCAATAAAACCGTTTGTTTTTCTTCAAACTGCTCCCTTATTTGGGCCACCGATTCTTCTTGAAAATCAGCCAAATCAACAGGCTGTTGATCTGGATCTATGTTATCAAAACGGCTTATGATCACTTTGAATTCTTGGAATATGCCATTCTTGATCAAGGTTTTTAAGGAACTGACAGAAAACCCGGCATCCGAAATATTTTTTTTCTCCAGGCCTTTTTCATTGAGTTCGGGCTTTTGATAGATAGGAACCTGTTGCAAGTACCGTAATAAAATTTCCTCCTGTTTAGGTTTTGCAGATAAGCTCCCAAACAAAGCTTCCAGGGATTTTTTATCCGTGGCGTAAATTGGCGTCAATTTCACCCGGCTTTCTACTTTAGGGGAATATTTCTCTTTGATCTGTTCAAAGACGAGCACAGCTTCTTTGGCCACCAAGCTTTTAATAATGGCATATGCCGACTTTACCTGCAATAATTTATCGCATTCATCATAGGTAAGTTCTCCTTTGTTCAGGAGGGCATCCAATATTAATTGCTCCCTATCATCGAGGGGGAATTCTGAGGAAACCTCATCGTAATTGGGGTTCAATTGGATTTTGCTTTCACTGCTGAGTTTTAGCCCACTGGGCAAGGCAGCATTCATTACTTCACCAAGATGGCAGCAATAATATTCGGCCATCCATCCCCAGAATTTTATCTGCAATGGATTGACCACTGCAAAATCATCCAAAAATTCCAAAATAGGCTTTGCTCCATAAGCCTCAGGAGGTTTGTTATGGACCTTTCCAATCACGCCGGTCAATACTTTTTTCTTGCCAAACTGCACGATCACCCTGTAACCTATTCCTACGGAACCTTCCATGCTCCTGGGAACGCGATAGGTAAACATTTTTGGTATGGGTACTGGCAAAATAACATCAGCAAAAAGGGAGATTTTATTATCGTCTCCAAAAGTATCTCCAAATAAACTTTCCAAAATATATTAAGCTAAAGTCGGAAATTGCATAAAGGCTTCCTCAATGGTCAATACAGGTTTTTGGCAGACCTTTTTGAAGCATACGTAAATTAATGCATTCCCCACAGAATCGGCGGTCTTGCCCTGTAAAAGCGGTAAGTTTTCTGTGGCAGTTTCCGTCGCAGCGATAATTGTATTGGGATGGTAGCTTTTGTTAACCGCTAAAGCCTTTTCGGTAGCATGTTTGCCTATAACGGCGACTTCAGCAGTAGGAACCAATAGGTCAAGATACAGATTTGCCCAATTGGCCAAAAACCCGACATCAGTAACGAGCAGTCTTTTAATGGGGCCGAGCATGTTTCTGGAAAGTTCCTCATATTGGTCTTCGTAAAAGTAAATCCCTAATTGATGAAGGTTCCTGGCCATCGTGGAATTGGAAGCAGGAATGACATTGTCAAACAATTCTTTTTTGTTGGCAATCAACTTTTCGGCATCTGGATTATTGAAATAGAAGAAGCCATCTTCTTTATCAAAGAAATGAATTAAGGTATAATCAGTTAAATTCTTTGCTTCCACCAGCCATTTTTGATCAAAGGTGAGCTGATAGAGATGGATAAATGCCTGGATCACCGCCGCATAATCCTCCAGAAAAGCCGGGGTATAGGCCTTTCCGTTTTTATAAGATCGGTAAAGCAGGGTTTCCTTGATCATTTTGGAGATCAGAAATTCCCCGTTATTGATTGCCATTTCAAGGATTCTGGAATCATCTATCGCCAAATAGGCTTGGGTCAGCCCGCTTATGGCCAATCCGTTCCAGCCACTGATAATTTTATCATCAAGGCCGGGTCTGATCCGTGCGGCCCGGATTTTGAAAAGTTTGTCCTTTAGGGCATTCAGTTGATCTTTGAAGGTGTCAGTCTTTAAATTAAATTTTTGGCAGATTTCTTCATAACTTTTAGTTTGGAATAGGATATTGCCCCCTTCTTCCCAATTTCCACCGGTCTTGACGTTGTACAGTTCAGCAAACCATTCTGCATCATCACCAAGCACTTCATCCAATTCACTTTTGGTCCAAGTGTAGAATTTGCCTTCCACTCCCTCACTGTCCGCATCCAAGGCAGCATAAAAGCCACCTTCTTCTTGAAGCATTTCCTTCTCCAGCCAATGGACTGTTTCCACAATTTTCTCTTCAAAAAAATCATCCCCGGTGATTTGATAGGCCTTTGAGTAGAGCCTCAGTAACTGACCATTGTCATAAAGCATTTTTTCAAAATGAGGCGCAAACCATTTCTCATCCACGGAATAGCGGGCAAATCCACCACCTATATGATCATATATGCCTCCCATACCCATTTTCTTTAAAGTAAAAAGAACCTTCTCCTGTAGGGATTCCTCCTTTTGAAGCAGTGAAAAATCCAGGAGAAAACTCCAAATGGCCGGCATAGGAAACTTTGGGCTTCGCTTCATTCCCCCCCACTCTGGATCAAAATTTTTGGTTAAATTCTGGACCGCTAGGGCAAGGACTTCTGCGGAGAGCTTTTCCCGGTTATCCTTCAAGTCATATTTGGCTGTTTCTTTGGCACTGATACTGCGGCCAAAGCTTTCTGCACTTTCAGCCAATTGGTCATGGTGTTTTTCAAAAGCTTCGGCAATATTGAGGAGCAGTGATTTCCAGTTTTTATTGGGAAAGTAGGTCCCTCCATAAAAAGGCTTTTGATCGGGCATCAGGAAAACATTGAGTGGCCAGCCTCCTTGTAGCCCCATGACCTGGATGGCGTCCATGTAAATATTGTCCAGGTCAGGCCTTTCTTCCCGGTCTATTTTGATGCAAACAAAATGCTCGTTCATAAGACGGGCAGTTTCTTCATCTTCAAAACTCTCATGCTCCATGACATGGCACCAATGACAAGCAGAATAACCAATACTGACAAGAATAGGCCTTTTCTCCTCCTTTGCCCGGGCCAATGCATCTTTCCCCCAAGGATGCCAGTTCACGGGATTATGGGCATGCTGAAGCAAATAAGGGCTCTGGCTGTTGATCAGTTTATTGGCTTTGGGCGACATGGCTTATTGATTTTGAATTTAAAGCTTTTAAAAATCCGTTTCTAATTTACTTTTTACTTCTTCTACCTCCTTTGAAAAATCAAATTTAGGGCTCATTCGTTCCATCTTTTGAAGGAGGTTTTGAAGAAATTGCTGATAGACCTCACTTTCAGGATGAAAAGGCCTGTGCCCGAGGGAATTCATGATGCCTTCAATGATTTGAACGTTTTCCACCGTACTTTTATCCAAATAGCATTCCTTAAAAAATCCCCAGATGTAATCTTCCGCCTGTGGGGTGGGATGGACCATGTCTCCTTTGTAAAATCGATAGTCCCTTAAATCATCCATCATCAATTCATAGCTGGGGAAATAAGAAACACCTTCAAATTCTTCTTCCAGCTGATGGGCCAAAACCCGAAGGAGGCTTTTGCTGACCTGGTTTTCAGGAATACCATCTTTGGTGTGCCGGACGGGGCTAACTGTCAGGATAATGGGGGCCTTTGGATTAATGTTTTTTTGCAAAGCAAAGAAATTTCCAAAATGGCCTTTCATCTCTTCCAGGCCCAAAAGTCTTTTGTTGAATAAGGATTGGGGCTGCTTATGGCAGTTGGTCACCTGCTTTCCACTTGCTTTTAATTCATAGATGTGTGCCGTTCCAAAAGTGATGAAAATATGACTGGCGTGGGTGAGATATTCTTTGGCCAGAGTTTGACTGGCTTCAATCCTCTCCCAAAGTTGAACTTCTTGTTTGGCAGAGATGGATGAATGTATCCCATAATGGTAAAACCTTTGTTGGTGTTCCAGAAGCAGGTGGGGGTCCAATTTAGATTTAGATAGGGCCTGTTGGAGTAACCGGAACAAGGAATTCGGATTAAAAATAGTCCCGAAAGGATTGTTCAGGACGTTGAATTTTCTCTCCAGCAGCTTTTCCCCGATCATGGTGGAAAAGCAGGAACCCATTGAGAACAATTTGCTTTTATGGGTAATTTTTGTTTCAAAAGGGCGTATGTTGAAGGTAGTCCTGAATTGCATGAAACTGGATTTTTATTAACAAATTAGGCATATTTTCTATTAAAGCTAGGTATAGGTTACCGGATTAGGAAAATTATCCCGCTGATTTTCGCGGATGAAGGTCAACAACCTTCCTACGTGTATCTGCGGGACATTATGAGGATAGGCCTTATTCACCATTGAAGTCTTCCTTTGAGATCGAAATTGTTATGTAAATTAGAACTTATCATGAGAATTTCACATCTTTATATTTGTAAGATATGTAAACAGGAAATAATCCACTTTGTTTTTTAGAAATAGTCAGTTTTTTTGTTTTTCCATCCTTTTTAAAAGTGAAGTAAAATAAATTTTTATGCCCCGTAGCCTTATTAAATTATCCGTTTTATCAAAGTGTAGTTTTCTAATAGTATGGGCCATGGCAGCCTTTTTTTCTTGTGGAAAGAATTCACCGGAATCCCGGGTACATTTCCCCAAAAACATGGTAATTGATACCCTGCCTTTTAATTATAGTCCCGGCGGCCATGTAGTGGTTGAAGTAGGTCTTGAAGGGAAAAACATCCATTAATATTTGACACTGGAGCAAGTTCTACAATGGTATTACAGGGCTTGGTGTAATATAATGGCTTTGAAAATGCAAAGACAATTGATACCACTTAAATAGAAGGAGAAATAAAGGCTATTGTTTTAGAAATAAAAATCATCAAATAATCCCATAAAATTTTTTACAGGAACAGTATTCTATCCTTGATTGGTAAGTCTAAAGGAAAATGCGCAGGATCTGCGCATTTTTTCAAAAGGTGAGAAAATCCCATGCTAAATTTCAATGTCGACTATGGCTTTAATGGGGATGTTTACCCCTCTCTTTAGGCATACATAATCTTCGGTTACGGCCCAAATAGTAGTTTGTACCTGCAGTAGGGTCCCATCTTCTGTTTTAAATATGATGGTTACTTTGTTGTGATCAATGTTGCCCAGGATTAGTGCGCGGTCTAATTCAAATTGACGGACCCGGCGTAAGACTTTTTCAAGGATGACTTCTTGTTGAAAAAACCTTAGTGTATTAATTTGTTCTTTTTGAACAGTGGTGATGTTTTTCATGGTAATGAAATGTAGTGTGGTGAATAAAATGGATCATAAAAACCAAATCAGCGTTGCTCCTGCCGGCCTACAATCTCAAATTACAAAAAAGTATAAAACGTAAAACTTGAAAGTGGGTCTTTTCTCCCATTCACCACGGTTGAGGGGATTATGGTAATCTAAAGAATTAATACCCTGTCCGCAATGAGAGAAACCTTTGACCTTTTTTTCTTGATTTGGTTTGTTTTGGTCACCAAAAGCTATATCATACACTGGAATTACAACAGGTGAGTCAGAAGGGAAAGAAACTTCATTTAATTTTTCTTGAAGGCTCTCCAGCTGGACTTCCCTTGCAATCCATCCATTTCCTTGTGTTTCTTCAAAGCCAAACAGCGAGGAAGAAAACAAAAGAAAACCAACACCTATTAGCAGTCCTTTCATTGTTTTGATAATTGATAATGTAATCTATAAAATAATTTTTAATTGATAAATAATAAATGCAAAAATTTTCGGCACAGCATTCCTAAGATGGTCATGTAAGATTTCGGGAAAAGGCTTTTTGTTTCTTCCTTGAAAAGAAGATATTTGGAAAAAGCGGGGAAATAAAAATATTTGTCAAAAGGAATCAAATTGGCTATTTATGAAAACACTTGTGTGTACCGCCCCAGGGCTGTTTGATTATCGCAGCGCAAACGATCCACAAATCGATAAGGGGAATTCAATTATAAAGATTAAACGCATTGGTATTTGTGGAACAGATCTTCATGCTTATGAAGGCACCCAACCCTTTTTTAGTTATCCACGCATACTGGGCCATGAGTTATCGGGGGAGTTGATAGCATTTGATGATGCTCCGGGTTTTGAAGCAGGGGAGAAGGTGACTTTTATACCTTATTTTAACTGCGGTGTCTGCATAGCCTGCCGCTGCGGTAGACCCAATTGCTGTGTTAACATTAAAGTTTGCGGGGTGCATGTGGATGGGGGTATGGTGGAATACCTCTCCGTGCCGTCGTATTCTTTGGTTCATGGAGAAGGCCTGGACTATGATGCGCTCGCGCTGGTTGAACCTTTGGCTATTGGTGCCCATAGCGTGGGGAGAGCCGATGTGAAGCCTGGCGAATATGTACTGGTAGTTGGTGCTGGCCCTATTGGTTTGGGAATAATGGAATTTGCACGGATTGCAGGCGCTAAAGTAATTGCGATGGATATAAACGAATCCCGCCTTGCCCTATGTCAAAATAGTTTGAAAATTGGTTATGCCATCAATGCTGCTACAGAAGATGTGCCCGAAAGGTTAAGGGAAATTACCAATGGCGATATGCCAACCGTGGTGATAGATGCCACCGGAAGCCAGAAGGCGATTAACAACGCTTTTCTGTACATGGCCCATGGGGCCAGATATATTTTGGTCGGTTTACAAAAGGGGGAGGTTTGTGTGAGCCATCCCGAATTTCATAAAAGGGAGGCTACCCTGATGAGCAGCCGAAATGCCACACGTGAAGATTTTGAACATGTTATTGACGCCCTGAAAAAGGGAAAAATTGATCCTTCCATGTATATCACCCATAGGGTTCTGTTTGAAGAGATCAAAGATGAATTCCAAAGCTGGTTAAATCCCGATAATGGTGTGATTAAAGCCATAGTGGAATTAAATAGTTGAGCGGACTGGCATTGTTAAAAATGCAGGTATATGAAGCAGGACCAAGTAATCCCCATTTACTGAAAACCTGAAAATGGTCCTGATTTTTCAATAATATTTTGTTACTTTGTGTAGTAAAATCAAAACATTCGGATGACATTATTGATTGTCTATTTTTCCCTTGCCATTGCAGTATCTTTCCTTTGTTCTCTACTGGAAGCAGCTTTGCTCTCCGTCACCCCGTCTTATATCGTTTCAGAAGAGGAAAAAGGCAAAACTTACGCTACTCAACTAAAGGGACTCAAAACCAATATTGATAAGCCCTTAGCTTCAATACTCTCTTATAATACCATTGCCCACACGGTTGGTGCCGCCGGGGTAGGTGCGCAGGCCGTTGCCGTATTCGGAGAGGAATATTTTGGGGTGATTTCTGCCGTTTTAACGATTGCTATTTTGGTTTTTTCCGAAATTATACCTAAATCCATGGGGGCCAGATATTGGAGGCAGATTGCGCCGTTTATGGGGGGAGTATTAAAAATCATGATTTACAGTCTATACCCGTTGGTAAAATTCTCTGAATTTATAACCAGGGCTTTTAGCAAAGGAGGAAAGCAAACTACAAGTCGGGAAGAAGTAGCAGCACTCACGAGCTTGGCCGCAAAGGAAGGGGTATTTGAAGAAAATGAATCGAAAATAATCCATAACCTGATCCGGTTTAAGTCCATCAGGGTAGGTAGTGTGATGACACCCAGAACTGTGGTATTTGCCATTGAAGAAAATAAATCCTTAAAGGAGCTGTTCGATATCAAAAGGGCCAGGCGCTTTTCCCGGATTCCTGTATACAAGGATTCCATAGACAATATAAGGGGGTATGTGCTTAAATATGATATATTGGATAAGTTGGCCAGTGATGAATTTGACCATACAATTAAGGAATTGACCAGGGAAATGACAGTGATTTTCGAGCATTATTCCATCCCATCTGTTTTGGAGCTCTTAATGAGTAAAAGGGAACATATTGCCTTGGTGGTAGACGAATATGGAGGAATGGCGGGAATTGTGACCTTGGAAGATATATTGGAGACTTTATTGGGGCTGGAGATCCAGGATGAATCTGACAGTGAAGTAGACATGCAGCAGTTGGCCAGAAATCAATGGACGGCCAGGGCCAAAAAGCTGGGATTGATATTTTCTCAAGATGGGGAAAACATAGATTGATTAACCATTGCTTATCCCATTACCCACATCAAGATGCTTGACCAAATTTTAAAAAATTTAAATTTTTCTGCTTTAAATCCTATGCAGGAAGAAACCTTGAAAACCTGCAAAAGAGAGGACAATGTATTGATCCTTTCTCCTACCGGATCAGGCAAAACCATCGCTTTTTTACTGCCCATACTGGAAAATCTGGATCCCGGTTCCAAAGCCATTCAAAGTCTGATCATTGTTCCATCCCGGGAACTGGGGTTACAAATAGAAAAGGTCTTTAAATCGATGAAAACATCATTTAAGGTTACCGTATGCTATGGTGGACACGAAATGAGAGTAGAGAGAAACAATCTTTCAGTTCCCCCTGCTGTGCTGGTTGGAACTCCCGGGAGGTTGGTTGATCATATTCAAAAAGAAAATATAGATCTGAGCCAAGTGGAAACACTTGTCCTGGATGAATTTGACAAATCCCTGGAATTTGGTTTTGAAAATGAAATGAAAGGTATTTTAAGGTATATGCCGGGAATTAAAAAAAGAATCCTTACTTCTGCCACCCATGCGGTAAAAATCCCCGCTTTTATAGGGATGAAAGATTATGCCAAATTGGATTATTCAGGGGAGCAAATTCCCCAACAGCTTACTTTGAAAATGGTGCGGGCGGATAGAAATGATAAATTTGAGGCGGTGGTAAAACTGTTGGGCAAGTTGGGAAATGATCCTGTTTTGGTTTTTTGTAATCATAAAGATGCCGTGGCGCGTATCAGTGAGTTGTTAAATGAGCGGGGAGTTATCCATGAGACTTTCCATGGAAATCTTGGTCAGGATGAGAGGGAAAGGGCTTTGATCAAATTCAGGAATGGGAGTGTCAAGATAATGGTGACCACGGATTTGGCCTCTAGGGGTTTGGATATCCCCGAAGTGCAGTATGTAGTACATTATCAATTGCCTTCCAAAGAAGAGGCATTTATTCACCGAAATGGCCGGACTGCCAGGATGATGGCCAGTGGTACCGCCTATTTGTTGCTGGCAGAAAGGGAATCCTTGCCAAAATACTTGGAAGCTGTTCCAGAAGAAGAATTTTTAGAGGAAACCATGACTCCCAGGGAACCGGAATGGAAGACCATTTACATCAGCGGGGGCAAAAAGGACAAAATCAACAAAGTGGATATTGTAGGTTGGCTGCTTCAAAAAGGAAACCTAGCCAAAGATGACCTTGGAAAAATCGAGGTGAAGGATTTCGGAAGTTATGTGGCCATCAAACGGGATAAAGTAGAAGATCTTATTCCACTGCTGGTCAGTGAAAAGTTAAAAAAGAAGAAAGTGAAGGTCCAAGTGGCAGGGTGAATTTTTTTTTGGTATTTAGTATATGGTATGAAGTATTTGTACAAGGTACGATGTACAAAGAGACCGGAGAGGAAGGCGGAAGAAGAAGTCTTTCTTATACTTTGTACCTTGCACTTAGTACTTCTCCGCTTAGGGAAGACCAAACCGTAAATATTAAATGATGCATTTTTGTAGTTTATGGTTAACTTCGGCCATGAAATGAATAAGGCCCAGCAATTGAATATACCCAATGGGTTCTAAAGCCAAACCTGCCCAATGAACACTAACATCCATGATTTCTGTGAGAAACAAAGGTAGAAAAATAGTAATAATCGGTAATGGTATAGCAGGAATTACTTGTGCGAGGAATATCCGGAAAATTGATTCCTCCGCAATTATAATAGTGATATCCGGGGAGTCGGAACACTTTTTTAGCAGAACAGCTTTGATGTACCTCTACATGGGGCACATGAAGTACGAGCATATCAAGCCGTACGAAGATTGGTTCTGGGGAAAAAATAGAATAGAACTTGTCCATGCTTGGGTCACTAAGGTTGATTTTCAAGCAAAGGAATTTGCCTTGGATTCAGGTTCTAAGATGTCTTATGATCTGTTGATCTTAGCGACAGGTTCCAAACCCAATAAGTTTGGATGGCCCGGGCAAGACCTGAAAGGGGTCCAAGGACTTTATTCCAAGCAGGATTTGGAATTAATGGAAAGGAATACCAAAGGGATCAAACATGCCGTTGTAGTAGGGGGTGGACTGATAGGAATTGAGATGGCAGAGATGCTTAGCAGTAGGGATATTCCTGTCACTTTCCTGGTGAGGGAGGCTGCTTTTTGGGATATTGTTTTGCCCAAAGAGGAGGCTGAAATGGTGGAAAGACATATGCGGGAACATCACATCGACCTGCGATTAAATACCGAGCTCAAGGAAATTATTGACGATGGCATGGGGAAAGTAAAGGCTGTTCTTACTGATGGGGGGGAAACAATCCCTTGTCAGTTTGTAGGGCTGACTACTGGGGTCTCCCCCAATACCGGTTTTTTCAAAGGTACACCTTTGGAAATAAATAGGGGGATAGTGGTAGATGAGTTCTTTTCCACTTCCATTGATCATGTATTTGCCATAGGGGATTGTGCCGAATTCAAAAAGGCTCCTGGTCCCAACAGAAAAGAAATAGAACAGGTCTGGTATACCGGAAGAATGCATGGGGAAACCTTGGCCTATACTTTAACGGTTAAACCGGTACCTTATCGGCCAGGGGTCTGGTTTAATTCCGCAAAATTCTTTGACATAGAATATCAGACTTATGGCACTGTACCCAATAAAATTACCGAAGGGATTTCCTCGTTTTATTGGGAACATGAAAATGGCAGGATCTGTTTTAGAGCTGTGTTTGATACAGGGACCAATATCTTTATAGGAGCAAATGCTCTCGGATTCAGGCTGCGGCATGTTTTTATGGACAAAGCCATTAAAGAAGGCTGGGAAATAGATCAAGTGATGGAAAACCTGTACCGGGCGGACTTCAATCCCGAATTTTATCAGAACAACCAGGAAAGCATTCTGGAAAAATATAACCGGAAATTCGGAAAAAACATTCCTTCCAGAAAAAGGGGATGGTGGTCTAATTGGTTGAAGAAGGTAGTATCGAGTAGTTAATATCAAGATGTTAAAATAGACCGGAGACGGAAGAGGTATAATAGAGAAAAAGTGTTCAGGGAGTGACATGGCGGTGTCATGACTGAAGGCCGGGATGGGGGAGATGCCGTGGACAGTGGTCCGTCGACTGATCAAAGTAAGGGATGGAGAGATGAAGAGACAATTCTTCATTACCTTTCCATAATAATTTCAATATTCAATAAGCCGATAACCAATAACTCAATAACCAAATAGATGAAATTGATCCAAAAAAGCGGGCTGATCTTATTTTTTTCGGGTTTCTTTATCTTCAGCATTATTCCTTTTTTAGGAGATTTCAAGCTGACTGACAGTGACCTTAAGGTAAATTTACAAGAAGAACATTATGAAAGGTTAAGGGAACCGCTAACCTCTATGGCTGGCAAAACCTATTCTTCCAACATCGTTTTTGTAAGGGACTTCAATAAGTATTTTGAGGGATACAATGATAAATTTAAATCTGAAGAAAACTGGAATGATGTAATTTGGGATGATTATGCTTTTGTGGTGACCAAAGCGGCCACTACTGGTTGGATATTGGATTATAATTTATTGTTGTTCTTTTTGTCCATTGGAGTAGGGGTGCTTGGAGCTATGTTGTACATCTGGCCCGCCCATCGTCAGGAGCCGGCAGGCATAAAGAACAACGGCATCTATTTTTCTTCCTTGAAGGCCAGGGGGTTTTTGGGGATAGTGTTAGGGGTTTACCTTATAGGGATATACATCGTCCTCTATTGGTTTCCGGAATACATCACCAATCTAGCCCTTATAGCAGATCCTTTGAGTTATGCCTTATCCGGCAGCCCTGCCAGTCAGTGGTTTATTTATGGATTGATCTATACACTGGCTATCCTGGTGATGGGGATCAGGATGTTCAGAAAATACAAAGGCAATAAATATCAGACGCTGAGAACAGCTTCTGTCATGTTTTTTCAATTGTCCTTTGCGTTTATCATACCTGAAATTTTGGTGCTGATGAACATGCCCTGGCATGATTTCAAAAATATCTGGCCATTGGATTACTCATTTTTTTTCGATTTCAGACTGGATCAAATGCTTAGTAGTGGAGCATTGGGCATGTTTATGCTGGTTTGGGGAATTATTCTGATTGTTTTGGGGGTGCCACTTCTTAGTTATTTTTATGGGAAAAGATGGTACTGCTCCTGGATTTGCGGATGTGGAGGGTTGGCCGAAACAGCAGGGGACCCTTACCGGCACTTGTCGGACAAATCCTTAAAGGCATGGAAAATAGAACGGTATATGGTCCATTCAGTATTGGTCATTATAGTAGGGGTTACCCTGGTGACCATTGCCAATTATTTTGCAGAATTTGATCTTTTGGGAGGTGCTACCGGTGTACTTCACGAGTGGTATGGGTTTATAATTGGAGCCGCTTTTGCGGGAGTCATAGGAGTTGGTTTTTATCCGTTTATGGGAAACAGGGTTTGGTGTAGGTTCGGATGTCCTTTGGCCGCTTATATAGGAATTGTTCAGCGGTTTAAGTCCAGGTTCAGGATCACTACCAATGGCGGACAGTGCATTTCCTGCGGTAATTGTTCAACTTATTGTGAAATGGGGATTGACGTAAAATGGTATGCCCAAAGGGGCCAGAATATAGTTCGGGCTTCTTGTGTGGGTTGCGGGGTCTGTTCTGCGGTATGCCCCAGGGGAGTGCTGAAATTGGAAAATCGGGAAGAAGCAGGCAGGATTAATGAACATCCCATCATTATAGGCAATGACTCTGTGAAGATACATGCTCAATGATCATTATTTATTTCTTTATTGTCCTTTATATACTGGCCATGCTGTTTATTTTGGTGTACAGTTTGGCCCAGGGACACTTGCTGTTCCATTTTTTACAATATTACAAGCGGCCCGTCCCCTTAGTAAAGTTAGGAGGTGGGAAATTACCTTTGGTCACCATTCAACTTCCTGTATATAACGAAAGGTATGTAGTGGAGCGGTTGATTTCCGCCGTGGCTGCCTTGAATTACCCCCACGATAAACTGGAAATCCAGTTGTTGGATGACAGTACAGATGAGACGCAGCAATTGATCCGGGAGAAAATCAAGCAATTTCCTGGGCTTGATATTCATTACCTGCACAGGACCGATCGGACAGGTTTTAAAGCAGGGGCATTAAGGGATGGTTTAAAGGTAGCCAAGGGAGAATTTATCACCATATTTGATGCTGATTTTGTACCTGATCCGGATTTCCTTATCAAAATCCTTCCTTACTTCTCGGAGCCGAAAGTAGGGATGGTGCAAAGTCGCTGGACACACCTCAACAAGGATTATTCTCTCCTTACCCAACTACAGGCTTTTGCCCTGGATGCCCATTTTCTTGTGGAGCAGGTCGGCAGGAACCGGCAAAAAGCTTTTATCAATTTTAATGGCACGGGGGGGGTTTGGCGTAAAAGCTGTATCCTTGATGCCGGCAACTGGCAGGATGATACCTTAACAGAGGATTTGGATTTGAGTTATCGGGCCCAACAAAAGGGTTGGCAATTTATCTATAGACCTGAAATAGAATCACCCGCAGAACTTCCCCCCATCATGAGCGCCATTAAATCCCAGCAGTTTCGTTGGACCAAAGGAGGGGCGGAATGTGCGGTTAAGCATTTCAGGGATGTCTGGCAAAAGCCTTTCCCCTTTCGCATAAAATTTCATGCCATGGCCCACTTGTTCAACAGTGTCATTTTTATTGCGATTTTAGTGGGAAGTTTGAGCAGTGTCCCAGTTTGGTGGGCTGCCCAACAGGACTTGATTGATCCTTTTTATTTTCGTTATGGGGCTGTTTTACTGGTAGGATTTATCATTATTGCCCTGGTGTATATTACGGCCTATTTCCACACCCAAGGTAGCTTTTGGTCCAAATTGCGGAGGCTTATTTGGCAACTTCCCTTATTTCTTTCCGTGTCAATGGGTTTGTCCCTGCATAATTCCCGGGCGGTATGGCAAGGTCTCCGCGGCAAAAGGACCTCTTTTGTCCGGACCCCGAAGTTCAATTTGAAAGATAGGGGAGATTCTTCCTGGAATAAAAACCTTTATATCCATTTCAAGCTCCCCTTTATCACTTTTCTTGAAGGGGGAATTGGCTTACTTTTCATTGTGGTGGCAGGGATCAGTATGTACTATCAATCCTTCGAAATGCTGCCATTTCACATCATGTTAGCCATAGGTTACACCATGGTTTTTTATGCCTCCTTCAGGTCTTATAAAGGAATGACATGATACATCATACCGTCACTTTTTGAAAAAAGAACTGATATTCGTCTATAAGGTCCATTCGAATCAGATTAATCAATAAGAAAAAATAAATCATAGTATACTTTAACATGTGCAAAATTTCTTTATATATTTAAATATAATAACGAAAAATGCTTTAAATCAACCCCGTAGAAGAGGCTTTTTTAGATGTAATGAATTTTAGGGTGAAAAATATCTCTTATTATTCCAGAATTTTCAAAATTGGCTTTACCTGGTTGGTAAGAGTTTGTTTTAGCATTGTTTTCAACAAAATAAGACGTATAAAGAAACCATAAAACCCAAAATGCCATCAAAAGATGATACACGAAATCAACAGTTAGCCAAAAAGCTCAAAGAAGGAGATATAGCTGCTTTTGATGCATTGTTTTATGCTTTTGAACCTGCGCTGTATGCTTATGCGATGAAACTTACCCACAGCGCTGAGGATGCAAAAGAAGTGGTGCAGGAGGTTTTTCTGAAGGTGTGGGAAAAAAGGGAACAGATTGATCCACAATATAATTTTGACAGTTTCCTTTATACTATCGCCAAAAACCTGGTTTATAATAAAGCCAAACATAGGGCCTATGGTTTTGCTTATAAAGAACATGTGGCTTTGTATGGTAGTCAAACAGAAAATGTCACTGAAAATATGGTTCATTTTAATGAAATGGATGTCTTAATACAATCAGTCTGCCGACAACTGCCCCCGGTACGAAAAGAAGTTTTTATGCTGAGTCGTATCGAGGGGCTAAGCCACAGTGAAATTGCTGAAAAACTTAATACGAGTACCAGCAATGTTAAAAACCATATCCATAAAGCGCTACTTTTCCTGAAAGAACAAATCCGGATCCATGAAATCGTTCCGGTGATTTTATTTTTTCCCATCTATTTCCTTTTCTGAACTGCTATAAAATCAAACCAAAAATTGGATTTAATAATGTCTACATTAGATTTTTTTTGCAAAATGAAAATTTGTTAATTTTTTTATCATTGAGAGGTGGCCCTGGGGAGTAGTTGGTTGTATTATATATTAAGGGCAAAGAATCTCATGAACAGTAAACTGATAAAGAAGTTTTTCAGAAAAGAATGTACTCCTGAAGAGGCGAAACAGGTGCTGGAATGGTTCAGTCGCCAAGGAGTGCAGCCTTGGCAGGAAGATGATCAACTTGCTTTTTGGGAAGAGGCAGAAAAAGATAAACATGATCCTCAGTTTGCTCATGATCCTAAGGAATTGCTGGGATTGATCCATCAACAGATGGGTCAAAGGCCTGCAGTCCCTTCTGACATGAAGCGCAATAGACCGTTAATAAACCTTTCAGATTCGTGGGCATATACCTTGAAGGTGGCTGCCGTTCTTTTTATTCCCTTTATTTTCACCTGGCTCTTTTTGCATTTTACTCAAACTGAACAGGCTATTAAACCACCAAGTGTAGTTACTATTGAGACATCCGCCGGTATGAAGCGTACTAAAATGTTACCGGATGGCTCAAAGGTAGTGCTTAATTCCCGTAGCACTATCTCTTATTCTACAGGTTTCAGCGAGAGTAGGCGGGAAGTAATACTGGTGGGGGAAGCTTTTTTTGAAGTGGCCAAAGATTCATTACGTCCTTTCACTGTGCATTCGGGAAACCTCTCGACAACTGCTTTAGGCACTTCTTTTAATATTAACTACCGGCCTTCAAGGGCCATAACTGAGGTATCACTGGCAACGGGGACAGTGCAGGTAGCAACAAAAGATAAAACCAGTGATCTGAAAGCGACAAAATTGCAACCTGGAGAGCGGTTAAACTATGATATAAAAGAAGCCTCCTTCAATACTGATCATTTTGATGCACTGGAAACATTGGCCTGGAAAGAAGGCCTCCTGTACTTTAAAAAAGCGGGTATAGAGCAGGTTGTTCAAAGGCTGGAAGACTGGTATGGTGTGGAGATAGCCCTTGAAGGAAATACAGGTAAAGTGAAAGTTCAGGACTGGACTTACACAGGTATGTATGAAAATCAAAGCCTGGAAAATGTGCTTACCGGGATAAGTTATGTGAAGGATTTTTCCTTTGAGATGAACGGGAAAAACATAAAACTGATATTCAATTAAAAATTACAAATGTATGAAAAAAAATGATTTACTAAGACTACTTATCATGACCGGCAAATATTTATGCTATGGATTCATGATACAGCTTTTCACCTTTACGGTATTGTTTGCCACAGATGGCGTGGCACAGTACAAAAGTGTGAAAGACGTACACATTACTTTAAATATCACGAATGCAACCCTTGTAGAGGCAATACAAGCGATTGAATCCAAAACCTCTTTTAAGTTTACTTATGAGGAGAAAGATCTGGTTGGCCGGCATGGCATCACCGTTCAGGCAGACAACCAAACAGTGGAGCAGGTACTTATGGATATTGGCAGAACAGCCAGGGTCGAGTTCAAGCAGGTGAATGACAACATTCATGTAAAGCCGGTAACGGAAAGAAAAAAACAAGAGATCATTGAAATCTCTCAAGTCATTCAAGTAACAGGTACAGTCACCTCATCCTCTGATGGGTTGGGCATACCCGGAGCCAATATAGTGGCAAAGGGCACCGCCACGGGCACGGTCACTGATGTTGAAGGTAACTATAGTTTCAATGTGCCTAATGAAGACGACATTTTGGTATTTTCATCGATCGGTTATGCGACACAGGAAGTTGCTGTAAATGGGAGAGCCGTGATTGATGTAATTTTGGAGGAAGATATGCAGGGGCTGGATGAAGTGGTGGTGGTGGGATATGGAACCCAGAAAAAGACGTCCTTGACTTCTGCTGTTTCTACTGTAGACGGAAAAGATATGCAATCCGTGCCTGTTGCCAATCCCAATAATGCGTTGGGGGGAAGAGTCACCGGAGCGATCGTAAGACAAAACAGCGGAGAGCCTGGTAATGATGCAGCTACAATCAATATTCGTGGTATAGGAACACTGGGTAATTCTGATCCTCTGGTGGTAGTGGATGGAGTATATCGTGATCTTGCCTCACTTAACCCTTATGAAATAGAGTCCATTACCGTACTCAAAGATGCCGCATCAGTAGCTCCTTACGGTGTAAGAGGAGCCAATGGGGTTATTCTGGTTACTACCAAGCGTGGAGCTGCTGGCAAACTTACATTTTCTTACAATGGCAATGTAGGATTACAGACTCCCACCGCGATGCCAAATGTCCTTAGCTCTTATGAGTATGCAAAATTAAAGAATGTGGCCAACCAAAACGTGGGTCAAAATCCCTCCTATAATGAAGAAGACCTTCAGAAATTCAGGGATGGATCCAGTCCGGACCGTTATCCGAATACCAATTTATTTGACATGTTACTGGAGCCAAGTCTTATGACCCAGCACAACCTTTCACTATCCGGTGGAACGGACAAAGTAAAGGCTTTTTTCCTGCTTGGATATCTTGACCAGAAATCCAACTGGGGAAATGCGACCAGGTTTAAGAAATACAACCTGAGGACTAACGTAGATTTTAATATTTCAGAAAACACGAATGTTTCATTCGATTTTTCTTCAAGAGTACGAGATGCTACTTTCCCAGGCATAGGAGCTGATAATGTCATGATTGGTTTTTATAGGATCAATCCTACCAA
>JBBDSC010000232.1:0-15067 GCA_040905145.1 Anditalea sp.
AAAATTTATTAAAACCTAACTTCAGTTTAGCTTTTGTCCCCAAGTCTCTTTGTCTCTCCGCACCCATTGTCAGCTTTCCTGATCACCCACTCCAATCTCTCACCCTCTCCGGTCTTCCAATCTCGGTAATATAAGGACTACCCACGGATCCCGACATAAATAATTTTTTTACAACTGAATTGGCCATTTATTTGGATATCATGATGGAAAATGTCTATATTAAATTTCAAGGTCAAATTTTGGAAATTATCCGAGATTAATCCTTAAAAAAACGATAAATATTATTCAATCATCAACCTAAATTATTAAAGAGAATGTGTAAAAATCACGGAGTAGCTTATGTAGAACCCGGTATTGTCGAGGTAAGGGAAATTGATTACCCTAAGTTGGCAATAGGAAACCGCAAATGTGATCATGGTGTGATCCTGAAAATTGTATCTACTAATATTTGTGGAAGTGATCAGCATATGGTCAGAGGCAGAACAACCGCCCCGGAAGGTTTGATTTTGGGCCATGAAATAACCGGTTTAGTCATAGAAGCAGGAAGAGATGTGGAATTTATAAAAGAAGGTGATCTGGTATCCGTTCCATTCAATATCGCTTGTGGAAGGTGCCGCAATTGCAAGGAGGGAAGAACAGGAATATGTCTGAATGTAAATCCAGCCCGTCCTGGAGCTGCTTATGGTTATGTGGATATGGGGGGCTGGGTTGGTGGCCAGTCCGAATACGTGATGGTTCCATATGCGGATTTTAATTTATTGAAATTCCCGGATGCCGATCAGGCTATGGAAAAAATCAGGGACCTCACCTTGCTCTCGGATATATTTCCCACTGGGTATCACGGTGCAGTTACTGCGGGAGTGGGGCCTGGCTCCATAGTTTATGTGGCCGGGGCAGGTCCTGTTGGACTGGCATGTGCCGCATCCTGTCATTTATTGGGCGCAGCGGTGGTTATTGTAGGGGATATGATCCCTGAAAGATTGGAACAAGCCAAAAGTTTCGGATGCGAAACCATTGATTTAAGAAAGGCAACTACCATAGCAGATGCCATTGCCGACATTGTTGGCGTACCTGAAGTAGATTGTGCAGTGGATTGTGTGGGATTTGAGGCAAAAGGTCACGGTGCAGATGCTGACAGGGAAATGCCGGCAACTGTTTTAAATACCGTCATGGATGTTACTCGGGCAGGGGGAAGTATTGGAATACCCGGTCTGTACGTCACCGGAGATCCCGGAGCTGTCGATGAGGCGGCCAAAAAAGGAAGCCTTAGTATTCGGCTGGGATTAGGTTGGGCAAAATCCCATTCCTTACATACCGGTCAATGTCCGGTCATGAAATACCATAGACAATTGATGAATGCCATTCTTTATGATAAAGTAAAGATTGCCAAGGCGGTGAATGTGGAAGTCATCACGCTCGCGGAATCTGTAAACGGATATAAGGACTTTGACAATGGAGCAGCCAAGAAGTTTGTTATTGATCCCCATGGAATGATCCCAAACTAAATGTTGTCCATAGCACTCGGAAATAAAAACAGAATGGAGGATTAGGTTCAGTGCCTATTCTTTAGACATAAAAACGGGACTATACAGGTAGACGAGAGGTTATCTATATGATCTCAGGACACCAGTCCCGTTTTTTTATGGGAAACAAAATGGTACTTTTATCGATTCTAATAAAATAAGTACACATACCTTATATCATTTCTCCTTCAGGAGAAACAGGAATGAGGCAAATCATACCTTGCGGGTTACAGGCTGGCCATTCCTCCTACGGGATGGTAGCGCAATTCAGCGGCATTTATTATTGCTTCTAACATTTGGGGATAGTCTTTGCTTCCGATGCTGCTCATTTTTGCCAAGTGCCCATCCCAACACCATCCGGGATTAGGATTTACTTCCAGTAATTTGGGCTCTCCCTGACTGTTGAGCCTCCAGTCAAAACGGCAATAGTCCCTGCAATCCAACCGTTCAAATAATTTCAGACTGTGGTAAACGAGTTCCTGTTCGATATTTAAAGGCAGGGATGCTTGGACAGATTTGAGAGCTTGCATATAAGGCGAATCCGGCAACCACTTGGCTTCATAGCCGCAAATTTTAGGCAAGCCTTCAGGCAATTCTGAATAATCTTCCTCTATAATTGGAAGAACCATATATTGATCCGTATTCCCGATAATGCCTATGGATAGTTCCGCACCTGTTAAGAACTCTTCTACCAATATGGGCTTACCGTAACCGAAATTTTTTCTGATCCAAAAGATAGCATCAGTTAATTCTTCAACAGTATTGGTTACATTTTTTTGTGTGATTCCAAAACTCGCATCCCCAAAATTGGGTTTGGCTATAACAGGGAATGGAATATTGAGTTCGAATAAATTTTTATCTGCTGTAATCACAAATGCATCGGCAACGGGAACTCCAATTTCAGTTGCGATCCCTCTTATAAGTGATTTATCATAGCAATAAGCAAGGGTTTGGGGATTGGATCCCGTATAAGGGATCTTTAATATTTCCAAGAGGGCAGGAATATGCAATTCTTTTATAGCTTCATTATCAAAGCCTTCATCGCAAAGATTAAAGACCAAGTCTACTTTTCCCTGTAATTTCTGCAAATCATCAACAAGAGTGTGATGATTGTTTAGATAACTGAAATTGTAGTTTTTTAATTTACTGAGGGCGATCTTAAGTTTGTCGATGGTCTGGAAATCATCAGCGTCGAATTTTGCATCTGGTTTTACAGAATCATTGAGCAAAGGGTCACCCAGAATCACAGCAATGTTTTTTACATCTTTCCTACTTTTCTTAGGTGTCCATTCCTTAATAGCGGTCGTTGTCAGAATAAACCTTTTTTCCATCATCCCCAAATCCTGATTGCGCAGCGATTCAGCACCAATGTGGCCATGAAACAGGGTTTCCTTAAAACCTACTTTGGCAATAAGGTTTGCCAA
Organism: Anditalea sp.; assembly: GCA_040905145.1. Classification (GTDB taxonomy): domain Bacteria; phylum Bacteroidota; class Bacteroidia; order Cytophagales; family Cyclobacteriaceae; genus DATGMS01. The sequence goes on from JBBDSC010000232.1 coordinate 2,948, forward strand.
TGTATCCTTCGTATATAGTCGCTCTGCATAAAATTGATCTACAATGACCCCTTTGTCTGTGTGCGTGACTACTTCCCTTGAAATTAAGCGATCATTATCTGAGGCAAGAGACCTTTCCCTGCAAACGAAATGTTTCTTATCAATCCATTCCCAACTTCTTTGAGTGAAATTTTCTCTTAGATAGCTCCCGTCCGGAACATCCATAAGTAATTTTCCGTCCGGCTTTAAGACCCTGAATATTTCTTTCAATATTTTTATATCGTCGTCTGTCGTTTCAAAATACCCAAAGCTGTTTCCCAAAATTGTAACGAAATCAAAGGAATCCGTCGAGTAGGGAAGCTTTCGGGCATCCCCTTCCTTAAAATTGATGGATAGCCTTTTTTTCTTGGAAATATTTTTTGCCCGCTGGATCAGGTATCTTGATCTATCCAGGCCAAATAGGTTGTAATTTCCCCTTTGTGCTATTTCAATGAGATGACGGCCTTGTCCGCATGCAAGATCCAATAAGGAATTTCCTTCCTTAATGTCAAGAAATTGGGCAAACAGCCTTACTTCGCTTTCAGTGATAAGGGTGTCTTCTACCACATCTGCGTCTGTTTTCAAATACATGGAATTAAAGATGCGCTTCCACCATTCGGGATGCAAATGTTGTTCAAGGTTTGCAACAGGTCCTTGTGTTTTGGCCACCTTTTGGTCAGGGTTTTGTTTTAGCTCTTTTGTTTTCATTCTCAGATAAACTACCTTTTAGGATAAAAGTCCTTTTTAATTATTCAATGAATTTTTTACCTTTTCTTAAATAAATTCCAAACTTAATCACAATAAGCTTATTTTTATCGATGGAGGATAAATTCTTCTTCAACTTCCCAAGTCGAAACTAACCTTATATAATTTTCTTCTTTTTGAACCAAATATAAATTATTAGACTAACCACCGCCATTAAACTTAAGATTAAAAAATACCCCATTTCCCAATGTAGTTCTGGTATATTATCAAAATTCATTCCGTAAATGCCTGCAATAAAAGTTAAGGGTAGGAAAAATGCGGAAAATACAGTCAGTAATTTCATGGTGTCATTGCTCTTTCGTGCTGTTACAGAAAGATAGGTATTCAGTAAATTATTGGCATCTTCATTTACTTCATCATATAATAAAATTGAATTGATCAAGGTGTCTTTAATATCCTGTTGTTTTGTTTTCAGATTTTCTTCCACATCTATTTGCGCTATTATGTTCTGTGAAATCATCAGGAGCTTTTTGCTGATTCGGGCTTTAGATTTTTGATAATATAAGTTCTCCAAAGAAATGGAATTGCTGTCTTTCAGGAAAATTAAATTTTCCAATTCATCCATTTTATCTGATTGGAATTCAACAGGCTGAATAAAGCTATTTACCATTTCATTGATTATATCAAGCATCAATTCCATGGGTGTATCGTAAGGGGAAGAAAATTTTTCCAGAAATGGAAAATCTACCCTATGAACAGTAATTAACTGGCTCTTTGTGATGAAAAATGCGATTTTATTGGATAACTTCTCAATAGTGGACAGTGCGTCACTGTCAACGGCAGAATATGCTCTTAAAATAAGAAAAGTATAATCTTTTAAATTCTCAATTTTTGGTAAGTGTCCATGCTGAAGGCTATCGGTTAGCAAGATAGGGTCGAGTTGATGTGATTCGGCCACCTCATTTAACACTTCTTGACTAGGTTTAGTCAAATCAAGCCATTCAAAGTTGTTATAGGTAATCTTTTTTTGACTGTTATTCATCCCAAATTAGTTCATTCGTTATTCATAAGGATATGCAATGTAACATGCCTACTTTATTTCTTCGCACTGTCAACCAAGTTTTAGACTTCCGTTGATACAAAACCGTCCACTGGTGCGTAAATGTCTCTGAAACCACAGAGCGCACAGGAAAAAATTCTGTGTGTCTTTGGCCTCTGTGGTGGAATACTTGAGTTATCTAAAGGGATGTTATCGTTAAAGCTGGGGATAATTAGAGGGATTAGAGAGGTAGGAGCTAAAGGACGTGGAGATAGGGACCCTCTTCATCTCCCCCTCTCTCCGTCTTCTCTTCCTCGTGCCGAATACCTTTTCTTCTTTGTTAAACTTTCTTTTCATAAGACTTAATGGTAAATTCCCCAAGACTTATAATATTACTATGAATTACACGCAGGGAATGCTCAGGGAAGGGGCTTTAAAGGGTAAAACCATATTGGTGACAGGGGGTGGTACTGGGTTGGGAAAGGCCATGGGCACTTATTTTTCCCAATTGGGGGCCCATTTAATTATCAGCAGTAGAAAAATGGAAGTTCTCCAAAACACTGCAGAGGAAATTGAAAATAAGACAGGTGGGAAAGTACTGCCCCTGGCCTGTGATATAAGGGAAATAGGGCAGGTTGAAAAAATGTTTGACGCAGCCATCCATCATTTCGGCAGGGTAGATGCCGTGTTGAACAACGCCGCGGGGAATTTTATCAGCCCTACCGAGAGGCTTTCTGTTCATGCTTTTAATACCGTCCTTGATATTGTTCTAAAAGGGACTTCCAATGTAACCTTGACAGCCGGCAAACACTGGATCAAAGAAAAACAGGCAGGAACATTTTTGAATATCGTAACCACTTATGCATGGACGGGATCCGCTTATGTGGTACCAAGTGCAGCGGCCAAGGCAGGGGTATTGGCCTTGACGCGCTCTTTGGCAGTAGAATGGGCCAAATACCATATAAGGTCCAATGCCATTGCCCCAGGTCCTTTTCCCACGGAAGGGGCCTGGAGCCGATTGCTTCCAGATGGTTTGGCCAAGAAATTTGATCCGGCAAATAAAATACCCTTAAAAAGGGTAGGGGAGCACCAGGAACTGGCCAACCTTGCAGCTTATCTGCTGTCGGATTTCTCCTCCTATGTCAATGGGGAAGTGATCACCATTGACGGAGGGGAGTGGTTGAATGGTGCAGGTCAGTTCAATAATCTGGAGGCTATACCGCAGGAGATGTGGGATAGTTTGGAAGCTTCAAGGGAGAAAAAGAGGCAATAAGCCCTCCTGTCTTCCACAATTTGTAAAAAACCACACATAAGTATCAATAAAGATTTTGGGATTGGGTGTCCCAACCCTATTTTGGGGCATGTATTTGAGGGAAAAACGGATTGGCATGGTACAGAGCGTTTTTCATATTCAACCCCTTTGTGGTTGGCAATTTTTATCCATTTCTGTTTGGCATGCGGGGCTATTCAACTTTAATCCCTTTCAGGGATTGTCTCTTTCGTAAAGTCCAGTTTAGGGCCAAAGCTAATAAAACCCGAAGGGTTTTATTTTGAATAGCCCCGGATAAAATCCGGTGGTAAGTAAGGATAGATTTCTTCACCCACAACCCTAATGGGTTGACTAATTTAAGTAGGTGCCTCCATCCGGATCATATAAAAGGCAATTGTACCAGGTTCATCTCTAAAAATCTGTATCAGATTCCTTCAAATCCAGCTTTTGTATCCAGATATTCCGGTAGAGTACATCATGGCCTTCTGCCTGTAATTTAATGCCGCCCGGCCGGTCCGTGATACCTTTTCCCCCATCATTGCCCCCGTCAATTCCTGAATTTGGTCCTCCCCATACCTGCTGGATAGACTCATTGGTATGTACTTTTGTACCATTAAAATACATGGTCATTTTTGCTTTTTCTGAAAGGTTACCTTCATCGTCAAACCGGGCTGCACGGAAGGTAATGTCATAGGCATTCCATTTTCCAAGTCCATTGTATAGGTGATAGGGCGCTGCTTTTTCGTTGATAATGGCAGCCATTCCATGGGAAGTGGAATCACCATCCAAAATCTGTATCTCATGACGGTTCTGAAGGTAAACCCCGCTGTTTCCCCCCGGATTTTTAATGAAAAATTCCACATGTAAGCGAAAATCCCGGAATTCTTCTTTGGTAACAATATCTGCCGCACCATATTTGCCGCCTGCAGCAGCTGGATCATTGGAGCTTACCGCTTGGCCTTTCTCAACAGGATCTTTGACAATCTCCCACTTGATCGGTAGTTCCGCAGCTAACCTGGGTCCGTCCCAATAGGTCCATTTTTTATCGAGCATTTTTTGGGAGCCGTTAAAAAGCAATTCGGCCTTATCAGGGGCTTTTGCCCCGACCCCGATTTGGGCCTGAACAGAAAAAGACAGGAAAGAGGAAAGCAAGATAAAGAGCAGTTGATTGAATTTCATTTAGCAAATGTTTTAGTTAGTATCGTGAAAGTACATTTTTTACTGAAATTAAAAGCGATACTTTACCCAAAATTTCTGTTTGCTCCAAAGAGACCGAAGAGAGGGGGAGACCGAAGGGACGAAGGGAGGGGGAGAGGGGAGACGGAGAGCATCCCTCGATCCCAATGTCTCCAAGTCTCTACGTTCCTTAATACCCCAGCCAGTCTCTCAGTCCAAAAGGGGAGACGAAGAGAGGGGGAGACCGAAGGGACGAAGGGAGGGGGAGACCGGGGGAGAATTCCTTATCCCTTATCCCTTCGGTCTCTGAGTCTCTAAGTCCTAAGTCCCATAGTCCCTCCGTCCCACAATTATCGGTGTTCTTCTCTCAATAGGTCATTAATGGTTTTTACGGGATTAAAAGTTATCAAAGGCACTTCCACAAAGATGGAATTCCAATCGGACATGGACCCGTTCCAGAGGCCGGGTAGTTCCTGTGCTTTTAAGGCTTTGCCGTTTTTGGATTTTTGGGTGTTGAACCCGGTCTGGGGATCCCGGTATCTTAGGAGGTCAAATTTGTTTCCCTTATAATCCTTGATTCCGCAGACCAGGTCGGTGGGGTTAAAATGGGTGGAGGCTTTGAACAATCTGTTTTGGGTTTCATCCTCAAGGTTGAGTTGGGCGGTTTCCGCAATTTGCAATGAAACGGTTCCATCTTCACCCACAACCCAGAAGGGACCACCACCCGGTTCTCCGGTATTTTCCACCATTCCACATACGCGGATGGGTCGGTTCAATTTTTTTTGAAGATAGCCTGTTTTTTCCTCTAATGAATAGGAGGCATAATCTTTTGGATACTTTGCCCCCAAATCATTCTCAAAGACTTTTTCCGCCCTGGCTATACTGGTTTTGTCTACCGTAGCTTCCAATTGATGAAGGGCATCAAATACCTTTTCCTGAACGGCTAACAAAACCCCTCCTATGGCTTTTTTATAGGTTATTGTGGTTTTTTTTAAACGGTCAGGAACCACATTGTCGATATTTTTGATAAAAACAATATCTGCATTGATCTCATTGAGGTTTTCCAATAGCGCCCCATGACCCGCAGGCCTGAAAAGGATCTCTCCATTGTCCTCCAAAAAGGGGGTATTGTCCAGGTTGACTGCGATGGTATCCGTGGACTTTTTTTGTTGGGAATAGCTTACCTGAAATTTTGCCGCATATTTCTCTTCCAGGGCAGGCTTGATTTCCTCCACATGCTTTTCGAACTTCTCCTGGTGTTCCGGAGAAACCGTAAAATGCAGGCGCACGGTATTGTCCTTGCCCATTCCATACTGTGCCCCCTCCACAAAATGCTCATTGGCCGGGGTCCTGTTTTCATTACTGTACCGGTGAAATTTGAGCAGGCCTTTGGGCAGGTCCCCATAGCCAAGGCCTTCTTCCCCAAAAAATTGCTGTAGGATAAGTTTATGGTTTTTTTGCTCCAAGGCTTCATCGATGCTGCCCCCTGCATTTTTTAGGCTTTGATCAAGATCTTCGTAAAAGGCAAAGGAGGAAAGATTGTCCATAAAATGTTGGGTGAAGGGACTTTCACTGAGGTCATCATTTTCCGATTCCAGGTAAGCATAAAGGTCTTTGAACATGCGGCTGGCCGCTCCACTGGCGGGCACAAACTTCACGATTTCCATAACGGCGGCACCTTGTTCGTAGGTGGATATAAAATGTTGCAGCTCCTCCCCGGAAAGTTCCTTTATGCCATCCCCGATAGCGGCCGGTGCCTGGATATTTAAAAAGGGGAAGTTGTTTTCAAAATTTCGGATTTGTTCTTCCACTTTTTCCAGGGGCATTCCTTGCTGAAGTATTTGTTGTTTTTGTTCTTCTGTGATCATGTGAGGGTAAATTTATTTCGTCCTATTATTTAGTGTACCTGTGCCTTGGCTTGCGATTTTTTTCCTCGCCAAGCCGCTAAGTCGCCAAGTTAAACTATAAATTGTTGGCTTGGGTTAATTTTTTATTTTCCGTCCTGCTCTTAGCGTCCTTGCGTCTTTGCGTGAGATTTTTTCCCCCGCCAAGCCATGAAGTTAAATTATAAGTTGTTCAAAATAGGGAGTTGTCATAAAAGAAACAAATTAGTTATAAAAAAACCAGCGGTTCCGATGATACTAAACCGAATGTTCCTCTTTAATTCTACGGAAGAATTTTTCAGAATAAAAAACAATGCCACAAAGTTGCATTATATGTTTATGAAATGCAACTTTGTGGCATAAAAATACCTGCTATGAAAATATTCTCCAAATCCCTGTTTACACTATTTATCCTCAGCTATTTATCCTCCGCCAATGCACAAAATCAACAAAACGAAGGTCCAGTCCCTATTGATTCTTTGACTGACCGACAATTGGAAGAGGTAATCATAACTGCCGGCCGCATACCGCAGATGATCAATGATATTCCCCAAAAGACGGAAGTGGTTACCTTATCGGACATCCGTTCTACCCCTGCCTTGGAAGTGACCGATATTCTAAAGAAGAACACCTCATTGAATGTTATCCAATATCCGGGTCTGGTATCGGGAGTTGGGATCAGGGGATTCAGGCCACAATTTTCAGGACTTAACCAACGGACGCTGTTACTGGTCAATGGCCGTCCGGCCGGTACGACTAGCCTGGGATTTTTAGATGTCATGAATATTGACAGAATAGAGGTTTTGAAGAGGCCGGCCTCAGCATTATACGGATCAGGTGCCATGGGCGGCGTTGTCAATATCATTACGCCTACATCCACCGGACCTGTTGAAGGTTTGTTCAACCTTAACTATGGTTCCTACCATACCTTTCAGACAAACGCCAGGGTAGGTGGTGAAATCAATGGAAAGTTTGATTTTGACCTGTCTGCCGGTGTATTTAACCGAAACGCTGATTTTAAATTAGGATCGGGAAATCTCATTAGAAATCTATTGGGGGCTGATCAGTTAAGAAACGTCTATTCCGATGGACTAGACACACTTACCTTGGAAAAAACAGGCGATGGTGAAACCAGGCCCAACACGCAATACGGTTATTATACCCTATCCTCCCGGATCGGATATAAAATCGATTCCACCTGGAGAGTGGATCTGAGCGGAAGCAGTTTTATAGCCAATCATGTTGAATCCCCAGGGGATATTTTTTCGGGCGAAGCCGGTGAGGGCCTTAAAGGGGTAAAAAGGTACAGTGCGGACATTTCCATTCAAGGGAAATACAAAAACCATGAATTGTTGGCCCGCGCCTACCTTTCTACTGAAAAAACCAATTCAATGGCCATCCGGGACTCCAAAGGCAATGTAATCGATCCCAGTTACCTGGCAAGAAAAACCAACTATGAATGGCAAGGGGTACAAATCCGGGATGCCATTACCATTGCACAGCATAAAATCATCGTAGGCTACGATTATGAAAACGCCAAGCGGACCATTGTTAACTACAATCTTCCCCAAGGTGCGCATCAAAACGAAACCACCACCACCCCTAATTCCTCCTTATCCGGACACGGCTTCTATGGACAGGGCCAATTAAATTTCCTGCAGTCAAGGCTAATAATAAATCCCGGTATCCGGTTGGATCTACGCCAGTTCAGTATATTAAAGACCCCTTCGTACAGCCGCACCCTTATTACGGGAACAAAGAACAACACCATTGTCAGCCCAAGTCTTGCCGGCCAATATTACCTGCATCCCAACCTTTCATTGCATGCCAGTGCCGGAAGGGCATTTGTTACGCCGGATGCTGCAAATGTGGCCGGATATGTCATCATAGGCAAAGGCACAGGCCAAATTTCCGTTAGCAGGGGAAATCCCGAACTGAAAAACGAAAACAGTTTATCGCAGGATGTAGGCCTCCGCTTTGCAAATAGCCAGCATGGCCTCAGTGCTGATATCACCTATTTCAATACCCGCGTATACGACCGGATAGCCAATATATCCCAAAAACCCAATCAACAGGAAATCATTGATGGCGATACACTGATGTCAGAAACCACCTACTTCAATTCAGATAAAAGCAAAATAAACGGGCTTGAGCTGTTGGTAACTTATGATTTCGGTTCCCTGCACAGCTACGCTTATTCTTTGCGGGTATTCGTAAACCTTACCTATTATCTGAATGCGGAAGATTTAAAAAAGACCGATAATGATAGTTATGAAGATGTTGCTATTCCCAATATCGCAAAAGCCAACCTCAATTATGGTGTCGAATACAACAACTTCAAAAACATCAGTGCACGGTTAAGCGGCCGCTATACAGGTAACCGGTGGGATACTGATTTTACCAATCCCCTGCGGCCACGTGTGTACTATCCTGAATTTATGGTTTTCGATACTTCCATTGGTTACACATTCAAGAGACAACACCAAATCACCTTGATGGTTGAAAACCTCACCGATGAAAATTACTACGAAAAAAGAGGATATAATATGCCGGGCCGAAATTTCAGAATACGTTATACCTATTCATTCAATTAAGCAACCTACAATCATCATTTACCTATGCAGACCTTTCAATTTTTGGAAAACGCTTTGTTCCTATTATCCAAAATATTCTTTTATCCCGTTGTGATTTTTCTTTTTGCTCTCTTGGCCTATACTTTTTTTTCAATGGGTGCCTTTTTAAAGGAAGCCTATTTAAGATGGAAAAACCCCGATCATTATGTCGGCCCCTTTTTAACCGCATTACACAAAACCCCAACCTATACCCTGATAGATCGGTATGAGGTCTACCTAAACGATGTTTTATCTGATTCCAGGAAGAGAAACAACCAAAAAATCCAGGCAGCGCGCTATTGTGTCAAGATGGGCCCCACCCTGGGCCTGATAGGCACTTTGGCACCTATGGCCACGGCTTTGAGCGGATTGGCCACAGGTAATTTGGATTTGCTTTCCGGAAAGATGATCTCCGCATTTTCCACCACTATCCTGGGTTTAATGGTTGGTGGGATCGCCTACACATTGGCTCATATCCGCATAAAATGGCAATATAAGGATGGCCTGATATTGAGCAAAGCTGCCGACCAGAAATTTTATGATTACAAAGAAACACTGGATAATGAAAAAGATAAAGAAATTCGAATATGACATTGATCCATTACATGATGAGGATCCTATTTCGGGGGTTGCCCAATTGTTTGATGTCAGTATAGCTTTTATCGTTGCCGTTATTGCTGCCCTATTTGCCATGATGTCTTCTTCGGAAATATTGAGCAAGGACAGCGAATGGACATTAACCCGGAAAACAAGGGATGGGAATATCGAAATCGTTGAAAAGAAGGAAAATGAAATCGTAACAAAAAAAGTTTCCGGAAAAAACATGAGCGGTAACGGAAGGAGGCTTGGCACCGCTTACGAACTGGAAAACGGTGAAATTATTTATGTGCCCGATGATGGGGCCAACCCGAAAGATTAAACAGATGAAAAAAATAGTTTTCGCCATCCTTTTAGGGATTACCGCATCTTGCTCCCATTTGGATAAAAAACCAAAAGTAGCCTTTGTTTCAACCCACATTGATTATGCGTCCTATGAATTTCAGGAGGCAGCCAATAGCCTCAAGAAGGAGCTAACCGTTCACGCGTTTAGTCCTTCGACCGAGGGAGAGCTCCCACCCTTCAACGTAAAAGATCTTGCTTCCTATGACCTTGTGTTATTTGAAGGCTTGGGCGCCCGGATTTCCCTGCTTCAACCCCAGATTGATTCCATAAAAAAGCTTACCCGGGTAGGTTTTATCCGAATGGACCAAGCTGAGGGAAACCTTAAAAAAGACATTCAGAAAACAATGGATTCCTACTGGGAAAATGGAAACATAGAAAATTACAAAGGCTTGTTTTCCTTTTTGGCAAAGGAGTTGTTTGGCCTCAACATGCCGGTACCCAAACCCATTGTTTTTCCTCCCTACGGGTACTATCACCCTGACCACGAAGGCCTTTCCCCTTCTTTGGGAACGTATTTATCGTGGTATGAAAGCCGGAAAACCGCCCATCAGGTTAAAGATGCGTCTACCATCGGACTTATTTATTACCAAAGCAATTATGTAAAAAAAGACATGCAGGCAGTAGATGCATTGATCCGCAATATAGAGAGCAAAGGGCATAGGGTTGTCCCCCTTTTGGGCAAGGGTTCCTTTCAGGTAGATTCTTTCTTCCTGAAAGATCAGCAGCCTGTGGTAGATGTCATTATCTACGGGGGCATGTTTCTTGATTTCAGAAACCCCGAAAGGGGGATTGCTTCTGCAAAAAAACTGAATGTCCCCATTCTGGGGGGAATTATCAATTCTTATAAAAATATAGAGGCTTGGGAAAATGATATTGGTGGCCTTGCCCCTGAAATGACCGATCGCTTTTACTTTACAGAGAAAGATGGCGTATTTGAGCCCATTGTTATCGGCGGAACCGCCACCTCATCCAACGGACAAAAAAAATCAACACCCATATCTTATCAAATCGACTGGCGTGTAGACAGGGCCCTGGCCTGGGCAAAATTGAGAAAAACAGATAATGCGGATAAAAAGATACTGGTCACCTACTATAATGAAGGCGGTGGCAAAGCCAACATCGGGGCCGACCCGGATGCCTATTTAAATGCCCCTGCCAGTCTAAGCAATCTTTTGAAAGCATGGAAACAAGAGGGTTATTCAACGGGCGATAAACCGCTGCCATCAGGAGAACAGCTGACCCGGCAAATGGTGGAATACGGATCCAACGTAAAAACCTGGAGCAGCCAGGAATTGGAAAAACGAAAAAGAGGTGCCCGATTGATCCGGATACCCAAGGAAAAATATTTATCCTGGTTTAACGATTACCCCAAAGAGCAACAGCTTGAGGTAATCAGGAAATGGGGAACCCCTCCCGGACGGCTGATGGTCCAGACCGATTCTACCGGAAAGGAATCAATCGTTATCCCACTATTGGAATTTGGAAACATCGTCTTTGCCCCACATCCCAGCTGGGGATTGCATAACGATCCGGAACTGATTTATGCCAATGATCCTTTACCCCCCAACCATGCCTATATCGCATTTTTTGAATGGATGAAAAGGGAGTTTAAGCCGCATGCCTACTTTAGCCTGTTCACCCAGTTATCCTTGATGCCGGGCAAACTGGAAGGCCCATCTGCCAACGATTGGGTTGGAAAGCTGATTGGTTCCGTTCCCCATATCAATGCAGCACCGCTCATTGCAGGTGCTTCGGTGGGGAATAAACGCCGGGCCAATGCGTTGACCATAGGGCATACCACGGACATTGCCTTGGCTGGAATAAGCGATTCCCTGAAAATGGTATTAAGGCATATAGAAGATTGGAAAACAGCAACCAATCCGGCGGTAAGGGGAAAGTTGGCCGATAAAATATTACAAGCCGCTCAGGCAGAAGGCTTAAATGCCGTGCTCAACAAAAACGCTGAAAAACCAATACCGATCTATTTTAATGAATTAGAAAGGTACATAATCGATATTTCCCTCCAAAAAGTTCCGCAGGGATCACATGTATTGGGAGAGGCACCATCCGGGACAAAGAGGGAATCCATGATTGAGGCTATGTTGGGAAGCGACTTTACAGGAGAAGAAAGAAAACAAAAAGCGTTGGAGTATGACTCCCTGTTAAACCTGGCCCCCATGGAAATTGAGGGATTGATGAAAGCCTTCCGGGGGGAATATGTAGAAAGCGGCCCCTCGGGCGACCCGGTTCGCAGTCCGGAATCTTTACCCGCAGGAAGAAACCCCCATCCTTCCAATGAAAAAAACATACCTACCCGGGAAGCGTGGGAAATAGGAAAAAAAATGGCCGACCAGCTGCTTGTGCAGCATGAAAAGAAACATGGGCCGGGATCTTTCCCGAAGAAAGTCGCATTTGTGCTATGGTCTTCAGAAATCACCCACTCTCAAGGTGTACTGGAAGCTGAAATTCTTTATT
>JBBDSC010000233.1:0-14484 GCA_040905145.1 Anditalea sp.
CGTACTTTGATAATATACGGTTGGGAAATGAAAATGCCACCTATGAAGACATGGTGCCGTCAGAAGTCAATACCGAAGGTTGGGGGCCGGATGTAGCCGAAGTTGAAAGTTTAACCTTAATCAATGGCGTGACAAATAGGGCTGTAAATTCACTTGTCGGGGGGTTATTAAATACGGTTGCAAATAAAATTGTCGATGGGGGAACCATCAACCGAAGATTATTGAAAACAGAAAGAGTAAGTATACGGGCCGAAATGGAGAAAGATTTCAAAGGCAGTGTTGAATTTGATCTGAAAGGTCCTGAAAACAATGTATATATTGACAATCATGAACCATTTGCACTTTTTGGTGATGATAGTAATGGGAAGTATTACCATTCAGGTGGGCTTCCTTTGGGAGAATACACCCTAACCGTTACACCTTATTCGGCAAAAAAAGGAGATGGAAAGGCTGCGAGTCCCAAAACCATTAGATTCAGGGTTACTGACGAGAAAGTAGTGGATAAATCCATTCCTACTGTGGAAAGCCTTACTTTGATTCAGGCAAATACCAACACTGATTGGGGAGAAATTTCTGATGGAGATAAGTTATATGCAAAAGAACTTGACACCCACAAATTAACAATTAGAGCCAATTTAAGTTCTTCTTTTAAAGGACGGGTTTTGTTTGAACTCAGTGGTGACTTCGAGAGGACTTCTTTCTCTAATTCAGCCCCATATGTCTTAAATAATTACCGCAATGGAAATTATACTTTTGGATCAGGACTTCATCGCGGGAATTACACCTTAAAAGTTACTCCTTTTCTTGAAGAAGATGGCAAGGAGGTACAAGGGGTCTCATCTACAATCAAGTTTAGAATATTATAAAAGTGCTTGTGATTGTTCTTTACATCAATGGGCTAATAATCAAAATCCCAAATGGAAGAAATTTCAAGTTCTAAATGAAGGACATCTAATTCAGATCCCTCGGAAAATTCAAGGATTGGCCAGAAGCATGAAAATTGATCGTGCTTCTGGCTTTTTGCTGTTAAGTGATTCCCTGTTGTGTCTAAGTCACCACTTAATCGGATTTTTTTCTGTCAGGAAAATAGTACATGGTAATCGATTTTGTCATTCCAAAAAATTTCTCTTTGTATAATTCAGCTTCGGGAAATAATTTCTTCATTTTATTGACGGTAAGCAACGTTATCCCCATAACTCTTTCTCTTGCTCTTGTTTTGTTGTTTCCCTTTTGACGAAAATGAAACACCAAAAAAGCCCGAACGTTAACTGGAAAGAATTGAATAAATGGAAATCTAAAATGTGGTTCGAAAAAGAAATGATAATTAGGTGTCTGTATGTAATAATTTTTAGCAACTCTCCGAAATTCTTCTGCCATTCTTCTTTGGCATGTAATATCCCCAACGTGCTCTATTACCGAGTTCGAAAATGCAATATCAAATTGTTGATCATTATATTCTGAAAGATCAAGTGCATTTCCTTGTACGCTTTCCAAATTTTCACTTTTTTGTATGGGTGCTTTGACCAAATTCAAAAGAGTTATTTTGATTTTTTGGTCAAGCTTAAATCCAACCAATTTCCAATATTGTTCTGTACCTCCTACATCCAATATATGAATGGTCTTACCATCCTGAGGCTTAACTTTTTCGAGAAGTGAAGTAAAATGTTTAGATCTTTTTCTCCTAAAGTTTATTTGCATGGATCGTTGTAGACTCAAAGGTTTATCTTTTACTTGTTTGGTAGAAGTCATAATGATATTTGTTAAAGTGTGATTCTTTTTAATGTTAACCCAATTTTTACCCCAAGACATAATATCTCAGCAACATTGTTAATGAAACCCTGAATTCACTATATAACTTAACTTCAATTTTATATTGATCTTACTAAAAAATTACTGAAGTCCTTTTTTGGCGGTGTAGTGTTTTAGCCTTTTAACAAAAATTTCTTTTACTAAACTGTAAAAAAAGTATGAATTGCATATCAAATACCTTTTGGATAATCGCAATGGATCCTGGAGAGTTCTTTCTAGCCATCTAAGCCCTAGCTTTTTCAAAGTTGAATTCAGTTTTACATCGCCAACGAAATATTCAAAGCTACCGCCTACACCCATAATTACCTTAGAATTCAGTCGGTCTTTGTAATCCAGTATGAATTTTTCTTTTCTAGGTGATCCAAAAGCTACAAACAAATAATCCGGCTTAAAATCTGCAATTAATTGAATTACTTTGTCTTCTTCTGTTTCTACTTCGTAATATCCATGTTGAATGCCTACTTTATCAATCAAGTCAGGATAATCATATTTGATTTTATGGACGACTTTTTTTAATAATTTTTCCGGCGAGCCTAGGAAAAATATCTTATGTCCTGATAGGTGAGCATCGTTGATTAGCTCAACCATTAACTCGGCTCCAGATATTGCAGAGATTTTATTTCCGTTTACCAAAAACTCTCCAAAGGCCATGGATTGACCATCTGGTATTATATAGGTTCCTGATTGAAAAAGCTTTTTTAAGTGGATATCTTTGGAACCCTGGCGCAATTTCAGGGAATTTAAAGAAATAATTGTAGAAGTTTGATTGTTGGTGATCTTTTCTTTTAATTCCTCTATAAGTTTTCTTTTCCCATTTAAATATAAATCATAACCGAAAATCATGTTTTTATTTTTTTTTAATTCTTTAGGAATAAAATTTGACTACTGGCAAATAGCGGAGACACTTATTACATAAAGTACAATAAATAATTACACATTTTGTTCTTGATTACCTCATTCCTGTTTCTCCTTAAGGAGAAATAATGATAAAGCTATGTGTAATATTTATTGGAATCGATACAAATGTCACCTTTCAAGCACTAAATCTTATTATATTTTTTAAAAATAGATTTAGTATGCGTGGACCAAACCCCGGTTACTCTACAAATATTTTCAGCGAGTGAGGCACCTTCTAAAAAAGCCAAGCGTGGTATAATGTATTTATTTTTTAAATCCTCCGGACTGCAGTATTTTGGATGATTTCCAAAACCCAAATTATAATTCAACGATTTTAAAATCCGGAGCTCGCTCTCACTATATGATCCATTAGGAAAGGCAAATATATCGACCTCCTTGTTTAGCCAAGTTTCCAACTTCTGCTTGCTTATTGATAATTCATAGTGAATATGTTCATCATCACAATTTGGAAGAATGGGGTGAGAATGTGTGTGCCCCCCTATAGTGATAAAATCCGATTTCTCAATCTGCCGGATTTGTTCTATGCTCATGGTCTCCCTTGGGAGGTTTATTTTACTTTTGATTTCACTTACCAAATCAAGCCGGTCCTGATTGGGTACTTTTTTCAGATCGTTCGATGAGGGGTAAAAAAGTTTCTTCTTTTTTGCTTCCTTAACATAAGACCACCAGAAAACCCCTTCCTCTGCTGCTTGAGTAGAGATAAATATAGTTACAGGAATTTTGAGCTTATTGGCGATATCTACAATGTTCGTTTCATTGGTAGCCCAACCATCATCTACGGTCAATAAAATTGCTCCTTTAGGAAAAGGGAGCTTTTCTTCAATTATTTTCTTTAAATCGACAACACTGATAAATTCAAATTTCTTTTTTATCAGCCATTTTATTATAGTTTCAAACTCCTTTTTTGAGGGTCTGTGGAAGTATATTGATAAAATGAATTCCCCCTTCATTGCTCTTTTACGCGCTCTTCTAACAAACCCAAAGAATATCAAAAGGCTTCCATAAAAAAAAGAAACAATATTTCTCATACTTAAACGCATCATGATGTTGTTAATGGATGTTGCTTGGGCACTTTCCAAAGATACGGGTTAAAAATGGAACACGATGAAATTCCATCCCTGCTCAACTTTCCCAAACCTACTATGGGTTTAACCCTCTTGAAGAAAAGTGGTTTCACAATCATTATCTTAGGCTATTTTAGAAAATTCTAAAAATTAAAATCCTGAACAGTTATTCAAGGGATGACAGAAGAATTAATTGTTTAAGATTTATTACTACTACCGAAATACTTTAAATCTTCTTCATAATTATTATTCCTCAGCTGTTTTTCTTTAGGACAGACTTCATCATAAATTCTGATAATTTTACTAGATATGGATAAAGCGTCCAACCCCAAGGATCTAATTCTTTCAAAACCATTTGTCCGTCCTGCATTTTCTGAAAACTCTAAAGCCATTTGGATCTTGTCTGAAAAATCCTCCACTTCTAAAGACGCTGTATAACAACCCTTGGTATCGCCCAATATCCATTTAATATCGCCGACATCCGTGGCTACTATAGGGCAATTGCAGGCCATGGCTTCTTTTACAACATTGGGTGAGCCTTCCATGAAAGAAGGTACTACCAGCACATCAGCGGCATTCAGATACTGCGGTATCTGATCGTGAGGTATAGGGAAAGGATTTATTAATGCAATGTCTGATCGATTAAGAAAAGAAACAGCTTTTTGTGCTAACGAAAAATTCTTTACCGTTTTATTTTTACTCCCGAGAAAAAGCACTGTTTTTTGATTACTGGGCAATTTTAGTTTGATTTTATCAATTGGTCTTGGGTAAAAGAAATTAATATTTACTCCGTTAGGTACAATATGGGATTTTCTTTTTAAAAAGACAAATTTTTCAATATTATGGGATTTGGAGATTATTCTATCTACAAAAGGTTGAATTAAAAAAGTGAGTGCGATTAAGCCTCTGCTCTTGAATTTAATTTTATTTTTTCCTAAATACACTCCCTGTGCATCGCTTCCCATTAAGGAGAGAACGATTGGTATGTTTTTGGCCGCCAAAACCGTAGCCCATCCAGAAAAAGTATAATGAGCATGAAGGAGATCATAATCATTTTGCTTAAGATGCGCTCTCAATCTTCTACTTGCTTTGAAGTATCCCCAAAACCCTTTGCCGATCAATGGAAAATATTCTATTTCAATACCTAATTCTTTCAAAGAATCTCCTTGCGCTTTTATAAAGGGGACTATTTCAAAATTCATGGAATTTCCACTACAGACGAATAAAACTTTCATATGGTATAATTTTTAAAAAGGATGCTGAATTAAGTTAAGGGGTAGGAAGTTGAATTGGGATGATGCTGGGGCTTTGGCTTAATTTTCTTTTTTTGAGCAACTTAGGTCTTCGTCTATAGGCTCTGGAATGTTTTGTAGCTGAAAGCAATAGCATCATAAGTGGTCCATAAGTAAAAATACCAATAAACCTTCCCGGTATTAAGACTAATAAAAACATAGCTAACAGCGGGTAAAACAGCTGTTTACGACTAGGAGGAATTTTGCCATTTCCTAGCAGAAGATAATGACCAAAGAATATGGCAAACACCAGTAAACCAATTAAACCGGTGCTGTAAATAATCATATTGATATCACTATGTATTGGTCTTTCTCTCCCGAAGTATTTTTGTCCAAAGTAAGCAGTATCAAATAATTTAGTCCCAAAAAACAACTGAATCGGTTTTTGCGTCTTTTCAAGATGATCTATAAGGAATAAGGTTTCCAAATATCTGCCTTCATTTTCATAAGTGCCAATGTTTTGAATTCGCTCTCTTTCTGCCAATTGCGCATTTAACCTTTTTTCATACAGCGGATGGCTCAATATTAAACCCAGCACAAGAAAGAATAAGATCAATGCCATTTTGAAAATAATTCTTCTATTTAGTAAGGTATAAACGAGAATCCCTCCCAAAAGCATGGCTAATGGGGTTCGCCTGGTGGAGATTAAAAGTATGATTATATTTATCCCTATTAAAGCTATGTCCAGTGATTTGATGTATGTTTTGTTGCTCTTATTATTCAAAACATAATGAAATCCCATTAAAATAAGAATGGCAACAATATACATTCTGGAAGTTTCCAGGAATCCTGTGGTAAAACTGTTGCTGTAAGATGTTCCAATTTTGAATATATTCGCATATATAATATATACGGGTATAATCATGAGCATCAATCTGTTGTAAGGTTCATAGGCCTTGATAAAATCTGTATGCTGGGCCATATGCCTGCCAACCATCAGCATTGAAACAGAAATTATTATTGAAAGCGTGATTTTCCCTGATAGAATATAATCGCTTGTGTTCAGGATTAGCAGGGTCAAAAGGAAGACAACAAAAACAAGAAATATAAAATCCGACTTTTTTAAAACATTGTGTTGGATAATATAGATCAATATTAGGATAAGGGGGATAACATATCTGATTGCCGCAAAAACTTTTTCATCTTTATAAAAACCGTCAAACATTGCATAAACAAGAAAGAACAGCATTAAAGAAAAAATAAAATGCTTTTGATGAAAAAGAAAGGAATAGATAAGGAGAAATGCTAAAGCAACAATGATCATAAATCAAGTAAAGTCAATTCGCAATTATTATTTTCATAAAAGAAGGCTTTTTATAAGGTTTTGTTCATGTTTTTAATCAATTACTTAAATTATTAAATAAAGTTTTCTTACAGCTTCGCCCGGTCAGTCCCATTCATGGAACTTAGCGGAATTATAATTCACCCTCCTGGATTTTTAAGAGCTAAGGCAGCTGGTTTTTTAGAAATAGGTAATAATGCTTCCCAATAAAATAGTAATAGATGGCCGAGATTATACAGCTGCCCTGCCTCTGTTTCTAAATAATCTATCCACTAGATTGGCCTTTTTGTCTTCGTGGTAATAGCCATATCCATAGCCGCCATAGAAAAGATCTTTGCTATTTATATCATTGAAAACTGCATAGATATTCTTCAGGCCTTTGCCCTCTTTCAAATGATTGACATCATTAATAAAAGCTTGCTTACTGTAATTGTACCTTAGAATATAAAGGGAAAGGTCCACTAACTTCATCAGCGTCAAAGCTTCACTTGCAAGCCCTACAGGAGGCGAGTCCAGAATAATCACATCATACTTTTGCTTCAGTTCATAAATCATTTGCTCAAAACGATCATTGATCAAAAGATCTGCTGGATTTGGGGGAATTGGGCCTGCGGAAATTATATCCAGTTTCGAAAAAGAAGTTGGTTGAATAACTGTCGAAACATCTTCAAACCTTTCACTCAAATAAGTAGAAAGTCCAACTGAATTTTTAAGGTTAAAATCCTGGAAAATTTTGGGTTTGTGCAGATCACAACTTACTAAAATAGTTTTTTTACCACTGATGGAATAGGCAGAAGCCAAGTTAATGGAAGAAAAGGTTTTCCCTTCCCCCGCAATGGTAGAAGTAACAGCAATGGTCAACTGCTTATCCTTGGGCACAATAAAAGTTATATTAGTTCTAAGGGATCTGAAGGCCTCTGCTATTCCTGAACGGTTTTCCTTCAAAACAACCAAGTTTGATCTGTTCCTATTATGTCCGACGTAAGTTAAAATGGGAATATTCAACTTTTCTTTTAACTCTTTTTTGTCTTTGATCTTATTGTTTAAAAGGACCCTCATGGATATAATTCCTACTGGAAACATGAAGCCAAGAGACAGACCAATGATGTAATTAATAAGCGGTTTTATAAATAAGGGCTTGTAATTGGGAGTGGCGTATTCTATAATCTTATTGGAGGGCGTATTACTGGCCATGGTGATGGCGGATTCAGCTCTTCTTTGCAACAGAAAGGTGTGAATATTTTCGTTGAGCGTAAATTTCCGTTGAATCCGTAAAAGACTTTGTTCTGTAGCCGGGAGTTGACTGAATTCCTCTTCGATTTTACTGATTCTTTCTTCCAAATCGTTGATAGTCAGGTTCGCATTTTGATTTACATTATTTAGAACTTCTCTAATGGAGGAGTTCACGTCGGTTATTTTTCTCGAAACTTCCCGTACAGTGGGATGGGTTTCAGTCAGTGTGCCAAGAAAACGGGATTTTTCACCTTGTAACACAATTAAATTCTGAAGCAATGTATTTAGAATGGGATCTTCTATTCCCAAACCTGATGGCATCAATATCTCATTATATTGTTCCCTTACTAAATATTTTTCCAGGTTTTGATAATAATCCCTTTTGAATTCCTCTTCAGAAAGTGACTTTTCTAGCTCAGATAGTTTATTGAAAATGGTGCTCCCTTCGACTCCAATATCATAGGTTCTATTATTACTCCGGAAATTTTCCAGATTGCTTTCTATAAAACTGAGGGAGTCTGCTACACCCGACACTTGAGAATCGATAAAATCGATCGTATTGCTGGCAAGTCGATTCTTTTCTTTTAACTCATTATCCAAATATGTGTCCATCAGCGTATTCAAATAATCCCGTCCTTTCTCTGGTACTGAGTTGACCAGTGATAATCCCAAAATGGAAGTGGTGGCATCTAAAGGTGCAACTTCAAAAATCTCACCTGTATATTTTTTAACAAGACTTTGATGATCTCTGAGCCTAATCAGGAGACTTCCATTTTGGTCTTCACTGGTTAGTTCAGCCCTGAATTTGATATAGGGTAATTCAACCCATTGCCCAAATTTATAATTTTTAGCCTTTAGTTTTGGGATTTCTATCGGCTGATGCCTTTCATTTCCAGGAATATATTTAGTGTACTCAGTTTCTATAAATTCCAAAGTGAAAGTCAGGGAATCCTTCCATGTGAGTTTAACTGCACCATTGGTGAGCTGCGGATGTTCCCAGTCTGCCTCTACTATCAAAGGCTTGTCATCATATATTTCTGTATCACTAAAAGTCCCCTCATTAAAATATTCCACATCGAAATCCAAATTGCTTAAAACTTCGCTGGCCAATGCCCTGGATTTTAATATGTAAGTTTCATTGGACAGATTCTGCCCAACTGACCCCATTGGATTTTGCGAAATTCCAGTTAAATCTAAAATTCCTTTATTGCTATGGTCTTCTTTAATCATGAGGCTACTCTGAATTTTATATTCCGGCGCCTGACGTTTATTGAACAAATAAGCAACCGCGAACCCTATGATCATACATACCAATATATGAGGCCAAAATTTCAAATACTTTGATATAAACTCCTTAAAATTGAAGTTGTCCTGGTTTTCTTCTGGATAGTATTCGAAGTCATTATTGATGTTCATTTTATGATGTTTTATTTGAAGACGATATTAAAATGGTATAGCTGCTGAAGGTGTCTACAACATGATGAAAAACATGTATCTATAAGGTGATACCTGTATTTAATTTGCGAACCTTCATGAGTTTTGGTAAAGATCAATATTTGGGCCAAAGAATATAATAAATTTGATTCAACACCTTTTTGAGCACTGAATAATTAGGTTTTTTTGTTTACTTCACATTTTTTTACAATTGGAAACAAACACTAAAAAAGGTATGCTTCATTTGAGGGTACAAGATATAAATTTTCTTTCAAAAACAATTTTAAAATCATAAAAATGAACCTTAAATACATAAAAAGGTAAATCCTGTTGATGACTTATTTCCTGATATCAATAAAATAAACCTGGTGTTATAGGTAATTGGGAGAAGAAAGATTAGCATAATTTAGGATTTTGCAATATTGGTGCCAAAACCTTCGACTTGAATAGAGGATTTGCCTTCCGGAGCAAATAATGAGCATTGATTCTGAGCCTGTAAGTCCAAATGGATCTAAACAATTTTATAGGTGCTGCTGATAATCCATCCGCTGCCCCAACACACGAACGATGAATACGCCTGTATCCATTGGCGGTAAAAAATCGTATGAGGTTCAAAAACAAAGCGCTTTAATCCTTCGGAAAATTTCTAAGGATCAGGCCCTAAGCCTAGGCTTTCAGCTAAGGTTAAAAAATGCTTATGCAGTTGCATTAAATAAAGTTGGGCTTGGTTATAGCCAAAAGTCTCGATACCGTATTCATAAATGCTGGCAAGGTCATTTTTTGCGGCCTTAGATAATTTATAAACGGCCATCCTTGCGCATCATGTCTTCTACTTCCTTCATGATTTCGGAAACGTTCATTTCACTGATCCCACTTTTGAATCCGTGTTCGATAGCGGCTTTAGTTGTCAAAAATTCTGCGTTCTGGTTTTGATCCCGTCTAATCAATTCCCCTATATAATCACTTTCACTGGCATAACCTCCATTGGTAATCTGGAAAGTTATCCAATCATTTTGATTTTCAGTAAAAGTAATGGTCTTTTTAACTGTAGCCATGGTGTCCTGCTTTAAAAATGAAAACGTATCCTAAAATATTTAATTTTTGTCACCCAATCAAATTATTGTATTTGGTGCCAAAATGATGTTATATTGCATCATACATCAAAGTGAAGGATAAAGCCATGGCCAGACAAAGCATTTCTTTTACCAAACCCAATGACGAATGGTTGAAAGCCCAGGTCGATAGTGAAGAATATTCCAGCAAAAGTGAGCTTATCAATGATTTGATCAGGCAAGCGCGCAAACAACAAAAGCAAATAGACTGGATACGTGCCAAACTTATTAAGGCTGAACAAAGTGGCTTTACTAACATGCGCCCTGAAGAGATCCTTGCACAATCTAAGCAAGAATTGGGCAATCAATAATGGGTCATTATTAACTGACTGAGGATGCTAAGGCAGATTTAATTCGTATCCATCAATATGGCGTCTTTAAATTTGGCGAAGCCCAAACCGAAAAATATTTTATGGCATTTTTTGATCAGTTTGAACTTATCGCCGACCAACCCTATTTATTTCCAAGCGTGGATTTTATCAGGAAAGGATATAGACGCAGCGTTTGTGGTGCAGATAGCATATATTTCCGCATTGAAAATGATACGGTGGAAATAATGTCTATAATTGGCAGACAAGAATTGGATGAAAATTCACTTCAATAACGATATAACCAATGAGAAAAAATTGAAAACAACACCATTGACATATGAGCGCAAAATTATTGCTTTTATCGATATTCTTGGTTTTAAGGACATTGTAATGCAATCTGAAACAGACTCTTCCAAAATAGAACTAATCTATTCAGTCCTGGACTATTTAAAAGATTGGGAAACTGCGGAAAAGTGGGATTTAAAATTCTTGGAAATTGAAGAGGATGCACAAAAGAAAGGTGTAGGAAATTTTGACATTCGCGGGAAGACAAATACAACGTCATTTTCCGATAGCATTGTAGTTTCTGTTCTTGTTGACAGCGATGTTAATGAAATGGCCTCAACCTTAATTGTTAATTTAGCTTATATTGGAACTGTTCTTTTGGAAAAAGGTATTTTAATACGGGGCGGTTTAACCATAGGAAATATTATCCCCGTAGAAAACGGTGCCGGTATTTGGTCAAGGGCTAATTGACGCATTTATGCTTGAAACTAAAAGTGCAAAATATCCCAGAATAATTCTTTCAGACAAACTTTTAAAACAGTTGAACTACCGACTAGAAAGCAAAAAAAGCAGATATCCATATCATCAATATTTAGATAGATTTGATGAATTGATGAACTAAATAGCCTATGGAAAACAGTCTTACCCCTAATCAAAGTGAGTTTTTGCTCTATGTCTCACAGGGCGGAGATATAAAGGTAGATGTGCTTCTATTTGATGAAACCGTATGGTTGACTCAAAAAGGGATGCAAGAATTGTTCGAGAAAGCAAAATCCACCGTATCCGAGCATATCAAAAACATTTTTTACGAAGGAGAATTAGACGAAAAAGTGGTTGTTCGGGATTTCCGAACCACCAGTCCGCATGGAGCCATAAAGGCCAAAACTCAGGAAAACACCGTAAAGTATTACAACCTGGACGTAATTATTTCAGTAGGCTACCGTGTGAAGTCGCAAAGGGGTACACAATTCCGTATCTGGGCTACCAAAGTACTTCGGGAGTATATCATTAAAGGCTTTGCCATGGATGACAAGCGTGCTATAACCGGCCACACAGCCGCTGAAATCATTAAGGAAAGAGCCAATGCCACCAAACGGCACATGGGTCTAACGACCTGGAAGAACGCCCCACAGGGAAAAATCCTTAAAACGGATGTATCGGTAGCCAAAAACTACCTGAGCGAAAAAGAACTCCGTGAGCTCAACCGAATTGTGACCATGTATCTCGATTTTGCCGAGCTACAGGCCGAAAGGCAAATCTCCATGAAAATGGTCGATTGGGTGACCCGATTAGATGCCTTTCTGCAATTCAATGACTACAATGTATTGAAGGATGCAGGTAAAATCTCCGCTACAATAGCCAAACAACTGGCAGAGAAGGAATACAACAAGTTTAGGGTAGTTCAGGACAGAATTTTGAATCAGACTTTGACAAGGAAGTAAAGCGAATCACCAAAAAAGGAAAAAACAAACAATAATGTAAAAATGTCCAACCTTTCGTTCAATATGCTAACATTCAATCATCCACAAGATGAACTTACTTTTTATTTCACTGATAAAGAGCAAGACGGTCTAACAAGGATATTTCACAAGCTGGTTCCTAACGAGGTAATTGATAAGGATGGCGAACAGGAACACTACTACACATCATTTGAACATGAGATTGAAGGTTTCCTTCCGGTAATTAGAGTTAAAATCATAAGGAAAATTGAATATGAAAATTCCAGTAATTGCACAAGGAGGAACTCTAGAATTGTCAGATAGGGAATACCGATTCGCCAATTACTACTTAGGCGAAGCAAATCTAAATGCTGCTGAAGCAGCAAGGCTTGCAGGCTACAGCGAGAATACTGCAAGACAAATAGGGTACGAAAACCTGACAAAACCTTACATCAAAAAGTATATCCAATCTAAAACATCTGAAATTCTGGAAAAAGTTGGAGTGACCCAGGAAATGATTTTGTCTGAAATAGTAAAAATTGCTTTTACTGACGTTACGGAATTTTTTAATAATGATTGGAGCCTGAAGCAGAAAAATGAAATCGATCAATCAAAATCAGGAGTGATAAAGTCGATCAGGAAGACCAAATCTGGGGTTTCAATACAAATGCACGATAAAATAAAAGCACTTCAAATCCTTTGGGACTGGGTGAGAGACGATGGTGTTCGTGGATGAAGTGTCCCCCAGACTGTCCCCCAAAAAGAAAAAACCCCAAATACTTTACGTATAAGGGGTTCTGTGTAGCGGGAACAGGGCTATTTAAATGTACTGATTATCTGTATTTTACCTAAAAAAGGGGACAGTAAATAGGACAAAATGATAGGGTTTTATGAATTGGAATCTTTTCGAATTACTGATTATATAATACTCCCCCTAAAACTGGACCCGACTTTATGTTATTAAAAACGGTAAAATTTACCCTGATGAAACCGCAGAGCAGACAGGAATTCACCCTTAAATTCAAGGCCAAGCAGCGTTGAATGCCATAAAGAACCAACAGACGTTGACTGAACTGCGGGCCAAGCACCAACTGAGTCCGGTGGCTTCCACTGCTAAAGGAATTTATGAAATCCGCACTAAAGGGGGCAAAGTAACCTAAGGCTACTCCCAGTCCCATTGCAAGGAAAATCCACAGCGTAAGATAGCTGTGGAGAAATCCTAATTTCTTTTTGGCAGACATATTAAGGCTTTTTTTCTATCCGAGAGAATACATAATATAATTCCGAGGTTATCTGTAGGCTACGTTCCATATATTTTTCTTCCTGTTGGGGGGTATTGTCAAACGCTTTTGGATCCTCAAAGGTTATAGAAATCCGTTTTTCCGCCCCTTCTATAAAAGGGCAGTTCCCATCGGGCTGGGAGCATGTCATAATTGCCGCAACGGTCAAGTATAAGCGTAGTGCGGGTTTTAAAGCGATTCACTGTCTGCCATCCGCCAAGTTTCTTAGAAGCAAAAATCCCAAATTTTCACTTTCAGCCCGCATTACGTTTATACACAATGTGTGTGCCTTGAATGGTGAATATAGGTCAAAAAGTTGACCGTTCCAACGGGTGAAAGTCCCTTAAGCACGGGGGTAACGTCCCGAAGCCAAGCAAGTGGCAAGCTGGTTTGCCGTGAGGCATGCAGTGAAGTAAGCCAGACTGCGGTGTCTGTATCCCGGTCGACCGGGAGAACCATATACTGAGGCCATGAGGTCGGATGAGGTGCCACATCACCCCAAAGTCCAATCCTTCTGAAAGGAAGGAAGCACCAAAATGGTAGATATGGCAGAGATAGGCACAAGGATATCCATTTTACCGAGGGAGGTCTCTGGGTGTCGGGAACACCTAAGAGAAGTCAGCCGAGGTCATATTAGTTACCGGTAACGAGCTGTAAGAACTACAGAGGTCTCACAGGGTAACGAAGGACTGAACACTGGATTACGTCCAAATTCGATAGGGAGCACCATATTGGAGCAGCCTTATCTTAAGAGGACAGGGTTAACAGATTAACTATGATAGAAAAAGTACTCAACCGTAAGAATCTTTACAAAGCCTATCGACAGGTGGTGCGGAACAAGGGTTCGGCAGGGGTGGACGGCATGAAGGTCCCCGAACTGCTTTCTTATTTGGAAAGCAACAGGGACAGTATCTCCACATCTATCCTGAACCATATGTATGTACCGAAACCTATCAAGGGGGTTGAAATCCCCAAGAGCAACGGAAAAACAAGGTTACTGGGGGTTCCCACGGTAGTGGAAAGGT
>JBBDSC010000234.1:0-25970 GCA_040905145.1 Anditalea sp.
CATTACCTTCTCTATAATCGCATATTTTCTGGCGGCAATTGTTTCCATCTCTTTTTGTTTTTAAGTCTTTCTCAAAGATAACGATTTTAAAGGAATATAAATTTTTCTGACTACTCCTGTTTATGGAATTCCAGACGATCTTATAGGTTTTTGTAGCAAATCCAATCCAAAGAGATAAGAGTATCCCTTAAAAAAGGCCCTTTAAATCAGGCATTAACCAACACCATTTTTTAATTCAAACCTTGGTTTTTCCTGGATGGAAATCAACCTATCTATCCATGGAAGAGGCACTTTTGACAGCTGCTTGGGCAGGGAATTCATTCACGGGTGAGGAATTCGAGATATTGCTCAAGCATGGGGCAAAAGTTGAGGCTTATAACGATAGAGGTTTAACTGCCTTGATGATAGCAGCTGCGAATGGTCATGCTGAAATTGTTGAAGTAATGCTTCGGCATGGTGCAAATGTGAATAAAACCACCTTTGTGGCCTGGACTGAGAAGGAGGGGTGGGGGGGATAGTGGTTGGGATACTGCCTTGCTGTGTGCAGCTGCCAATGGCCATGTCGCTGTTGTTGAACTATTGCTTAAGGATGGGGCAGATGTAAATGGTGCAGACAAATATGGTAATACTGCTTTGATAGATTCAGCATATAATGGCTATGCAGATGTTGTTGAGGCATTGCTTGCCCATGGTGCAGATTTAAATACTACAGCCAAAGATGGAGATACTGCTCTGATGAAGGCAGCCAAGAATGACCATGTCGAAGTTTTGCAGGCAAAACAAAAAATTAAATGTTAATACTAAGTTAATGCCTTTAAATGAAGAATAATCTGCATACCAAGTGTAATTTAAAGGAGATCTTCAAAGTTTTGAAATATCAAATCATGTTTCAATGATAAATTATACCCATTAATAGAAATTTCCCTTTCAAAAATATTGGGCTTCAATAAGGTATCCCCATCTTTGCATGGATCATCATTCAGAACCGGGAACATAAAAAGTTATGGGTTTGGAAAACTTTCGGCAAGGGAAAGCAAAGGGATATTATCATAAGGAAGTTTTTCTGGATAAATATTGGGGGATTGATTGATGGTGGATATAAGATTAGGAATTGCTGTTTCTGCCCCATGAAATTTGGAAACCGAACTTTTTCGTAAACGTTTTTACCCCATTAATAAAAATTCATTTTTATTGGTTATTTTAGAATGGATAAGCGGTACTAAAGATGAAAAAGTAATTTTGAGTATTCCGACCCAACGTATACCACTATTCCAAAATAAAGTATTTAGTACCTAGTCATAACAGAAAGGCAAACATGTGTTACCATACCTCCCAACATAAAGGGATCAGTACGATTCAAAAAGAGTTCAACCTTCCATTTAGGAACGAGGAACTGTTTCAATAGGCCTACCAGTTGAATGGGTTTACCAACCCTATCTCCCGGTCATCAGCAATGCGGATAATAAGATTATAGACATGTATCGGTGGATGCTCCTTCCTTCTTGGGTCAAAGATGAAAAGAGTTTTGAGGCCAATACGCTCAATGCCAAATAAGAGGAATTGTTTGATAAACCCTCTTATCGGAATCCATGGAGCAAGCGTTGCCTGGTGATCTGTACCGGGTTATTTACACCGCATTATCCAAAGGGCTCCAAAAAATCCCAGTCCTACTATATTAAACCTAAGGGAGCTGAATTTATTACCCTGGGAGGTATCTGGTCAAAATGGAAAGACCTCTATACTTTTAGTATTGTAATGGTAGAAGCAAGTCCTTTGCTGCCAGAAATTCTTAATGAAAAGAAAAGGATGCCCCTGATCCTGGATGGGGATCAAGCAAAAGCCTGGGTTCTTCCGGATTTGGCCAAACCTGAAATGACAGATTTACCATGGCTTCATGGATATACCCTTCTTTGGCACTTTTGCCCTCCAATAAGGACATGATCTCATTTCCTTCAGCAGCATTTTTCAGCTCACCGTTTACCCCACTCAACAACATCTGGATCGTTGCTCCCACTATTTCCAAATGACTGAATTCTTCAGTGGCAATATCCATCAGGAGGTCATACTTGTCAGGATATGGATTTTTACAGCTGAAAGCTTGAACAAAATACTGCATTGCAGCTTTCAATTCACCATTGCCGCCTCCAAACTGTTCTAGGAGAAGTCGAGCAAACCTAGGATCCGGCTTAGAAACCCGTGCATTGAATTGTAATTCTTTAACGTGATAAAACATATTTATTTGGGTTATAATGAAATTCTTCTAAGAAGGATTTATCTAAATTTTACTTCTAAAAAAGGGCTTTTTCTCCTCAAACTTAAACAAACGATTTGCCAGCTCGTAATAGAAATAATCACTAAAAAAAACCAATATGTATAAGGATCTTGTAAATAAGGATGCAGTTGAAAATTAAAGGAAATAGCCAATGACGTAAATATTTGTATGTTTTGTACGGATTTGGACCAAACCCTTTTCTACTCGGCCCATGGCCGTAAGAGAAGTGGATGATATGGGCAACTTATGGTTTATTAGTTCCTCGGCCAACCACAAAAACAAGGATATCAAAGAAGAGGGTAATGTACAGTTGCTTTTTGCCAAGGCTTCTTCATCCCAATTCTTATCAGTTTATGGTGAGGCTACCATTTATAGAGACCCAGAAAAAATTAAAGAATTGTGGACTCCTATCGCCAGTGCCTGGTTTGAAGATGGTAAAGAAGACCCCAAATTAACAGTTATAAAAGTCAGTCCCTCTGATGCATATTGTTGGGATACGCCCAATGGAAAGGTGATCACCTTAATAAAAATTGCGACAGCAGCCATTACCGGCAAAACAACGGATGCCGGAGAGCAGGGGAATTTAAGTGTTTAATAGGTTACCATTCAAAAACCTCCCAGGGGTCATCCCCTTGGCGGTTTTATTTAGACTGGCGTTTAATAGATTACTTTTTGGGTTTCTCAACCACGACTTAATTTTTAGTACTTTTGAATTTCTTAATCTACCTGCCCGCGTATTTCCCCCGGAGGAAATGCCTCACTGTGTATGTTGACATACCACAGTCCATTTAGTAAATCGCTTTCTTGTTCGGTGGTCAATTCCGGGGTTTCACTTTTGATGGGACTGGTATATGGAGCTGCGGAAATGGGGATGACCACAGGGCCGCTTACTCCAATTTCCCCTCTATGAAAATGCATATTGGTAGGCTCGATGCCGGTAAAGGTAAGGGTATAAGTTAAGATTTTGGTGGTTTTATCGTACGTCCCCTTAAATAAACCGGTAGCGTCGGATTCATTTGAGGGTACCTCTTCCTTACCGGTAATTTTTATTTTCTTAAATTCCACGAGATTATCTTTATCCTCTGGGTCATCGTGATCTATGGCGCAACCACTAAGAAAGACCGACCCTACCAATATAAGGGCCAAAATCGTTAAGAATGATTTAAAGTAATTTTTCATGATGTTAAGTTTTAGGATGGAAATTTGGTTAATTTTTGAGAAATATATCCAAATAATATTAGGTAGCATGGGTTGATGTCTACTAAAATTAACCTGCAAGCGTTTACTTGTTAAGTAAAATTGCGAAAAAATATTGATTAACTTATTGAAAATTTTTATTTTGTTTCACTTGGGTGGTTCGAATATGTTCGGAACAAACCCTTTTGCCCGTTCCCTGGGTAAAAACCAAATAAATAACCGACTTACACAGGTTTATCATCTTTCCAATCCCCTTCGATCTGGATATTTCCGTCTGGATCATATAACTTGGCATGGAAAGCAAAAATCATTTTCAGCCATTCCATTCTGCTTCCTGTGGATTTTCCAAAATCATTTTGAGCAATTTCTTGCTGGTAATTTTTTTGAAATCACGTACCCAATCGGACAGTTTCCCGTCTTTCTGTTGAACCACAAGATGTATATGATTGGACATTACCACATTATCCATAAAGGTAAAGTCCTTTTTCTTTTCTTCAATAGTTCAGAATTAAAAGAATCACCATAAAACTTTCCAATGTCCCACCCTTCATCCTGGCCCAAGCCTAAAATCTTCCACAGGAAGATGTTTTTACGGCTTGTCCCTCACTGAAAACCACCTTGCCACCTGATTGGCTTCCCTAAAGCGGTCAGGGCTACCCCCGCTTATGGGGATACCGAAATACTTCGGCACCGGCATTTCACCCGTTGTAAATGTCAATTTTTCAAACTATATTCATGACTCAAAGGCATAAATATCAGCTTGGATCCAGGCCGGATTCCTTTTAAATTAAAATTAAGTGTCTTTCTAAAACAGGTAAAAGCTGGAAGAATGTGGGTTCGGGTGCCCGCCGTATTCAAGCTGAGAAGCGATGGGGGTAATATATAAAAACTTGAGCCATTATTCACAATATGAAAAAGATAGTATTATCCTTGTAATGTCCGGAATAATTCACCCTCAGAGAAGTATATTACAATACCACATCATATAACCGGAAACTTAGGAAAAAGGCGACATTTCCTCGGATTTGGATTAGGAGGAACATTAATTCCGGGGAATATATCCCGGAAATATTTGCTATATCCAATTGTTGGATATAGATTAATCCCTTTAGAACCCAATAAGGTTATTTTTAGAATATTTGGACAAATTCCATTCTCAGGCCTGATACAGGAGGAAATTATATTTATACCATTCGGATTGAGCCTGGGTAAAAGTTTTAATTATTGACTTGGGAAAATGAATCTAAGGGAAAATATTTAGAATAAATTTACCGCCGCCAACAACTAAGTTTTTTCCCTCTGGGTCTATAAAACCGGTGGTGCCAGTTGCAAAATTATGCCCTTCAATCCTGCATCCCGCTCCCTAGGGAATATAGTGATCTGAAGGTATTTTTAAACCAACTGTAATTCAGTGTTTTAGGCAACAATTATTTAACACAAAAACCCCGAAAATGGTCCTTTAAAGGCTTTTTTCGGGGTTTTCTTTTTTGTATTTTGAGGTTGAAGAACAAAACACCATGAAAGATACAGCACAGCTCCAGATTTTCAAAGACTTCGACGGATATTCTTCCTGTTTTTCATTTTCATCCTTCCCCCTCAACCCCAACTCCTCGGATGGGTGTAGATTGCATCTACACCCAAATATTCAGTTATATCACTGGCTACGATATCATCTTCAGGGCATTTGCAATGCCGCCCTTGAAGCGAAAATTGGCAATTCTGTTAGGTAATTCCATCTACTCCTTTCTATCCTTTGAAGCCGAATGAACTAAGTGTATTTTAGTTATGGGAATAGCTTTCAAATTCTCGATCAAGAATTACCTATTTCTTAAACCTCTAAAGAGGTAGGCTGGGCAGAAGTGTTATCAGGATTGGTACAGGGATTTATGAATTGAAATATTCCATGAAAACCCAGTCAGAGCGGGTTGGGTGGAATCCCCTGAAGAATATTTATATTCTGGGATTGGAAGGGTTAACTGAAATCAATTTTGTTTGAGCCATTACAAATGGCTTCTATGCAGTTGGTTTTTCAAAGAATAATGAATGATAGTAGGGTGAAGTTGCACACACAATATGGGCCCTGAGATGGTGGAAAGCCGGCTTCAATACATCCATAAAAACCTTTTCGTGCGGGATGGGAAGATTCACCTGAAGAGTATCTTTATTCCAGTGCTGGAAATTGTTCAAGTTTTCAGCTTTAACAGAAACAGATGACAACTGAACCATTGCAAATGGCTTTTGAAATTGAGTGGTTTTATAGAAGGTATTGATATAAGGGTGTAGTTGCAAACTCACCCAGTTAGGGAATTGAGGGGGCTGACACAAAAGGGATAAAATAGCAGGATCCAACTATAATCTATTGGAGGAGCTCCAAAAGGACCTGGATGATTGGTTGGTATATTATACAAGGAAAGAATCTATTCTGTAAGGTACTGCTTTGGCAAAAGCCAATGCAGACATTGCTGGATAGTAAACATCTGGCCGATGAGAAAATGCTGGATTAACAATTTTATAAAAGTTAAAAATGTGGTGCATCCTGTCCCTTATTCTTCTTATTTGTACAAAAATTGGTATAAATTCCACCTTTTGTAATTTTTCTAGGAGATGACACAAAGATTTCACCATTATCTAAACCTCTAAAATTAAAAGCAAGTTTCACCTTGTTTTTCGCCCAAAAATCACCTGAAATTTTTTTTTCAAGGGAGTTGACTTCTGCTCCGGTAGCTTTTTGAAAAAAAATATCAATCCTGGTGGTTTATGTTATTACCTGGCTATGGAAAAAACGTTACAGGGGTAGATAGCTGAGCATATAATCCAATGGTCTAATGCTGCCTAACAGAAAATAGGTAGAGGCCAGTAATCGTCATTAAATATTCGTAAGGAATTTGATCATTTTAAGCGTCAGTTTTCTCTTTCCGCTAAAATTTTTTGTTATAAGGCTCTTATTTGCAATAATTTCAGCTGAATCTTGCTACCCAATTCTCACACCTGAAAAATTATTTCCCGTTCTTATTTTCTCTACTCCTGTTGTGATTTCCCTTTGGATATTATCCGGTGAGGCTCCAAGGATTTTATTCGATTTTTTGGATGGCCTTTTTAATTAGCTACCAGGCTTGAAATGGGCTGTAAATGCTCCAGCTGTTTTATACCTAAGCCAGAATTGCCTTCACTACTTTGCCATGGACATCGGTTAACCGGAACCTTCTTCCCTGATATTTGAAGGTAAGCCTTTCATGGTCTATACCCAATAAATGCAAAAGGGTGGCTTGAAAATCGTGTACATGAACCCCATTTTCAGTCACATTGTAACTGAATTCATCAGTTTCGCCATAGACGGTTCCTGCTTTTACACCGGCACCGGCCATCCACATGGTAAAACAGCCGGGATGATGGTCCCTGCCATAGTTGTCGGCGGTTAACCTGCCCTGGGAAAAGCTGGTGCGGCCGAATTCCCCGCCCCAAACCACCAAGGTGTCTTCCAATAAGCCCCTACGCTTTAAGTCCAGAATCAATCCGGCAGTAGCCTGATCCGTACTCAATGCCTGTTGCTTAATGCCCTTTGGCAGATTCCCGTGCTGATCCCAGCCCATATGGTATAGTTGGATGAATTTGACATCCCGCTCTGCCAGTCGCCTTGCCTGCAGGCAATTTGCAGCATATGTGCCGGGGATTCTGGCATCCTCTCCATACAGTTCATAAATATGATCCGGTTCATTGGAAATATCTACGGCTTCAGGGACAGAATTCTGCATCCTGTAGGCCATTTCGTATTGGTTGATTTTGGATTGGATTTCAGGATCATTCCAAAGGTCGTGCTGATGTTCGTTCAGCTCAGAAATATAATCCAAAGCCCTTCTACGGTCCTGATCATGAACCCCATGGGGATTATTTAAATAAAGTACAGGGTCTTTTCCGGACCTAAACTGTACCCCCTGGTGGTGGGATGGTAAAAAGCCATTGCCCCATGCGGAGGAATTCAGCGGCTGATCACCTGCGCTCTTGGAAAGCAACACCACAAATCCCGGCAGGTTTTCATTGTCGCTACCCAGGCCATAACTCAGCCAGGAGCCGATAGATGGTCTGCCACTGAGCTGGGAACCGGTCTGCACAAACATCACTGCAGGTTCGTGGTTGATGGCATCGGTTTGCATTGATTTAATGATGCACAAATCATCTACCACCTGTGAGGTATAGGGGAAAAGCTCACTTACCCAGGCACCTGATTGGCCGTATTGCTTGAAATCATAAATGGATTTTACCAAAGGAAAGGTAGACTGGTGGGAGACCATTCCTGAATTTCTCTGTGTGCCTTTTACCGATGGAGGAATTTCTTTTCCGTGCCATTTGGCCAAAGAAGGCTTGTAATCAAAAGTTTCCAGCTGCGAAGGGCCGCCACTTTGGAAAAGGTAGATGACACGTTTGGCCTTGGACGGGAAATGGGTTCCTTTCAAAATACCGCCCATTCCCTTTTGTGCAGGGGAAGCAGTTTCAGGAACAAATTCATTTGCAAATGCCTCAGTAGGACCTAAAAGACTGGAAAGTGCAATGGAGCCAAAGCCCAGGGAGGCTTTTTTTAAGAATCCCCTGCGGGTAGCTGCAAATTCTCTGTATTTATTTAAATCGTCCATTTTCTAACTGTTTTATCGGATGGTGTACCCATCTGTAGTGTTCATTATTCCATTGATCACGGTTGCCAGAGCAGCCACTTTTACCGGGTTCATACTTGGGCTCATTTCCGAACTGCCAATACTGACATAATCCAAGGCATCCCCTTTATTCTTAGCAAACCGTTCCACTTCTTCCTGATGGAATCTTTCTATGATACTTAATTCTTTCTTATCAGGGGTTCTTCCTGTGCTTAATCGAAATGCGGTTTTCAATTGTAAAATAGTATCCTGGTCATAAGTAGTGATCAGCTTTTCGGCCAAAACCCGGGCAGCCTCAAGATATTGGGGATCATTAAGGAGTACCAAAGCCTGAAGGGGCGTACTGGTTTGCCGGCGCTTTACGGTACATTCCCCACGGCCATTTACATCAAAAATCAACATGGAAGGTGGACCGGATGTTCTTTTCCAAATGGTGTACAGGCTGCGCCTGTAAAGCCCTTCCCCCGGTTCCTGCAGGTACTTATACCGCCAGGATTTTGTACTGATCTCATCCCAAAGTCCCTCTGGCTGATAAGGATAAACACTTGGACCTCCAACTTTAGGTGAGAGTAAGCCACTTATCGCCAAGGCATTGTCCCGTACCATCTCAGCGGTCATCCGGAAACTGGGTCCCCGAGCCAGCAGCAGGTTGTCAGGGTCCGATTCCTGGAGTTCTGGTCGGATAAGAGAACTTTGCTGATAGGTGGCGGACATCACCATAAGTTTGTGCATCTTTTTGATGTCCCAGCCCGACTCCTGGAACTGGATGGCCAACCAATCCAATAATTCGGGATGGGTAGGTAGGTTTCCCTGGTTTCCAAAATCGTCCGAGGATTCCACCAGCCCTTTCCCGAAATGCATCTGCCATAACCGGTTAACAAAAATCCTGGCCGTTAATGGGTTTTCCGGATCGAAAATCCATTGGGCAAGACCGAGCCTGTTTCTGGGATATT
The DNA here is from genome assembly GCA_040905145.1 of Anditalea sp. Taxonomy (GTDB): domain Bacteria; phylum Bacteroidota; class Bacteroidia; order Cytophagales; family Cyclobacteriaceae; genus DATGMS01. The sequence goes on from JBBDSC010000234.1 coordinate 9,069, forward strand.
TCTCGTTAAAGGGAAGTACTGCTTTGGGAATACCAGGAAATACTTCTTCTGTAGGCGCACTATATAGGCCTCTGTCCAAAATATAGGTAGGTCTTGGCTCAGGCAAATCTCCCATTACCATAATTTCGGGAATCTCCTCCAGCTGAGAAGTACGTTCCTTTTTTAAATGGTGGAGCTCCTTCGTGAGCTGTTGAGACTTTTTATGTTGCGTGTTTTCATAATATGCTTTTAATAAGACGAGATGTTCCGGTTTCTTAGGATGGTTTAGGATCTTTTCCACCCGGGTTTCATCAAAGGCCTGCAAAACCTCCAAGGCCGATAATTCCCTTTCATACACCTTGAGTTCATCAATTCCGCCCTCGATAAAAGTTTTCATTTTATCCCGCATCCCCAAGGTAAACCCCCTGAAGCCATAGGTATGAATGTCCGGCTCAAACAAAATCGATTTGTAAAGATTGTCCACTTCTATTTCTACCGGAACAGGCTTTCCGTTTAGATAGATACCAACCCCACTGCCCGTGCCCAGCCCATCATAAGAAACGGTAATATTCGTCCACTCTTTTTCAGGAATGGCATCTTTTGTCTTTACCTGTATGGCGTTGGTAGGCCAAGAGAAGGCCATAATGAATTTCGGTCGGTTATCTTCCAAATAAAGGGAATATCCCTTTAATCCCAACCTGAGATCTTCACAGTGATAAAAAAGTCCTGCCTCCTCATAGACGGTGTCGGGAAAAACGGAAAGCGAAACCGAAAAGGGATCGGTATAGTCAAACCAACCTGTTTTTTCCGGCAAGGTAATCGTGGTAAAATCGTTTAAAAAAATGCCTTTGCCTTTTGCCCCGGTTTTGATGTCCGGTTCTTTTACCTTTACGGGCTTACCGGATTTTACCCTATTGGGACTTTCAAACAGCTGCCTATTCCCAGTGGGACTCAGTTGATCAAAAGGATAATAAGCCACCAAACCTTGGTTGTACTGCTGCCTGAGCGATGAGGCAATGCTGCCCCTTTGAGTGATCCATTCTTCAAATTCGGGAGTTGCTTCTTCCTGTGCCGCTTTTAGCTCGTTTTCGGACTTACTGATTTTTTTATCTATATAGTGGAGGATCTTTTCCTGTTCTTCATTTGTTAGAAGCATGGATGGCCCCGGTACCTGTCCCGGCCCATAAACAGCAGTACCTATTTCATTGGTACTGTTGAAAAATGCAGCCATTTCATAGTATTCCTTTTGGCTGATAGGGTCGAATTTATGGTCATGGCATCTGGCACATTCCATGCTTAATCCCAAAATACCTTTTCCCACCGTTAAGGTACGATCGGCTACATATTCCACCCGGTATTCCTCAAATACAATACCTGCTTCGGAATTCCTTTTGTGAAGCCTGTTGAAAGCAGTAGCAAGCACACTTTCTTTGGTGGGGTGTTCCACCAGGTCACCTGCCAGCTGCATCGTTATGAATTCATCATAAGGCATGTTACTGTTGAAGGATTGGATAACCCAATCTCTATAGGGACTAAAATCCCGGTGTTTATCATCGAGATAGCCATCAGAATCTGCATAGCGGGCCACATCCATCCAATCCGCGGCCATTCGTTCCCCGTAGGCGGGAGAAGCCAATAATTGGTCCACCCGTTTTTCATAGGCCCCGGCAGTGGTATCCCTTACAAAATCCTCTATTTGCTCCAGGGATGGGGGTAGCCCTGTCAAATCAAAAGACAACCTGCGGATCAGGTTTTCTTTGGAGGCTTTATCCGCAGGGGAAAGCTTTTCTTTTTCCAGTTTTTCCCCCACAAAAAAGTCAATTTCATTTTGCGCCCAATCCCTGTTGCTGGTTTTCGGCAACTTGATTTTCTCTGGTTTGATGAAGGACCAATGGGGCTTATAAGCCGCACCCTGTTCTATCCATTTTAGTAATATGGCGATTTCTTTGGTATCCAAGCTCAGATTGGATTCAGGCGGGGGCATGACAGAACCTTCATCATCAGAAAGAATTCTTTTTACCAGGCCGCTTTTTCCCGGTTTTCCGGGTACGATGGCATATTTATAAGTGTTTCCTTCCAGGGCCGCATAGGCATATTCCTCCTTATCGAGACGAAGCTCGGATTTTTGATTGGTGGCATCGGGCCCATGGCAGGCAAAGCATTTATCAGAGAGGATTGGCTTTACGTGATAATTGAAGTCTATGACTTCCGGAAGATCCTGATAGGCTAATTCTACTTCCTCAGGTGCTTTCCATCCGCAACTACCCAACAGTGCAGCAATAAAAGTAAATACACAAGATAGCTTTGCGTATTTTATAAAAAGCCGGAGTGGTTGCCGTTTTTCTTTTCGCAGCCAAATATAAAACATAATTACATTTTAATTCCGTAACAAATTAGGGGTATTTCTGTTGAAATTAACAATAATCTTTAAGTAAAAAAAGCTGTTATACCCAAATGCTATTTTTATTAGCCAGAAAAGCTGATAGGAATGGAGGCTTAAAAATGGAAATTAGGTCGGAATTTGTTGAAGCGGTGTTCAAAGCCGCAGTAGGAAGATAAACGGAAGCCCGTGCAGGGGCGACAACCCCTTTATTACTTTCCGGAACCGGAGGATCATCAAATGCTAAGCGTCTCAAGTGGTACATTGACAGTGTAGATAACCTCACCCTTAGTATTAGAAAGTGTAGTTCCGGGAGTCACCCTAATCCCTGCTGAATTTTGTTTGATACACTGGACAATTTCAATGCAGAGATTAGTGGTAATAAAAGGCTTTTTTTCTAATCTCTCTAATCCTAACCAAAGTGCCTGCTTATAACTTAACACTTCTTTTGTTGCAGAATTTTCAAACTTCTTCTCTTCCACATCATCATTCGTTTTCAGAGCTCGCTTTTGCTCCTTGTAGATGAATGGTATCAAGAAAAAGTCTGGGATTTGGCAAATTGGTCAGTGCCCCATTCAGCTTAGCCAAGGCCCTACTTGCTGATATTGTTTTAAGTAATATAGCTTTGTTTCCAGTTCAAGCTTTGGGGGAAGCAAGGGCAAATCATTATAAGGTTTTTCTTTGTTTAAAGAAGCCATTCTTCAAAGGTAATTTTTACACGTGTAGATTTAACAAGGGTAAATATATTGATTTTTTACTCCTGTATACTTCATCTCGGTAATATTTACCCTTATAACATCCCGGTATGAATCCAAATGTTTTTATTAAAAATCTGGATAATATTTGAAATCAAATAAACGCCAGTAAAACGTATAACAAGCATATTTCGAGTATATGGCTCGAAAACGGTCCATTTGTATGTATGCGGGGATGCAAAACAAATGGCCAAAGATGTGGACAAAACCTAAAGGGAAATCATTCAGCAGCAGGAGGCATCGTCAGAAAAAGCTGAAGCGTATGTAAAAAAGCTCCAGTTATCCAACCGTTATCAGACGGACGTTTATTAAAGAATAGTGAATATGGTTGGATAAGGAAAAGGTAGTGGACATTACAGATGTAGAACCTTTGTATCACGAAACCTATCTGCCCCGGAAATTCAAAATAGCTTTTACGGTGCCCCCCAGGAATGATATTGACGTGTTTGCCAATGATCTGGGTAATTGCCATCCAAAGAGATTTTGGCAACCGTGTCGACAGAAAAAATTCCAGGTTTAAGTACACCATTGATAAAAGGGGCTTGGATTGGTTTGTCCAAGAACTGAATTTCGGCAGGGATGGGAGGTCGAAAGCCCCCGTTCCTACCGTTTTGAGAGCAACGGAGATCATTATGGATGGCTGAAAGGAACCAACGGCAAATGGTTTTATACATTCAAAGGTTACATCTAAAACCTCCAAGGTACAAATGACCTTGGAAGTTTAGATTTAGAAAAAATACCAGGTGTTTCTTTTTACCATTCGATCAAAAATTCCCGGTCCCAAAAAAAGTATAACTGCTTTTAAAAAATATTACTCTCTTAGGCTGTGACTTTTTTACTTTTAAATCGGGATGACTGCAGAACCAAATAGATAAAACCTAGTTGGGGGGTGAAAATCAATAAAAATTTTGGAATGATAGCCCCTGATCCATAGCCTAGATCAATTCCCAGCAATTTAGTTCCAGTAAGGATCAACACAACAGAAACCAGCGCAAACAGATTTGCTAAAATTAATTTTGTTTTATTTTTCATTCTATTTAAGAGTTGATTTATTATAATTTTTTTGAACAAGAATCCGTGCTTTAGCGTATAAAATCATTTAATTCTTCGCTAAAGATGGTATAAAAAAATCTAATTTCAAATTGCTTTTTCACAGGGTTGATGGTGCTCAACCTATCTGATAATGAGTTTTTTATGGATCCTTTTCTTATGCAGACGGATTAATGCATATCATTAAAAGGAATTTGTATTTTAAGGCAAAAAAAATCCGTTCCAGACTTTTAGGGTTTCTTAAAAAAAAAAATATTTTTTTTTTCGACAACAGGGATTACCGCTAATTTTCTCCCTATAAGAATTGTATCAGTAGAATCCAGTAATCCCAGAACATAGGAGCAGATTTCATCCCATGCCCAGTTACCCAATGCTGTTCATCGTTTGGACCTGTAGAAACAAAACCATTTAAAGACATCTGCATTTCAGCAGTTGGCCATGCTGCGCATCTATATTTTTTAATGTATACAAGTCACTTAACACCCATAAGAACTCGCCCTCTCCCTTATTCAGCAAAATTTCTGTATTTCCGCTCATATGAAAATTGTCTGATAGTAATCTAAGATCAAAAAAAACTGCAATATTCAAAAAATTTACGGGCGGATTTTCAAAATAATTTCATGACTCCTGTTATAAAATGATTAATTTAAACGGTTATAAATTAAATACCAGCCAACCATGATTAAAACAACCGTAGTGGGTTCTTATCCCATGTTCAATTGGCTCACGGCCAATCCAAACCAGCAAGCCTTAGAAGATCCCGCGATGGTGGTCATGAAAAACCCAGGAACTGGCAGGGATTGATGTTATTGCTGATGGGGAATGGTATCGTTTTGACATCATCCATCCTTCCATTGCTGCACGTATTTGAAATATGTTTTCTTTACAAAAGCCCGGTGAAGCGGAGAACCCAATAACTTGATGACAGATCCGGTGATAGATAATACATTCCTCAATTTGCTTCGAAAGGATGGTATAATCGGTAGGAAGACCCCGCAAATCCACATGCTCACAGGGGGTGTATCCAGTGAGATTTTTCGGATTGATGCAGATGGGCGGACAGTTGTGGTAAAGCGGGCGCTAAAAAAGCTCAAAGTAAAAGCCGATTGGTCTGCCGATGTGTCCCGCAATGGATATGAGGCAGCCTTCCTCCGCTATGTAGCTGCGTTCCTTCCTGATTCCGTACCGAGGGTATTAGGCCAGGGGGAGGATTATTTTGTAATGGAATTCCTTGATGGTTTCAGGGATTGGAAGAGCATGCTGAAATCAAAAACCATTAATCCAGATCATGCAATAGAGGCAGGAACCTTAGTAGGAAAAATTCATGCCCATTCCTTTGGGGATCCTATCGCTGTCCAACAATTTGATGCTACCGTCAATTTTGTCCAGCTTAGGGTATCACCTTATCTCCATCATATGGCCGAAAGGCATCCGGCAGTGGCTGATTTAATCCATGAAGAGGCCGGGAGACTGACTCAGCACCGGGAATGCTTGATCCACGGTGATTTTAGCCCGAAAAATATATTGATTGCTTCAGACCGATTGGTATTGGTGGACTGTGAGGTGGCTTTTTACGGAGACCCTGCCTTTGATCTCAGTTTCCTGCTTTGCCATTTACTGTTAAAGGAATTGCTTCATGCTCCAGAACAGGCAGGTCTTATAATACTTGCCGACGCTTTTATGACTGCCTATAAAGACCATAGAACTTTAAGTACCGTTGCATTTTCCGAGCTGGAAAAGCGCGTAGCCCGCTTGCTGCCCATGTTATTGTTGGCCAGGGTGGATGGTAAATCACCGGTTGAATATTTAAATATAGAAAAGCAGGCATATACCCGTAAATTCGCAATAAACTATATAAGGGAAGAGAATTTTGATTTAAAAAGCCTGATGGCCGAATGGTTTGGTACCCTTGAAAAAAAATAATCTGCCGTGAAAATAAAATCAATTGAAGCTTACACTATTTTTGATTCCAGGGGAAATCCCACCGTGGAAGTAGAAGTAGCCTTAAGCAATGGCGCCTTGGGCAGGGGAGTGGCACCATCCGGCGCTTCCACCGGTCAATACGAAGCCCATGAATTACGGGATGGAAATCCCAAATACTTCTGCGGTAAATCTGTGGGTAAGGCCATAGGCCATGTCAACGGGATTATAGCTCCGGCCTTACTTGGCAAAGATCCGGAAAACCAGGAAGCAGTAGATCAGGTCATGATTGATCTGGATGGTACGGCCAATAAATCAAGATTAGGGGCGAATGCCATATTGGCCGTCTCCACCGGTGTATTGGCCGCCGTTGCGAACGCCCGGAATGTTCCCTTATTCAAACAGTTAGGCGGAACCGAAGGTAATCTCCTACCTTTCCCGGAGATTCAGATCATCGGAGGGGGCGCCCATGCCGAATGGCGGGTAGATGTGCAGGATTTCTTGTTAATAGCCAACGGCGCATCAAGTTATGAGGAAGCCCTGGAAATTACCTTTCAGGTATTCCATGCCACGGGCAAAATACTAAAAAAAATGGGCAAATATTATGGTGCCGCCGATGAAGGGGGTTTTTGGCCTGAATTTGAAAACCACGAGCAAATTCTGGATACCCTTTCAGAAGGAATCAAAGAAGCCGGATATGTGCCCGGCAAAGAGGCATCCATTGCATTGGATGTAGCGGCAAGTGATCTTTATCATGAGTCTACGAAAACCTATAGGCTTAATCTTGAGGACCGTACGTATACATCCGCCGAGTTTGTTGAGCTTTTGAGCTCCTGGATTAGTAAATATCCCATTATTTCCATAGAAGATCCATTGGCCGATAACGATATGGAGAGTTGGAAAATCCTGATGAAGCGCCACGGGAATCAGGTACAGATCATTGGGGATGATCTTTTTACTACCAACCCCGCCCGCATCCTTAAGGGGATAGAAAATAAATCAGCGAACGCCGTATTGATCAAACTGAACCAGATAGGTACGGTAACGGAAACCTTGGAGGCGATCCGTATTGCTCAGGAAGCTAACTGGCGGCCCGTCATATCCGCTCGGAGCGGAGAAACCGAAGATGCGCTCATTAGCCATTTAGCAGTAGCCACCAATGCCGGCCAATTAAAGGTAGGGTCATTCCGGCACAGTGACCGGATGGTAAAGTGGAACGAAATACTCCGCATTCAAAGACAACTCGGGTCCCAGGCAAGATTTAATCCCTGGAGTATCCGATGAACGAAAACATTTATCCTTTATATTACAGTTAAAACCACGCCTTCCTATTCTGTTGAATTTGGACTTGATATTTTCAGACACCTTAACTATGAAAAGGCTACTCATTTTATTTGGATCGGTGCTATTGATTGCATCCCACTGTCAGCAAAAGCCCAGAGAACTAAAGACCGTTACTTTCTCTGGAAGTGGCTATGAACTTGGAATTCAGCATGGAAATCATTTTAAAAAAGAAATAGCTGAGGTCATTGAAAAATGGGATAGTAATCTTTCTGCTTTCCTATCAGATAAAAAGATTGAAAAAAGTACGGATCAGGTCATCAGCGAATTTTTTGAATATGCCGGATTCACAGAATCGATTAAGAAATGGACCCCGGATCTTTACGAAGAAGTTCGTGGGATTGCTGATGGATCAGGCCAATCCTTGAATAGGATTTTTGTATTGAACCTGCTGGATGAATTTTGGGTGTATCTTTTTAACCCCAAATACCACCACTGCAGTTCGGTAGGAGTACCATCAGTCCAGGGTAATCCCGGTTTTATAGCTCAAAATATGGATATTGAGAACTATACGGATGGATACCAGACATTAATTATATTCTTGGAATAAGGGGTGAGGTATTTGATTTTGAAGCATCAGCCAATAAGGTAGTTAGGTTCAACCCTAAAAACGAAAACGGAACAATTTATCATACAAATCATCCTATTGTTAATGACGACCTAAACGAAGATTTGAGTTGGACCCGGAAATTTGATCCTAATGTACCGGGCAAAAACAAGCCTGTAACCTCAAACAGTTATATCAGGTTGGAGGCTTTGAGGAGCAGAATGACCGCCCTCCAGGTAATCGGAGATCAAAAAATCAAGGAAACCCTTAGATCAAAAGATGATGCGAAAAATCCGGTTTGCAGTGAAATTAGAAAAGAGGGATTTTCTTTTACCTTCGCTTCTACAATTATGACCCTTACCGGAAATCCATATCTCCAAATAACCCCTGGCCCGCCAACTGAATCGGATTATAAGAGGTTTGATTTTTAAATGGAATAGCGGTTTTTTATCAGGGATATTAAATGCTTCTCCCTGTCCGTAATTTTGATGGTTAGCAGGCATTCAATGCAGCTACGCCTTTCTACTTCCTTTATATTTCCATTGCTGCAGGTTAGTAAAATAAGCGCAGAAGGTGTTTTTATGGAGAAACTTTTCAAATTTGCGATCAAGAACTGTCCTATTTTTTAAAGTTTATTACCACTTACTTAATCCCTCATTTTTTCCTCCCTTACTTTATCATTTGTTTTTAATCAAGGCAAATATCTAGTTTATACTTCAAATTATTCAAATTTCTAGGTGCAATTATCAATTCAATTAACATTTGCAAAGTTTCCGTATCGAAAAAACAAGGAATTAAATTGTTTTTTAAGGCCTAAAAAACGTAGTTTGCATACGGTTAATTACTTTTTATGTAAATGATATGCTTGAATGGATCTCTTTTTATTTAAAGTAAATTCTATTACATATTCAAATGTAGACTTTAACAACTAATGATACTGTTTTTTAAAAGAAATATTTTTTAAAGAAAAATTAATAAGCTCAGTCTTACTTTTATTGATTTACAGCATAAATTATTATTAAAAGTTTTTAAAATGAATAAATTGGTTACAAATACTTTATTAATTAATTCACATCAATCCCAGAAAGAGGAATTATATAGATTATTAAACGAAAATGGATTTAAGACAGAAGTGGTAAAAGATCCACAGGAGGCTTTAGAAAAAATTCAGGAAAAGGAATTCCATTTAATCATCTGCAATAAAGAAGTAAATAAAATTAGTGGATATAACATTTATGAATTACTGAAAGCCGAAATTATTCATCAATCTATACCATTTATTTTGGTCATGCAAAAGTATGATAAAGATGACATTATGATTGCTCTTGAATTAGGTATTGACAACTTAATTTTTTATCCTCTTAACAACGAAGCCACTCTTCTCAAGCTTAAAAACGAACTGATCAAAAAGCAACGTCTAAATTTTTTAAACACAGAGGACTTTAAAGATTATTTTAATCAATCACAGGTTCCAATGATGTTGATAAAAAACGAAAAGATAACCGCTTTAAACCAACCGTTATACAATCTAAATAAGGCCTTTTTTTCTACCATAATCCATCAACCCATTGAAACGGTAATTGATATAAAAGCAGAAAATTCGAATGGCCTCAAAATCAAGCGGTTTAAAAATGCATTGATCAATCTCTGTAAACTAAACAAGGTAAGTTTTAAAAATAGTGATTATACCTTTGATATGCTTTTATTCAGAGGAAAATATACAAGTACTATTTTTTATCTGATTGAACTTTTGCCTGTCAACACCCTGGAACAACCGTTCCTGTCTGATTCTTTGTACCAAAATAAAGCAAATCTTCCACATTTGAATGGCATATATCATCAAAGCTACCCCAATAATCTGACTGAGCGCGAACAACAGATACTGGAGCTTTCGGCCACCGGCCTTCCTATTAAAATTATTGCCCACGATCTGAATCTGTCCCGGAGAACCATTGAAAAACACAGGGCCAATGTTATGGAAAAGCTAGGGGCCAGGAATATGATTGAGGCCATTGTCGCATGGTATAAACATTCCGGGCTTATCCACTCGGTTTCTGACACTAAAAAAACAAGGCTTTCTACTATAGGTTCATCCAATTAATACCAGGTTCTCTATGACGGATCCAACCTCCCGTTTATTCTATTACCTCTGTCAAACCAAATGGCATGAATCATTATTTCAGGTTTGTCTTAATACCTTTGTCCACCCTTTTGGTATGAACCTTTTATAATGGATAAGCAAATTATTGATAATAAGACAAGTCTTATTATCAATTTCAATTTTAGAATTAACAATTTTTTTTATATAAAAACCCATTTCTTTAGCCTATAAGGAGTTTCTTAGCAGATTTTTACAGGCTAAATTTTACCAAGAATTATAGGAAGGAGTTAAATTTTTTCAAGGCATGCCCTAGGTGATTTTACGTATTTCAACATCCAATAACCAGTTCGGAAATTGCGTATTGTTTCACAACTCATCCTAGTATACATTTGCTGGTGTAGTTAGTAAACTACTTTTTATATTATTTGAAAATCAAATTTTTTCATTTAAAAATTATGAGTTACAGGGTTCTTTCAATATGGATTTTTATAGTAGCTGCTTTTAGTTTAACATCTGAAGCACAAACCATCTCATTCCCTGCTGAAACATGTAATAAAACCTCGGTCGATGAAAAGCTGAACGAATCTTTTTCAAGCGCTGACCTATCAGGTGACACCCTTCAAATTCATTCGGAAGGGACCAGCAACACGATAATGATAGATTCCACTTCTATTGCCAAGTCTAGATCCCCTTTGACCATAAAAGGGGTAGTGGGAGGAGAGATCAACCAGGAGGGTGAAAGCAATAAAATTGAGGTGGATATTTCTAATAAGAATAAGAATCATTCCGGGCAAAAAGTAAAGATTATTCAAACCGGTAAAAATAACAGTGTCACCATACGTTCAGGAGCTAACAAAAGGGATCCCTAGCCTAGGCGACACCTTTCTTTTCAGGAAAATATTGAACAAATATTTCACATAAAACCCAATTAATTTATTCTAAACAATTAAACTTTTAACAAAATGAAAAAACCAAGTATTTTTCTCTCAATGTTGCTTGCCTCAGGGATAACCCTGGCACAGAGCAACAACACCTCTGATGTTTCCCAGTCAGGATCCAATCAGGATGCCACCGTGGAGCAATCAGGTGTTAACGAAAACACTTCTGAAATTACACAGACAAATGTGGGTAATGAAGCAACGGTAACACAAGTTTCATCTAGTCAATATGAAGATAACACCACATTTTCTTCTATTGCACAAACCGGAAGGAACAATCAGGCGACAGTGGACCAAAACCATGATGGAGACCTGGAAGCAAGAGCCGGATCACTGGAAGCCTATATTTCACAAAGCGGCAACAACAATGAAGGCATTCAGAGACAGGGGCCAAACGGTCAGATGGGCACCAGCTTAGCCATTATCAACCAAAGTGGAAACAACAACTTTGCTTCTCAGGATCAGATAAGATATGGTAACGAGGCACAGGTTTACCAATCAGGAAACAACAATGAGGCCATCCAGGCACAGGACATCAACATGCAACCAAGTGATGTCGGTAGTATGAACAATGCTGCTATTTATCAAAGCGGTAACAATAACAGTGCTCTTCAGATACAAGATGGATGGGCAAACGGTGCTGTCGCAATTCAGGGAGGCAGTAACAACACGTCGACTCAAGTACAGAAAGCATGGGTAAGTACAGCAGAAGTTAATCAATCTGGAAACAATAATGACGCTTCTCAGGATCAGTCAGGTAGCTTGAACGATGCATCTATCAATCAGTTTGGTAATTCAGGAACCGCAGAGCAAGTTCAAACTTCCGGTGCCGGTCGCACAGGAGCAAGCTATGACCCACTTAACCTTGCCTCTATTGATCAATGGGGATCAGACAATGTGGCCTATCAGGAGCAAGATACTCCAGGCGGCGATATCGTCCTAAACCATGCCATTATATCTCAAAACGGATCTAATAACATGGCTACACAACTCCAAAACGGAGGCAGTAATTACAGTAACGTGATGCAACACGGCTCAGGCCATACCGCTAGTGTTACTCAATCATTCATTCAGCCATAACTTATTGGTTTAATGAAATTTTAAAAAGTAGGGTTCCTAATGGGTTTGCGAAAGGAACCCTACTTTTTATTTTCCTAACAAGAAGTACTCACCATATTAAAATAATTCACTAAATTTATTGAAATGATCTTGCGGCTTGCTATACTGCCAATATTTTTTTTATCCTTCATCTTATCTGCTCCCGGACAAGAAGGAGAGGATGTGGAGGCAGCTGTGTTTATCAATGCGCAAGCTATAAAAATGCATGCTCAGCAAGAAAGCATGAACAGTGCAATCATTCAGCAGGTTGGAGAAAACCAACAGGCAATAACCATACAGGAACAAACCGGCTATCAGCCCAACTTTTTTATATTAAGTCAAAAAGGTTATGGAAACAGCGGTTTTATTGAGCAAGCTGGTACAGGCTTAAACTCCAGAGTAATTCAGCGGGGAAACAGGAATGAAACCAACCTCTGGTCAATAGGACAAAACATCAATACCTTCTCTAGCCAGGTTGGGGATGGAAATGTCATTAACAGCTATATAAAAGATGAAGGGATCACCCCAAGATCAGCTTCACTCATTCAGGAAGGAAATCAAAACCGAATAGATTTGTCCCTTATGGGCAATGGTATTGAATCTCATACCATGGATCAGCATGTAAGAATTACCCAGCAAGGAAATCAACATGAAATAAGTGCCTTGATGGAACCATTCAGTGCCCCCTTCGAAATTACCCAAACTCCCGGAGCAAATGGAGAAGGCATGAAAGTAAATGTATCTACTTCTCAATTCAATTTCCCCATGCGGAAATAGCCCTTTTATCGGGAATCCAAAAGAACTTCAAAAATAAAATTTCCAGGTAATTTGAATATATCAAATAAATTGTAGTTATTAGCATCATAAATGCTTTTCATCCCATAATTGTAGTTTAAGATGCTAAGGAAATGAAGGTGATTTTTACAACTATATTTTTATTTTTTCTGTTTTTAGAGACAAAGGCCCAGTTTGATGTGGACCCTTCTTCTGCGAAAAAACAATATGACAGCGTTCCTGTTCAGGAGGCTCCTGATGCTTTAAAGCTACTCCTTCAAAAAATCACCGAAGAAGAAACCGAAAAATTGAAAAATGAGGTAGAGCTTGAAATAGACGGGTTATTAATCGATGAAACAAAAACAAAAAGCGGAAGGGACTTTTTTGATTACTTTTACCGACATTGGGAAGCTCCCCCTGAAGCCCGTAATTATTCCATTTTCATTAAAGAGAGCCCATTTCGGTTGAGCACCACCATGATTGAAGTTTTTATCAATGAAACCAGGGTAATTCAATCTTTTCTCCAACCCAGAGCGGAATTTGTGGAAGCCCTTGCAGCAGAATCAATAGCGACAACAAAAATGTATTTGATACGATATGAAGAAATTGTCAAAGAGTTGGATGGTGATGAACGGTCCGGCTCGGGAATATTTTAATTTTAATTTTAATTATTTTTATTATGAATAAGTTTTTATTGCTTTTATTATTTACTTTTCCACTTTTCATGGACTTTTGTAACGGTCAGCAGTTGGTTTATAGTGCTAAGAATCCCGCATTTGGAGGAGAAACCTTTAATTATCAGTGGATGTTAAGTTCAGCCCAAGCCCAGGATACTACGATCGACCCTGCACAACAACATCAAAAGAGTCAGTTTGGTAATCCAAGAAATCCCCTGACCGATTTTTCGGAAAGTTTAAACCGGCAAATATTAAGCAGGTTATCCAGAGAATTGGTAGTCAGGCAATTTGGAGAGGAAGAATTAGCTGAGGGTACTTATGAATTAGGGGATTACCAGATCGAAATTGGAAACGAAGGAGCCGGTATAAATATTAATATTGTGGATAAACAAACGGGTGCGACAACAGTGGTTGACGTTCCTTTTTTTTAGATTTTTGAACTGATTTTTTGTTGATGAAAGTACTTTTAAAAGGCCTTTTAATTAAGGATATCCTATTGTTTGCCGTTGTAATCTGTGTTACCAGTTGTTCCCCCGGTTTGTATCAACCATTTGGAGAAAGGGACGCGACTCTCGGGCCGGAAACAAAAATGAAAAAAGAGCTGCTGGACTTACCGGATCCCAAGGAACCGATTGTGGTGGCAGTTTATAAATTCAGAGACCAGACCGGCCAGTATAAAGAGTCTAATGTAGGGGCCAGTTGGTCAACTGCCGTCACACAGGGGGCAACCAATATACTCATAAGGGCATTGGAAGAATCAGGTTGGTTTGTCCCCATTGAGCGGGAGAATATCAGTAACCTGCTTAACGAGCGAAAGATCATCCGGTCCAGCAGGGAGCAGTATGAAGGAAATAACAATGTGTTGCTTCCTCCCCTTCTCTTTGCCGGTGTATTGTTAGAGGGAGGGATTATCTCCTATGAATCGAATGTCTTTACCGGAGGCGCCGGAATCAGATACTTTGGCACCAATGCTTCTTCACAATATAGAGAAGACCGGGTAACCATCTACCTTAGAGCGGTTTCGACGAGTAATGGTAAAGTTTTAAAGACGGTTTACACCACCAAATCCATCTTATCTCAAGAGGTTAGCACAGGAATATTTAAGTATGTAACGTTTAAACGGTTATTGGAAGCAGAAGCAGGATACACTTATAATGAACCGCGGGAATTGGCTATTACGGAAGCCGTAGAAAAAGCCGTGCATAGTTTGGTCGTTGAAGGTTTAATGAGCAATCTTTGGGAGCTAAAGGAGGAAAATGAAAAATCCCAAAACTTGATTGATGAATATGTAAGTGAAAAGGCATCGAATTTAGATATGGATTATCTTGGGAGAGTTCATGAATTTGATCACAGGCCCGGGTTTTATTATTCTCCAGGGGTCTCTTTTCAAAATTATATCGGAGACTATTCTTCAAGTCTTCCCCGAGCTGGTTTCAATTCTTCCTTTGGATTTGGGCTGTCAAAATCCCTGTTTATAGAGACCGACATAGCGTATCAGGAAGTAAATGTACAGGATTTGATGAATTCCCGTGAGTTCTACGGAGATGTCGGCTTGCTATATCTGGTTAACCCTTCAGGTAAATTTTCCCCTTATTTTAGTGTGGGAGCCGGGTCTTATTACAATTTTGGAAAGGATATCGGTATATCCAATCAGCCTTGGCTTCCCTATGTAACTTACGGAGCAGGCCTGGAATATTTGGTATCCAATAAAACTGCAATAACCGGAAAGGCCTATTTAAATCAGCACCTTACTGATAATTACGATGGGGCTGTTGCAGGAAGTTTTAGCGATGTGATCGCTGGATTAAAATTAGGACTGAAGTTTTATATTGGAAATTAACTAAAATAATGAAGTACTTTAACTATATAAGCCTGTTTTTCATAAGCATCCTTTTTTTTGGTTGTGAGCTTGAAAACATTGATGTAGACAGATTTGGAACAATCTCCGGAATAGTAGTTGACGGAGAAAGTTATGAACCTTTATCCGGTGTGCAGATATCCACCACACCCTCAAGTACAAGTGTCCTTACTGATAAGGACGGAACCTTTCATGTTGATAAAGTCCAATATGGAGAGGTGGTAATAAATGCCAGAAAAAAAGATTTTTTATCAGGAAGTATTAGCATTGCTGTTTATGACCAACAAAACACCGCACTTACCTTCTTTCTTTTGGAAGATGACAGAGATGTTGGAAATGTGGTAATTTATGATCCGGTCCCAGGAAATGGAGCAGCCGATCAGCCAAGCCCCCTCACCTTCGAATGGAAGGTTGATCAGGATAACAGGTCCAGGCAGTTAGAGTATACCGTGTACATGTTTGAGTCTAATTCTACGGTTCAATCCATTGTGGGGGAAAATCTAACTTCACCACAAGTCGTAGTCTCGGACTTGAAAGCCAATACTACCTATTTCTGGTATGTGGTAGCAAAATATGATGGAAGAAATGTGGCAAATAGCCCAACTTGGACATTTTCAACGGACTGACAATTTTCAATGGCGCTGACTTCTTCATCTGTTAGTTTAGAAAACTCCTTTTCCTTGGCCCTTTTGGACAGGGTACCGTTATTTTGCTCGAGAAAACGCATGAGCATAGCGACCAATTTATCCGGCATTTCAATTCATTGTGCTTGTAAAGGTTATCTTCCGGCAAATGAAAAACAGTTTAAAACATTGGTCACCTATCCTTGGAAATAGTACGCAGAATGCCTTTTACCTAGTTTCATTTTCGTTGGCCATGCAATCGAAAAGGTACTTCAAAGTTTCTTCAGGAAATTATTCTTAATTTGGAGAATGAAAATCCTTCTGGTAGAAGACAACAATGAATTGACAAAAAATATTATAGACTTTTTGGGTCAGGAGGGGTTGATATGTGAATCCTGTGACAATTGCTTTGATGCAGAGGACAAACTACTTTCCTTCAGGTATGATTGCGTGGTTTTGGACATTATGCTTCCCGATGGAAACGGCTTGGAGATTCTACGGTTTATCAAAGATCAAAAACTGACCTGCAACATTTTGATCATTTCCGCCAAAAATTCGCTGGAGGACAAAATCAAGGGACTGGAAATTGGGGCGGATGATTATTTGACCAAACCCTTTTACTTGCCAGAACTCCATGCACGCCTCAAAGCCATTTATCGGAGAAACCAGCTGGATGGTAACCATGAAGTGGTTTTTAATGAAATCAAACTGGATACGCTCACCCTGGAAGCCATGGTCGGAGACAAGGTTCTGGATCTCACCAAAAAAGAATTTGACTTGCTTCTCTTTTTCCTCACCAATAAAAACCGCGTACTGGGAAGACAATCCATCGCCCAGCACATGTGGGGAGATTATACAGAT
>JBBDSC010000234.1:26070-67862 GCA_040905145.1 Anditalea sp.
CCGCGTACTGGGAAGACAATCCATCGCCCAGCACATGTGGGGAGATTATACAGATGATCTGGCAAATTTTGACTTTGTCTATCAGCATATCAAAAACCTCCGGAAGAAAATTTGCCAGGCAGGAGGCAAAGATTATATCAACACCATGTATGGTATTGGTTATAAATTCAACACATCCGCATCATGAAACTGATCAATATATTTACCGTTTGGTACCTCGGCATTTCAGCAATAGTTCTCCTGCTTGGGGGAATCCTGATTTTCCAGAAACTGGAATCTGAAATTGATTTTGAGCAAGGGATGGAACTCGAAAGGCAGCTGGATAATTATGCGGAAAAACTAAAAAAGGGCAAATCTCCGGATCGCCTCCAAAAGGAGAGATTGGAAATTTCAGAGTTGCCGCTGCAGACTGCTTTACTGCCGTTTAGTGTGAGGGATACTTTGGCATGGCATGATCAGTTGGAGCAGATGGAAAGACAACTGAAGGGGAGTCGGTCCTATCTGATCAATGGAAAGCATTATTATCTTTCTACCTATAACATGGTCATTGAAAGCAGCGACATCACCGAAACGGTGGTGCAGACAATGGTTGCTATTTTTGCCCTGCTTTTGATTTTCATTGCCATCACCGGAAGGATTGTTTCTAAAAAAATCCTTTCCCCATTCCATCAAAGCCTGGAAAAAATAAAATCCTTCACATTCAAAGAGAATGAACCTCTTGTCTTTGCCCCATCTGAAACAGAAGAATTTGTCAAACTGAATAATTTTCTCCATAAGATGTCTATTCAGCTTTTGAAAGATTATAGGGTGATGAAGGAATTTTCAGAAAATCTTTCCCATGAAATCCAGACGCCCGTTTCAGTCGTGAGGGGGAAAATGGAATTGCTGATGGACTCCCCCATCAATGACAAACAAGCCAGCCTCATTGAATCTGCCTATCAGGCCAATGAAAAAATTACCAGAATAGTGGGGTCTTTAGGGGTGTTGGCAAGATTGGAAAATCAGGAGTTTGCTTTTACTGAAGAAATAGATTTTTCTGCCAAAGTGAGCCAATCAATTCGGGATTTTGAGGAGTTGGTAGCCATCAAAAGCCTTTCCATTGAAATGGATATCCAACCTGATATTTTCATCAACATTCATCCCAATATGGCAGAAATGCTTTTGCAAAACCTGTTGACCAACGCCATTAAACACAATGACAAAGATGGATCCATATTCATCAGGCTCGATACTGGAATGCTTGAAGTCACCAATACAGGCCCTAAACCCGATCAGGATGTCAATGATTTTTTTCAAAGGTTTAAAAAAGGCAATAATAACCATCATTCTATAGGATTAGGCCTGTCCATAGTTAAACAAATCTGCATCGTCAACGGCTTTGAGATCAATTATTCCTATCAGGAACCCCATCATCGGGTCCGGATTTCTTTTGGATAATTATGACTTCAAATTTGGTACAGATTGTAAATATAAATTTGTATCAAAGCTAAACCAATATGAAACCTATATCTTTTATCCGACTGATTTTCTTTTTCACGGCCGTCCTGACCGCTACAACAGGGCTGGGACAATCCCAGGAAAATCCCTATACTATTAAAGGCCGATTACTTGATGGGGAAACGGGCCAACCTTTGCCTTTTGCCCAGGTGGCGCTTTTTGAGCCTGGTGCAGAAGAACCAGCCTCATTTACAGATACTAACGAAAAAGGTCAATTTATTTTAAATTCCAAAAGTGGGTCCTTTCATCTTCGGTTCATTCTTTTGGGTTATTCCCAAACTGAGCAACCTGTTGAAGTAAAAGGAAATATGGATCTTGGAGGAGTAGAACTGGAAAGTGAAAACCAAGACCTTCAGGAAGTGGTGATCCAGTCAAACAAAGTTCCCATCAGGGCTGACGTGGAAGGGATTACGATCAATCCTGAACAGAATCTTTCCAATATCGGGGGTACACTTTTGGACATTTTGAGAAATACGCCATCTATCAGTGTTTCCGAAGATGGCTCCATCTCACTCCGGGGTAGTTCTGGAACCAATATATTGATCAACGGCAGAAACTCTTCTTTAACTCAGAACCTGGATCAACTGCCGGCAAGTGCGGTAGAACAAATCAAGGTCATCAATAACCCCAATGCCCGATTTGACGCTGAAGCTGCAGGTGGTGTCATTGATATTATCCTGAAAAGAGGGGAAGATTTAGGGACCAATGGTGGAGCAGAATTTACTTATGGTACCAGGGGAAGGATGAACACAGGGATAAGACTTAACCATAGAACAACCCGGTATAATGTCTATGGGGGATATAATTTTAGAAGATGGCAAAATGTAGGCGAAAGAAATTCAGTGAGGGAGATTTTTGAAGACAATGAAACCCTTGAACAGAATACCGATAGCGAAAGTGAAAATCTTGGACATACCTTCAATTATGGTGGTGAATATTATTTAGGTAAAAACATCATCAGTTATGAAGGGGTTTTAAGCACGAGTGATGACAGCCAGATCAACACCTTGTTTTCAGAATTAAAGGACAAAACCACAGGAGATTTGATTTTGGATTATGTCAGGAGAAACCATGAAACAGAGGCAGATGATGGAATGGACAATGCGTTGATATATGAAAGAACATTTGATGATCCTGACCGGCAGTTCAGGTTTACAGCCAGCAATTCTTACAGAAACCAATACAAGATTCAAAATATTGATATCTTCAGAAATACCCTTAATCCAATTCCGGAAAATCTGGATGGCCGCGAACAGGCTTTCACAGATGAGAAAAGATACATTTCTGTTTTCCAAGTAGATTATATCCATCCATTAGATGAAAAGTCCAAGTTTGAAACAGGTTTAAAATCCAACATCAGAAAGTTTGACAACGATTATATATACTCCAGGTTTGAAGAGACTGCACAGGATTTTGTGGAAGATCCAGCCATCAGCAACCGGTTTATATATAAAGACCAGATCCATGCGGGTTATTTTATTTATTCCAGAACCTCCCCAAAATTTGACTATACAGTAGGATTAAGGGGAGAATATACCTTAGTCGATACTTATCTGGCGAATACAGATGAAAGCAATGTCCAAAAGTATGTTGACTTTTTCCCAAGCTTTCAGTCCTTGTATAAATTTAATGAGGTGCATGGCCTAAAACTTACTTACAGCCGAAGAATAGACCGTCCCACATCTTGGAGACTTAATCCATTCCCGGATATTACAGATTCGCTGAACGTGAGAAGAGGAAACCCGAACCTTCAACCGGAAATGATTCATTCCCTGGAATTCGGCCATTTGGCGAATTCTGATAAATCAAGCTTTACCACCAACCTTTTCTATCGTCATGTATCCGGCCAGCTGGATTTCATTACCACCATAGAAGATGGCATCTCCTATTCCCAACCGGATAACCTGAATACCGCAGAATCTTATGGTATTGAATTTATTGGTCTTAGCGAAATCTCCCCTTGGTGGACGCTCAGTGGGGGACTGACAATGTTCCAGATCCGGGTGGATGGATCCAATATCGGTGAAGAATTTGTCAACAGCGGCTTTGCCTGGGATACCAAAATCACCAGTGATTTCAAGCTTCCTTGGAATTTCAACTTTCAGTTGGTAGGAGACTATGAATCCGCAGAAGTAGAAGCGCAGGGACGGGACCTCTCGCAATATTCCCTGGATGCCAGTATTCAGAAAAGTTTCCTCAATAAAAAAGGAAATGTTTCGGTCAGTCTAAGAGACGTTTTCGACACCAGAAGATTTGCAGGAAATAGCCTCACCAACAGTTTTTCTCAGACATTTTACGCCAAAAGGGAAACACGGATTCTGATGATGAGCGCTAGATATAGCTTCTAGCATACCCTTTACCTCTGGTGTGTTTCGAAAATTGCCTTGGATTAACTCCGGGCCCTTTGTTGCATGTCAAATTTTATGACAAGGTTTGCGGAGGATGATATCACCCTTATCAAGAGATCATTATTAAAACGATAAATAATTCTAACAGAAACAAATGGTTCCATTGTTTGCCCTTCGCATGTAAATGGCATTGTGGGCATAAAACCAACCGTAGGTTTAGTAAGCCGCTCCGGAATTTTTGCAATTCGGTTTTTTTATTTGGATGTCAGATCCTTTTCCGTGAGTTGATGCGTAACCCGCACCTCACCTCGATGGTCGATGATCTTTAAGGTGACCATCCGGCTTCCGTTATCTCCGGAAAACTCCAGAAGCCCGAAATTGTAATCCTGAATGTCATTAATAATGGGTCCGTCAAACCGCCTGTTGTGACCGCTTACCTGTCTGTTCCGCCTATATTGATGATCATCGGCTTCCACTGGATGAACGCCTGCATTTGAACTGATCAATTCGTAGAGCGGGTAACCTTCATCTGAGAAATCAACCCGGCTAAGCGAGCCAACATGCCAGTCTCCGGAAATAAAAAATACCCCATCAATGCCCTCAGAAAACATCCAATTGAAAAAGTCCTCGCGCTCGGTGCCAAAATTTGCCCAATACTCCCCCGTACCCTTCCGGTCAATGGTCGTGGTGTGCCCGTTGACAATCACCTTAAAAGTAGCCGTGCTTGCTTTTAGATTTTCTTTAAGCCAGGCAAGTTGTCCTGATCCCAGCATCGTCGTCCGATCGGGTGCTTCATTTGGATCCCGGTGGTAGCGGTCATCGAGCATGAAGAACTCAACATCTGCAATCTTGAAGGAATGAAAAATACCTGGTGTCCCAGGGGTGCCAGCCGATGGGTTTGGCCAATATTTTTTAAAGATGTCCAGCGTCAGTTCCCGCCACTGAAAGGTCCTATCAGAATTGTTTGGTCCAAAGTCATGATCGTCCCAAATAGCATAAGTCGGTGTGGTAGCCAGCACCGTTCGGAGACCTGGAACATCCCGGAGATAACGGTGATACCGGGCCATTGCATAATTGACAGTGCTCTCAGGGGCTTCATAAGCACCTGACCGCATAGGCATATAGTTATTGTCTCCGATTAGCAGAAACGCATCGGGATCGGAAATTGCAACCTGTGTCCAAATAGGTTGGAGAGGCACCTGAATCGGGTTAATACAGGAGCCAAATGCCACTTTGAAATCAGCAGCAGATTCTGGAGCTGGCATTAGTTGAAAAGATTGGATTGATTGCGGCCGGATTGCCTGCCTGTCAATCTCCAGTTCATAATGGAGTAGCCCCCTGGCCGGCAGGTTTTCCAATATCACGGTACCTACATGCGGGGCTTCCTCACTGGTTCCCCCTTGTGCAACCCCTTTAAAAATTGGAGTGGAACCTGATTCAACCCAATAATGCACTTTCACCTCGGCAGGTTTGTTGGTTTCAACCCAGATATTGGCCAGGGAAGAAGTCGTATGACCGACCATCGGGCCACTCAACAGATGGCCCGGTAACTGCAAGCTGTTTTCCTGTCCAAATATATTGGAAGAAAGCAATATTCCTAAAGTAAGGCTGATAAGAAATTTCATGTTATGCTGGTTGGTTCCCGGTTATAATTTGAATAAGCTGTATTTACAGTCCTGAAATAATGTACCTGAAAGTATAAAATATATTTGAATTATACAATTCCTTCAGTTAAATGAAACGGTTGCAGACTGGAATATAACCGCTCCGGAATATATGGAATGCAGACTTATTCTTCCTTATTTGGGCACCGCCATTCCGGCATAAGTTTGCCGGAGAATTTTATTTTGATGGATCCGCAAAAAATATGGAACAAACTTCACAGGCTACGACTGGGGAGATTTTCGATGTAGTGGGAAATATGCCCACCCGTCCCGGAGGGTTGGAAGGATGGAATGGCACGGACATGTCTGTCTGCTTGATACGGCCTTTCAGCTCTTCAAATAGCGTGTTTTCAAAAGTTTCAGTGTGCGACATCATTTTTTCCCTGTATTCATTTTCGGCATTGAGGTAGGCAACGACATTGGTCGTTTGTTCGTCCGGGGTGGCAGCTACCTTTTGCTTATCGCTGAGTTTCATCCAGTAGTAATTGTCCGTGCGGGTGTCGTTATGGATGATAAGCTGTTCCGGAATGGCCTCAGCCTTTGGCGGTGCTATATCTGTTTTGGTCAGAAGAAGACTTTGTTTGTAGGCTAGGGTATTTACTTCATTGTGTTTTGTTTCGCATGCTATAATGCTTACCATAAGACAACACAATAGGATGAAATTTTGAAATTGGCACATGTCCTTCTGCTTGTTAGTTGTTTTAAAAAACTTTAAGGGATCCGAATTTGAATAATCCACTATAAATAAATATACGGTTATTTTTCAAATAAGGAGGGGAATGAACCATTAAAAGGTAAAGTTGGAGAATAATGGGGATGGAGAGGCCAAAATGCCCACTTGGTAGATCAAGTCGCCGACTTGATCAATGGGTTTGAGGTCAGGGGAAATCTTTCCCTCAGAATCATCTGATCTCGCTATTTTAAGACAGTCCTGCCTAGATTTAATTGCAGGGTCCTTCAGGGCAGTGAAAAGCATTTAGTGTCTGAATACCGCTATCCCATGGTCAATCCGTTTTTTAAATACATCGACCTCTTCGAACCCCTCGATTTCCATGGCTCCAAAAAAATGCCCGATTCCTTTCCCTACACTTGTTTCCGGAGTCTCTTCCCATAAAGCAAATGGTGGAGCAAAAGGTCCCCAGTTAGCCCCACTGAGCACACTGCACAAGATGTCCACCATAGCGGAAAGACAATATCCTTTATGGCCACCCATTTTTATATTTCCCCTATTACCACCGTCCATTCCCGCACTTCCCATGAGGCTATAACGCCCTTTTGAACGTATGGGTCTTTGAGGGCAAAATTTTCGACAACCGCTTTATCCTGACATTTGAAAATCAGAACGGCTTTGTCCGCCGGATCAGCCAAAGCTCCGCCCATCAGCAAGAGACCTTTTTCGTGATACTCTTTTGCCAGGGCAAGATGGAGGTTTCTTAAAGACGCCCGCCGTTCGATATAATCATCACCTGTTGCATAAGTAAGAATAAAATACATGCCTTGAAATTAAGCATTGCCAGCATAAAATCCCCTATTCATTAATTAATATTAACCCTGATTAGGGAGGCGGTGAGGGAGTATTATGAATTGTAAACCAATTTTAACCGAATTTTTAGTAATATTATGTGCTGATGAATTTCGGATATGGCAGGGGTATCCAACACCTATTGAAATGGCTGATTCTGATAGGGTCACGTGATAGATGTTTTAGCCATCAATTAAATTGATCAAAATACAAATGGAGGAATTGATATGAATAAAATAATTTTCAGTTTATTATTTGTCCAGCTATTCGCTGTTGAGGTTGGATTTAGCCAACCAACAAAAGAGCTTCCACGCATTGCCATTGCAGGATTAGCCATAGAATCAAGTACATTTTCGCCGGCACTTACCCATGAAGAAGCCTTTCATGCCAAAACGGGTGATGAAATTTATTCATCCTATCCCTTTTTATCTCCTGATTCGCCGAACCGGAGACGGGCGGATTGGATTCCGACATTAAGGGGCCATGCGCTACCCGGAGGTATTGTTACCAGGGAAGCATACGAATCATTGGTAACGAAAACACTTGATTTGCTTAAAAAGAACGGTCCCTATGATGGCCTCTTTTTTGATATCCATGGAGCCATGAGTGTGGTAGGCCTTGATGACCCGGAAGGTGATTTTATCGTCAGGATCCGTGAGGTAATTGGTAAGAAAACCATTATTTCAACCTCAATGGATTTACATGGCAATGTTTCGTGGCGGTTGGCACAAAATACAGATCTGATCACCTGTTACAGGATGGCACCGCATGAAGATGCTTTGGAATCGAAAAAACGGGCAGTGGATAATCTGTTGTCCAGAATAGAAAGTGGCAAAGGGAAACCTGCCTACAAGGCCTGGATTCCTGTTCCTATATTGCTGCCCGGGGAAAAGACAAGTACAAGAACAGAGCCGGGAAAGAGTTTATATGCCAAGGTAGCCCCGGCTGCTAATCAACAAGGCATTGTCGATGCTGCGATCTGGGTTGGATATGCATGGGCCGACGAACCCCGCAATCATGCCGTAGTAATGGTTACTGGAGATGATAAAGAAAAAGTAACCAATACAGCAGAGAAACTGGCCAATAGCTTTTGGGAAGTGAGATCAGAATTTGAATTTATTGCCCCCACCGCGTCTCTTAGGGAAAGCCTGGATAAGGCCGTTGCCAGCAACAAGCATCCTTTTATTATCAGCGATATGGGGGATAATCCTACTGCTGGGGGAGCGGGTGATGTAACCTGGACATTGAAAGAAATCCTCGCACGTCCTGAATTTAAACCAGAAAATGGACCTACTCTTATTTATGCCTCAATACCAGGGCCGGAATTGGTGAAAGAGGCCATTGAAGCCGGTGTGGGCGGAAAAGTTAGCGCCTATGCTGGTGCGGCCGTTGATGATCGTTTTGCTCCTCCTTTATTGTTATCAGGAACAGTAGAAGCCATAGAGCATGGGGATCGGCATGCTGAAACTGAAGTCGTTGTGAAGATTGGAAGTGTTTCGGTTATTGTGACAAAGAAGCGCAAGCCCTATCACAGGGAAAATGATTTTTCAAGATTGGGTCTGAATCCTCGGGAAACAGATATTGTCGTGGTAAAAATCGGTTATTTGGTACCGGAGCTTTATGACATGAGGGCAGACTGGATCATGGCGCTGACGCCCGGAGGTGTAGACCAGGATTTGGAGCGTCTTAATTTCGAGAGAATCAACAGGCCAATGTTCCCTTTCGACAAGGAGATGAAGGATCCTGATCTTAAAGCTAGATTGGTGCCGTTATCCGATGAAATTTAATTATCGAAAATCCATCATGTATTGAGTTATTGGATTCAACAATAACTACTCATCATGCGACCTCATTTTAACCTCTTCCCATATAAGGCATTTGATTGGCCATAATAGTCAGAAATGGAACATTGGTATCGGGTGGTAAACTGGCCATATATACTACAGCGCGGCCTACATCCTTTAGATTCATAGTAGGTTCAATTTTATGGGTGCCATCAGCCTGAAGTACTCCTTCTTCGAATTTCTTAGTCATTGCGCTGCTGGCATTTCCGATATCTATTTGCCCACAGGCGATATTGAATTCACGACCGTCCAATGAGGTGGATTTGGTCAAACCGGTTATTGCATGTTTGCCCGCCGTATAGGGTGCGGAATGGGGACGGGGCACATGGGCAGAAATGGAACCGTTATTGATGATACGTCCACCTATTGGATCTTGATGTTTCATAATTTTGAACGCCTCCTGGGTACACAAAAAGGCTCCGGTCAAATTAGTATCAATTACCCTTTGCCATTCCTCCAGCGTTAGCTCTTCAAGTGGTTTTGCCGGAGCACTTATACCCGCATTGTTGATAAGTAAATCCAAGCGACCAAAGGTTTTCAAAGTTTGGCTAAAAAGATTTTTTACACTTTGAGGAATGTTAATGTCCGTAGGGACGACCAGGGTCCGGTTACCATCACATGCGTTAGCCGTTTCGATAAGTTGCTTTTCCCGCCTGCCGGCAAGAACTATGGACCATCCATCATGATAAAGCGCTATCGCCACTGCCCTCCCAACACCGGAACCCGCTCCGGTTACTATTGCAATTTTATGGTTTTGACTCATCCTTAATACCAATTTATATATTTACTATGGCTTCCTCGTCCATGTACGATCTGATGATTTCTTCCACAGATGTATCGCTTACAAATCCCAATTTATTGGCTTTTAGCGTATCAAAATGCGGGGGCCAGGTAAGTACAATACTCTGAAGAAACGTATCCGGTTCATAGGATATTAATTTGGTTACCTCAGAATTGGTAATTTGCTCAAGACTTTTTATCATTTCCTGAACCGAAGCAGTCAATCCCGGAAGGTTGATGACTCTGTCGTCCCCGAGGACTTTTTCATCAATATTGGCAGCGTGAATAAAGTTTTGGATTACACGCTTTGGAGATTGAATCCAAAACGCTGTTTCGGAAGGTACCGGGTAAGAAGCACTTTTCCCATGTAAAGGTTCACGGATGATAGCGCTTAAAAATGATGAGGTAGCTGCATTTGGTTTTCCGGGTCGTACTGTAATTGTAGGCAACCTGAGACTTCTGGCATCTATAAATCCTCTTCGGCTATAATCATTCATCAGGAGTTCTACCATTGCTTTTTGGGTACCATAGGAACTGCGTGGCTTCGGGCCCGTTTCGTCAGAGATAACCTTGGAAACATCACCACCAAATACTCCGCAGGAACTGGAAAATACAATCCGGGGATGAATAGCAAGCTTTCTACATAATTCCAGTATTTGTAACGAGGCGTGGAAATTTATTTTCATCCCCACATCAAAATTTTTTTCCGCCTCTCCACTGACGATGGCCGCAAGATGGAATATCACATCTGGATGATGCTGAAGAATACCTGTAATTGCTGCTTCATCACTGAAATCCGCTTCTATGCATTCGAGTCTCGAATCCTGAAGCATGTCCTCAGGAAATGCAACATCCACCAGTGTTAAGTGAGTAAGTTTACCCTGGGTAAGACCTCCATTTTCTATCAATTCTTTAGCTAGCCTTCTACCTAAAAAGCCGCCGCCTCCTAAAATAAGTATATGCATAGGAATAAGTTTTAAAATTAATAATCCTTCCGACAAATCATACCAAGGGGAATATCCAGGACAAAAACAGAACCTGAAAAAGCCCAACCAACGAAATTATTGCGAGTAAGAATGTCCAGGTCTGGAGTCCTTCCTTCTCGGAAAAACCACTCATACGTACTACGACCCAAAAACCACTATCATTCATCCAAGATACAAAAAGAGATCCAAATCCCATAGAAAGTAATATATAAATAGGATGATAGGGAAGCTGATATTCAGGTCCTATCAATGCCGCCATAATCGCGGCAGAAGTAATCATGGAGACTGTACCGGAACCTTGGGCAGTTTTCATAACGGCCGCAATTATCCACGCCAGGAGTATGTAATGCACATTAAATCCCTGGGTAGCAAGACTGATCGCATCTCCTATGCCACTGTGCCCTATCATGGCACCATACGCGCCACCGGCGCTGGTGATCAGAATAATGATGCCCCCTATCTCCAATGGTTTGGCAATAGCTTCCCAAAGAGCTTTGGATCCAAGTTTTTGGGTCTTGGCCCAAAGAAAAAGTGCCATGAAGGTGCCAACACCCATAGCAATGTTTTTATTTCCCTGGAAAGCAATCCAACCCGGAAGTTCACCGGTAATTGCCTCTACAATTGATGCAAAGCTGATCATCAAAAGTGGAAAGATAATAGGCAGAATTGAAAGTGCCAGAGAAGGCGGGTTTTGAATGGATGTTACGTGCTCGTTCATAACCCTAACAGGGATGTTTAGCTTTTTATTAAGCCATTTTGCCATTCCAAGTACGACGATGGCTGGGATAATTCCCGCTACCAGACCAGCTAAAATAACAGTACCCAACTCAATGCCTAGTGTTTCGGCCATAATCAGAGGTCCAGGTGTGGGAGGAACAATACTATGGGTGATGACTGCACCACCGCCAATGGCAACAACATAAAGGACGAAATCCTTGCCTGTCTTTAGTGCCAGCGTGATCCCAAGAGGTATCAATAAGAAAAATACGGTATCAAAAAAAACAGGTATCGATAATACAGCTCCACTGATGATCAGGGCAATCGCGGCTCGCTTTTCTCCAAGCGTTTTCAACAACCAGTTTACGATCTGTTCTGCTGCTCCACTTTCCATCATTGCCGTGCCTATCACAGCAGCCAGCGCAATGACCCAGGCTATTTTGCCGGCCATAATTCCAAACTCCACCATGGGTAATTCAACTGCTGTTATTAAGGTGCTTTGCCCAGGGACCAGCGGTAAAGCATGTGATATAAAACCAACGAAAATCGCGGATAGCATAAGCGCAACAAAGGGATGAAAACGCCATCTGGTAATCAAGGTCAACACTACCACCAAACTCAGTAGAAGCACTACAAAAGGCCAATAATCAGAATAAACGAGTGCTCCCATATTCTAAAGAAAGCAAAAAATTAGAAATAAATGTCAAGTTAATAGGTTTAAATTCAAGTACATTTGGTTTTATCTTGAGAAATCAATCCGGCTAAGAGAGCCAACATGCCCGTCTCCCAAGCAAGTTGACCTGATCCCAGCATCGTCGTCCGATCGGGTGCTTCATTTGGATCACGGTTTGTAAAATTTTGTTCTATTTCTTCTCAGCCTCTAAAAGTAGCATCCGGAGTTATTAGAATAGATTCTTCAGAATAGTCTTCCATTACCTCTTCCAGATCATTATTTACACCAGATCATTATTTACAAAAGCCTCCCAATGATGATCCAGCACAGATTTAGTGATGTTTTCATCAATATCTTTTTTGGACATCTGGTTACGACTTGAAAACAAAATAAAACTGAAGAAGGTTAGTCAATAAGAAATATAAAACCATGACATTCTTTAGCAGATGGGAATTTTTTTTTATGTTTAAGTATAATAATAAAAATATCCACTAAATCCTAAAGGCTTTATAAAACAAAAGATGCCTCCTGGCAAAACAAGATGGTGGAATATACTTGCTTTACGGGAGGGGTTAACTTCTAACTAATGCGCATCAATTAAAACCTTGCAAATGTATGAAAAAAAATGATTTACTAAGACCCCTTATCATGACCGGCAAATATTTATGCTATGGATTCATGATACAACTTTTCACCTTTACAATATTGTTTGCCACTGATGGTGAGGCTCACCGCCTAAGTGTGAAAGACGGCAACATCCACGTAAAGCCGGTAAAGGAAAGGAAAGAACAGGAGATAATCGAAATTTCTCAAGTCATTCAAGTAACAGGTACAGTCACCTCATTCTCTGATGGGTTGGGCATACCCGGAGTTAATATTTTGATAAAGGGTACTGGAACGGGGACAGTAACAGATGTAAATGGTAACTATAGTATCGATGCCCCTAATGAAGACGACATTCTGGTATTTTCATCCATTGGTTATACGACACAGGAAATTGCTTTAAATGGCAGAGCCGTGATTGATGTAATCATGGAGGAAGATATGCAGGGGTTGGATGAGGTGGTGGTAATTGGATACGGGACTTTAGATAAAAAAGAAGTAACAAGTGCTATTTCCCATATTTCTGGTGACGAATTATCCATTGTGGGTTCAAATGATCCCTTAATGGGACTTCAGGGAAAAGTATCCGGTCTAACCATACAAAATACTGCTGCTGCTGATCCAAATTCAAGTGCCAGCATTCAGTTGCGTGGAGTTACAACACGTTCAGGCGCTACAGGGCCACTTATTGTGATTGACGGAGTTCCGGGTGGTAACCTCCTTAGCGTCAACGAAAATGATATTGCATCCATAGACATCCTGAAAGATGGGGCAGCATCAGCCATCTATGGTACACGGGCCAGTAATGGGGTAATTTTAATTACCACAAAATCAGGTGCAGCGGGCCCAGGTAGGCTTGCCTATAATGGATTTACAAGCGTTGATATGCCTACTATGACACTAAAAGTTATGTCTCCTGAGGAATTTAGATCGGTTAACAGAGGTGCGGATTTTAATGCTAACACCAACTGGCTGGATGAAATAAGCAATAGATATGCATTTACCCAAAAGCATACCTTATCATTAACGGGTGGTGGCAACAATACTACTTATCGGGCAACAGTAGATTACCAAAATTCTTCCGGCCTTGATATCAGGTCAGCCAGAGAACAATATGGTGCCCGTTTGTCTGTTAACCATACCAGTGAAAACGGCCTGTATGATATCATCTTGAATGTTGCCCCCCGTTTTGCTGTAGGTATCCAGGGAAGCGACAATAGTCAAGCTAATGTTTTTACCCAGGCATTAAGCCTGAATCCTACCATACCAGTAATGGATCCTGATAATCCTAACAGCTATTACATGCTAGGCGGATGGGGGGAGTATAACCCCGTTGAACAGTTAAATCTTCAGGAAAATGGGATGGAACAAAAATATCTGGACTGGAATGCCACTTTCAAATTAAATTTTCTTCCTACTTTATATACGCAGGTTCAGATAGCTCAAGTATCAAGTGATGCCTTCAACTATTTTTTTGAGCCTTCTATCATGTCCACCCAAGTCACAGCTGGAACCAACGGCTCTGCCAGCCGCAGTTACACAAAAGAGGACCAATATAGCCTTGAATGGTTAGCCAACTATGGATTTGACCTTAGAAGGCATTCCTTTAATTTACTTGGAGTTTACTCTTATCAATATTTTGTAAACTCAGGTCTGAATGCAGGTAACAGCGATTTTTCCTCAGATGCACTTACTTACAATGATTTGAACAATGGCACCTTTAACATGGAAGCTGGAAGAAATGGCTTTGGTACCTATAAAGGAGATAACAGGCTTATTTCATTCCGGGGCCGCTTAAATTATTCGTACGATGACAAATACCTGTTTTCGGCATCTTTAACCCGCGATGGTTCTTCAAGGTTTGGGCAAAACAATAAATGGGGATATTTCCCCGGTATTTCTGTGGGATGGAGAATTGGCGCTGAGCCGTTTATGGCCGGAATAGACTGGATCACTGACTTGAAGATCAGAACAGATTATGGAGAATCAGGTAATCAAGATGCTATTAGTAATTACCAATCTTTGGCCAGGTACAGCGGATATGGCCAATACATGTATAATGGCAATTATATGCAAGTTTGGGGCCCCGCTAATAACGTTAATCCTAACTTAAGGTGGGAAAGGCTTAAAAACTGGAACATCGGCCTCGACTTTTCTCTTTTTAGAAATAGGCTTAATGGTACAGCAAATTATTACAGCAGAAATGCAGTGGATCTGCTGGGAAGTTACAATGCACCTTTGCCTCCCAACATAGCAACAACTACAATAGCCAATGTAGGGAGCATGAGCAGTAATGGTATCGAAATAGAATTATTTGGTAATGTTATTAATAAACAGGATTTCACCTATAACATTTCATTAAATGGTGCTACCCAAAACGCTGTTTTTGTTTCATTCTCCAATGAGCTGTATCAAGGCCAAACATTTGTCGATCAAATGTATATGCCAGCACCTGGTTCTCCAGGTCCGGCCCAGCGGTTGCAGGAAGGAGAAAGGCTGGGAATGTTTTATTTCTGGAAACATGCCGGCGTTGATGCGGACGGGAATTTTCTGATATACAATGAAGCCGGGGAGGTGGTGTCGGCATCTCTAGCCAATGAGGATGATAAACAATTTGTGGGCAATGGGCAGCCTGAATTTACAGCAGGCATGACGCATATCTTTACCTATAAAAACTGGGATGCCAGCGCATTTTTCCGGGGCGTTTTTGGTTGGGAAATTTTTAATGCTCATGAATTTTATTTTGGCCTGCAAAGTGCAGCTCCTAATACGAATGTGCTGGCATCGGCTTATGAGAGAAATGCGGCAATTACAGGGCTTCCGTTGCTTACAGACTTCTTTCTTGAAAAAGGCGACTTCATAAAATTGGATGTAGTTTCATTAGGATATACCTTGAAGGCTGAGTCAAAATACATTGAATCTGTTCGCCTATATGGTTCAACCAGGAATCTGTTAACTTTTACTGATTTCAGCGGTGTAGATCCGGATCTTTACCCAATCAATGGTCAAAATCCGGGTATATTAAATAATAATGGTAGCGGAACCAAAGCATACTACCCATCTACTACCCAGATATTAATTGGGGCCCAGGTAAATTTTTAAATTTTAAAGCGTAGAAAAATGAAAAGTAAACTATTATATTATTTCTATATATTAATCGTAACAGGTACAATAGGTAGTTGTACTGAACTGGATGAAAATCCGTATAACACTTTAGTTAAAAGCAATTACTTCCAAACTAAAGAAGATGTTATTCGGGCAACATTTAGAACATATGAACATGCCCATTCAAGTATAGCAGTAACCTATGAACTTCAGGAGGATTCTTCGGATGAAATGATGACACCCAACCGGCAGGGCCATTGGCTTGACGGACAATATTATTACCGCCTTCATTATCATACCTGGACGCCTCAAGATAGGTTTGCTAATGATATCTGGAACAGTATGTACCAAGGAATCGCTCAGGCAAATAACTCTATGGAAGATTTGCAGACAATTGATGCGGCAAATTTTGGGATGACTGAAGCTGAGATAAGACAGTTTATAGCCGAGTTAAGGGTATTCCGAGCCTGGTATCATTTACGCCTTTTTAATTATTACAGAAATATTGTTATCAGTACCAAATATGCAGATGCAGAGCAACTCCCTCTGCAGTCAAGCCCACAAGAAACATTTGATTTCATAGAAAGGGAACTGATGGAGGCTGCAGCCGACTTGCCGAAAAAAGGAGATCCGGGAACTGAAAATTACGAAGGCCGCTGGACAAAAGCTGGAGCCATGTCTTTGTTGGTCCGCTTATATTTGAATGCCCAGGTTTGGACAGGAGAAGACAAATTCACTGAATGTGCTGCCGTTGCCCAGGATATTATAAATGGGGAATTTGGAGATTACAGTATAGAAAGTCGATGGGATGCTCCTTTTGATTATAATAACCATAATTCTTCAGAAACTATATTTGCCTTTCCTGCACGGCTTGCATTTGCGCAATATCATTACTCAAATAGCATGTATTTTGTTAGTATTGGATGGAATAATATGCAGTATTTTCAGATTACTGGACAGGGATTGGGAAATTTTAAATATGCCTTGCAACCCGGAAGAAATGTGGATGGTTCGGAATATCCGTTTGCACTGGGCAAGCCTTTCATCAAATTTCAAAAGTATCCTGATGATGTCCGCTTAAAGCTTTATAAAAACCTTGGGAACAGTGAGCGGGAAGGCATGTTTCTTTATGGTTATCTTCATAATCCTGAAACAGGAGCCCGGATTATTGGTACAAAAGGATATGAGTATTACATCAGAGATCAAGTAGGCATCTTCAATAGGAGGGTAGGAGAAGATCTGGTTAGTTATGGCCCGGATGAAGTTCCTGATGATAAGCAATCGGACATGACTCATGCTGATGAGAATTCAGGAATTTATGTAATCAAGTATCCGCTTTATCCCTCAAGTGATCCCAACAGTCTGGAATCCGATTTTGTGGAAATCCGTTTGGCAGAAATCTATTACTCTTTGGCTGAATGTAGGTTCAGGGAAGGTGATACAGAAGAGGCTTCAGAATTATTGAATACTGTTCGTCAGCGTTACTACCCTGAAGGGTCCCCAAGCTTGTATAGCCCAGATGGCAGCGACCTCACTGAACAAGAATTATTGGATGAATGGGGACGTGAATTTGTGGCCGAAGGCCGCCGCCGTACTGACTTGGTACGATTTGATAAATTTTCTAAAGGTACCTGGTGGGACAAGCAACCTGATCAGGGTGACCATACCAATATAATACCTATTGGCCAGAATGTTTTAGGCGCATCTCCGCAATTGATACAAAACCCTGGTTATTGAGTGTCAACATATAACTAAATTGAAAAAAAATCACTTAATGATAATCCTTTAATTATCCACCGAACTAAAATTTACCATGGCAAACTCAAGAAGAAGATTTATCAGTTCAGCATCTGCAATTGTAGCAGGTGTGGGGCTTTCATCTATTATCCCATCCTCGCTGTCTGCATCTCAAACCGTTTCTCCTGCAAACCGCATTCGCATAGGGGCTATTGGTATTAATGGAATGGGTTGGTCTGATCTTACCGCTATTCTTAAAAACCCCGAAACTGAATGTGTAGCCTTATGTGACGTAGATAAGAATGTGCTTGATAAACGGGTAGCTGAATTAGCCAAAGAAGGTATTAAAGTAAATGCTTATAATGATTATCGTCAATTACTTGAAGATAAAAGCATTGATGCAGTTGTAATAGGCACGCCGGATCACTGGCATTGTTTAATGATGGTGGAAGCTTGCCAGGCCGGGAAGGATGTATATGTAGAAAAGCCAATTGGTAATTCTATTGCAGAATGCCGGAGTATGGTAACTGCCCAACAACGTTCCAATCGTGTGGTGCAGGTAGGCCAGTGGCAAAGAAGTCAAAAGCATTTTAAAGATGCTATTGATTTTGTCCACTCGGGTAAACTTGGAAAGGTACGATTGGTAAAATCATGGGCCTATTTTAGCTGGGTGAACCCTATTCCTAAACTGCCGGATAGCAAGCCGCCAGAAGGGGTTGATTATCAGATGTGGTTGGGCCCTGCTCCTGACAGGCCTTTCAATCCCAATCGATTTCATTTTAATTTTCGATGGTTCTGGGATTATGCCGGAGGCTTGATGACCGATTGGGGAGTTCATCTACTGGATTATGCACTTTTGGGAATGAAAGAATCAACGCCA
The DNA here is from genome assembly GCA_040905145.1 of Anditalea sp. Classification (GTDB taxonomy): domain Bacteria; phylum Bacteroidota; class Bacteroidia; order Cytophagales; family Cyclobacteriaceae; genus DATGMS01. Next base: position 44,427 of record JBBDSC010000234.1, read on the forward strand.
AAGAGCATTATGGCTGCAGGTGGAAAATTTGCTTCTCCGGATTCTGCGGATGAGACCCCTGATACACTGACTACCTTATACGAATTTGATGGCTTTAATATTCAATGGGAGCAAGCTATGGGGATAGACGGAGGACCCTATAACCGTCAGCATGGTATTGCTTTTATTGGCAATAATGGGACACTTGTTTTGGACAGGGGTGGATGGGAAGTGATACCTGAAGGTGAAAAGATGGAAGCTGTACCACTTCAAAAATCAGTAGATAATGGACTGGAATTGCATGCTAAAAACTTTATTGAAGTGGTTAAGTCTAGAAAATTAGAAGATTTAAATGCTCCCATCCAGATCGGATCACATATTGCAACTTTCTCTCAAATGGGTAATATCGCTTACAGAACGGGTAAAAAGATATATTGGGATAAAGAGAAAGGAAAGTTCGATGATAATGAAGCCAACATGTTCATTGCTAAAGAATACCATAACGGCTATAAGCTTCCCTCGGCTTAATTAGGCGTAGGCTTTGTGGAGCTGTATGGACATGATTCAGCACAGGGAAATGCCCCCTGTGGTCATTGCCGTACCCTCGGACGGCCTCTGGGAGACGGTTTTGCTTAGGTGTCCTACAATGGTATCATTTTGAAAAATGGATTATATTTCTGTGGTTTCTTTTCAAGGGGTTACGCATACTGCCTTACACCCAAGCTGATGCTCCAGCTCAACAGGAAGGAGAAATGATAAAAGGTAGGTGAATTTCCTAGCCAGGAGGAGCTATACCGACAGACATGTCGTTTTTGATCTTGGGATTAGCCGCCATATAGGAGATATATCCTATTGATGATCGCCTTATTATTCCATTCTTCCCATCTTTGGGCGCAGGAAGGGGAATGGGTAAAACAAGGTTTATTATGGGGCTATCCGGACCCGAACTTGTTCACGCAGGAGTAACCTGTAGATGGATTATTCCTGTTTAAGCCAAAGGTAAAGCGTCTTACGGCTTATCCTTAAAGCGGAAGCAGCTTTGGTTTTATTATAACCGGCATCAACTAAGGCCTTTTGCGCTTTTTGGAATTTATTGTTGAAGGGAGAGGGTAATGGTGAAGATTCATCATTAAAATGCAAAGCCTTTCCTTCTAAAACGGGATTTTCTTCAATCAATGCTTGCCGGGTAATAACTTGTTCAAGCTCTCTGACATTGCCTTTCCATTCATTTTTTTGAAGGTGTTCCATAAATCCATCTGTAACACCTAGTAGTTTTTTATTGAATTTAACTGAAAGTTTGGAAAGAATATTTGTCACGAGTAAAGGGATATCGCCACTTCTTTCCCTTAGTGCTGGGATTTTTATGACAATAGTACTTAACCGGAAATATAAATCAACCCTGAATTTCCCTTCCTGAACCAGTTTTTCAAGGTTTTGATTAGAAGCACAGAGTATTCTCACATCTACAGAAATGTGTTTTTGCCCCCCCAAGGTAATTATCTCACCCTGTTGTATTACTCTAAGCAAGGCTGCCTGTGCATGAGCACTTAAATCTGCGATTTCATCAAGAAAAAGTGTTCCTTTATTGGCAAGTTCAAATTTCCCCAACTTTCTGTAAACGGCCCCGGTAAAGGCTCCTTTTTCATAACCAAAAAATTCACTTTCCACTAATGTATCAGGAATTGCCCCGCAATTGACCGTTATAAAAGGGTGGCTTTTTCTGGGACTAAGCATATGGATTTGAGTGGCCACTAATTCTTTTCCCGTTCCAGATTCTCCATCTATACATACGTTTACATCATAAGGGGCCACTTTTTGAATTAGGCTGAATAGATTTTTCATCTGGGGAGAGCAACCAATCAAATTTCCAAATTTGGGAGGGGGATTTATCCCGCTTTTTGGGGAAATATGTTTGAAACTCCGAACTTTTAATATTACTGTTTCCAATACCGGAAAGCGATCAAAAACAGAACCACCTGCATAACCTTGTATGGGAACCTGTCTTGAAAATTCCTCAAAGTCTTCTGGTTCGGTTATGGAACCTCCATAGATGAGTGAAAGAGGTTTACGGCCGGATTTGCATACACATTCCAGCATTTCCTTGGCTTTGGTAATTGATAACTGTAATTGATTTCGCTTTTCAATGGTATCTATGATTTCAATAGTAAGGCCCACATTTAGGATAAGCGCATCTACCCCATTTTTGGCAAAAACATAAGCATCATCAGCAGATAAGGCAAATCCAAATGTAACAAATCCCAATTCCTTGGCCTGTTTTAACAATTCTACCTCAGCAAATATACCGAGTCCTTCATTCTCTAAATGTGCCCGGAAATCCCCATCAATAAATCCTATGGCCGGCCAATTGGTTATGCCTTCTATTCCTAATTCCTTTAATCTTTCAAGTCTTTCTTTGGTGGGTTGATTTGGATCGGATGCAAAAACCCCTGCAACAATAGGTGTTGATTTTCTATGGGGCAGTATATGGTGCTTAAGCAATTGTTCTGTCTGATCATTTGCATTTGCATAAGGCATAAAAGCGGCCAATGAACCCAAACCAATGTTTCTATATAATCCGGCATTAAGGGCTATGATAAGATCCGCTTCTGATGCTACTGCAGATTTGGTTATTTGTCCACTACCAGCTACTACAGAAATAATTGGTGAGGATAACTTATTATGATTTATTATCAGCTCTTTAAGGGAATACATGTTTTAGAATGTGTATAGGTTACAATTTGTCACCTCAGAGTTAAAAGTTGTTAACTAATGTAACAAAAATTATTAATTAATTTTAAAAATCGTAGGATTTTATATGAATAAAATTTAATATAAAACATTTATTATCAGGCATATGTAATAATTGGAGAAAATTAAAATAAATCGAATAAAAAATGGTTCATGGTTTGCAAGATTCATTTAAAAACTCAACGATTATCTACAACTTTTACACTATGGAATTGAGCATGAGAAAGGTTCATTATTTCCGCGAGATTCCCTGCCTACTGGCCAGGCAGGCATCTGACCCATTAAAAAATTTAATTATATACAGATGAAATTTAATACCAGATCGGAAATAATAATAGATCTAAAAGCAAAAATTGCAAGTGGACACCCAATTATAGGAGGCGGGGCCGGGACTGGATTATCGGCTAAATGTGAGGAGGCAGGAGGAATAGATCTTATAGTCATATACAATTCAGGCCGGTATAGAATGGCTGGTAGAGGTTCATTAGCCGGGTTATTGTCTTATGGCAATGCCAACGAGGTTGTGAAAGAAATGGCTTATGAAATATTGCCAGCTGTAAAGAAGACTCCAGTTTTGGCAGGAGTCTGCGGAACAGACCCTTTTATGTTGAGGGATTCGTTTTTAAAGGAACTTAAAAATATGGGATTTGCAGGAATTCAAAATTTTCCAACGGTGGGCTTAATAGATGGGGTTTTTAGGGAAAATCTGGAAGAGACAGGAATGAGTTATAAATTGGAAGTGGAGTGTATCAAGGCTGCCCGAAATTTGGATATGCTGACAACCCCTTATGTTTTTAACTCCAAGGATGCCAAAATGATGACGGAAGCAGGAGCTGATATTATTGTAGCACATATGGGCCTTACTACAAGCGGAATCATTGGTGCAAAAACCTCAAAATCAATGGATGAATGTATCATGGAAATCCAGGAGATTGCCAATACCTGTAAAAGCATCAATAGTGAAGTGATTGTATTATGTCACGGTGGCCCAATTGCTACCCCTGAAGATGCAGAGTATGTATTAAATCGGGTTTTGGGTATCGATGGTTTTTATGGGGCAAGTTCTATGGAAAGGCTTCCAACTGAAATTGCCATTACCGAACAAATCAAAAAATTTAAATCAATAAGTTTCAAACCAATAGGCTTTAATGATGTCTAAAAGAGTAATAGTGGTAGGTACATTTGATACCAAGGCCATTGAATACAATTTTGTGATTGATCTTATCAGAAAAAAGGGTTACCAGGTAATCACTGTCAATACAGGTGTACTGGGTTCTACGGATTTATTCCACATTGATATTCCATCAGAGGTTGTTGCTCAGGAAGGAGGAACTGATATAGACACACTTCGAAGGGCAAATGACCGTGGTAAGGCTATAGCGATTATGTCAGATGGTGTGGGTAAGATTGTCAGTAGTTTATTTGATAAGGAAAAACCGGACGGAATAATAGGTATGGGTGGCACAGCAGGTACCCATATGGTTACTTCAGCTATGAGAACTTTACCATTTGGCATGCCGAAAATTTGTATCTCAACCGTAGCCTCTGGAGATGTTTCTCCCTATTTGGAAACAAGTGATATTATCATGATCCCTTCATTAACGGACATTTCCGGGATTAATTCTTTAAGCAGGATTTTCTTGACAAACGCAGTAGGGGCATTAACGGGAATTTTGGAAATGAGTAAAGAATTTGTTGATGATAAACCGATTATTGCTGCATCTATGTTTGGGAATACAACTCCCTGTATTGATAAGTGCCGAAAGATGTTGGATTTAAAAGGCTTTGAAGTGCTTGTATTTCATGCCACAGGAGCAGGAGGAAAAACCATGGAAAAGTTAATTAATGAAGGAGCTATACAAGGGACTTTGGATATTACAACTACTGAATGGGCTGACACGATATGTGGAGGTGTGTTTGATGCAGGCATTGAGAGGCTGGATGCCCCGGGAAAAGTAGGTATTCCACATCTTATAGCTCCTGGATGTATTGATATGTGTAATTTTGGAAGCCAAAGCACTATTCCTGCCAAGTATAAAGATCGTCTTTTTTATCAATGGAATCCCAATGTAACCTTAATGAGGACAACAGAAGAGGAAAACAGGAAAATGGGAGAAATATTCGCGCAGAAGGCAAATGAAGCACAAGGAAAAATCGCATTTATTATTCCTTTAAAAGGATTCTCAATGCTTGATTCCATAAATGACAAAAATGAACCTCAGATTTTTTGGAATCCTTCTGCTGACAATGCTTTTCTTGACGGATTAAAAAATAAGCTTAAATCAGGTATTGATATAGAAGAGATTGATGCAAATATAAATGATTCAATATTTGCTGAAAAAGCTGTTGATAAATTCCTAAGAATGATGGAAGAATCTAACAATTAATATCCAAAAAAATGAGAAATCTATTGTTTTCAATCCAAAGTTCTATTAAACCAATAAGCGTCTCTGCTATTTTTATAATGCCATTTTGCCTATTATTTGGTTACTTTAGTTTAAATGCAATTCTTACTCCCCTGAATGTTAACAAATCTACTTTAACTTTCCCTACGAACCCAGATAAGAAAGATGAAATTCCAGCTGTTCAAGTAATGGTACCTGGTTTTTCTGCAGTGGAACTTCCTGTTTCCTTGACCAATATTAATGTGGTGCGTTATGGTTCTGATGGTCGGTTATATGCCCTGGCGTATGATGGCCATATTTATGTTCTTACGGATACTGATGGGGACGGAATAGAAGACAAAGCTGAATATTGGTGGGACAAAAAGCCATTAATTTCACCTGTGGGAATGGTGGTTGCTGAAGAAGGCATATATGTAACAGCTTTAAATAAATTATCTTTAATTAAGGATGTAGATAAAGATGGCAAAGCTGAAACAGAAGAAATTATAACATCTGATTGGATCAAACCTTCTGTTTACACTGGTACTACGGCTACTGGAGTAGATGCTTTTGGAATTGCCAAAGATGAAAATGGCAATATATTTTTTGCATTGGGAGCTGCTGATTTTACCAGGGCTTACATGGTGGATTCCTTAGGCAATTCCCATTACGATCTGAAAAGTCAAAGAGGAACCGTTTTAAAGGTAACTCCTGGCAGCAAAAAACGTGAAATATTTGTTACGGGAACTCGCTTTCCTGTAGCCATGGCCTTTAATAAAGAAGGTGATTTGTTTGCAACAGATCAGGAAGGGGCTACCTGGTTACCCAATGGAAATCCATATGATGAGTTAATCCATATCCAAGAAGGCAGGCATTATGGTTTTCCTCCAAAGCATCCTAAATATCTTCCGAATGTTATTGACGAACCCAGTATTTATGATTACAAACCCCAGCATCAATCTACCACAGGATTAAATTTTAATTTACCTGTAAATAACGGTCCTGTATTTGGCCCTGCCTGGTGGGAAGAAGATGCCATTGTTACTGGATATTCCCGTGGCAAAATTTATCGTACCAAGCTTGTCAACACCCCTTCAGGCTATATAACCAACAATCAAGTAATTGCTTCTCTTAATGCTTTGACGGTTGACGCCTGCATATCACCACAAGGGGATCTTATTGTAGCTACGCATTCAGGTCCTCCTGATTGGGGATTTGGCCCACAGGCGGAAGGAAAACTTTATAAGATAATTTATACCAATCCTGATGAGCCAAATCCTGTAGCCAGCTGGGCTTCTAGGCCTGATCAGGTGATGATTGCTTTTGACAAGCCGGTAAGCGAGGATTACATGGTTGGTTTATCCAATAAAATAGAGATTGAATATGGGGATTATGTGGAAGCAGGAGACCGATTTGAAGTAGTCAGGCCCGGTTATAAGGCTGTAGAAAGACAAATGAATTATCCGAGAGAACAGCTAAAAGTAAAAAATGTGGAACTTTCCGGTGATGGGCGAACTATAATTTTAAATACTTTTACTCATTCTTCACCGGTCACTTATGCCATTACGCTTCCAGCTTTCAGCAATAATAGAAAAATTCAAAATGGTATAACCCAAGACCCTGCTATAGATTTATCCTATAAACTTAATGGAGTTGAAGTTAATTGGCAGGCAAAGTCAGGAAGTGAAAAGTGGCAAGGTGTAATTCCACATTTAGACTTAAAAGTCAGCCAGGCGTTAATGAAGCCAGCTTTACAAAATGATGATCTAAATCAAGTGTTGGGAAAAGCAGGCACAGTAACCTTTAAATCCAAGCTGAATTTATGGAATATGCTAAGGGCTGATATCCAGCCTGAATCCACACTTGATTTTAAATTACCACCGGAAGATGTCCATTTGGTCTTTAAATCTTCCGAACCTTTGAAAATTAAAACCAACTTAGGTAATCAGTCAAAATCAGTCAAAAAAGGGAAATTATATGAAACCAAGGTAATATTTAATCAGGTAGCCGAGCAGCCCTACTTATTGGAAGTCTCAATGAATACCACTGATAAAGAAGATTCCATCCTGGAACTTTATTATCATACCCATGAGGATTCTACCTCCCGGGCTTTACAAATCCATAGATTTTTTCTCCCATGGCTGGAAGATATTTATAGCAATGAAATTAGTCCAGTTAAAGAAATTCCTGAACTTGAGGGAGGAAACTGGTCCAGGGGGAAAGACTTGTTTTTCGGGGAATCCACCTGCTCCAATTGTCATAGTGTGGGAGGGGAAGGCAAATCTATAGGCCCGGATTTATCAAATTTGATTTTCCGGGATTATACATCTGTATTAAGAGATATTAAAGAACCAAGTGCATCCATTAATCCCGATTATCTGTCTCATACTGTTACATACAAAGATGACCGGAAATTGACAGGGATGATATCCTACAAAACTGATTCTTTAATAATTCGGGATATTGCAGATAATAAAACAGCCGTACCACTTAAAGATGTGCAAGGCACGACGCCTTTATCTGTGTCCTTAATGCCTCCAGGACTGGATATAATGCTCGGAGAGCAAAAAATGAAGGATTTAATGACTTATTTATTAACTTCCTTGCAACCTGCGGAAATTAATTATCCTTTCCTTCCTCCTATGAAAAATGCTTCGGAGGTTAATGCTGTCTTAAAGAATAGCAGCACGTTACCTACAAAGAATGAGGATAGTAAATTGTTAAAGTTATTGTGGGTATCAGGCCCTAAGGATCATGGTCCAGATGAACATGATTATCCTCTCCAACAGGAACGATGGACACAACTTCTGTCTTTAGCGGACAATATAGAGCTAATCAATGTATCACAATGGCCCAGTCCCGAACAATTTAATGAAGCGGATGTAATTGTTTTTTATTGGAATTATCCTGAATTTAATGAGGAAAATGGAAAGCAACTGGATGTTTTCCTTCAAAAAGGTGGTGGATTGGTTTATCTTCATTATGCTGTTGATGCAACAGATAATCCGAAAGCTTTGGCTGACCGTATTGGTCTGGCATGGAAAGGCGGCAGCTCCAAGTTCAGACATGGCCGGGTAGAACTTGATTTTAAGGATAAAAAACATCCGATCACCAAAGGGTTTGAAAATGCCGTTTTTCACGATGAAACCTATTGGCAATTAGTTGAAGGGACAAAAAAAATCAATGTTTTAGCTACTGCCAAAGAGGAAGGAATTGATGTACCAATACTATGGACCACTTCAGAAGGTAAAGGAAGAATATTTGTATCAATATTAGGACATTATAACTGGACATTTGATGATCCACTTTTTAGAATCCTGATATTAAGGAGTATAGCCTGGACAGGGAATCAGTCTACAGATCGATTTAATGATCTAGCAACATTTGGGGCAAGGGTTAGTAAATAGCCTGTAAGACCGTAACTAGTCTCTTTATTCATTATTACTGTTAAAAGCAGCCTTTAAATAATTTAAAGACGGCCACAGCGATCAAGCTAAAGTTCTTATGAGCTCTGGCTTGAAAGAGTAAGACATGATTTATTACTTGATAAACCAATGGACATACTACACAATAAACCTAACCCATAACCAAATGAAAAATTACTACACGTTTAAGGCATGTCTAATCTTGTTAGGTTGCATGCTCTATAATGGGGTTATTATGGCCGTTCCCATTTTGGATCCTATGACATTTGCAAATATTGTTGACCGGACTATTACCGGAAAAGTCACTTCTGAGAGTGGAGAAGCTTTGCCTGGGGTCAGTATAGTAGTAAAAGGTACAACACAAGGTACGATAACAGATCTCCAGGGGAATTATTCAATGATTGTTCCAGATCAGGAAGTAACATTAATTTTCTCGTCCATAGGATATACAAGCCTGGAAGTTCCGGTAAATAACAGGGCCGTAATTAATATAGCCTTGGCAGAAGATGTTCAATCCTTACAGGAGGTTATAGTTGTGGGTTACGGTACAATGAATAGGGAAAATATTTCTACCGCCATAAGCTCTGTCAAAGGGGAAGAAATTCTTCAAAGGCCTACTGCCATTAACATAGCCCAAGGCCTGGCAGGTAAAGTTGCCGGTGTTAACGTTATGACCAATTCAGGTAAGCCGGGTGGTGCCCCGGCAATAAAAATAAGGGGGGTAGGATCTATTAATACTTCAAGTAGCCCATTATATGTTATTGACGGAATAGTAGGGGCAGATCCTACCATTATAGATCCCAATATAGTTGAATCAATAAATATATTAAAGGATGCTTCAGCATCAGCCATTTATGGTGCACGTGGAGCAAACGGGGTTGTGGTAATTACTACCAGAAAGGGAAAAGTAGGTGCTTCTGAAATCTCCTTTAATAATTCAATTAGTTTTGGAACATTGCAACGTGAAGTAGATTTGTTGGATGCCGATGGAGCTGCCGAAATGTTCAGAAGGCAATATGATTATCCTTTCAGGGCTGATCCGGATATCCCAAGGCCAGCGCCGCATTTGCCTGGTGGCGCTGATTTTCCACGTAAGGCTGATTTATTTAATACTGATGGAACCCCTATATACAATACCAATTGGCAGCGGGAGGCCACAAGACTGGCGGTTTCACATAATCATTCTCTTACTTTTTCAGGAGGGAAAGAGGATTTAAGTGTTTTAGCAAATTTATCCTATCGTAACAATGAAGGCATCATGTTGAATAGTTACGATAAACGGTTAAATGCCTATATTAACGTAGGATGGCAGGTAAAGCCATGGTTGCATATACAAGGAAGTTTAAATACAGGTGCAAATCAGGGAAATAATGTGGATTTGAACCCCTTAAGTTCAACAGCTTTACGAAAAATGTATGAAATGTTGCCTTTTCTGCCCGTTCAATATCCTGATGGCACTTATTCCCGACAAGGGGATTATTTAGGTGCAGAAGATTCTGAAAATCCGGTAAGGCTTCTAAATGAAATTAAAAACGTAGTAGGCCGGACCTATTCTCTTGCAAATTTAGTGGGCACATTCCAATTAAGTGAAAATTTAGATTTAGTTACCACCTTTGGTGCTCAAGTAGCAGGTGGATATGATTTTTATTATGCAGGTACCCAACTGAGAGGAGTTTCTGCTAATCAATTCGGACAAGCGAGGCGGACACATTTTAATTCAGGCAACTGGACAAATGAAAACTATTTAAATTATCATCAGACCTTTGACAAACATCTTATAGATGTTATAGGAGGGGTCAGTTGGTATTTTAGCAGGTCAACATCAACTTTGGCTGAAGCCCACAATTTTTTCGATGACTATTATAGTTTCAACAGTTTACAGGCTGGATCAAATCCAAGGCCTCCGTCTTCAACACCTATAGGAAATCAATGGAATTCCGTTTTCTCGAGAGTAAATTATATTTTCGACAATAGGTTTATGCTAGGCGCATCCTTTCGGGTGGATGGATCATCAAGATTTGGAGCAAATAACAAATATGGACAGTTTCCCTCCTTTTCTGCTGGATGGAACATTTCAAATGAAGAGTTTTTTGACAATCTCAAAGGGACAATTAGCTTACTTAAATTAAGGTCAAGTTTTGGAGTGGTAGGAAACGCTGAAATAGGGGATTATGCAACCCTAGCCAGGCTAACTACAGGTCTGACCACTTTTGGTAATCAGGCTTTTACTGGTGTTACTTTAGGATCACTGGCTAATCCGGATCTTTCTTGGGAGTCCTCGGAGCAATTTGATATAGGACTTGAAATAGGATTGTTTAATGGAAGGGTAGATATCATTGCAGATTTCTATAATAAAGTCAATAATGATTTATTGTACTTTAAAAGGTTGCCAAGTACTACTGGATTCACTGGGGTAATGGACAATATAGGAGATATTGAGAATCGAGGTGTTGAATTAAGTATACAAACTGTAAATATCATTTCCGATAATTTTAGATGGAATACCGGTCTGAATTTTACCCGTAACGTAAACAAAGTACTTAATCTGAATGGGGATATAATGTATCCCTGGAGTGGAAGAATTATGGAGGGTAGACCTTTGAATGAGTTTTACGGCTTTAAAAGATTAGGTACCTGGAATTTAGATGAAGCGGATGAAGCAGCTACTTATGGTAGATTACCTGGTGATGTAAAATGGCAGGATACCAACAATAATGGCGTAAAAGATCTTGATGACAGGGTGGTATTAGGAAATGGAATGCCAAAATTTGAAGCAAATATGATCAACACATTTTCTTATAAAGGATTGTCCCTGCTTATTGATTTACAAAGCATGTATGGGTTAAGTCTTGCACAAACCACGAGACATTTACAGCAAAATGCAGCAGTAAGGGTAAACAGCTACTCTGTAATTTTAGAATCATGGACACCTACTAATCAAAATACATTGATTCCTGCGTTAAGAACTCCTGCCGATCCTCAATCACCAAGTGAAGTGGCGGATTCTTATGCCATTGAAGATGCATCCTTCATTCGTGTCAGAAATTTAGGATTGACCTACAGTCTGGACCCTAGCTGGCTGAGCCGTATTCATTTAACCAATTTATCTGTAGGGGTGAATGTGGAAAATGCCTTATTGTTTACCAGATATTCAGGTATGGATCCGGAGTATACCTCATTAGGATCTCAGTTAGAACAAGGGGTAGATATTTATCAATATCCAAAGCCAAGGACATTATCCTTTAACCTTAATATCAACTTCTAAAATAATTATTTATAATTATAAAAGTATAAAGACATGAAACGATTCATCCTTATATCAGCCTTGATGGCATTATGCTTTACCTCTTGTGAAGACTTCCTGGAAGAAGAACCTGTAGGAATTCTAACCACTTCACAGTTTTTCAATACTCAAAATCAAATTCAGACTGCGGTAGATGGCGCTTATAGAGGGTTGGCTAGACCGTATACATCTGTTTTTTTGGGTTTACCAATTTCTGAATTCTTAACATTTTCTGCACTTCCTGGTTTCAGCACCAATCCTTTTGGTACGGGCGTTAATGAATCATCTTTTGTTAGGCTTGATGATATTGACCCTGGTAATTCTTATTTGAATGAAGCGTTTAATACGGTTTACATTCCTATGGAAAATATTAATACCGTTATCGCTAATATCTCTGGGACAACCGTCATAAATGAAGCGCTCAAAAACAGGTTTCTGGGGCAAATGTATTTCTTGAGAGCTTACCATTACCACTACGGTGTAAAACTATTTGGTGAAATTCCCTTGAAAACGATTCCTACAGAAGACATTGGCAATGTGGAAGTACCCAAAGCTACTGTGGAAGAAATTTACAATCAAATAGTAGAAGATCTTCAGAATGCAGAAAATAGTGGTTTGCCCTGGAAAGATGAAACCGGGCATGCCTCTATGGGTGCAGTCAAAACCCTTCTAGCCAGGGTCTACCTGGATATGGCTGGGTATCCTTTATTAAAGGGAACAGAGTATTACCAAAAGGCTTATGAAAAATCACAAGAGGTAATAGCAAGTGGTGAGTTTATGTTATTTGAGGGATATTCAGATCTGAGAGATCCTGCCAATGAAAACAGGGGGGAACATATTCTAATGGTTCAAAGGCAAAGCAATGTTGCAAATAGTGAAATGCATAATGCAGTTTTACCCACAGCTATACCTTCTCCAGGAAATATCTTCGACAGCTCTTTAGCACCCACTATAGAGTTTTTTGATTCCTATTCGTCTGGGGACAGACGAACAGAAGACGGTGCTTTTTTTTATACCTATGAACCTGGAAAAGTAACCACTTACAAATATTGGGATGCAGAGACTGCAGTCAGCCCTCCCTCAGGAGCCAATATTCCCGTTTTCAGGTATGCTGATGTATTGCTAATGTGTGCTGAAGCTAAAGCAAATATTGATGGAGGCACAACTTCTGATCCGATTGCTGTTGATGCCTATTATCAAGTGAGGAATCGTGCCTTTCCAAATTTGGCAAAACCTGCTTCAATTTCAGTGGGGGATGTTTTAAAAGAACGCATCTGGGAGTTAAGTTTTGAATATCTTATTACTTGGTTTGATTTACAACGTACGCTAAAAACGTTAGATGTAGAAAACGGCGAAATTGTAGATTTAATTGGTCATAAAGCTACTACCCATCTTCGACCATTCCAAGAAAGTGACCTATATCTACCGATGCCCACCGAACAGGTAAATTTAAATCCTAAATTAAATGAACCAGCACCATAATTAGACAGAATTGCTCGGTAATACCAGGTGCTGGGAGTGTAACTAAAAAAATGAACTCGTATAAAATTTTCAGTTTTAACAATTTTGTTTTCCTTGGTTCTCAGTATGGGGTCTCTAAATATTCCTTGATGCCGGATCATTTTGGAAGTATTCTTCTCAGGATGAGGTAATTTCGTTGCTTACCTATCTGGTGGGCCAGAAAAGTTAGCAGATAAATATGATGTAGCAAATAGGAAAGTAAAGGCCACAGTCCCAAATGAATTGAACAAGGGAGGTTATTTGGCTGACAAGTTCCTTACGGAGATTAAGATGCTATGATTATATTTTAATACAATCTAATATTACAACAAATCAATATGGATATTTTGAAGAGAGGAAGATGGATAACTGCCTGCATGGCATTTTTAGCCCTTGTTTCGACTTGTTTGGCAAGTGGTGATGATTGATACAGCACAAATGACTGTCGGTCGGCTTATGAAAAAGGCAGGTTATTCAACAGCAGTTATAGGTAAATGGCATTTAGGATTTACATACACCAGTCCAGTGGACTGGAATAAAGACCTCAAACCGGGACCGCTTGAATTGGGTTTCGATTATTATTTTGGAGTGCCTGTTTTAAACAGCCATCCTCCTTTCGTTTATGTAGAGAACCATCGGGTGGTGGGCCTGACACCTGAAGATCCTTTGATTTACGGAGAGAAAGCCGAAACAGAAGAATTCCCGGAGAAATGGAATATTGAGATTGGCGGAGGCAAAAAGGCGCATGCCCTTTATAAAGACAGAATGGTTGGAACAACCTTGAAAAATAAGGCGATTGAATGGATCAAGGAACATAAAAACGAACCCTTCTTCCTTTATTTTGCAACCACCAACATCCACCATCCTTTTACCCCTGCTGAGCGATTTGTGGGTACGAGTGAGGTAGGACGTTACGGTGATTCTATTCATGAGTTGGATTGGATGGTGGGAGAAGTGCTGGATGCCTTGGACGAGGAAGGACTTCGGGACAATACACTCGTTATCTTTACGAGCGATAATGGAGGGATGCTTAACCAGGGGGGACAAGATGCCTGGAAAGCCGGCCACAGATTGAACGGAAACCTTGGTGAACTGTTGGCTAACGTGGATATCCTTGCTACTCTGGCAGCCCTTGTTGAATACCCCCTGAAAAAAGGTGAGGGACCTGACAGCTATAATATGATGTCTGCACTTACCGGCTCACCCGCCAATCCGATCAGGGATCATTTGATAATCAGTCCTGCCCAAGGAAAGAATCTTGCTATTCGAAAGGGGAGCAGCTGCTCATTTATTGACCAAACATGCGAACAGTGACATCGCAAACGGCAAAATTAAACAGGATGCTCCACCAGCACAACTTTACGATCTGGAGTCGGATCCTACACAAATGGAGAATCTGTACCATCAAAATCCTGAAATAGTAGAACAGTTAAATGCCCTTTTGGAAGAGACCATACCAGAATGGTGAGTGGATATTTTCTGAATTCCGACTGAAAATTTATTTTAATGTCATTATATACCTAAATTGTAGAATATGGATTATCCAATGAGTATTTTTAAATGTATGATTTTCATCTCCATGTTAATGCTTGTTTCCTGTAAGAATTCAAAATCAAGTGAAGTGGAGACTAATGACGATATTGAAAACCTTGATTTTACAGTGGAAGAAGCGCCGGACTGGACAGCTTTATTTAACAGGACCAGCGGATGGTTTGGCGCAGATGGCATTTTTGCACTACCGCTAAATGGAAAAGATAATGAGACAGCAGATTCCACTACCCAAACGATGCTCATTTTCAGTGACACCATGATCGGTGAAATTGAAGACGATAAACTTCAGCCCGGTCAGGTCATGGTGAACAATACCATAGCTTATATTAAAGGGAGTGAGCCAAAAGCAGATAATATAAGTTTCCACTGGGCTAAAAATGAGTCAGGCAAACCTATCTCATTTTTTTCGCCCCAAACGGCTTCAGCAGAAAAAGGGGATTACTACTGGCTTGGAGATGGCTTTCTGAATACGGAATTAGACAATGCCATTTACATTTTTGCCTACAGAATGCGAAACCTTGATAAAAGTGAAGATTGGTCATTTAAAGAGATGGGTACCAATCTTATAGC
The DNA here is from genome assembly GCA_040905145.1 of Anditalea sp. GTDB lineage: Bacteria > Bacteroidota > Bacteroidia > Cytophagales > Cyclobacteriaceae > DATGMS01. The sequence continues at coordinate 59,867 of JBBDSC010000234.1, forward strand.
AATACCCGAAGGAAGTACTCCACCATTTAAGGATCAGCGACAGATTGAGACTCCACTTAGATTTGAAGATGGCGGATTTGGGGCTGGCATTTTTGTTAACACGGAATTAGCAGGTGCTCCTGATCCTGATGGATATATTTATGTATATGGTGTCAGGGGGAAAGGAAAAAATCTAATGGTAGCAAGGGTAAAGCCGGAAGATTTTGAAAGCTTTGGCGCCTGGAGGTTCTGGAATGGAAAAGAATGGAATGCCGATATGCAACAGGTATCCTATGTTGCCGAGGAAGTTTCAAATGAATTAAGTGTTTCGGCCCTTCCTGATGGGAGATATGCACTTGTTTTTACCATAAACGGAATTAATCCCATTGTAGGATTACGCTTGGGTTTAACTCCTTATGGACCCTTTGGACCAGTTATTAACATTTGGGAATCCCAGGAAATGCAGCAAAAGAATTATATTACCTACAATGCAAAAGCCCACCCCAATTTATCTGCTCCAGGCGAGCTTATTATCAGCTATAATGTCAATGCTTTTGATTTTGGTAATGAAATACAGGCTAACCCAACCCTCTACCGCCCACGATTTATAAAGTTGAAATTAAATTGGTGAATTGTAATCCGGGGTCAGAATAACCATACTTCCCTGAACGCTTCTTAGTGGGCACCTTAGCAGGTGCGGATTCAGGCAATATTTGCAGGCAATTTTTTCCTCGTTCCATCATTTAAGAAAAATTCATAGGTAAAATTATTCCAAAAGTGTTAATTTGGGAGTTGATTTTTGAATTACTGTTTTTAAGCTTGAAAGACAGGTAATTCGCCCCTTACATATTGAAGTTATAATTAATAAATTTATGAAATCGTCTCCATTTTATTTAGCTGTAATATTTCATTTGTTTCTGATTCCCGGGAGCCATAGCTTTGGTCTTGACTCAGGAGATGTTCCTTTTGGGGATGCCCTGTATTTTGATCGGGAATATACCCTTGAGGCTACCATGTTAGGTTACTTTGACCAAGAGGGGATCCGCAATCCGGTTCTTCGTGCCAATAAAGGGGACCGGGTTAAAATAACCATCGTTAATGGAGAATTAATGACCCATGATATTGCTCTGGAAAAGCTTGGAATCAAAAGTGAGGTGATTATTGAAAAAGGAGCTACTGCTAACATAGTTTTCGAAGCCAAAGAAAGTGATACCTACTATTGTACTATCCCGGGACACAGGGCTGCAGGTATGGTGGGGCAATTTGAAGTGGTTGAGGGACCTATTACCGATGAGGTGATTGTCACCGGAGAGATACCAAAAATCGGTGACCGGGAACTGAACCTTGATTTTGAGACAGGAACTCTTGATGATTGGGTCTCTACCGGCGAGGCATTTTCTAATCCCTTGATTTCCGGGGACTCCTCTCCAGTGCATGAAAAGGATATGCATGTGGGCCAAGAAGGAGAATACTTCGTCAGCAGCGGCGGAACTTTAAACCATGAATCTATAGGCACCCTAACATCCGCCCCTTTCAAGGTAACGCGACCTTTTGCCTCTTTCAAGGTATCAGGCGGGGCATTGCAGGATACACGTGTTGAACTGGTAAGAGCAGATCAGGACAGTGCCTTCTTCCAAATATCGGGATCAGGCCGTGCAACACTGCGACCTGTGGTGGTAGATCTGGAAGAACATATGGGAAAGGATATTTTCATCCGCCTTATTGACAATGAGACTGGCATCTCGCAAATTCCCTATATTGGGGATGATAAATGGGCTCATATCAGCTTCGATGGATTTCTTTTTCATGCCCAACGCCCTCAATTTGCAAATGAGCTTAAACAGGAGGACATTATTACACTTCCACCCTTGGATTATGTTCCCCATGCAGGTCTTTCCGGAGAAGATGCAGCAAAAAGCATGACATTGGAGGAGGGATTTTCTGTAACCCTGGCCGCCTCCGAACCGGATGTGGTAAGGCCAATAAGCTTCACAACAGATTTTCGCGGCAGGCTTTGGGTAGTCGAAGCCCATACCTATCCTGTGAGAGCAGAGGAAGGTGAGGGTAAGGACCGAATATTGATTTTTGAAGATACCAATGGTGACGGGAAGCTTAATAAAAGGACGGTTTTTATGGAGGGGCTGAACCTGGTGAGTGGCATCGAAGTTGGAATGGGAGGAGTATGGTTGGGTGCTGCACCCAATCTTTTATTTATTCCCATAGATGAAAAAAAGGATAAACCATCAGGCCCACCACAAATACTCCTTGATGGCTGGGGATATCAGGATACCCACGAAACCCTTAACAGTCTGCGCTGGGGACCTGATGGTTGGCTTTATGGCACACATGGTGTTTTTACCCATTCAAATGTGGGTAAGCCTGGAGCTTCGGATGAAGAGCGGACTGGAATTAATGCCGGTGTCTGGCGATATCATCCCACCAAGCATGAATTTGAAGTTTTTGCGGAAGGGACCAGCAATCCCTGGGGGATTGATTTCAATGATTACGGTCACCCTTTTGCTACCGTATGCGTTATTCCGCATATGTTCCATATTATTCAGGGGGCCAGATATCATCGGCAAGCCGGAGAACATTTCAATCCCTATATTTACGATGATATAAAAACAATTGCGGATCATGTACACTGGGTGGGCGACAGGGGACCCCACGCTGGTAACTTCCGGTCAGGTGTTAAAGGAGGGGGCCATGCCCATGCAGGAGCCATGATTTATCTGGGAGATAGCTGGCCTGAAAAATATCGGAATAATATTTTCATGAACAACATCAATGGCAGCAGGGTCAACATTGATCAACTTAAAAGGGACGGATCTGGCTATACGGCCATGCATGGAGATGATTTCCTGCTAACCAATGATTCCTGGTCACAATGGTTAAATTTTCGATACAGTCCCAGCGGTTCTGTTTATGCCATAGACTGGTACGATAAAAACCAATGCCATAGCCCGAATCCGGATGTGCACAATAAAACCATGGGACGTATTTTCAAGATCAGCCATGAAAATGACGAATGGGTGCAGGTAGATCTTTCTAAGTATTCGGATTTGGAACTGGTAAATCTTCAGCTTCATAAAAATGACTGGTATGTAAGACAGGCGCGACATATTTTGCAAAAACGTGGACCGAATAAAAGGGTGCACAAAGCACTGAAAAAATTAATGGATGAAAATCCGGATGTGACGCGAAAACTGCGTGCCCTTTGGGCATTGCATGTTACAGATGGGTTAACTGAGAAAAATCTGCTCGACCTTTTGGCACATGAAAATGAATATTTAAGAAGCTGGGCCATTCAGCTTTTGGCAGAAGACAATAACCTTTCCTCAGCTGCACTTACATCTTTTAAAGAAATGGCTCACAATGATGATTCTGCTTTAGTGAGGTTGTACCTGGCTTCCGCTCTGCAGCGTATGGAACCAGGGAAAAGATGGGAAATTCTGGAAGGACTGGTACAGCGATCTGAAGATAAGGATGATCATAACCTGCCGCTCATGCTATGGTATGCTGCCGAGCCATTAGTTGAGTTGGATGCCGAAAGAGTTATGGATATGGCAGTTAAAGCTAAATCGCCACATATTCTGCCATTTACTATTAAAAAGGTTGAAGCAATTGGCTCGAAAGAATCTGCCAGAATTCTTCAAGACCTAAACCAGCGGTTAACTGAAATGGATTCACATCAGTATCATGAGTCTCATCTTATGGTCAAAAAGATGCTCAAAAAGAATAAATAAATCCCCGATGATTTACCATGGTGGATATAGGCATAGCAAATAAAGTAGCCCTAGTAACAGGTGCTAATACTGGTATTGGTGCTGAAATAGCCGGGACACTTGCCAAACAGGGGGCCTCGGTGGTTATCCATTACCTGGACCACAGGAATTTGGAGGCTGATAAAAATCCGGAAGATGAACATGCAGACCTGGGAGAAAGGAAGGCAGTGGATATCCAAAACAAAATCCAGAAAGAAGGAGGAAGGGCGGAAATTTATGGTGGCGACCTGGCCAACTTAAAAACAATTTCAGGGGTTTTTGATTATGCGGAAAAAGTCTTCGGGGCAGTGTCCATTCTGGTCAACAATGCCGCCCATTGTGAACTTTCGGACACTATACTGGAAACAGATGCATCTACCATAGATAGACATTTCTCCATTAATACTAAAGCCGCCGTATTGCTGATCCAGGAATTTGCAAAAAGATATATTAAAACGAACCTAAAATCCGGTAGAATCGTGAATATCAGCACAGATAATGCCCAGCGCTTTGCCCCTCAGATTTCTTATGGAGCCAGCAAAGCCGCCATGGAAGCCTATACCCGAAGCCTGGCCATAGAGCTTGGACCCAAGGGTATTACGGTCAATGCCATCGCACCTGGCCCAATCCAGACAGGCTGGATTAATGAAGAACTGGAAAAAAAAGTATTGCCCGCTATTCCTGTGAGCAGGTTGGGCTATCCTAAGGACATTGCCTATTTTCTTTTGCTTTTGATTGCTGAGCAAGCCGCCTTCGTTACAGGACAGATTATCAAAGTATCCGGGGGACATGCCATATAAAATGGAAGTGCAGGAATCCGATAATCCCTGGGACCGTATCAAACATGCCATGGTCAAAAAATATCGGCCGATTATTGATTATGGGGGATGGGCTTACGGTTTGGGCTTTTTGCAAAAGGAAAAGCATGGAGCATTTCCGGTAGGATAAGCCTGCAGCTGGAATTCACCGACGGTAAAAAATTGCTTATTGGACCAATAAACCTGAGCAATTAAGGGCAGCTTTAAAAAAAGCCGGCTCTATTAGAGCAATAAAACTCTTGGATTTATTCGATCCCCGATTCGGTGTTTGGCGGGATCATGATAAATTATTTTTCTTAAACCCTGAAAGGGTTAAATCCATTGAAGTTGGAAAGGGTTGCCTCCAAAGCAGGGAAAGGAAGTTATCCAGGCCCTATTCCACCACAAAGAGAGACCTTTTAAGCATTTGTCTCATTGGATGCTGTTCACTATTATATCGGATGATAAGGGCATAAGTCCCTGTAATGGCCTTTTTCCCTTTAATCAGACCATCCCATAGGCAATAGGTTTGAGCAGGATCTTCAACAACCGAATTACAGTGGTAAACCAGTTCTCCAGTCCGGCTATAAATAAATATTTCAAGGTCTTCTACTAAGGGATCCACGTAGACCCGAAAATCTTTTTCATTATTCCCTGGAATTAGGGCATTGGGAAATCTGACCATGGTCTCACATTTCTCGACCACTTCAAAAGCAGCCGTGGCCTCACAGTTATTCCCATCACTGACCACTAATTCATAATTGCCCGGAAGAGAAGGTTTGAAAACGGAAGCGGTATCAATTTCCACGCCTTCCAAAAGCCAACTGTAGGATTCAAAATCCCCAGGACTTATGGTAGGGAAGATGTTTTCAGCACTGCATAAATGATATTCCTCTGCCAGAACCAAGGGAATGCCGACTGATTTCACCAGGTCATAGGTGGCCCTGCCAAGTTCACAGGTAGGTTCTTCCAATCTCCTAACGACCACTTCATAAGTACCTTCCTCCGTCACATCTGCTTCCCATTTATCCTGAAGATCTAAAAGTTCGGTGGTGACATCCAACGAATCGGTAAAAAACCACTGGATCCGCTCAACGTCTTTAGGTTCTGCTTCCACCGACAAGGTGGAAAAAGGATCTGATCCACAGAAGGAAGAGGCACTGATTTCTACTGGGACTTCTAGGGATGGAATGGTTACTTCAAAAGGAATAGGTGTGGCCGGGCAACCACTGCTTCTCCTGGGCTGCACATCCAAGGAAAAATTACCCGTGGAAGGAGGGAAAAATTCCACCTCCCGACCCACGATGTTCCCTGCTTCGTTTAACCAGCGGATGACCACATCAGAAGGTTTCTTTCCCTGTAGTTCAGCTGTAAATATCTGATTTCCATAACAGTCAATTATCCTTTGGGAAATATCAAAGGTTATCTGCTCATTGATCGATGCTTCAAAAGTCCCTGTCCTGGGGCATACGGTAGAGGAAGGGTCTTTGGGAGTAGCTAATAAGCTATAGGTGCCCGATTCCTCCAGTTTAAAAGTACTTCCTGAGCTACCCGTAAATGAGCTGCCATTGGGGCCGGTTAAATTATAGTCCAATTCCTGATCGGAAACCGGGCTTAATTCATAAAACTCACAAGCAGTTACTGAAGAAGGTACAGAAAAAGCTACCTGGCTGGAAGAGCTGATCGTAAGTGTAGTCTGTTCAGGGCTGGTGCAATTGTTAGGATCCTTCACCTTTATACTATAGGTGCTGCTGGGCAATTCTACTGTTACACTTTCTTTATTGGTAAAGGCACCGGAAGTTCCTTCTCCATTGGATGAGATGAAAGTGTATTCCCCTGTCTGGGGGCCGCCTTCAAAATCCAGGGTGATGCTCCCTCTTTCGACACCCGAAGAGGAGCAGGTTGCGTCTTCTGCAGATGCTTCGAATTGGATAGGATCCTCCACATTTTCATTATCAATACTAATTACCTTACTAATGCTACAGCCGTTAAGTGTACCTGTAACCACATACAACTTTGGAACAAGGCCCGAAACTGTCCTTTCCTCACTGGGATTAAGTTGGTTAAATACAGCATCGGGCACTCCATTTACATAGATTTCATCCAGTTGTGTTGAGGCCGTAATTTTGAAAGATCCATTGGTGGCATCACAATCCTCCCCATCTGATATTTTAGTAAGGGTAAAACTTGCTTCTTCATTCACCTTCAAGGGAAAGGATTTCTCCACAGAACACCCAGGTCTCCGCTCGTCCTCGGCATTAAAAAAAATGGTATAATCCCCTGTTCCTTCCAGGTCCTCGGTATCCAGGTTCAGGGTAAAAAACTCACCAAGTGGGATCCTTTGAGACTGCCCTGCCTTCTGATAGGACCATAAGGCGCTTATGGGCGTGTCCGGCGTGTAACTTACTGTTTGTCTTAGGCAAGCTACTGTGGTGGAAGGAGTCACTTCCACCTCAATAGAAGGACCAGCGTATGTGGTGGCCTCCACTTCACAGGCTGCTGAGATAATCTTAATAAAATATCTCCCTTCTTCGGTGATTTCCAATGTATTTTGAGTGCCTATTTCAACACGGTCTTCATTGAGCCAACTAAAATTGTACTGGTCTATGTTGGGATCGTCAGGATTTACTGCCTGAATGGTGACGGCGTCATCACCGCAAAGGACAACGTCCGGTGGAATGCTGAATTCCGGACCGTTTTGCACAACTACCGATAAGGATTTCTGATAATAATTTTGATCGGCTCCCCGGTAAACCCTTAGGTGAACCTGATATGTCCCTACAACGGAAAATGCAAAAATGATTTTGTCCAGGCCCCTATTTGCTTGGTTGTATACTTCAAAGCCATTCGCATCCGTGATAGACCAATTAAAGACATCCGTAGGATCACCTCCTGCGGTATATTCCTCATATTTAAATCCGGATGCAGCACTTAAACAAACCCCTGTCGGGCCTTTCAGGTCCGGCTCTGCCCGAAGGGAATCTTCAGCTGAAGTAATGGGGACCAGTTCCACAAATAGACCAAAAAAGCCAATTATAGAATAGAAGAGGATAAAAGCAGGGAGGAGCAGATAGGTGCGTAATAACATTTTATCCCTTTTTAATAAACGAATATAAGAATCAAATCAGGCAAATTTAAATTTGGATGTCTAAAAAGTTAAAGATATACTTTTTTTTGCATTTTGTCCCAAAAAAATTGAATCTGCAAGAATCGTTCCTATATTATTTCCGCTATCGGATATAAACCCAATCTTCCTCTGAGCTTAGTGTTTCCGCATATTCGTAATTGTCTTTGTTGAACAACTTTAGTTTTTCCGGTTCGTTGATCTTATTTTCAATAATGTAATTGGCCATCAATCCCCTGGCTTGCTTGGCAAAAATACCAATAATTTTATAGGCGTCGTCCCGGTACTCCTTGAAGGTAATGTTAATGACTTTGGATTTTAATTTTTTTTGA
>JBBDSC010000235.1:0-2326 GCA_040905145.1 Anditalea sp.
TAAACAGCTTGAAACCACGAAAGGCACTGAACAAAGCCTTTTTAAAAGTAAAACCGAACCGGAATGAAATTGAGGGTTTTAAGGCCAACCTGATCCAGTTGCTCGACAGGACCAATGACACGGAATCGGAGGAATTCCATAAAAACCTTGTCATTGACTTTCTGAAAAGCACCTACTTCCACCCTGATCACTATATCAACACCAAAGGCCGAAATGACCTAGTAATCCATAATGGAGACAAGGCAAAGGATTCGGTTGGCGTAATTATCGAAGCAAAAAAGCCAACCAATAAATCTGAAATGATAAGTACCGGAAAGCTGAATGCCAAAGCTTTTCAGGAACTGGTGCTGTATTATTTGCGAGAACGGATCACCCATAAAAACCTGGAAGTAAAGCACCTGGTCATCACCAATATCCATGAATGGTTTCTTTTTGATGTCACTACTTTTGACAGGCTCTTCGCCCAGAACAAAAACCTTGTAAAACAATTTAATGACTTTGAAGCCGGACGATTGGCCGATACCAAAACCGATTTCTTCTACAAACAGATTGCCGAACCCTTTATTGCAGACATCTCCTCAGAAATAGAATTCACCTATTTCAACTTGCAAGAGTATCAAAAGCCCTTACGAAATAAGGACAAAGAGGATGATACCAAACTAATAGCCCTTTTTAAGTTACTCTCCCCCGAGCACCTCCTTAAGCTTCCCTTTACCAATGACAGCAACAGCCTGGACAAGCCATTTTACAGCGAGTTGTTACATATCATTGGCTTGAAAGAGACCAAAGAAGGCGGCAAGAAATTGATCGGGCGGCACAAGGAGAGTGATCGGTTTACAGGAAGTATTTTGGAAGATGCCATCATTCAGTTAGACAGCCTGGATAAAATCAGTCGGCTGGACCGACCATCACAGTTTGGGGAAACCTATCCGGAAAGACTGTTCAATGTTGCCCTGGAACTATCCATCACCTGGATCAACCGAATTCTATTTTTGAAATTGCTGGAAGCCCAGCTCCTGTCCTATCACAAAGGGGATAAATCCTACGCCTTTCTGAATCTTGATAAAATCAAAACCTATGATGACCTGAACAGCCTGTTTTTCCAGGTGCTGGCCAGAAAAATGGAAGATCGAAACCCGGATGTGAAGGAGCTATTTGAGAAAGTGCCTTATCTCAATTCATCCCTTTTTGAGCCAACGGAAATAGAGCAGGTGACCTTGTTTATCAGCAACCTGAAAGATGACAAAACCATCCCCATCATTTCCTCTACTGTTTTGAATAATGATCAGGGGAAAAAGAGAACCGGAAGCTTATCCACCCTTGAATACCTGTTTGAATTTTTGAATGCCTACGATTTCAGCAGCGAAGGCGCAGAAGATATCCAGGAGGAAAATAAATCGCTGATCAATGCGTCTGTGCTTGGATTGATTTTTGAGAAAATTAACGGCTACAAAGACGGCTCATTTTTTACCCCGGGTTTTATCACCATGTACATGTGTCGGGAAACCATCCGCAAGGCGGTGGTGCAGAAATTCAATGAAACAAAGCAGTGGGATTGTAAAGACCTTGAGGGAATTTATGATAAAATTGAAGACCGGAAGGAGGCCAACCTAATCGTAACCAGCATCAAGATTTGCGATCCTGCCGTAGGATCCGGCCACTTTTTGGTATCGGCCCTCAATGAAATGATTGCCGTAAAAAATGACCTGAAAATCCTGCAGGACCGTGATGGCAAACGACTGAAAGAATACCAGGTGGAGGTAGTCAATGATGAACTGATTGTAACAGATGAAGAGGGCGAACTGTTTGACTACACTCCAACCAACAAAGAAAGCCAGCGCATCCAGGAAACGCTATTCCATGAAAAGCAGAACATCATAGAGAATTGCCTCTTTGGTGTGGACATCAATCCCAACTCCGTAAAGATTTGCCGATTGCGGCTGTGGATTGAGTTATTGAAATCTGCCTATTACAAGACTCCTACGGAGTTGGAGACACTTCCGAACATCGACATCAATATCAAATGTGGAAACTCCCTGGTGAGCCGTTTTGCCATTGATGCGGACCTGAAAAAAGCATTGAAGAAAAGTAAGTGGTCGATTGAAAGTTACCGGGTGGCTGTGGACACCTACCGCAATGCGGAAAACAAGGAGCAGAAACGGGAAATGGAACGGCTAATTGCCGACATTAAATCGGATTTCAGGACCGAAATTGCCAAAAACGATCCTAAAATTAAACGCAAAGCCCAACTGGGAGGGGATTTGTACAATCTCACCATGCAGCAAGGGCTATTTGAGGAAAGCCCAAAGCAGAAAAAAGAACGCCT
>JBBDSC010000236.1:0-14159 GCA_040905145.1 Anditalea sp.
GTATTGGTGTAGTTTCTTTGCCTATTGTTTATAATCAATTTAGCCATTACAAATGGCATTTAGACAGTTTTGTTTTTAAATACTGCGCCTTATATAGGGGTGAAGTTGCAACTTTACCCATTACGGGGAAATGTAGCGAGGTTTGTGGCCGGTGTTAATTGGCGCATTTATGGACTTTTACCTTTTACAGAAAAATCCATAAGAAAGGTTTCATCATTAATTTTTTCAATTGTATAATCTGTCCTGCCATACCTTTCCAAATCCTCTACAGTAACTGGAGAACCTAATGCAACACCAATTCTGTTTCGCACATACCTGCCAATTTCACTGTTGTCGTTTGTAGAATGAATTGCTTTTCTACCTTCTTGTGCTATCACACAATCAAATGCTTGACCATCGTCAGTTATTAATGAAAAGTTAACTGTCAATGCTGGCAAAAAACCTTCTTTTCTTGAATCTAATCTTAAACTTAGGTATGCTTGATTTGGTTCTCGTTTACTCCAAGAAACTTTGCCTGTAGCTTTACTAGTACTTTTTGAAAGTCGTTGTCCCCAATTTAAACCCGAAACTTGCGGTAAATCTCCTTTATTTGTGAGAAAGCTTATTGTAACTCTTACATCAGGAATTTCCCAATTTATTTTCCCAGGTGGAACAATGCCAACAAATGGAATTACAATATGACTTTCAGGAACTACAATTTCATGGTCAGGAATAAAGATACTATTCCTTAATAATTCGTCATAAAGATCCTTCGCTCCAATAGGACAATCGTCGTTAAGTTGATTTACCTGAAGATGCGTAAAAAAACCATACTGACTATAATTTGCTGAACCTGTATAACCAATGCAGGGCTCTTCATTATTGTACCATGAATAAAATTTACAATGAACAGGAGGACTACTTCTATAATAATATCCTTTAAATTTATCTCCAAACTCTTTATGTAACGCAACAAATGCTAAATGGTCACTTTTGGCGTTCGGCATCCCAATTATAAGGTTGATTTCAAAATCATTTCTAATACCTAGCAACTCCACAACGTGTCTTCTAGCAAAAGTAGCAGAGGCATAACCACTGACAATATATAGTTTATTTGCAATACTTATAGGATTTATTAATGCAGTTGGATAGAGATTATCTAATATCATAAATCTTTTAAATAATATTCTTCTGAAGGTTCCATAATTATTTTACCAAATAAATCTCTGTTTTTTGTTTCTATGTTTGGTAAAATATTGTCATAAGGAGTTCCTGCAAAAGTTTTTAAAAGAGCTTCGAAAATTAATTTAGCTCCTTTTGGAGGAACAGCCATGCCAATTTGTTTCCTGACACTTTCTTTTGAGCCACAAAAATCAAAATCATCAGGAAAGGTTTGTAAGCGAGCTCTTTCACGATTAGTTAGAGCTCGATTTTCTTCCCAATGATAAATATGAGTACCACCGCCGCCACTTCCAGTAACAGTATAAGCAGGCTTATTTGGGTCTAGTCGTTTATATATTTGACTTATTTTTGCTCCTTTAACATTTAACTTTAAATGGTCAGGCAGTGTTGCATTGAATGCATTTTGTCCGGGTTTAATATGTTTTAATCTTTCAACTACAGTGGCAGATTGTTTTGTAAGTTCATTGTTTGGAGCGTTTTGAGGAATTGGTGGAATTTCTATTGCCTCACGAGAAGTTATAGTTTTTGGATTTTTTATGACAGGAACTTTAAATGATAAGCCTAAATCATTTCTTATACCAACAATAATAATCCTATGTCTTGCTTGTGGAACTTCATAGTTCTCAAATTTATATAGGTTGGCAACAACATCATAACCAGTTGCTGTTAGTTCTTCGATTATCGTTTGGAAAGCATTTCCTTCATTTGAATTTCTCAGTCCTCCTACATTTTCAGCCAGAAACCACTTTGGCTGAAATTTTTGTAAAACTTTAACACCATAAGAATAAAGGGGACCATAATTTCCTTCAAAACCTTTTTGTTCCCCAACAATGGAAAAGTCATTGCAAGGAAATCCAAAAGCCAATCCATCTATCTGGGATAAGCTTTCCATGTTAAGGTTTCTAACATCATCACAAATTACTGAACCGACATTTTCTGGGCAAATATTTTTAGAATACGTTTCGCAAGTATCTTTTTCATAATCATTTGCCCATTCATGACTTATAGAAAATAGCTCTCCATTATGAACAAAGGAAGCATCTCTTGCGCCAATTGCAATTCCTCCTGGTCCACAAAATAATTCTCCTAATTTAAAATTCATGTTTTTTACTTTTTTTCAAAATTATAGAATTTTATTTGAGGAAGTTGAAATTATTGAATTATAATATTAATAAATAGAGATGTATATTTAAATTCGATGCACCGAATCTGACTATAGTGCCAGTTAACCCTTTGCCCTGTGTGGATTTGGAGCGTTCTGTGTCTACGCCAACAAATTTTTTAAATTACAGGGCCACTAAAAACATTACCTGCCTCTACCGCCAAAATGGGATAATAAGAGACAGACTAAGGGAGGATGGATGCATTGAAATCTCCCCATCCCTAAGTCTCCCCGTCCCTAAGCCTCTCCGTCTCTCAGTCCCTAAGTCACCAAACACTAAATTTCAAACTTGGTCCATTTGCCTTCCTCATTGGATTTAAGGACGGTTTGGATAAAACCCATGCCCCTCAGCCCTTCTTCCACGCCAGGAAAATCATGGATTTCAGGATCATAGCCAGAAGGGTTGGCACTTTCGGCACTCAAACCTCCAGTAGCATTTTTCCGGGCTTCTTCTCCCCACCTTGCACGAAGTGCATAAGCGAAATTCCTGTAGATACTGGCAAATGTTTCCACATAGCCTTCAGGATGCCCCGCTGGTTGGCGGGTATGTGCCTGGGCATTTGCAGACAAGTTGCCCACCCCTGTGCGAATAATGCGGGAGCCATTTTCCTGATTGGTTTGGATCAGGGTGTTAGGTTCCATCTGCTTCCATTTCAATCCTCCATGCTCTCCATAAACCCTAATGTTCAGGTCATTTTCCTCACCATTACAGATCTGGCTGTCGTGAAGTATGCCTTTGGCCCCATTATCGAAGCGCAGCAGCACATTGGCATCGTCATCCAGTCTTCTTCCTTCCACAAAAATTGTAAGGTCGGCAATCAGTTCGGTGATTTTCAGGCCCGTAAAATATTCCGCCAGGTTTTCGGCATGGGTGCCTAAATCGCCGATGCCTCCGGCTGCTCCGCATCTTGCCGGATCCGTGCGCCACTCTGCCTGTTTCTGACCGGAGGCTTCCAGCAAACCGGAGAGCCAGCCCTGTGGGTATTCCACAATCACTTTGCGGATTTTGCCTATGGCCCCGGATTTGATCAGGTGCCGCGCTTCCTTGACCATGGGGTAGGCGGTGTAATTATGGGTCAGCGCAAACAGCAGCCCTGACTTCTCAATCGTCTCTGCCAGCTGCTTGGCCTCTTCCATATTGAGGGTCATGGGCTTGTCCATCACCAGATGAAAACCGTTTTCTATCGCCATTTTAGCTGCCGGGAAATGGACATGGTTGGGTGTGACGACGGAAACAAAATCCATCCTTTCGCCTTCCGGAAGTTCTTTTTCCTTAAGGATCATTTCCTCGTAAGAGCCATATACGCGGTTGGCGGGAAGGTAATATGCCTCACCGGCAGCTCTGGATTTTTCGGGGTCGGAGCTGAATGCCCCACAAACCAATTCTATTTCACCATCAAGGGCAGCCCCACGACGGTGGACTGCACCGATGAAAGCATCCAAGCTTCCACCGATCATGCCCATTCTAATTTTTCTTGCCATTTTGGTAATTGTTATTGTTAAGGTTCTACCATTATTGTTTGTTAAAAATTGTATTTTTTCTTAACATTACAAAGATATGAGACCGAAGACGGGAGAGTTACTCCGGTCTTCGGTCTTCCGACATCGGTCTCCGGTCTTTTTTAAGTATTCAATTTAAGAAACCCGCCATCAATGGGGTAATCGGAACCCGTGATGAAAGAAGCTTCATCAGAACAAAGGTACAGCACCAGAAAAGCGATTTCTTCGGGATTGCCCATTCGGCCTATGGGTTGTGTTTTTGAAAGCTTTTCAAACATTTCCTGTTTATTATCAGGATAATGTTTTTGTAAATAGCCATCCACAAAGGGGGTGTGTACCCTTCCTGGTGAAATGCAGTTGCAGCGGATGTTGTGGGACAGGTAATCTTTTGCTACCGAAAGGGTGATGCCCAACACCGCCCCTTTGGTGGTGGAATAGGCAAATCGATCCATCAAACCTACGCTCGAGGCCACTGAAGCCAAATTTAAGACGGCCCCTCCCTTGGCTTTCATTACAGGGAGCACTTGATTCAAACAGTGATATACCCCCTTTACATTTACAGCCATCAGCTTGTCAAAATCTTCTTCGGAAGTGGTTTCTGCGGTGCCTATATGGGCAATGCCCGCATTGTTGACTAAAACATCAATGCTTGGGTATTTTTCGTTTATGGCTTTAACAGCCTGCTTCACTTCCTGCAGAATGGCTACATTACATTTCTGGAAAAAAGCCTGCCCTTGCTGTGCTTTGATTTCCTCTACCACTGTCATGCCCCCTTCTTCATCCACATCCAGAATACATACCATGGCCCCTTGCTTGGCAAACAATAGGGAAATCGCCTTACCAATGCCACTGCCACCACCGGTGACTACTGCTACTTTATTGTCTAATCTGAGCATATTATTTTTACTTTATTTTAAACATTTTGGTATCTTTTGGAAGGTTTGACAATTTGTCCATTTAAATTTTTTGCCTTTTGTTATTTGCTGTTTTGGTTTTGGCTTCGCCGGTTTGGGTTCAATAAGGGGAAGGACTGGTACAGGTCCAGCCACCGTCCACGATTAAATTTTGTCCGGTGATATGTCTGGCTTTATCCGATACCAAAAATAAAGCCGTATCGGCTATATCGGCCACATGGGCAGGACGTCCCATCGGGGTGATTTTTGACCAGGTCTTTTCATATTCGGGGTCCATAATCGTCCTGTTGGTCAATGTAGCCCCCGGAGCTATGGTATTCACATTGATTTTATAGGAAGAAAGCTCTATGACCAGATTTTTGGCCAACATTTCCAAGGCGGCTTTACTCATTCCATAAGCCGCCAGGTTTTTATGCGCCTGGTGCCCGGTAACCGAGGAAGTAAACAGCAAGGAACCTCCGGTAACCTGCTGCTTCATTTGATTGGCTGCCGCTTGCGCCAAGAAGAAAGTGCCCCCTAAATTTACCTGCATCACCTTAAAAAACGATTCCGGTGAATAAGTGAAGAAGTCCCCGAAAAGTGTGATCCCCGCATTGGCTATAGCAATGTCCAATTGGCCGTAGGTGGAAACTGCTGTCCCCACCATTTTTTCGATCAGGGGAATATCACTGCTATCCCCTGGCAGGGGGATGCATGTGCCATGAGTCTCTTCCATGATCATATCTGCCGCCTGTGCGGTTAAGCCTGGATCTAGATCATTTAAAAGTACCCGGGCTCCTTCTTTTGCCAAATATTTACTAATTTCAAAACCTATGCCCTGACCAGCACCGGTAACAATGGCTACCTTATCTTTAAAAATCATGTGGAAAATTATTTCATCTATTTTTCGCTATCACTTTGTCTTCTGCTAGCAATGAGAATTAAAAGTATAATAATAAATTTTATTATGCCAATATCCAACAGTATTTCCATGGACTATATACCATCTGCTTTGGATCTAATTGTTTCACGCCAGCCTTCCGGTAAGCAGGCAAAATAATAGGAGGAAAGAAAAGACGAAAAGACGAATGAACAAAGAGTGGAGGTTCACACGGCTGCGCAAAGAAGACGCAGCGTGTTTGTTTTTTCAATTTCTACGCAGCGATCGCTGCGTGAAACCTTTTAACGGCCGATCCCAAAACCATACATTTATATTTAACCCCATTATACATATGCCCCTGATCTGCCGTGGACCGTCGACTGTGGACTGTTGACTTTTCACGTTCGGGTAGAGCAGGCAAGAGCATCTATTACCATCTCTGATCATGAAAACAATCCATCAACGGTCAAAGCTCTTCAGAGAAGTGCAACTTTCCATATTAGAAGTGAATAATACCATTGATCATTAATTTTTTTGTTTTAATTTGTAAAGTGTTTAGGTTAGATGTTTGGTTAAATCCAAGTAAATAAAATAGATATAGTTATGATGTTTATAGATCCACACATCCATGTGACTTCCCGGACTACCGATGATTATGAAGCCATGAGAAAAGCAGGTATAGTAGCCATTATAGAACCGGCTTTTTGGTTGGGACAGCCAAGGACCAAAGTTGGAAGTTTTCAGGATTATTTTAGCAGCTTGATTGGTTGGGAGCGGTTCAGGGCGAAGCAATTTGGCATATACCATTATTGTACCATGGGCCTAAATTCAAAAGAGGCAAACAACGAACCGCTGGCCGAACAGGTAATGGAACTGTTACCGCTTTACGTTGGCAAAGAAGGTGTAGTGGCTATTGGCGAAATTGGTTATGATGACCAGACTGCTGCTGAAGACAGGTTCTATCGGTTACAGCTGGAATTGGCCAAAGAAGTAAACCTTCCAGTCATGATCCATACTCCCCATAGGGACAAGAAAAAAGGAACTACACGGAGTATGGATGTGAGTGAGGAGCATGGTCTGAATCCAGGAATGGTAGTAGTAGACCATAATAATGAGGAAACCGTAAAAGAAGTTTTGGATAGAGGATACTGGGCAGCTTTCACCATTTACCCCCATACCAAAATGGGCAGTGAACGGATGGTGGAAGTCGTCCGGCAATATGGCCCCGAACGCATTATCATAGACAGTGCGGCTGACTGGGGGATAAGTGACCCCTTGGCCGTGCCAAAAACAGCTGCTCTGATGCAGGAAAAGGGCATATCTGAGGAGCATATCAGGCTCACCTGTTATCAGAATGCGCTGACTGCTTACGGTCAAAGTGGTCAGATGGATGAGAAAGACTGGTTGGAAGCAGAGCCTATCGATCAGAGTCAAAAGCGTGATGGGAACACCATTTTGCGCGGTGGACAAACCCCCAAGGTGGAGGGATCTTCGGATATAGTAGAAAATTAGTTCTGAAAGCAGTATTTTTAACCAGGAAAAGAGCCAGGAAAAACGGAATGAAAAAAGTGATTGCCTATATCCGCCTGACGCGGCCGGCAAATATAGTAACAGCAATAGCTGATATTCTTGCTGGGTTTGCTGTGTCAGGAGCAGCTATATTCCTTTTCCCCAATGAAGTCAACTTTTGGTCATCCTCCTCAACCCCATTGAATTCCTTGCTTTGGCTATGCCTGGCTACCATAGGTTTGTATGGTGGTGGAGTTACATTTAACGATGTGTTTGATGCAGAGCTGGACCGTAAAGAAAGGCCGGAAAGACCCATACCAAGTGGGCAAGTTTCTGTCATAAGCGCAGCCATGATGGCTTCCATATTGTTGTTGATAGGAATCCTTGCTGCATGGCAAGTTTCTTTATTGAGTGGGGTTATTGCACTTGTAGTAGCGGCCTTATCGGTTCTTTATGATGCTTGGGGGAAACATCAGTTAATTCTTGGCCCCATAAATATGGGATTATGCAGGTCGGGGAATTTGTTACTTGGCGTAAGCGCTGTACCCCTGATGGTTGGCGAAGTCTGGTATTTGGGGCTGATCCCTTTAATATATATAGCGGCTATAACGATGATCAGCCGTGGAGAGGTGCATGGAGAAAACCGCAGGGCTTTGCAGGGAGGTATGGTCATGTATGGGGTAATTGTATTGGCAATTTTTGTACTTTCCTTTTCTACCAATGGAAGTTGGTGGCAGGTCCTGCCATTTTTACTATTGCTTTCTTACCTGATATTTCCCCCTTTGCTGAAAGCTTTGAAAGATCAAAAGCCCCAATTGATCGGTAAGGCGGTAAAAGCAGGGATTATTTCCCTGATCGTAGTAAATGCTTCACTGGCTTCAGCTTATGCTGGATGGAAGTTTGGGGTACTGGTATTGTTACTTCTGCCCTTATCCTTATGGATAGCACGTAAATTTGCTGTTACCTAATCTGAAGGAGAAAGAAATCGATTATTGAGGAACTCTATTTTCGAAATGGAGTTATTAAACATATAGAGAAGAAAATGGAAAAAACAATTGAACAAGCCTTTGCTGTGCCGTTTCATTACCGGGTTTGTTTTTCAGAAAATATATTCGAAGAGGAGAATACCTTATTGGCCAAACTTTTGGGCAAAGAAAAAAAACCAAAAATTTTTGTGGTAATCGATGGAGGGGTAGTTAAGGCCCATCCTGGCCTTATAAACCAGATTAAGGTTTATGCAACAGCTTTTGAAGAAGACTTTACGCTTTGTGCTGAGCCGATGATTGTTCCGGGTGGTGAGCAGGCCAAAAATGAGCAGCATCATTTTCGTGCCATACTTGATGCCACTAATACCTATGGGATTGACCGACATTCCTATATTATTGCTATAGGAGGAGGTGCGGTGATTGATATGGTGGGCTTTTCTTCGGCCATTGCCCACAGGGGCATTCGTCATATCCGCATTCCTACCACAGTACTTGCCCAAAATGATGCCGGCATAGGCGTAAAAAACGGAATCAATGTCTATGGTAAAAAAAACTACCTCGGCACATTTGCCCCACCCTATGCCGTCATCAATGATTCTACTTTTTTAAAAACACTGAACGATAAGGATTGGCGGTGTGGAATATCCGAAGCCATCAAAGTAAGTCTGATCAAAGAGCCCGATTTTTTTCATTGGCTGGAGGCGCATATCGACCAGTTGAATTCCAGGGAAATGCCCCCTATGGAAGAATTGATCTACCGTTGTGCAGCCCTTCATTTGGAACATATTGCGGGTAAGGATCCTTTTGAAGCCGGTTCTTCACGGCCTTTGGATTTTGGGCATTGGGCTGCACATAAGTTGGAGCATATGACCAACTTCAGGATACGCCATGGAGAGGCTGTTGCCATAGGGGTAGCCTTGGATTCAACCTATTCCTGCTTGAAAGGAATGCTTTCCCAAGATGAATTGAAAAGGATCATTCACCTGATCAAAGCATTGGGTTTTGTGTTGTATGTACCCGAATTGTCCGGTGAAGCCCTTTTAGAAGGGCTGGAGGAATTCCGAGAGCACCTTGGGGGCGAATTGACCATTATGCTATTGCAGGGAATTGGCCGTGGGGTAGAAGTGCATGAAATGAACGGGGATCTGATCCTTCAGTCCGCCAATAGATTAAAGGCTTTTATGGATGAAAAAATAGCCGTATAATGATCAAAGATGGATTTCATTTAACTTACTGCACTAATATTCATCCCGGCGAGAGTTGGGAAGAAACTTTTAACAATCTCAAACATCACGTTCCCGATATAAAGCAGCAACTGACTCATGGCAAGTCCTTTGGTATAGGATTGCGTTTGTCCAATGAAGCAAGTCTGGAATTGGGCAAGGAAGAAAAGCTGAGGGAATTTAAATCTTGGTTACAAGTCCATGATTCCTATGTTTTCACTTTTAATGGATTTCCCTATGGCGGATTTCACCGTCAGGTAGTAAAAGATCAGGTACACCATCCGGACTGGACCACCAGGGAAAGACGGGATTATACATTCCGTCTTTTCGTTATATTGGACGCCTTGCTTCCTGAGGGAATGGATGGAGGTATTTCCACTTCTCCACTTTCCTACAAATTTTGGCACAAAAATGACCTGGAAATAAAGGAGGCTAGAAGAAAATCCGTTGTGCATCTGGCCGAAGTTGCGGCCAAACTATACGAGATCCGGCAACAGAGCGGCAAAGTTTTACACCTGGATATAGAGCCGGAACCGGATGGTTTGTTGGAAAACACACAGGATGTGGTTGATTTTTACCGGAACTCGCTTATTCCTATTGGCAAGGATTTTTTAGCCGAACATTTGAACCTTTCTGAGGAAGAATCAGAAAAATGCCTGAAAGAACACATCAGGATTTGTTATGATGTATGTCATTTTGCTGTGGTATATGAGAAGCCCCATGAGACTTTTGCGGCATTTAAAGCCGAAGGGATACAAGTGGGTAAAATCCAAATCAGCGCTGCCCTCAAACTGGATCTGCCAACTGATGCCCAGCAAAGAAGAGAAATAGGAACCTTATTGTTGCCTTTTGCGGAATCCACTTACCTGCACCAGGTAGTTGCCTGGGATGCCAAGGGGAAACTGAAGGCTTACCGGGATCTTCCTTTGGCACTTACCAACCTATCGCAAACACAGGCCCAAGAATGGCGTATCCATTTTCATGTGCCTGTATTTTTGGAGCGCTATGGAAAACTGGTATCAACACAATTGGAAATTTTAGAGGTATTGGATTTTATTCAAACAGAAAAAATAACCAACCATTTGGAAGTGGAAACCTATACTTGGGAGGTATTACCTGAGGATATTAATCTCGATCTTACCCACTCCATTATAAGGGAGCTTCAATGGGTAATTGAAAATATGGATCAATGAAAAAAACAGTGGTATTGAATGTGGTGGCTTTGTCGGGCCGGGTCATTGGGGAGCATACCCCTTTTTTGAAAGAATGGATTGCCAAGGGAAAGAAAGCCACGATCAATCCGGTATTACCTGCAGTGACCTGCTCTTCCCAATCTGTTTACCTTACAGGAAAGCATCCTTCAGAAAATGGTATTGTTGGCAATGGCTGGTATTTTCGTGATACCTGTGAAATCAGAAACTGGCACCAGTCCAACCATCTGGTCCAGGCATCCAAGGTTTGGGATGAAGCAAAAAGGCGTGACCCCAATTTTACCTGTGCCAATATGTTTTGGTGGTATAACATGTATTCCACTGCGGATATTTCAGTGACCCCCCGGCCACTGTACCCCTCAGACGGAAGAAAATTACCCGACATCCATAGTCATCCCATGAATTTGAGGGATCGGTTGCAAAAGGAGTTGGGGCAGTTTCCGCTTTTTTCGTTTTGGGGACCCAATGCCAATATAGCATCCACCCGCTGGATCGCAGAGGCCTCCAAAAAGGTGGATGAATGGAACGATCCTACGCTTACGCTTATTTATCTCCCCCATCTGGATTATAACCTGCAAAGGTGCGGTATCGACTACTCCAAGATTGGCAAAGATCTGGAGGAAATCGATGAGTTATGCAAGGACCTGATTACTTATTATGAAAAACAAGGGGCAGAAGTCATCCTGCTTTCTGAATATGGCATCACCAGCGTCAATAATCCAATCCATATCAACCGGGTGTTGAGGAATGAAGGGTATATTGCGGTCAAAGATGAACTGGGGCTGGAAACTCTGGATGCGGGGACCTGTAGGGCTTTTGCTGTTACTGACCACCAGTTGGCCCATGTGTATGTGAAAGACAAGGAGGATCTCCCTGCAGTAAAAAAACTGTTGGAGAATACTTCTGGGATCGAAATGGTATTGGATGAAAAAGGGAAAGAAGATTATCACCTGAACCATGATAGGGCAGGAGATTTGGTGGCCGTGGCTGACAAAAGCTCCTGGTTTACCTATTATTACTGGCTGGATGATGCGAGGGCCCCAGACTATGCCCGTACAGTGGCCATTCACAATAAACCGGGATTTGATCCTGTAGAAGTTTTTGCCGATCCTAAAATCAGGTTTTTAAAAGCCAAGGTGGGAATGAAGGTGCTGAAGAAAAAGCTGGGCTTCCGATATTTAATGGACGTTATTCCGTTGGATGCCAGTCTGGTCAAAGGTTCACATGGTAGGATCAGTGAGGATCCAATGGACCATCCAATATTGGTTACCAAGAATTCTTCATTGTTAAAAGATTCAGTTGCTGAACCAACTGATATTTATAGCTTTATCTTGGATCATGTGTTTCGGGATCAAAAAACCGTAGATTGATTGGCATTGACAGGCTATGAATTGTGGATTTATCAATTAAGGTTTATGGCCAGGATCAGATATGGAATATAATGGAATGGTGGAATGCTGGGATGTACCTCATTCCAATTCCCAACGTCAACGGAATGTATCATCCAAAGAGCCATCCTTTCGTTCCATTATTCCACTATTCCCATTAAAATATAACCAAGTTCAGGTATGAGAATAGCAACAAGCATCTTTTTTGGCATTTGGAGCCTCCTGTTTATTATCAGTGCTTATCTGCAGTTGAATGATATTGATTCTTGGGTATGGGTAATCATTTATCTTATTGCCGCGGTAATGTCGGCGCTTGCCGCGATGCAACGGTACCCGCTGACTCCCCTGATAATTGGAACAGTCCTTTGTCTTATAGGAGTTGTTTATTTCTTTCCCCCTTCCGTGGGTGAATGGATAGCCCAGGAATGGCAACAACAGGATTTGACTATGAAGACAATGGCCATGGAAGAGGCCAGGGAGTCGTTTGGATTGCTGTTGATCGCTATTGTTTTTAGCGTGGCCATTTTTATGGGGTGGCGGAAAAGAAAAACATGAATTACAAGTTATAATTAAAAGTGATGAGTTATCAATTATTATAATTTATAATTCATTATTTATAATTAATTTAGTCAACAATAATACAGAAATCAACCATAGAAATGAGAAAAAGATACGATGTAGTAGGCATTGGAAATGCCTTGGTGGACATTGAATTTAGGGTAAAAGAGGAGTTCTTCATCGCCAATAAGATTGAAAAGGGATTGATGACCTTGGTGGATGAAGATCGACAAAATCACCTGATGAATGTGATCAGAACCGAAGAAGCCAAGAAGCAATGTGGAGGCTCAGCGGCCAACACGGTGATAGCCGTTAGTCAGTTTGGAGGCAATTCCTACTACAGTTGCAAGGTAGCCAATGATGAATTGGGCCATTTTTTCATCAATGATATGAAAGAGGCAGGGGTGGACAATAACCTGAACCCTGAAAAGCTGGAAAGTGGGATCACGGGCAAATGTTTGGTGATGGTAACCGAAGATGCCGAAAGGACCATGAATACCTTCTTGGGTGTAACCCAAAATTTCTCCACCCAAGAAGTGAATGAAGTGGCTATTAAGGATGCCAAATATGTGTACATAGAAGGTTATCTGGTGACCTCTGAAAATGGCAGGAAAGCCATGCAGCTTGCTAAGAAAGTAGCGGAAGAAAATGGCTCCAAAGTCGCGTTGACCTTTTCTGATCCTGCCATGGTAAAATATTTCAAGGAAGGCTTTGATGAGGTGATTGGCGCTAGTGTGGACTTGCTTTTTGCCAATGAAGAAGAGGCCAAGATCTTTACCGGCAAAGATGATTTGATAGAAGCCCGGGAAGAATTAAAGAAAGTGGCCAAGCATTTTGTTATAACCCAAGGGAAAAACGGGGCAATGATTTTTGATGGGGATACTTTTATTGATATTGAACCGTACAAGACTATTGCCATTGACAGCAACGGCGCCGGAGATATGTTTGCGGGCGCCTTCATTTATGGGATTACCAACGGTCATTCCTATGCCTCCAGCGGAAAGCTGGCAAGTATGGCTTCCTCCAAAATAGTCGGCCAGTTTGGTCCACGATTAAAATGGCATCAGGCAAAGGAAGTATTAGGAAAATTAAACCCGTAAGATGGGCTTCTCAGGGTAAAATTTACAGTTGACAGACATGGTCTAAAGCCAACTATCTGCGGCACGCGTTTTATTTTATAGGACCTTGAAAATTAAGCTTGTTGTGCTTCCAAAACCAGGAGAAAATCCCGGAGAGATGGCAGGATTATAGAAAGGCAGGTTAATCAATGTACAAAAGTCCCAAAGGGATGACAGATTTTGGGCATGTAGCAACGCCTTCCTTGCCTTTACTGTCCAAACTATATCCCCGATGAGGTGCATTGAGGAAAGGATCTTCAGTGAGAACACTGATGATGTTTCATCGGAATTACAGTAAAAGCACCACAGATAGCACAGATTAACACAGATGAACATCTGGATCAATCTGGTGAAGAACAACTAAAAGCAAGCAACATTGAGTATTGATATGGTATATTGAATATTGAGCATTAAAAAAGTTTAGAAAAGAAAAAAATCAATCAGTATAGATGGTATGTTCATAGAGGTAGGTGGAGTAGACCAAGGTATCTGATGGTGCCGGATGGTAGCTCATTTTTAATTCATAGGCATTCAGATCCAAAGCATTGTTAATGACCAGTTGGAACGTAT